>NZ_CABFMN010000100.1 GCF_901875635.1 Xylophilus ampelinus | reverse complement strand
GAGTAGGTTGAACACCTGGCTCAATTTTGGGTCGGCACAACCCTCATAAGTGGCTCAGTTTTCGGTCGGCGCCAACAGCCACGACATTGGACGCCGCGCGCTCGCGCGCCTGCCGGCTGAAGTCGGCACTTGAAAGCCGCAAAGTCCATGCTGAAGTACTCAACTACTGTCGCGCCGAACTGCTGGATGAAAACTATTTCCATGCCGTCTTCGAGTCGACCAAAGGTGTCGCCGAGCGCATCCGTTCCATGTCTGGCCTGACCATGGATGGCGCCGAGTTAGTGAGCCGGACGTTTTCGACGCAAAACCCGATCCTGGTTTTCGGTTCGCTCGCCACCGAATCTGAGAAGAGCGAGCAAAAAGGCTTCGCCCATCTGCTGGTGGGCCTCTTCGGCGCCGTGCGCAACCCACTCGCCCATGCCCCCAAGACAAACTGGCCGATGTCCGAACAAGATGCCCTGGACATCCTGACACTGGTATCACTCATTCACCGCAAGCTGGATCGCACGCTGAAAGCGAATACCGCGGCGTTGTAGCGGCTCCCCGTGTCTCCAGAGGATGGGGGTACTACTCTTTCGCGGGTGATCGGCCGGCGCCAAGACAGCCATCACGTAAGCCGTCAGTGCAACTGCTCGACAAGCTCTTCCAACTCGACGAGCCCTGCAGCGCGGCATTCCAGATCCTGCGCAATGGCGAGCATGTCGGTGAGCACGCAGGCCACGCGCCATGTCTGATTGAAGCTCTCGCTCATCTCCGCCTCGCTGCAGTACCCAGCGTGAACTGCGGCCCGATCGATGGGCCGAGGCCATCGGCGCAGATCGAGCGCCGGGTGGCTGAAATACGCATCGCCGAAGTCGATGAGGCCAGTCAACTGCCTAGTCTGCGGATCGACGAAGACGTGTTCGGGGCCGGGGTTGCTGTGCAAGGCCACCCAGGCGTCTGCGTCCGGCAAGGCGCGCATCGCGAGGCGCGCCAACTGCAACGGGTCGAGCGCGAACGGCCAGGGCTGGGCCGCCCGCGCCACGGCTGTGACGGCGTCGTCGAAGAGGCCGCCGAACCGTGTGCGAACGTCGGCCGCCGTGTGGTCGCCGGGGATCAGGCGCGCCTCGAACAGGGGTTGCTGAGGGATTGCGTGAATGCGACGCAGCATGCGCCCCAGGTCAACCAGCGTACGCCGGCGGAGGTCACCGTCGAACCTTGCCGAGTGCATCGGCACGCCGGGCATGCGCGTCATCAAGGTGTACTCGATCCCGGGTTCGGCGACGCCCCCACCAAGGACTCGTGGAACGCGTACGCCCTCCAGGCCTGCCAGCTGCTCCAACAGGAAACGCTCCTTGTCCAGGCTCGTTCGCGCGCGCAGCTGTTGTGGTCTCTGAACCTTCAGGATCAGGCCGTCGTCGATCGCATAGGTGCGCGCCTCGCCGCCGCTCTCGTCGACGGCCCTGACGGCCTTCGCGCCCGCCGCATGCAGGCGCACGATCGCGAGCACCGCGTCGGGATCGAGCACCGGGTCGGCCGCGTCGGGTTGTATGTAGAAGTCCTTGCCCATGTCTGTCCTCCAACGTCAACGTTGATGCCAATCCCAGCCTGCCGTCTCCATGGCCAGCAGCGCAGCGAAGCGACCCCGGCACCGAATCAGCTCGTCCGGCGCGCCTTGTTCGAGGATGCGGCCGTCCTCGATCACGATGACGCGATCGGCCTCCTGCGCCGTTGACAGCCGATGCGCCACGATCAGAACGGCACGGGACGAGTCGTGCGCGTCGCGGCGCAGCGCGGCGCGGAACGCAGCGTCGCTGGCGTGGTCGATCGCGGCAGTCGCTTCGTCGAGCAGCAACACGCCAGGCTGGCGCACCAGCGCGCGCGTGAGCGCGAGCAATTGCCGTTGGCCCGCAGACAACGCGGCGCCGGCCTCGCCCGCGTCCAGGGGCGTGTCGTAGCCCTGCGGCAGTGCCTGGATGAACGCATGCGCGCCCGTTGCCTTGGCTGCCGCTTCGCAAGCAGTCCGGGTCACGAGGACGTCGCCCATCGTGAGGTTGTCGAGCACGCTGCCACTGAAGAGTTGCAGCGTCTGCGGCACGACGCCCAGGCACTGACGGCGTTCCTCGTCCGTCATGGCGCGTGGATCCGCGCCCGCCACGCGAATTTCGCCGGACCAGGGCGCATACAGGCCACCGGCGAGGTGCATCAGGCTGCTCTTGCCGGCACCGGTGCGCCCGACCAGCGCGACGTGCTCGCCTGCGCGAACGCTCAAGGAGAAGCCGTTCAGCACGAGGCGATCGGCGACGTAGCCGAAGATCACATCCTTCAACTGGATCAACGGCTCCGGTTCGCTCCTTGCCTGTTGCACGGAATGGGCGACCGGTGTTTCCTCGACCGGCAGCGCCAAGACCTGGAACACGCGCTCCGCCCCGGACAGCGCGCTCTGCACGGTCTGCCATTCCTCGCCCAGCGTCGTTATCGGCGCGAAGAAGCGGCGAAACAGCAGCACGAAGGCCGTGAGCGTGCCGATAGAAACACCCCAGCCCGCCAGCGCGCCCTCGGCGCCTGCCCACAGCAGGCCGCAGACGATCAGCGACGCCAGGATGGCCATCAGCGGCGTGTAGATCGTTGAATAGCGTGTGGCCGCGAGATAGGCGTGTTGCGTGGCCTGCAGAGCGCCACGAAAGCGGTGCTCGAAGAACCCCGTTCGTCCGAAAGCACGAATGACCTCCGCGCCACCGAGGGTCTCCACGAGTGCCGTGTTGACGCTTCCCACGGCCTCCCGGCTGGCCCGTTCAGCGGCCAATACCCGCAGCTGGAACCAGCGCGTGAACCACAGCAGGGGCGGCACGGCCAGTCCGCAGAGCAGCGTCAGCGAGGGACTGAGCACGAGCATCGTCACCGTGATCGTGACCAGTCGCACGAGGTCGGCGACAAGGCTCGCGATGCCCGACGAGAACAGGCGGTCGATGGTGTCGATGTCTGCGGTGCAGCGACTGACGGTGTCACCCAACGGGGTCGTGTCGAAGTAGCGCGCAGGCAGCCGTTGCAGATGGCCAAACAGGCGCGCGCGCAGGTCGCGCAACGCCCGTTGGGCTGCGATCGCGGTGCCGTACGCAGACGCGAAGCCCAACGCCTGCTGCCCGGCCACGACCAGCAGGTAGAGCACGCCCAGCAGCATCAGGCCGTCGCCACGGCCCACGGCCAAGTGGGCGTCCACGGCCTGCCGCACGAGGAGCGGCGGCAGCACCTCCAGCGCCGCACCGGCAAGCACGCAGGCTGCGATGGCCACGAGCAGGCGTCTCTGCGGCGCCAGTAGCGAGCCCACCTGGGCGGTCGTGAGTCCTCGGCGTGTTGTCGGTGCCGGCTGTGACTGTGTTGCGGTCATGCGTCCTCCGGCTGTGCCATCGCGACCTGCGCCGCGTAGATCCGTGCATACAGGCCGCCCGCCAGCATCAGCTGTTCATGAGAGCCTCGTTCGACTATGCGTCCTCCATCCAACACGACGACGAGATCCGCCTGCGGGAAGGCCGCCAGCCGGTGCGAGCACAGGACGATGGTGGCCTGTCGCGCGGCCGGCGCCCCGCGGCCGAACTCCGCGCGCAGGCTGGCAATGATCTGAGCCTCCGTCGCGACGTCGACCGCCGAGAACGGATCGTCCAGCACCAGCAGCCGAGGTCCCGCCGCCGCCGCGCGTGCCAGTGCGACGCGCTGCCGCTGACCGCCGGAAATGCGAATGCCGCGCTCGCCGATCTCGGCATCGACGCCGTGCTCGAAGCCCGAAACGTCCTTCGCAAGCGCGGCGATTTCCAGGGCGCTCATCGTGGCGAGGTCGGCCTGCTCACGTCCCATGGTGATGTTCTCGCGCACCGTACCCGAGAACAGGAAGGGCTCCTGCGGCAGGTAACCGATGTCACCGCGATGTCGTGCGGGCGTGTCGCCGTCCAGGGAAACGGTACCGCCGGCGAGCGGGTACAGGCCCAGCAGAGCCTTCGCCAGCGCACTCTTGCCCGAGCCGACCGGCCCGGTCACTGCTACGAACGCGCCTGCCGAAATCTCGAGCGAGACCTGGTTCAGCGCCGTGACGGCGGCGTCGGCGTTGCCGTGAGAGAAGCTCACGTTGTGCAGGGATACGGCGAGCCCGCGTTCAACTCGTGACGCCGGCTCGGTGAGAGTCGAGCGCGGAGTCGTTCCGGCCAGGTAGCCGGCGCGAAACGAAGCGAACCGATGCTCGCCGCGAGCAGGCAGGGCCGCAGCGAGCAAGGGGGCGAGCCGCGCGTAGGCTGCGCCGCCTGCTTGCACCGAGTTCACGAGCTGCGGCACCCGAAATCCGCGCCCGGTGAAGCGCAGAAAAAGGTCCAGATAGGTCACGAACGCCCCCAGCGTCCACGCGCCTGCGATGACCTTTTCGCCGCCTTGCCACAGCACCAGAACGATGCCGGCCGCCATCAGCGTGGTGTAGACCGCGGGCAGGCCGGCGCGGGGCCGCGCCGCCGCGAGATTGGTGTGCGCCTGTGCATCTGCGAGCCACTCGATCCGCGCCTGTGCGGCCTGCTTCATCCCCAGTAGTCTCGCGACGCGGATGCCGGACAGTTGCTCCTGCAGTCCCGCAGTCAACGCGCCGTTGGCTTGTCGAGCCGCCGTCGTGCGTTGGTGGATAAAGCGTCCGGCGGCCCAGGCCAGCACCATCGCGAAGGGCACGGGAATCAGCGCCCGCAGGGTCAATGACCAGTCCAGCACCAGCATGGCGACGAAGAACGACACCAAGAACAGGAGCGTGTCCCAGGTCTCGACGATCACCTCGCGGATACCGACGCCCAGCACTTCGACGTCACCGATGACGCGCGCCATGGTGTCGCCAACAGGCGTGGCAGTCAGCTTTGCCATCGGCCAGGCGAGCACCCCGCGCAGGGCATCCGCGCGCAGATTGGCGCGGATGCGCGCGTTGGCCGTCATCAACCACCAGCGCTTGCCCAGTCGCGGCAGTTCTGTGGCCAGGGTTGCGGCGGCGAACAGCGCGACGGCCTGCAGTAGCGTCGCGCGCGTCGCCTGGCCATGCGCGAAGTGCGTCGCGGCGTCGATCGCGCGCCCGAGGCACACGGCGGGCAGGACCACGGCTGTGTTCATGACGACGCCTGCCAGGGAGCCGAGGACAAGCTGCCCGGCGGTCTGCCGGTAGTAGGGACGCAGTGTCCAGAGGTAGTGCGCCATGTCAGTCGCCTGCGTGCATGCAATCCCTAACCGTTCACGGCTCTCGTTTGGGCATGGGCCGCACCAGCCCCCGATACACAACGAACTGCGCATCGTCCTTGTATTGCAGCTTCTGTCCGTCGCGCAGGACTTGGTAGCAGATCGGTTCGTCCTTGCTGATTTCCGGCTTCAGCAGGCATAGCTGATTGCCTTTGACGGACCAGCGCGCAGACCGCTGGCGGCCGTTCTCTAACCGTTCGACGCGCCCGTCCGCGAAATACTTGTGCCCCCAATGGTGTTCATCAGTCACGTACTTGCCGCTGATGGCGGCACGGATCTGCGGGCCAGTCAGCGGCACCTCCTTGGCAGTCGCGGCAAGTGCGCAGAACACGGCTCCGGCGGCGGTGAGGCGCGCGAGGTGCCGGGTGGGGCTGCTTGGGAGGCGCTGCGGCACCGAGCTGAAGGTTTTCTTCGTCATTTCGCAGCCTTCTGCGCGTCCAATGCCTTCTTTACCGCCAGGGCCAGATCCACGGCTTTGCCCTTGCCCCAGTAATGCAGAAAGACGTAGCGCGGTTCCTCGTGGGTCATGTGCTGGTGGATTGCCACGATGTTGATGCTCTGGCCACGCATGGTCTTCAGGACCGTCTGCAGTTCGTTTTCATGCATGGCGAAGTCGCCATCAACCACCGCATGCTCATCGTCGCCGGCAAAGGCCGCCCAGGTATTGATGCCCATTTCATTGCCGACGGTGGTTCCATGCATCTTGGCTGTGCGGCCAAGGGTTACTTTCACCATGCCATCCTTGACCTGCGCCTTGCTGCCCAGAATCTCCTCGATGGGTGCAGCAGTCACATGGCTTGGCGATGCGATGTCACCCGCGAAGCTGCTGGCCGGCGTGCCTTGGGCGGCGCGCACCTGCGCGATGCGGTCGTACACCGCCTTCACGCCTGTGGCGAGCTTGCGTGCATCCCCCATGCCGCCGATGTGCATGAAGAAGACCTTGGGTTGGTCGAAGAAGAAGTGGTTGTGCAGCGCAGTCACTTCCAGGCCGTTGTCCAGCGCGGCGCTCATCGCCGGGTTGACTTCATCCTCGAACAGCACCGTATCGCCCATCATCATGGTGGACGAGCCCATTGGCGTGAACGCGGCCCAGGAGGTGAGCCCCATGAACGGTGGCATGGTCCAGCGATCGACATTGATCTTCACGTCGTCGCGTGGCTTGCTGACCTTGAAGACGTTTTCCGCCCGGTTGTAGCTGCCCTTGAGGCCGGTGGCCGTTTCGATGGCAGCCGTGTCGATGGCCTGGGCCATGGCCGGGGCGCCTGTAGTAAGCAGGCCCGCGGCCAGGGCCAGTGTGGAGAGGGTTAGACGCAGCATGGTGTTTCCTTGGTAGTTGGCGGGATGCAGCTCCGGGGGCTGGCCGGAGCGGGTAATCGAGGCAGGTGCCGGTCAATCGAACGGATATTTCGACGACAGAGGTTCCGGAGTGACCTCGTAGAGGTCTTGGCCGTGGGCGCGCAGCAGATAGGCCTTGCCTTTGCGCAGTACCGTCCAGCATTCGGGCTCTACACCCGTGCTGATGCTTACGCACAATTCCTTGCCCACGATCTTCCAATGCCCCTGGTGCGGCCGCCCCAGTTCAATGGACTTCGTGCGTCCATCGGGAAGGAGGTAAGCGGACCAGTGCGCGCCTTCGGATATGACATTGCCGACGAAGACTGTCTTGATCTGCGCGCCGGTGAGTTCGCTGGGGCCGGGCGCTGCCGATGTCGCCACCAGGCTCAGGGACTGAATGAGTGTGGCGAAGGCAAGACGGGGGATTGCGGACATTTAGTGCATTTTCAATTGGGCGGATCAGGCTGGCATGACCGGCGGCCAGTTGTGTGTCTCGGCCTGGCATGCGCGGCACCACGCATAGAGGGCGTCGTACATCACCATGCCGTGCTGGAGCATTTCGTGGTCGTCGCTAAAGTTGTGCGACAGCCCGAGCGAGAGCGCATAGAGCCCTGCTGATTGCGGCGTCAGGTCAAGCCGGGAGGTGTCGGCGCCGCGCACGATCTCGGCCAACTGGCGCAGCGCTGGGTCGTCCAGGTGGTACTTCGACAGGAAGGCATCGAAACTGCACAGCTCACCCACATGGCTTAGTTCGACATTCGGGATGTCGTAGGGGATGGCGCCGGTAGCGTTGGCGGTTTTCAGCACCTCGCTGGCCGGCACATAGAGAAATTCCGCCTGCTGGTCGATGAAGCGCGCAACCAGCCAGGGACAGGCGATGCGGTCGATCTTGGGGCGTTCGCGTGTAATCCACTTCATGGTGCTACTCCTTTGCTTCAAATGTCACGCCAGCAGCGCGACAGGCTTCGATGCCTCCGGCCACGAAGCGTGCGTCGAGGCCATGCGCTCGTAGCGCGAGCGCCACCGACTGGCTGACTTCATGGCCGTGCACGCAATACACAAGGACGGGTTTAGAGGTATCGATTTCACGGCTCCAATTTGCCAACTGCACGGGATCGCGCCGAATGGCCCCGGCGATGCGATCAGGCGCTTGTGCGTAGCCTGCCGTGCGTCGCACGTCGATCAGTTGGAGGTCACCGCCGACTTTCTCTGGTGCGGCCGACCAGGGCAGTGCATCAGCCTCGATGGCGGCAGCGTAGCGCTGCATCACGGCATTCCAGCGGATGTTTTGCATGAAGGCGTCAACATACGCGGCCGCCTTGGCACCGAAATCCATGTGGTAGGCGTGCTCGTACATGTCCAGTGCCAGCAGCGGTGTGGCGCCGGCCAGCAGGTTCGTATGGTCTGCCGCCCAATGGTTGATCAGCCGCGCCTCGCGTGTGGACCATGACAGCAGCGCCCACCCCGAGCCGCCGCCCATGGCCTTGGCCAGTGCGGAGAATTCCGTGCGCCAGCGGTCAACGCTGCCAAAGTCGCGGGCCAAGGCAACTGCCAGGCCGGAGTCCGGCAATGCACCGTCGCCTCCCAGCGTGTCGAAGTACAGCTCGTGGAGCCAAGCGGAATTGGCGGCGATCAGCTCTTCGCGCTTCAGGCCATTGATCATGAAGACCGGAGCGGTCGGCCAATCCAGGTGCGCCAGTTGCTGGCGAATAGCATCCAGGCGCTTGACTGCACCGGTGTAGTTGTTCGCGTGATGGCTGAGGATGAGTTCCTCGGACAGCCCGTTGAGGGCAGCGAGGTTGATGGTAAGGGGGCGTAGTTGTAAATCCATTGGAGTGTTCCTAGAAATGTGGCAAGTCATGGGTTAAGGCGTGGACTCCTCTCGCTTCTATTCAGCTGCGGGTCACCAGCGGGTAGACGACCAGCCCAATCAGTGCCGCGGCAGCGACAACGATCGGCTCCGGCAACTTCTTGAATTTCCAAAGCAAGGCAGCAGTCCCCAGGGCGAGTAGCGCCGTGGGAACGTCCTTGATCGAGCGCACCCCGATAACTACCACGGCTCCGGCCAACGATCCGATGGCGGCTGCCGTCACGCCATCGACGAATGCCACGATTCCCGGTTTCTTTCCATATTTCTTGAAGTACGGGGCTGGCAGGACTGTGAGGAGATAGCACGGCAGGAAGGTTGCCAGCGCCGCAGCAACCGCGCCCCAGAAGTCCGCGACCAGAAAGCCGATGAACCCGGTAGTGATGACGACAGGACCGGGAGTGATCATGGCGACTGCGACAGCGTCAAGGAACTGGTGATCGGTCAACCATCCGTACTCCTTGACCACTCCGCTGTACAGAAACGGGACGATAGCTAGGCCGCTACCAAAAACAAAGCTGCCCGAGTAGAAGAAATACTTGGTGATCTGCCACAGCCTGGTCCAGTCGACGTTGGACAAGCCAAGCAAGGCCAGCAAAGGAATAGCACTGCTGTGCAGCGTGCTGGACGGCTTAATAAATTTCGGCGGCGCGCGCAACAACCACACGAGAACGCCTGCGCCCAGGAACAGCCACAGTTCCTCGGATTGGGTGATGATCGTCACCGCCGCCGCTACTGCAAAGATGGCCCATTGCAGTTTGTCTTTGCCGATGTTCTTGGTAGAGAGCTTCCAGGTGCTGATAGCAATGATCCCAATGACAGCGGAACTCACGCCATAAAACACGGCCTGCATCCAACCCAGACCGCCGAAATGCGTATAGGCCCAACCCAGTCCGATCACCATCAGAAACGAGGGCAGCACAAAAGCGAGGCCCACCAGGGTGGCCCCTAGGAAGCTGTAGTGAACAAAGCCCAGGTAGATGGCCAACTGCGCGGCTAACGGTCCTGGCGCGAGCTGCGCCAAGGCCAGCCCTTCCTTGTAGTCTGCCTCGGTGAACCATTGGCGCCGCTCCACCAAGTCGCGGTCCATGTGGCCAGCCAGGGCCACGGGTCCGCCGAAGCCCAGTGCTCCGAGCCGTAGGAAATAGGCAACCAATTGCCACAGCGTATAGCTGCGAGGCGCCGCACTGCTGATGGCTGCGGCTGAAGTGGTCTCGTTCATGAAGATTCGTTCCTAAAAAAGTGATCTGAGTTAAAGAAGTGATCTGAGGTGGGTCGTCACGTTTTGCGACTACTGGAGAAATGGGCATGGAGCGAATCCAGCACGCCGCCGATGTCGACCAGCAGCGCGTCGTCGTCCGGCCAGCGCTTGCGTGCGCCGGCCAGCACGGCCTCGAAGCCGCTGGCCTCGGGTGTGGTCGCGCCACCCACGTCGAGCGCATGCACCATGGCTCCCAGGCGCGAGAGACCCCGATCGTCCTCCAGGCCGAAGCTCGCCAGCAGTACCTCGAACGTCACCCGCTCGCCCACGTGCGAGAAAGTCGCGCCGTCGAAATCGAAACCCAGCGCATCGGACGGGCAGTCTGCTGCGGTGTTCAGCCACAGGAAGCGCGCGTGAGGGTCGATAAAACGCTGGATCAGCCAGGCACTCGCCACGCGGTCCACCCAGAGATGGCGGCGTGTGGCCCAGACTCGCCCCTGGTACTGCATGCGATCACGCCGAGCAATGCGGCCGGCCATAGGCTGCGGCTCGCCGGGTGACTGCATAGATTCGAGGGCGTTGGCGAAATCGCGCCACTGGGCGTCGGCGCGGATCGACGTCTCGCCGGGAAAGAAGTCGATTTTGCGGATGACCTCATAGGCACGCGCATGCTTGCGCTGTGTACGCTGGAGTTCGGCTGCGCTCAGGGCGGAAAGCGTCTGGCGTGCTTGCGCCAGTTCCTCCAGCCAGGGGGTGTAATCGGCCGTCCGGTCGAACAGCGCCTGAAAGGTGGCCTGCTCAGCCAGGTCAAGGGCTTGTACCTGCAGCAGCCAGGCTTGGCCACCTTCCTGCAGCGCTTCATCGGCCAGCATTTGTAGCTGCGCAGCCTGTTCGGCCTGAGCGGGCAGTAGGTAGGCGCCGTCGCGCAAGGCGGCACAGCCGAGCGCCTTGACGGCGCGCCAAATCCGCATGCGTGCCGTGGCGCTCGCGGAGGGGAGGCTGACGATGAGGGTCAGCCAAGAGTCGGAGGTGAGAGTCATGGCAACAGCTTAAATCCCTGTCACGGTCGTTGCAATGATGTAGCGATCTCTACAAAACAGTAACTACTGGGTTCAGAAGATTTGCACCCCGCCCTGGGGCGTGTCGGCGCGCGGCGCCGTCAGGCTCTCGGGCGTTGCCCCGTGCTTCGTGCCGAATCACGGCCATGCGGCGTCGATCCTTCACGCAACTGCGGCCCTGATCGCAGATCCGGGCCTGCGCGCTGCGCTTGCTAATACCGGCTGTGCCTGGGTGGCGCGGTGTGGCGGCTTGTTGCTTCTCCATCGTGCCACGGCGTTCTCGCCGTGCAAGGGCGGCGCGTGCTCGCACTCTTGCGGCCTGCGGCCGTCGTTGACCCTTGACTGCTTGCGCTGCGCAGTGCCCCGAAAGGGTCGGGCAATTCCGCCCGGCAACCTTTCAGGAGCTCACCATGAACAACGCACTCATCACTGACGAGCAGCGCATCGTGCTGCTGTCGGAATCCAGCCTGCGCTCTGACGACTCGGCGTGATGCCTTCGCGCCCCTAACGGGGCGTTGCGCGCTTTGCTTGTCTCCAGGGGAAAGCCCTGCGGGCTATCCCCGCCGCGCGAGCTTGGCGCCCCTCAAAGGCCGCCGAGCCGGCTTCCCGATGCCTGGAGCATGAGCTTGTGCATCGAGCCTTGAAGTCCGGGCGTCCCCGGCCAGGAAACATGGCCGGTCGCGCTGTCGTGCTGCGCATCGAACCCCCTGCGGGGTTTCGCCCCTGTCGGGCTTCCATCATTCCCTCGCGCTGATCGGCTGACGCCTCCGGCCCGGCTTCCAGCTTCGGGCCTGCGCGCTTCGCTTGCCGTGCGGTCGGCGCATGGGGAAGGCCGTTGCCTTGTCCAGCCGTCTCCCCTGACTTCATCACCTTGTCCGCGACTGTAGCCCGCTCCCGTGCGCCGTCAAGGCGCGCAGGGCCGTGTCCTCGCTGCGCTGCGGGCCGCACCAACCCTGCGCTTGCCTCCTTGACGGCCCCCGTCCGCGCGCTCCTGACCGTCGCGGGCGATGAACTCAGGAAAGACGGTGGCAACAGGGCCAACCAGGTTCCTCGTGCCGACCGCACCGAACAGCCGAAAGGCTGGGCTCCGAATCTAGGAATCCGGTGTGCGGTTTTCTTCAACAACCAAGTCAGGAGAAAGACATGCTTGCATCCCGTTTTGCTTCCCATTCCCCGGCGCTGCGTTCCGATTACCCCTTGTCGGATGACCAAATCCGGCGCGTGGCCCCGTCCATCTTTGCGGATGCCCCGCATGAGAGCCGTTCCGAGCGGTACAGCTACATCCCTAACGGCCAGGCGACACGTTGGTCGTTTGGAAACTGGATCGGCTCGGGCGCGACCTGCGCCATCTGATCAATACCGTCCATGACCTGACCGGACGCGGCATCGGCCTCAAGGTGCTGACCGGGCACGGCGCGGCCATTGACACCACGACCGCCGCCGGCAAGCTGGTCTTCGGTATCTTCGCCGCGCTGGCCGAGTTCGAGCGCGAGTTGATCGCCGAGCGCACCGTGGCGGGCCTGGCCTCAGCACGGGCACGCGGCCGGAAAGGCGGCCGGCCGTTCAAGATGACCGCCGCCAAGCTGCGGCTGGCGATGGCGGCAATGGGGCAGTCAGAGACCAAGGTCGGCGACCTGTGCCAGGAACTTGGCATCACGCGGCAGACCCTGTATCGGCATATTTCACCCAAGGGCGAGCTACGTCCAGATGGCGAGAAGCTACTCAGCCGAATTTGATGCCGACATGAGGCGACGTAGCGAAAGCGTGGTTTGTCTCAATTTGACGGCGGCGAACCGCAAGCGTTCGGTTCGCCGCTCGTTTCGGTCGCAGTGCTGGCCCGCGCCTGGAAACGTTGATAACACTCCAGCCCGCAGAAGTGCTCGACGTACTCCGCGCCTTCCGGTGTGAAGGCGGCATCGAGCGGAATTTCCTTGCAGCACACGCAGCAACTGGTGGCGGTCGGATCATTTGCATTCATGGTGGCACCCCTCCATTGACTGACGAAGACGGCGAATGCCGCCGCCGGCATCGGCTTTGCGAACAGAAAGCCTTGCCCGCGCTCGAACGCTTGGGCCCTCCGCCGTAGTCCATCCATCCGGCCGGGAAGCGCTCATGATCTTTCCCTGAATGCCCGCAACGCCCGCGCCAGTGACAGAAGAAACAGGCCGGTCAAACCGAGCGCCGTGATGACCCAATACTCGACAAGGAATGCACCGGCGGTTGTGCCGGCCAGCACGGCAGCGAGGATGGACAGGTGGCAGGGGCAAGTCAGCACGGCCAGCGTGCCCCACAGGTAGCCGGTGAACGGTTTGTGCGTCTCGGCCGGCATGCGCTCGGGGCTGTTCATGGCAAACTCTCCGCATGCTGTGCCGGCGCGGTCGGCATGGCGGCCAACTGCACTTCCAGATTGGCCAACGCTTCGCGCCGGCGTTCGACGAACTGACGCAGCACAGCAAGCTGCGCGGCAGTTTCATCGCAGTTCGCCGCATCCAGCGCCCGGCACAGCCGCGCCAATGCGCCGAGGCCGATGCCCGCCTCGAAGGCGGCCCGCACGAAGCACAGTCGCTGCAAGGCGGCGTCATCGAACAGGCCGTAGCCACCCGTGGTGCAGGCGACTGGCCGCAGCAATCCACGCAGCAGGTAATCGCGCACGATATGCACACTCACCCCGGCATCAAAGGCCAACCGGGACACCGTGTAGGCGTTCATCGAACACCTCCTTTTCCTCATCCGGCACAACACGAAAGCTGCTTCACGTCCTTGCTGAAGGTCTGCGCCGCGAGCTTCAACCCCTCGACCATCGTCAGGTAGGGGAACAACTGGTCGGCCAGTTCCTGCACCGTCATGCGGTTGCGAATGGCGAGAACAGCCGTCTGGATCAATTCGCCGGCTTCCGGGGCGACGACCTGCACGCCGATGAGCCGTCCGCTACCTTCCTCGATGACCAGCTTGATAAAGCCGCGTGTGTCGAAGTTGGCAAGCGCACGCGGCACGTTGTCGAGCGTGAGCGTGCGACTGTCGGTTTCGATCCCGTCGTGATGCGCTTCCGCTTCGCTGTAGCCCACGGTTGCTACTTGCGGATCGGTGAACACCACGGCCGGCATCGCGGTTAGATTGATGGCAGCATCCCCTCCGGTCATGTTGATCGCGGCACGGGTGCCGGCCGCTGCCGCCACATAGACGAATTGTGGCTGGTCCGTGCAGTCGCCGGCCGCGTAAATGTGTGGCGTGCTGGTGCGCATGCCCTTGTCGATGACGATGGCACCCTGCGCATTGACGGTGACTCCCGCCGCGTCGAGTGCCAGGCTGCGCGTGTTCGGTGTCCGTCCGGTAGCGACCAGCAGCTTGTCGGCACGTACTTCACCGTGTCCCGTGGTCAGCACGAATTCGCCGTTCACATGCGCGACCTGGCTGGCTTGCGTGTGTTCCAGTACCTTGATCCCTTCGGCACGGAAGGCCGCTGTGACGGCCTCGCCGATGGACGGGTCGTCGCGGAAGAACAGCGTGTTGCGAGCTAGGATCGTGACCTGGCTGCCCAGCCGGGCGAAGGCTTGCGCCAGTTCCAGCGCGACCACCGACGAGCCGATCACGGCTAGGCGTTCGGGAAGGGTGTCGCTGACCAGGGCCTCGGTCGAAGTCCAGTAGGGTGACTCTTTCAGGCCCGGAATCGGCGGCACGGCCGGGCTGGCACCCGTGGCGACTAAGCAGCGGTCGAAAGCTACCACGCGCTCGCCACCATCGTTTAAACGGACGACCAGGCTCTGCTCATCCTTGAAACGCGCCTCACCATGTACAACGGTGATGGCCGGGTTGCCGTCCAGAATGCCTTCGTACTTGGCATGGCGCAGTTCTTCGACGCGCGCCTGCTGCTGGGCCAGTAGTTTGCTGCGGTCAATCGCAGGCACAGTCGCCGCGATACCGCCGTCGAACGGACTTTCCCGACGTAAATGGGCGATGTGGGCGGCGCGAATCATGATCTTGGACGGCACGCAGCCGACGTTGACGCAGGTGCCGCCGATGGTGCCGCGCTCGATCAGCGAGACGTGCGCGCCTTGCTCGACGGCCTTCAGTGCTGCCGCCATTGCCGCGCCACCGCTACCAATGACGACGACCTGCAACGGGCGTTCGTTGCCACTGGGCTTATCAGCGGCCCCTATCCAGCCGCGCATCTTGTCGAGCAGGCCGGCGCGGTTGTCCGTCGGTGGCGCATCGGCAAGCGTTGCCTCGTAGCCCAGTCCGGCCACGGCGGTAGTCAGCGCATCCGATGACGTGCCCGCCTCAATGGCGAGTTGCGCTGTGCCCTTCGGATAGGACACCAGCGCCGATTGCACGCCGGGCACTTTCTCCAAGGCTTCCTTGACGTGAGCCGCGCACGAGTCGCAGGTCATCCCGGTGATTTTCAGGGTGGTCATGTATTTTTCCTTTTCTGTGGTGGCTACGGCTGTTGCCGTCAGCCACGTTGTTCTGGCAATTCACAGCTGTCCGGCCCGCAGCGGCGATGTGCTGGCGAGATGAAATCCCAGACCGACACCCCAACCATCAAGGCCAGGCCGACATAGAGCAGTCCACCGCTCTGCCAGCCGTAAGCCCGCATTAAAAACACCGCTGCCAGCACCAAGATCGGGCCTATCGTGCCGAGCGCCGTGCGTCGCCACTGTCGATGATTGAGCCAAGCGATAGCATTGGCGAGTAACGCGATGCCGGCGAACATCGGCAGCAGGATGCCAATGAATAGCCCCTCGTACTGGCTCAAGAAGCCCAGTCCGATGGCCGCGCCAAAGCTGGCGATGGCAGGAAAACAGGCGGCGCAGCCCATCGCGGAAACGACGCTGCCGAGCGCGCCGGTTTTGCCAGCGATGCGCGTGATGAGTCCCATGTGTCGCTCCCGAGTTCGGTTAACGGATCAGCGTTTGAGGCTGGACGGATAGCCCGCGTCCTCGGTCGCCTTGGTCAACTTCTGGACGTTGGTCTTGGCATCGTCGAAGGTGACGACGGCCTGGCGCTTGTCGAAACTTACGTCGGTCTTGCTCACGCCCTCAACCTTGGAAAGCGCGTGCTTGACAGTGATCGGGCAAGAGGCGCAGGTCATGCCAGGCACGGACAGCGTGACGGTCTGAGTGGCGGCGAACACGGGGGCAACGAAAGCGGCGAGAGCGAGGGAGGCAAACAGCTTTTTCATGATGAACTCCTGATTAGTAGAAAAATGGCATGACGTAGGGAAAACCAAGCGCGACCAAGACCAACACGGCGACGAACCAGAAAATGAGCTTGTAGGTGGTGCGCACTTGCGGAATCGCGCACACCTCGCCCGGCTTGCAGGCTGCGGTCGGTCGGACGATGCGCCGCCAGGCAAAGAACAGTGCAACCAGCGCCGCGCCGATGAAGATCGGCCGATACGGCTCCAATACCGTCAGGTTGCCGATCCAAGCGCCGCTGAACCCCAAGGTGACCAGAACCAGCGGCCCCAGGCAGCAGGCCGAGGCGAGGATGGCAGCCAGCCCGCCGGCGAAGAGCGCCCCGCGCCCGTTTTGTGGTTCAGACATGCGCGTGTCCTTTCGAATTTAAATTGGATAGCGTAACCTTACTTCCGTAGTCATGTACGGAGTCAAGCAATATGGAAAACAATTTGGAAAATCTGACCATCGGCGTTTTCGCCAAGGCGGCCGGGGTCAACGTAGAGACCATCCGGTTCTATCAGCGCAAGGGCTTGTTGCCGGAGCCGGACAAGCCTTACGGCAGCATCCGCCGCTATGGCGAGGCGGATGTAACGCGGGTGCGGTTCGTGAAATCAGCCCAGCGGCTGGGCTTCAGTCTGGATGAAATAGCCGAACTGCTGCGGCTGGAGGATGGCACCCATTGCGAGGAAGCCAGTAGTCTGGCCGAGCACAAGCTCAAGGACGTGCGCGAAAAAATGACTGACTTGGCGCGTATGGAGTCGGTGCTTTCCGAACTTGTGTGTGCCTGCCACCTGCGGCAGGGGAATGTTTCTTGCCCGCTGATTGCTTCACTGCAAGGGAAGAAAGAACCGCGCAGTACCGACGCGGTGTAGCCAAGGGAACTACGCCTAAGCGTGCTTTATTTTCCGTTTTCTGAGGTGACGTCAACCGTCAGAAAAAACCGTGCGGCCGACTTTTGATAATTCGTGCTATCGCCTTCTGAAAATGACACATATAGATCGACCTTTATTAAATGAGCCTGTCGATCTATAGTGGGCGCATTTAGGTATACCCAAACGCGTCATGTCCAATGTCATCAATTTTCCCAAGAAGGTCGAGCAGCCCGCCGGGCCCGCGCCGGTGAAGTCGGCCCCAGCTTCCGTGCCTGGCGCTCAGAAGGTTGATGGTCATGGGCTGCTGGCCGGCCTGGTCAAGTTCGTATGGATGGCAACGGTACTGGTCTGGCCGATCCTCAGATGGGTGGTGTCCCTTGAGGTGCTTTTCCAGCTCCTGCGGATGTTTTACCACTGGCGCACGCCGGGCGTGCATGCCGGCTGGACGTTTCTGCTGCACTTCGCCGTGCTGACCGCGCTCACCTACTTCGTCTCCGTCTACAGGCCGAAGGGGGTTTGACATGAATGCCACCCCAATGATGGCGCGAGTCTATTTGCGTGTCAGCACGGACGCGCAGGATTTGGAGCGCCAGGAGGGGATCATCACAGCCGCGAAGGCTGCGGGGTACTACGTCGCCGGCATCTACCGCGAGAAGGCATCCGGCGCGCGCGCCGACCGGCCAGAGCTGCTGCGCATGGTGGCCGACCTGCAACCGGGAGAGGTGGTCATCGCCGAGAAGATCGACCGGATCAGCCGCCTACCGCTGCCCGAGGCTGAGCGCCTGGTGGCCTCGATCCGGGCCAAGGGCGCACGGCTGGCCGTCCCTGGCGTGGTCGATCTATCTGACCTGGCAGCCGAAGTCCAGGGCGTTGCCAAGATCGTTCTGGAATCCGTCCAGGACATGCTTTTGAAGCTGGCCCTCCAGATGGCCCGCGACGACTACGAAGACAGGCGCGAGCGCCAGCGCCAAGGCATCGAGCTGGCGAAGGACGCTGGCAAGTATCGCGGCCGCCGCGCTGACCCGAAGCGCCATGCCCAGGTTGTCGCGCTACGCAAGTCCGGTCACAGCATCACCAGGACGGCCGAGCTGGCCGGGTGCAGCCCATCCCAAGTGAAACGAATATGGGCAGTCGAAGTGAGCCAGGCCGAAGCAGTGCGTATGGGGGCTTTCTACGAGGACGCTTTGATCGAGGCTGACGCGATGGCGGCTGCCGACCAGGAGGGCACGAAAGTATGAGAAACGGACACTACTCCTTGCCGCCGCTCCGTCCCGAGCTGCAAGCAGCGTGTGACGAGATGCACGCCAAGGAAGATTATTTCGCCTATGCCGTGTGCCACACCCATGACGGCCAAGCGTGGGAAGTGAACTACAGGGTGGGTGGCATGTGTTTCGCGCTCGACGGTCACTATCTCGGCCGTGATGAGGCAATGGCCGCCGGCGCGGCCTGGCTGCTGGAGCAACTCAACCGCGAACCAACCGACGATGAGGTGGCTTACCGACGGCTATGGGAAAGCCCGGGAGCTTCGTTCAAGTGCAAGGTATAAAGGGCTGTTGCTCTCTGTTATTCATACCAGCATGGCATGAATCCTCTTTAGCCAGCTCGCAACCTCACCGGAAACATCACTCTGCGCAAACCTGTCTACTGTCATTTTCGCGGCAGCATCGCGATTGAGCCGTTTTTTAGCTCGACTGACCTTGTCTGAAAGTTCCTTGGGATCATTGATGATTTCTGCCCAAGGCTTCCCGCTACCGGACGCTGCATGCACCGTCTGCGCCACGATTAGGGGGACATCACAGGTATCAGTGAACGTAACCACAATACCGTTCATGCCTTCCGAAATTGCGTCCGCATGCAGATAATTTTCAAGTTCGCGCTTTGCCGTGATGACAGCCCATGAGCCGTCACCTCGTGCATTGACAGCATCACATTCCGGTTGGTATTTCGGTGGAGTGGCGTCATCCCTGTCGTATATGTGAACTTCAGGAAGGTTCAGGTTCCGCAGGTAATGCTTGGCAACCCATTGCTTCAATGATCCACCACCGAGAGGCACCAGTGCCACGCGGCTGTCACTGGTGAAATCCACGACATCGGCGAAATCAGGCTTGAGCATGGAACTGACACGCTCAAGAAATTCGATGTCATTTGTCCCTTCTACGAAAACCAGGGCTTGAACCCGTCGGTCCGGTAGAACGCCAAGCTCATTTGCTATTGCGGCCAAGTCGGCATCGCTGCAATGAGAAACGGCAGCCGTGCCGTCGGCTTGCTTGCGGACATACCGCAGACTGTCACTTGGCAGGAGGCCGGCCAAGCCTGGAGTGTGCGATGTGGCCAATACTTGCGTATTCTCATCCGCCGCAAGTTCCTTGAGCGCCTGGACTAATAGTCGCTGATTGTCAGGGTGCTGGGAGGTTTCTGGCTCCTCAATGGCATAGATTACGCTCAGTGCTCCCTTCTCGGTGCGACGCCGCTCTGCCTCGGCCCGGAAGAAGTTCAACAGGATAAGACGGCGGACGCCACTCCCTCGTTTGTTGATGGGTATGTCGTTGTCACCCACTAGGCCGAATTTGAAAACGTCCCATTTGGGGTCAGTCTTAAAAAATGGCTTCAGTTCGCTTGCCAAGCGGCCGTCCATCTCGTTCAGCTTCGCCAGCGTTCGTTTCGCCACGTCCTCAGCTCGCAACCGTACCGAATCTTCGATCTTCTTCAGATCGTCCGCCATTTCCTTCAGCGCCTGAGTAATCGCAAACTTGAGCGGGCTCTGAACCTCGTCGTCCCCGTCCTGGCTTGGACGATCCGATTTAAAGAGCGCGTACATTGGCAGCTGAGGTTTGAGCTGGTCCCAAACTTTTTTGGCGTCCTCCTTATCGAGAGGTAAAAGCTTCCGCTCAAGCGTTAGCGGTTGGCATGCTTCACGAATTGCCTGCCGCATACTCCCATTGATGGTCAGATTTACGGTGGACTCATCTATTCCCAGCTTTTTTACGCGGGCCTTGAGGTCACTGTTTTTCAGTGTGAGCAGGTCGGCTGCGTCGGCATTAGTCGGGTGCTGTGCCGCCGCAACAACCGACTCTTTTGGCGTCTTGGCTGAAGCGTCCCACTCCTTGATGATCTCCAACTCGCCGTTTTCATTTAACAGATGCTCGGCGGCAAGGGAGGTGTGAGCGGCTGCATCAAGGACTATCTCGGTGGGCAGACCGTCAAACGCGCAGCCGATGCGGATCGTCGTCCCTGTGCCATGCACACAGGCATCACCGCGTTCCGGTTTTCCATCGTTAAAGAAGATTTCCAGCGCTTCGAGAATCGTTGATTTTCCCGCGTCGTTTTTACCAATAAACGCGGTTAGGTCATCAATTTCGATGCGGGTGCTTTGGGAGTACCCACGGAAGTTCTCAAGAATGACAGCTGCAAGTTTCACGTGGTACTCCCTATTGGTCTTTGGCCTGATTTGATTTTTGCCCGCTATGGAGTCGTCACCAAGCTTGGGAATGGTGCAACGTCCAACATAGATGCCAGCGTGGACAGGGTGAACACCCGGCCATCGGTGTCCCGCACCACGGGGCCGAGGGCGTC
Source organism: Xylophilus ampelinus (assembly GCF_901875635.1). Lineage (GTDB taxonomy): Bacteria > Pseudomonadota > Gammaproteobacteria > Burkholderiales > Burkholderiaceae_C > Xenophilus. Next base: position 33,049 of record NZ_CABFMN010000100.1, on the reverse strand, counting down.
ATTGATCCGCGCCCAGCCGATGCCGCCCAGCACGGCGATAAGCGGGACACCTCCAAGGCGCACAGATTCTGCCTTGAGGCTTCGGAAGCGCAGGGCCTTGTCTCGGGCCGTGCCGCCGTTGTTGGTGCCCTTGCACTCAAGCATGGCCTTCAGGCTGTCGTCGGCCGGGTCGTACACCACGAAGTCAGGCGCCGGCGTCACGTGGACCTCGAAGCGCCTGGCAATGTCGGCTTGGTTGTGGCTTCCCGTGCGGATGAACGAGATACCACGAGCCGTGAACAGCGCTTCTACCGCGTCCTCGATCAAGTCCCCGCGTAGGGTCGATGTTGCATCGAGGACCTGGCGGAAAGCGCCGCCGTAGTGGCGCTGGTGCAGGAACACCCGCAGGGGTACGCCGTTGGCTGCGAAGTTGTGGACGCTGGCCCAGCCGCTTTCGGTGTCGGGCTTGCGCTGCTTGCTCTTGAGGCCGTCCGGCGCATCGCCGAACAGCTCCCCGTCCATCGCCATCGTGATCGTCTTGGCCGCGACTTGGGCCTGTGCCGTTGCCTTAGTCAGCGCGGCCGCCGTGTTGGGCCGCTGGTAGTCGATCGCGCTGCGCTCTAGCGTGTCGATCTGCGCCGCCGTCAGCGGGGCTAGCTCGTCAGGACCGCCGGCCAGCAGCGTCGAATGGGCGAACTCGTCTTTCGTCAGGCCCAGCAGCGTGCGGAAGACCAACAGCGTGCGCGGACACTCCAAAAGGACGGCCTGGAGCTCGGCTTCGCTGACGCGGGTGAAGCCTTCGGTCAGCCTGGCCGCCACATCGTAGGCAGCGAAGAAGTGTTCAGTCTCGTAGAACGGGGATTCGTGGATATAGGCGAAGTCCGGGGCCAGGTGCGGCATGTACAGCTCGCGGGCCACGGCCGCGTAAATCGTGCCGTGGTCCCCCGTGCCGTGACGCTGGGGCACAAGGCGGATTTGGTGGATGCGCTGGGTGAATGTGCCAGCTCCAAGGATGGCCTCAATAGTTGCTTCAACAGTCACCGGCTCATACCCCCATCGCGTTGACCAACTGGCCGGGCGTGTCATCGGCCAGGTCAGCCGCGATGCGGCGCAAACCTTCTTTCACGAAGTCCTCGTGTAGCTCGATGCCGCCGGCCTGGCGGCCAAGTCGGCGGCCGACGACTACCGTGGTCGCGCCCCCGGCGAAGGGGTCCACCACGACACCGCCGACGGGGCTTGCGGCCTTGATGAAGAACTCGGCCAGGCCCTCGGGCATTGCGGCCGTGTGGGCCACGCCCCGGTGCTGGTTGTAGGTCTGCGAAACCGCCACCACATTGCCAGGGTCCGCGCCGCCCAGGAGATAGGTCTTGGTCCGGTCACGGCCAAAGCCGGCTTCCGTGCTGCGCCGGCCCAGCTTGTCCTTCTTACGCCGCTCAATCTCCGAGGCATCGGCCTTGTAGGGCACGCGCACGGCATTGAGGTCAAAGAAAGGCTTGCTCCCGCGTGCGAAGTGATAGACGTACTCGAAGCTGTCCTTCGTCCTCGGGCCGAACTTGCCAGGCACTGCGTTGGGCTTGGACCAAATGTAGGTTTCGACCCATCGCCAGCCCATGTTTTGGAGTGCCAGGACCAGCTGGTACACGTAGGGGTGACGCTGGCCCTTCAGCGGGCCCCGGTTCGCTACCCGGTTCTTGATGTTGATGACGAGACTGCCGCTGGGCTTGGCTGCGTCGTACATCGCACGTGCGAAGGGCAGGAACCATTCGACATAGCGGTCAGGGTGGATGCGGCTGTACGCTCGCGCATCGGCATAGGGCGGCGACGTGAAAAACAGATCCACGCTTTCACGTGGCAGCGCTGGCAGGACCGCCAGCGAATCGCCTTCAATGACGCCAACATCAAGCATTTTGTCCAGCAGCGGCTGTCCAGTCTCGGCGATCTTGGGCGGGCACTTCGGCGCGGATACCTCCGATGTGGAACGGCAGGGCTGTTGCCCTGCCGTTCCGTGGACCAATTTCAAGGTTGGTTTTTTGCTCATTCTTTTAACTCCTGTTCGGCGCAACACGCTCGAACCCCAGCAAATGACCTTGGGCTCAGCGGGCAGCTACGCACTGGTGGGGTCTCCCCTGTGCCCTGCGCGCGCTTGACGTGTCTTTCTCTTGGCCTTTGGTGCCGCAAACAAGCTTGCCTGCAGTCCTCCGCTATGCTTATCGGCGAAGGAGCGCATGAATTCGCGCAGCACATCGGAAGCTTGCCTATTCTCGGCAAGGCAGGCCCCTTGGAACGCCTCACGCAGTTCCTTTTCGACCCGAATGCGAACACCAACGTCTTTTGCGGACATCGTGGCATCCTATCACATGGATACACAAATGTGTATCCACGCGGCCTCTAGGCTGGCCCCCTTCGGTGAAGGTCGTGGTTAAGACTGGTTGCAAATCCAAACATGGCATTTTTCATGGCATCTACTGATGGTTCATCCGCAAGTCATTGTCATGAAACGTATTTTTATGCTTATAGATAATAGAGTGGGAGTGAGCTCCCGCCGCCCGGTCGAACCCGCATCCGAACCACCGTCCGTTTTCCTGTCCCTGAGCACCGTGCAAGCCAACCGTTCACTGATCCTTTCCGCTGTTCTGGCCATTGCCGCAGGCGGCTTCGCGCCATCCACCGCATCCTTCGCTGCGCAGCACCAGGCCGCCAAGCCGGCCACCCCCAAGGCCGCAGCGCAGAAAAAGGCTTCGGCCACACCGCCCTCCGTCACCCCATCCGCCGAACCCGGCGGGCCGCCGGCGCTGGCCGCCAAGGCCTGGCTGCTGATGGACTACGACTCCGGCCAGGTGCTGGCTTCCAAGAACCCGGACGAGCCGTTGCCACCGGCGTCGCTGACCAAGATGATGACCAGCTTCCTGGTCGAGCAGTCGCTGCGCAGCGGCAAGCTCAAGAAGGACGACCTCGTCTCGGTGAGCGAACATGCCTGGTGCCGCGGGTCGAGCACCGAGTCGTGCATGTACCTGCCGCTCAACGGGCAGGCCACGGTGATGGACATCCTGCGCGGCATCATCGTGCAATCGGGCAATGATGCGTCCAAGGCCATTGCCGAGCACCTCGCCGGCACCGAAGACAATTTCGCCAAGCTCATGAACGCCGAGGCCAAGCGCCTGGGCATGACGCACACGAACTTCGTCAACGCCACCGGGCTGCCGGACCCGGAGCACAAGTCCTCGGCCCGTGACCTCGCGATCCTGGCGCGCGCCATCATCCACGACAGCGCCGACTTCTACCCGATCTACGCCGAGCGCGAGTTCACCTACAACAAGATCAAGCAGGGCAACCGCAACGCCTTGCTCTACACCGACCCCACGGTCGACGGGCTGAAGACCGGACACACGCAGGAGGCGGGCTATTGCCTCGTCACCTCGTCCAAGCGCAACGACATGCGCCTGATCACCGTGATCCTCAACACCAACAGCATGCAGGCGCGCGCGGACCAGACACGGGCGCTGCTCAGCTGGGGCTTCAGCCGCTTCGAGAAGGCCGTGCCGATCCAGCCGAACGCGCAGGTGGCCGTGGCCAAGGTCAGCTTCGGCAAGGCCGACACCGTGCCGGCCGTGCTGGGCGCGCCGTGGACCATCACCGTGCCGAAGGGCCAGAAGCTGGAAACGGCGGCCCAACTCAACCCGGATCTGCAGGCGCCCATCGCCAAGGGGGCGGTGATCGGCAAGGTGGTCGCCACGTCGGGTGGCAAGCCCGTGGCGGAGGCGCCGCTGGTCGCCCAGGCCGAGGTCGAGCGCGCGGGATTCCTGCTGCGCATGTGGCAACACCTGCTGCGGCTGTTCGGCAAGTAAGCCGGCATCCCCCGTTTCCGGGATGCCAAGGGGCGCGGCATCCGGTCCGGTGCCGCACAAGGTCGCGATGCCATCGCCCGCCCAGGTTGCGGATCAGAGTTTTTTTTGCCCCGAAACGCCCGCCGGCCGGGCGCGCACAGCTATCGATTTCATAGCGCTTGCGCTTCGGCACAATGACGCGCCATGGAACACGGTTGGCGATCGCGGGGTGCCTGGTGGCTGGCGTGGGCGCTGCTCACGGCGGCCGGCGGCGTGTGGCTCGCGCGCGCCGAGCTGGTGCGGCTTCACGAGGACTTCGACACCGACGGTCGCATCGTCCACCGGCTTCTGAGCCAGCAGGTGGTGCAGTACGACGCGGTGCTCGCCACGCTGGCGTTGCTGGCGCCACCGGCCGACGGCCCGCGGCCCGAGCAGCGGCTGCCGGCCATCAACTCTGCGATCCTTCACGTGCTGCGGCGCGACCGCGCGCAGCCCTGGCCCGATGGCCCGCACGCCGACGCGCTCGCGCAAGCCGAGGCGCGCTCGCGCAGCCTGCGCCGGGCCGAGGTGGCGGCACCCGACCTGCCGCAGGGCCGCTACCTGCTGGTGCTGGCGGCCGAGCCGACGAGCTTCGCGCTCGCGATCGACCTCGCGGCCACCATTCCCTGGCGCGACTGGCCGATGGACCCGCGCCGCAGCCCGGTGCGCGTGCGCGTGGAGCAGGGCGACCGCGCCTACGCCGTGCAGCCCGGCCGCGTGGACGAGGGGCCGTGGACTTTCTCCTTCCGCAAGACGCTGGCCGCGCAGAGCCAGCCCTTCGACGTGGTGGCCGAACGCAGCGTGGGATGGGGCGAATTGCCCTGGGCGCGGATTGCCGGCTGGAGCGTCGCGGTCGGCTTGGTACTCGCGGCCCTGCAGGCATGGCTGCAGCAGCGCGCCGCGAGGCGCCGCGCCGAGGAACTGCTGCGACTGGGGCAGGTTGCGCGCCTGAACACGCTCGGCGAGTTGGGCGCAGGCCTGGCGCACGAACTGAACCAGCCGCTGACGGCGGTGCTGGCCAATGCCCAGGCCGCGCGCCGCCTCCTCGACGATGAGCCGCCCGAACTCGGCGCCGCGCGTGACGCCATGACGCAGGCCGCGGCACAGGCCCGGCGCGCGGCCGAGGTGGTCGGCCGGTTGCGCCGCCTGGTCGACCAGCCACGCGGCCCGGCCGACCTGCAGCCCGTGGCGCTGCAGGAGGTGGTGCGCGGCGCGCTGTACCTGCTGGAGCCCGAGCGCCAGCGGCGTGGTGTGGCGGTGCAGGAAGCGGAGGCGCCCGCGCCCGTGAAAGTGCAGGCCGACCCGGTCGCGCTCGAGCAGATCGTCCACAACCTCGTGGTCAACGCGCTGCAGGCGCTGGAGTCGGTGCCGGCCGACCGGCGGCGTCTGGCGATCGAGACCGGCAGCGAAGGCGCGAACGGCTGGCTGGCGGTGGACGACAGCGGCCCCGGCATCCCGCCCGAAGCGCTGCCGCGCGTGTTCGAGCCCTTCTTCAGCACGCGCGAGGGCGGGCTCGGCCTGGGCCTGAGCCTGTGCGAGTCGCTGACTGGGCAGATGGGCGGCACCCTGACAGCGGGCCGCAGCGCGCTGAGCGGCGCACGTTTCGAGCTGCGCCTGCCGCTGGCCGACGGGAGGAACGCCGCATGAACGCACCGCAATCGCCCGTCATCCACCTCGTCGACGACGACGAGGCGGTGCGCGACAGCCTGGCGCTGCTGATCGGCACCATCGGCCTGCGCGTGCAGCCCTGGGCGCAGCCGCAGTCCTTCCTCGACGGCCTCGATCGCCAGGCCGTGGGCGCCATCGTGATGGACGTGCGCATGCCGGGCATCGGCGGCCTCGCGGTGTTGCAGCAGTTGGTGGCGCAGGGGGTGGACCTGCCGGTCATCATGCTCACCGGCCACGGCACGGTCGAGATGTGCCGGCGCGCCTTCAAGGCCGGCGCGGCCGAGTTCCTGGAGAAGCCGGTCGACGACGAGCAACTGCTCGAAGCGGTCCAGCAGGCGGTGCGCCAGCACGTCGCCTCGCGCGAGCGGCAGCAGGCCGACCAGGCGGCGCGCGAGCGCTTCGCCCAGCTGTCCGAGCGCGAGCGCGAGGTGCTGTCGCACATCGCCCGCGGCCTCACGAACAAGGAGATCGCGCGCGTGCTGGCCCTGTCGCCGCGCACGGTGGAAACGCACCGCGCCAACCTTTTCGCCAAGCTGGGCTGCGAGTCGCTGGTGCAGCTGATCCGCCGCTACGCGGCGCTGGCGGAAGAGGGCGCCGCTCCGTAGCACTACGGAGCCGCCGGCGTAGGCGTACGAATGGTGGCGGAGCAGGGTGCTCCCTAAAGTTCACTGCGTGCCGGCAAGGGCCGGCGCCTTGAACAACACCAGGAGCTTCCTTTCCATGAACCACCGCCTTTCGTTCGCCGCCGCCTCGCTCGCCCTGGCCGCCTGCAGCAGCTTCGCCCAGAGCCCGGCCGGCGCCGTGCTGGCCCAGCGCAACATCTCGCTCGACCTGGCCAACCAGATCGCCGCCGGCGCCGTGGCCGCCTGCGCCGCCAACGGCTACGCCGTCGCCGCCACCGTGGTGGACCGCGCCGGCACCGTGCGTGCCGTGCAGCGCGCCGACAACGCCGGCCCGCACACGCTGGGCTCGAGCGAGCGCAAGGCCTGGACCTCGGCGTCGGCCAAGAACACCACGCTGGCCATGATGGAAGGCGCGCAGAAGAACCCCGCCGGCGCCAACCTGGTCTACCTGCCGGGCGTGCTGCTGCTCGGCGGCGGCGTGCCGATCAAGGCCGGCAACGAGGTGATCGGCGCCGTGGGCGTCGGCGGTGCGCCGGGCGGCCACCTCGACGAGCAGTGCGCGAATGCCGGCATCGAGAAGGTGCGGGCCGCGCTGGGGGCCTGATGGCCAGCGCCTCGGTGCGTGGGCAGGTCGGCGCGGCAGCGCTTGCCGCGGCCGCGCTGCTGGCCTGCGCAGCGCTGGTCGCCAGGCCCGCGGTGGCGCAGACCGCGCCGTCCGCGAGCGAGGTGGCCGCCTACCGTGGGCTGCATGCCGCGGCGCAGCGCGGCGATGCCGCGGACATCGCACGACTGGCGGCAGCCGGCGCCAACCCGGACGCGCGCGATCCGCTCGGCCGCACCCCGCTGCACGTCGCCACCTTCGCGCGCCAACGCGCGGCGGTGCGTGCGTTGGCCCAGGCCGGTGCCAGACTCGATCTGCTCGAGAACGACCGCTACGACGCCGTCACCACCGCGTCCGTTGCCGACGACCCCGAGACGCTGGCGCTGCTGCTGTCGCTGGGTGCCAGCGCGAAGCAGGTGACCAGCCGCTACGACGGCACCGCGCTGATCGCCGCCGCGCACCTTGGCCACGACGAGGTCGTGCGCCAGCTGATCACAGCCGGCGCGCCGCTGGACCACGTCAACAACCTGCACTGGACGGCGGTGATCGAGTCCATCGTGCTCGGCGACGGCGGGCTGCGGCATCAGCGCACGCTCGAAGCGCTGGTGCGCGCCGGCGCCAACCTGCAACTGGCCGACCGCGAGGGCCGGACGCCCCTGGCGCTGGCCCGAGCACGTGGCTACAAGGCGATGGAGCAGCAGTTGCTCCAGGCTGGCGCGCGCTGAGGCCGGTGCATGGGATTCTTCAAGCCAAATCGGCCTCCAACGCCCGTCCCGCCTGCGCGAGAAGCTATCAAATCCGTAGCAAACACCGGCCAGCGACACGAACCCATAATCAGGGGCGCTCGACGCCGCCCTTGAAACTGGAGGCCTGCCATGACACCTGTGTCTCGCTATGCCGCTTCGTCCCGCTGGCTTCATTGGCTGACGGCACTGCTGCTGCTTTTCGTCATTCCGCTCGGGGTCTGGATCGCCTACTTCGAGCCGGCCGACGAAGGCTTCAAGATGCGGCTCTACAACGTGCACGAGAGCCTCGGCGTTCTGGTGTTCGTGCTCGTGCTGGCCCGCATCGTCAATCGGTTTCTGAACCCGCCGCCGCCGTTGCCCCCCGACATGCCGGCCTGGATGCGCTTCGCCGCCCATGCGAACCACTTCGGGCTGTACCTGCTGTTGCTGCTGATGCCGCTGACGGGCTTCCTGGCCACCAATGCCTGGGGCTTTCCGCTCTCGGTCTTCAACGTGCTGCCGATCCCCTCGCCGGTGGGCAAGGACGAGGCACTCGCCAAGGTCCTGTCGTTCCTGCACTGGTGCGGCGCGATCGCGATCGGTCTGCTCATCGTCGGCCATCTGGCGGGCGTCGTTCATCACAGCTTCGTACGCCGCGACGGGTTGTTGCGCCGCATGCTGTGAGCGCGCCGCCCCAGCAGCCGTTGCAAGCGGATGCCGGCCTGCGCTGGCGCCGCGCCGGCTTCGCCATCGCCGTCGCCGCCACGGCGGTCGGCCTGATCGGCTTGATGGCTGCCACGCTCTTCGTCGGACAGGTCGACGCGATCGGGCTCGCGATGCTGCTTGCGTTCGCCGTGACGCTGCCGTGGACCGCCATCGGCTTCTGGAACGCAGCCATCGGCCTGGCGCTCATGGTCTGCAGCCGCGACGCGGCCAGCCTGGTGGCGCCGCATGTCGGCGCAGCCGACCTGCAACAGCGGATCGACACATCCACCGCGCTGCTGGCCTGCATCCGCAACGAGGACACGGAACGGCTCTCGCACAACCTGGGCTGGATGCTCGACGGCCTCGTCGCCAGCGGGCAGGGCGGCGCTTTCCATCTCTACGTATTGAGTGACAGCGACGATCCGGAAGTCGTCGCCTCCGAGGCGCGCATGGTGGGCCACCTGCAGGCGCGCTTCGGCGGGAGCGTCGCGCTGCGCTACCGCCTGCGGGAAGGCGGGGAGGGCTTCAAGGCCGGCAACATCCGCGACTTCTGCGAGCGCTGGGGCGCCGGGCACGACTACGCCATCGTGCTCGACGCCGACAGCCTCATGGCGGCACCGGCAATGCTCCGGCTGGTGCGCGTGATGCAGGCGCGTCCCTCGATCGGCATCCTGCAGACGCTGGTGACCGGCCTGCCCAGCGCCAGCGCGTTCACGCGGATGTTCCAGTTCGGCATGCGGCTGGGCATGCGTTCCTACACCTTGGGCGCGGCCAGCTGGCAGGGCGACTGTGGCCCGTACTGGGGCCACAACGCCATCCTGCGTCTGCAGCCGTTCATCGCGCACTGCGAGCTGCCGGCGCTGCCGGGTTCGCCGCCGCTCGGTGGCCCGGTGCTGAGCCACGACCAGCTCGAGGCGGTGCTGATGCGGCGCGCCGGCTATGAGGTGCGGGTGTTGCCCGACGAGCTCGGCAGTTGGGAGGAGAACCCGCCCAACCTGCTCGAATTCATCCGCCGCGACCTGCGCTGGTGCCAGGGCAACATGCAATACCTGCAGTTGCTCGGCCTGCCCGGGCTGCTGCCGGTCAGCCGTTGCCAACTGCTGCTCGCGATCGCGATGTACGCCGGCGCACCGGCCTGGCTCGCGTTCATGCTGCTCGGGATCTGGCGCGAGCAGCCGGTCAGGACCGACTTCGGGCTGGTGCTGCTCCTGTCGGTCGTCGGCATGAGCCTGGCGCCCAAGCTGGCCACCCTCGTGGCGGTGTTGCTGCGAAGCGCGTCGCGCCGGGCCTGGGGCGGCGTGCTGCGCATCGTCGGCAGCGCCTTGCTGGAATTCGCCTTCTGGCTGCTCACGGCACCGGTGCTGGCCGTGGCGGTCAGCGCATTCCTGCTGGGCCTGCCATTCGGTCGCCGTGTGGGCTGGGCCGCGCAGCAGCGCAACGTGCAGCGCATCGACTGGCAGGTCGCTGTGCGTGGCCTGTGGCTGCAGACCGCGCTGGGGCTGCTGCTGGCCGGCACGGTGTGGTGGCGGATGCCGGGTGCGCTGTGGCTCTGGTCGCCGGTGCTGGCCGGCCTGATCGGATCGATTCCCTTCGCCTGGCTCAGTGCGCACCCGGCCGTCGGCCGCTGGTTCGTGCGCTGGGGGCTGTGCCGCATACCGGAAGAAGCGCCGGCGGCGGCCGGGACGTTGCCGCTGCGCGGCTCGCCGGCGCGCGGCTGACGCCTTGCGCCGAGTCGACCCCGCGCGCCAATGGCGCTGGCCCGCGTACGCGCTGCACGGCGATGGAGCAGCGCTTGCGCTTGCTCAGGGCCGGCACGCAACGCGCCGCGGTGCGCCGAAATCTTCAAGCCAAATCGGCCTCCAGCGCACGTCCTACCTGCGCGAGCAGCTATCAAATATGTAGCAAATGCCGGTGGACGGCGCTCACTTGACCTGCTGCTTGCCCAGCTTGCGCGCCAGCGTGCGGCGGTGCATGCCCAGGCGGCGCGCGGTCTCGGAGATGTTGAAGCCGGTCTCGGCCAGCACCTGGTGGATGCGTTCCCACTCCAGGGTCTTGATCGAGGTCGAGCGATTGGTCAGCTCGACTTCCGTCGTGCCCTCGGCGCGGCCGAAGGCGGCCTCGATGTCGTCGGTGTTGGAGGGCTTGGCCAGGTAATGGCACGCGCCCAGCTTGATCGCCTCGACCGCCGTGGCGATGCTGGCGAAGCCGGTCAGCACGACGATGAGCATGTCCTCGTCGTGCGCGTGCAGCGCCTGCACGCAGGCCAGGCCCGAGGCCTCGCCCTGCAGCTTGAGGTCGACCACCGCGTAGCCGGGCGAGAAGGCAGGCAGCAGCGTCGCGACGTCCTCCAGGCTCGCCGCGACTTGCACCGCATAGCCGCGGCGCTCGAAGGAGCGCGCCAGGGTGCGCGCAAAGGCCGCGTCGTCCTCGACGATGAGCAGGCTGCGGGTTTCATCGGTGGTGTCGTCAGGCGACATCGGCATCTTCTTCCCCGGCCAGCGCGATGGCGGCCAGCGGCAGGGTGATCTTCACTTCGGCGCCGCCTTCCTGGCGGTTGCGGGCCGTGACCGTGCCACCCACCGTGCGCGCCACGTTCACCACCAGGAACAGGCCGAGGCCGCCGCCGGGCCGCCCCTTGCTCGACTGGTAGGGCTTGCCCAACTGCTCGAGCATGGCGGGCAGGAAGCCCGGCCCCTGGTCGGTCACGGTCAGCACCAGCGCATCGCCCTCGCGGGCGGCGTCGAAGTGCAGGCCCTGGGGCGACGCCTCCAGCGCGTTGTCCAGCACATTGCCGACCATCTGCCTGAGAGCGGAGTCGGACACGGCCGGCAGGTCCTGCCCGAATCGGTTGCTGTAGGTGAAGGCGGCGCCGGCCGAGGGACGGCGCCGGCGCCAGTCGTCGACCAGCTCGTCGAGGAAGGTGCAGATGGTCGTCTCCTCGGACGATTCGCCGCGCGCCTCGCCGGCCGACAGCAGGATGCCGCTGACGATCGCCTTGCAGCGCTGCACCTGTGCTTCCATCTCCGTCACCTCCTCGGCCAGCTCGGGGTCGGAGGTGAAGTGCGGCAGGTGCTGCCAGTCGCCCAGGATCACGGCCAGGGTCGACAGCGGCGTGCCCAGCTCATGCGCGGCGCCCGAGGCGAGCAGGCCCATCCGCACGATGTGCTCCTCTTCCGCCGCGCGTTGCTGCAGGCGCGCCAGGTTGGCGTCGCGGGCACGCAGGTTGGCGGTGATGCGGCTGATGAAGGTCACCAGCAGCGCCGCGTTGAGCGCGAAGCACACCAGCATGCCCAGCATGTAGGGGCTGGCCAGGCCACGGTAGTGGTCCAGCGGCAGCGGCAGCGGCTGGCCGAAGAGCGCGAGCCCGGCGAAGCACAGCACGGTGACGCCTACCACCGTCCAGGTCGACCAGGGCTGCAGCAGCACGGCGCCGAGGATCACCTGCAGCAGGTACAGGAAGACGAAGGGATTGGTCGCGCCGCCGCTCAGGTAGAGCTGGGCGGTGAGCATGCCGATGTCCACCAGCAGCGCCACCATCAGCTCGGCGTTGGTGACCTCGCGCCGGGTGCGCCAGCGCAGCAGGCTCAGGACATTGAAGCCCACCAGGCAGCCCAGCACGACCAGCATCTGCTCGATCGGGATGGGGATTCGGAAACCGTAGTGGACGACCTCGATCGTGACGATCTGGCCGAAGACGGCGATCCAGCGCAGCTGGATGAGCTGCTGGAGGTTCTTGAGGCCCGTGGCCTTCTCGAGGCCGACGCTCGCACCGGGGCCCAGCCGCGCCGGGATGGCGCCGGCGAGCGGGTCAGGCGCGGCAGGGGTCATGGGTGCGTGTCGTGCGAGTCGGAAGGCCCATTGTCGCCAGCAGCGTGCCCGGCCCGGTCGGTGCGGCGCACATACCAGCCCGCGGCAGCGGCCATCAGTGCCAGGCCGTACCAGGTGATCGCGTAGACGAGGTGGTTGTTGCTGAAGCGGATGACCGTGAGGCCGGGCACCGGCGAGGCATCGGCCGGCTCGCCGGGCGCGGCCTCGGCATCGACGAAGTAGGGCGCCACGCGGTCCGCAGGCAGGCCGCGGGCCGCCGCGATGGCCGCGACGTCGCGCGAGTGCCAGCGGTCGGCCGGCGGGTCGTTGTGGCGCAGGAAGCCGCCACCGGGCTCGGTGAGGCGCAGCAGGCCCTGGACATGGACCTCGCCCGTCGGCGATGGCGATCGGCGGGCCGGGTCGCGCCGATCGGGCGGCACGAAGCCGCGGTTGACGAGCACGAAAGTGCCGTCGGCGCGCTGCAGGGGCGTCAGCACCCAGAAGCCGGCACCGCGTTCGGTGCTGGCCTGCACCAGCGCTTCCTTGTCGTGCAGGAGGCGACCGTCGAGTGCCACGCGAAGGTACTCGTCGGCATCGCGGCCGATCGCCGGCCACCGGGGCAGGGCAGGGGCCGCGACAGGGGCAGCATGCACCCGCGCATCGACGCGCGCGATGAGGGCCTGCTTCCAGCCCAGTCGCTGGACCTGCCAGGTGCCCAGCGCAATGAACAACACGAAGAACAGGGCCGCCCCGGCCTGCATCGCCCACCTTGCGGCGCGGCTGCGGCGGGGGCGGCCCGTGGGTCCTGGGCCCTGCCGGGCGTCCGGGACGGCCGGCGGCACCGTCAGCTGCCCATGCCCGAGGCCGGGTGCATCGGCATCATGTTGGTGTTCATGTGGAACATCACCCACAGCGTGCCGGCGATGGCGATTGCCACGAACACCACCGTGAAGATGGTGGAAAGCATCGTCCAGCCGCCCTCGACCTTGCCGTTCATGTGCAGGAAGAAGACCATGTGCACGAGGATCTGTACCACCGCGAAGGCACCCAGCACCAGCACGGCGGTGGTCCGATGGGCGATGACGTTGTTCATCACCAGCCAGAAGGGGATCGCGGTGAGCACGATCGACAGCACGAAGCCGATCATGTAGCCGGAGAAGGTGCTGTGCGGGCCGTCGTCGTGGCCATGGTGGTCGTCGTGGTGGGCGGCGTCGGGGGCGTGCGTGGGGTGGGCGCTCATCACAGCACTCCCATGAGATAGACGAAGGTGAAGACGCCGATCCACACGACGTCCAGGAAGTGCCAGAACATCGACAGGCACATCAGGCGCCGCTTGTTCTCGTGGATCAGGCCGTGCTTGGCGATCTGGATCATGAGCACCACCAGCCAGATGGTGCCGAAGGTCACGTGCAGGCCGTGGGTGCCGACCAGGGCGAAGAAGGCCGACAGGAAAGCGCTGCTCTGCGGCGTGGCACCTTCGTGGATGAGGTGGTGGAACTCGTACAGCTCGAGCCCCAGGAAGCACAGCCCGAACAGGCCCGTGACCACCAGCCAGCCCAGCGTGCCGCCGACCTTGTTCTGCTGCTTCTGCAGCATGGCGAAGCCGAAGGTGATGGACGACAGCAGCAGGAAGGCGGTGTTGATGGCCACCAGCTTCAGGTCGAAGAGCTCGGCGCCACCCGGGCCGCCGGCATAGTTGCGGCCGAGCACGCCATAGGTCGCGAAGAGCGCCGCAAAGATCAGGCAGTCGCTCATCAGGTAGAGCCAGAAGCCCAGCGCGGTGCCGTTCTCCGGATGCGGCTCGTCCGCGAGGTGGTAGGCGCGCACGGCGGCGCCGTCGGCGGTGGATGCGAGGTCAGACATGGCTTGCCAGGAGCTGGGTGCGCGCGTTCTCGGTGGCGACCACTTCGGACGCCGGGATGTAGAAGTCGCGCTTGTAGTTGAAGGTGTGGACGATCGCAGCCAGGATGGTGGCGGCGAAGGACGCCGCGGCCAGCGGCCACATGTGCCAGATCAGCGCGAAGCCGCAGACCATCGACAGCACCGAAAGGACCACGCCCGAGGCGGTGTTCTTGGGCATGTGGATCGGCTTGAAGCCGTCCAGCGGACGGCGGTAGCCGTTGCCCTTCATGTCCCACCAGGCGTCGAGGTCGTGTACCACGGGCGTGAAGGCGAAGTTGTACTGCGGTGGCGGCGAGGAGGTCGCCCATTCCAGGGTGCGGCCGTTCCACGGGTCGCCCGTGGTGTCGCGCAACTGATCACGGCGGCGGAAGCTCACGTACAGCTGGATCAGGAAGCTGCCGATGCCCAGCGCCACCAGCACGGCACCGAAGGCCGCGATCTGGAACCAGATCTGCAGGGACGGATCCTCGAAATGGTTGGCCCGGCGTGTGACGCCCATCAGGCCCAGCACGTACAGCGGTGTGAACGCGACCCAGAAGCCCACCAGCCAGAACCAGAACGAGCACTTGCCCCAGAACTCGTCGAGCCTGTAGCCGAATGCCTTGGGGAACCAGTAGTTGATGCCGGCAAACATGGCGAACACCACGCCGCCGATGATCACGTTGTGGAAGTGCGCGATCAGGAACAGGCTGTTGTGCAGGACGAAGTCGGCCGGCGGCACGGCCAGCAGCACGCCTGTCATGCCGCCGATGGCGAAGGTGCACATGAAGCCCACCGTCCACAGCATCGGCACGGTGAACCGGATACGGCCGCGGTACATGGTGAAGAGCCAGTTGAAGATCTTCGCGCCGGTCGGGATCGAGATGATCATCGTCGTGATCCCGAAGAAGGAGTTCACGCTGGCACCCGAACCCATGGTGAAGAAGTGGTGCAGCCACACCAGGTACGACAGGATGGTGATACACACCGTCGCGTACACCATCGAGGTGTAGCCGAAGAGCCGCTTGCCGCTGAAGGTGGCCACGACCTCGGAGAACACGCCGAAGGCGGGCAGTACCAGGATGTAGACCTCGGGGTGGCCCCAGATCCAGATCAGGTTCACGTACAGCATCGGATTGCCGCCCAGATGGTTCGTGAAGAAGTTGGTGCCCAGGTAGCGGTCCAGCGACATGAAGACCAGCGCGGCCGTCAGGATCGGGAACGAGGCCACGATCAGCGCGTTGGTGCACAGCGCGGTCCAGGTGAAGATGGGCATCTTCATCAGGTCCATGCCCGGTGCGCGCATCTTGACGATGGTCACCAGCAGGTTGATGCCGGAGAGCGTGGTGCCCACCCCCGCGATCTGCAGGGCCCATATGTAATAGTCAAGCCCGACCCCCGGGTTCTGGTTGCCCAGCATCGACAGCGCCAGCCAGCCGGCCGTGGAGAACTCGCCCAGGAACAGCGACATCATCACCAGCACGGCGCCGGCGGTGGTCATCCAGAAGCTGAAGTTGTTCAGGAAAGGGAAGGCCACGTCGCGCGCACCGATCTGCAGCGGCACGAGGTAGTTCATGAGGCCGGTCACCAGCGGCATGGCGACGAAGAAGATCATGATCACGCCGTGGGCGGTGAACACCTGGTCGTAGTGGTGCGGCGGCAGGTAGCCCATGTTGTCGCCGAAGGCCATGGCCTGCTGCAGCCGCATCATGATGGCGTCGGAGAAGCCGCGCAGCAGCATCACGATGCCCAGCACCATGTACATGATGCCGATCTTCTTGTGGTCGATGCTGCAGAACCAGTCGCGCCACAGCGGGCCCCAGAGGCGGAACTTGGTGATCGCGGCCAGGACCACCAGGCCGCCCAGCACGACGGCGATGAAGGTGTACAGCACGATCGGCTCGTGCGCCATCGGGATCGAGTCCCAGGTGATGCGCCCCAGGAGCCAGTGGGCGGGCGCGGCGGGCCCAGACGATTGTTCAGACATGACGGTTCACTCTTTCGGCGATGCGGGCGCCAGGGGCACCGGTCTCTTCCGACGACAAAGAAGGACTACTTGGCGGTGGCGCCGGCGGGCATCGAATGTCCGCCGTGGGCCTTGTCGGGCTGGGCCTCGCGCACCTGGTCGGGCGTGCGCCCGGCCATGGCACCCCGGTTGCCCTGGCGCGCGGCGTCCTGTGCCATGGTGGCGTGCATGCAGGGCTTGCCTTCCTCGACGCACATGTTCAGCACGCGTTCGTACAGGCCGGGTTCGACCGATGCGAAACGCGCCACCGGGTTGCGCTCGCTGGGCTTGGCCAGTTCGACGTAGCTGGCGCGCGTGAGGGCCTTGCCTTCGGACTTGTTCTGAGCGACCCACTTGGCGAAGTCGTCCTGGCTCAGGCCGTGGAACTTGAAGGTCATGCCCGAGAAGCCCGAGCCACTGTAGTGCGACGACATGCCGCGGTACACGCCGGGCTTGTTGATGACCGCGTTGAGCTCGGTCTGCATGCCCGGCATGGTGTAGATCATCCCGGCCAGGTCGGGCACGTAGAACGCGTTCATCGTCGTGCTCGAGGTCAGCTTGAAGCGGATCGGCCGGTCGACCGGGGCGGCCAGCTCGTTGACGGTGGCGATGCCCTGCTCGGGGTAGAAGAAGAGCCACTTCCAGTCGAGCGACACGACTTCCACTTCCAGCGGCTTGACCCCTTCGGGCACCGGCTTGCCGGCGGCGATGCGGTCCAGCGGCCGGTACGGGTCGAGCAGGTGGGTGCCGATCCAGGTGAGGGCGCCCAGCGCGATGACGATGACCAGCGGCGCGGCCCAGATCACGAGCTCGAGCTGGGTGGAATGGTCCCAGTCGGGCTGGTAGTCGGCATCTTTGTTGGACGCACGGTAGCGCCACGCGAACAGCAGGATGAGCACGATCACCGGGATGATGATCAGCAGCATCAGCACGGTGGACGCGACCACGAGGCGGCCCTGCTGGGCCGCGACGTCGCCAGCGGGGTTCAGCACCACGGCGTTGCAGCCCGCCAGCAGGGTGGCGAGCGCGAGTAAAGGCGCGGCGCGGAGGCTCTTCGAAAAAGGCATGCGGAGCGATCAGGGATGTGGTCCCGCCAAGGGAAAGCGCGGGTTGCCGGAAGGCGCAAAATGTATGCCGAATGCCGACTTCCGGCGATTGGACGTTTTGTCCTATGGCGTCCGAGGCCCGAAGGTGCGACTCTCTGGTGTTCGAATGCCCGCAATCTAGACCTGACTCACGCAAGATGTCCAGCATCAGCCACGCCATCACCGATTCTCCGGCGAAGCCCTCGAACCAGCACGGGGACCACCACGTCGCGCCCGGGGAAATCGCCGTCGGCGTCGTCATCGGGCGTGCGTCCGAGTATTTCGACTTCTTCGTCTACGGCATCGCCTCGGTGCTGGTGTTCCCGGCGCTGTTCTTTCCTTTCGAGCAGCGGCTGGAGGGCACCCTGTACGCCTTCGCGATCTTCGCGCTGGCCTTCATCGCGCGGCCCTTCGGCACCGTCATCTCCATGGCCGTGCAGCGTCGCTGGGGCATGGCCACCAAGCTGACGATCGCGCTCTTCATGCTGGGCACCTCGACCGTCGGCATCGCCTTCCTGCCCAGTTACGAGTCGATCGGCGTGACGGCCATCGTGCTGCTGTCGATCTTCCGCATCGGCCAGGGCCTGGCGCTCGGCGGCTCCTGGGACGGGCTGCCGTCGCTGCTGGCACTGAGCGCGCCCGAGGGCCGCCGTGGCTGGTACGCCATGCTGGGCCAGCTCGGCGCACCGGTGGGCTTCATCCTGGCCAGCGCGCTGTTCACCTTTTTGTACGGCAGCCTGTCGCTGGAGGACTTCCTGTCGTGGGGCTGGCGCTATCCCTTCTTCTGCGCCTTTGCGATCAACGTGGTGGCGCTGTTCGCGCGCCTGCGCCTGGTGGTCACGCCCGAGTACCAGGAACTGCTCACCGAGCGCGAACTGGTGCCCGTCGGCGTGGGCGAACTGGTGCGCACGCGCGGCTTCAGCCTCGTGATCGGCGCCTTCGCCGCATTGGCCAGCTATGCACTGTTCCACCTGATCACGGTGTTCCCGCTCTCGTGGATCCGCCTGTATTCGGAACAATCCATCACCGCCTTCCTGGGCATCCAGATCATCGGCGGCTTCCTGGTGGCGGGCGGCATCGTCGCCTCGGGCTGGATCGCCGACAAGTACGGGCGCCGCTACACGCTGGGCTCGCTGGCGGCACTGATCGCCGTGTTCAGCGGCTTCGCGCCCACGCTGCTCAATGGCGGCACGCTGGGGCAGGACGTGTTCATCCTGCTGGGCTCGGTCGTGCTTGGGCTCTCCTACGGCCAGGCGGCCGGCGCGGTGACCTCGAACTTCGGCTCGCGCTACCGCTACACCGGCGCGGCACTCACGGCGGACTTCGCCTGGCTCGTCGGCGCTGCCTTCGCGCCGCTGGTGGCGCTGGGCCTGTCGGCCCACTTCGGCCTGGGCTACCTGAGCCTGTACCTGCTGTCGGGCGCGGTCTGCACGCTCGGCGCGCTGCGGCTGAACAAGGCGCTCGAAGCCCGCGACTGAACGTGGCGGGCGCGGCTCAGGGAAGTCGCGCGCGCACGGCCTCTGCCAGCGCCGCGACGCTCAGCGGCGCCGACCCTTCCGCCTTGTTGTTGATCGTCACATAGGCCGGTTGGCCGGCACCGACCGTGCCGGCGATCACGCGGGCCAGCGCGTCGCGCGTCTCCAGGTCCGGATCGATCAGGCGGTCGAAAGGTTCGTACAGGCCCTTGGCATCCTCGTAGCCGAAGGCGCCGTGCTTGCGGTTCAGGTTCCACCGGCAGACCAGTGGGCGCGGCCAGAGCGCCCGCAGCAGCGGGATCTGCTTGTCGATGGGCGGCAGCTTGGGATGCAGGCCCAGGCAGTAGGTCGCGCCGGCGTCGCGCAGCGCGGCGACCAACTCGGGCGTCAGCCATTCGGGATTGCGCACTTCCACCGCCACCACGGCTTCGGGCGCTGCGGGTCGCAGACGAGGCAGGGCGCGCAGCATGGCCGACAGCCGATCCAGCATTTCGGGCATGCGCGCGAGGAAGGCGGCGGGCAGGGGGCTCAGCTGGAACACCAGCGCGCCGATGCGCGTACCCAGTCCTTCGATGGCTGGGGCAACGAACAGCTCCACAGCCAGGGTCGGGTCGAGAAAGGCGGGATTCGGCTGCATGCCCCGGCCGTCCTCGCCGCGCACCAGGGCGTCGGCGACCAGGCTCGGTGCCTTGACCACGAAGCGGAAGTCGTCGGGCACCTGGGCGGCATAGCCCGCGAACTGGCTGGCGCTGAGCGGACGGTAGAAGCTGCGGTCCAGGCTCACGCCGCGCAGCAAGGGGTGGCGCCCATAGGCGGCCAGGCCGTGGCGCGACAGCACGGGCTGCGCGTACTCACGCTCCCACACCAGCCCGGCCCAGCCCGGAAAGTGCCAGGACGAGGTGCCCAGGTGAAGCTCGCGGGGCAGGGCGGCGGCCAGGGCGTGCAAGGACTCGGGCACGGCGACGGGTCGCACGCGGCCGGCCGTGGCTGGGGAGCGTTTCCGCACCTCGGCCTGCGGTGCCCCGGCGTCCGCGTGGGACGAGGGCGCCGGGGCGTCGTCGAAGAGGGAATCCTGGAGGCCGGGCATGGGAGCCGCATTCTCATTCATGAACTAAAAGTGCCTGCAGCGCCCGTGGGCCGGGCGCGACCAGCTATCGATTTCAGAGCAAACATTGCACACCCGCTGGAGGACAATGGCGGCCCGCTCCTTCGCCGCCCACGCTCAGCCATGCAGATGCCATTGCCGTTCACTTCGCCCTCGCGCGCCTGCTGCCGTCCCGAGGCCTGATCGCATGCGAACCCTCGGTCTCATCGGCCTGGTCCTGGCCCTGGTCATCGTCGGCTTCACGATGAAGAAGCAACTTGCCACCGTGGCGCCCGCTCCGGCCGTCGCCCCAGCTGCCGGCGACGGCTCGGCACCAAACGAGCGCGCACAGAGCCAGCAGATCCAGCAACAGATCAAGCAGCAGCTCGATGCCACCATGAGCCAGCCGCGCCCCATGCCGGACGACAATTGACGGATCACAAGCCCAATCGGCCTGCAGCGCCCGTGGATCCTGCGCAAGCAGCTATCGAAAACATAGCATTTGAGCCGTCCGACGCGGACGATGCCCGCTGGATGGCCGTGGCGCTCGCCCAGGCGCGCGAGGCCGCGGCGGCCGGGGAAGTGCCGGTGGGCGCGGTGGTGGTCAAGGACGGGGTGCTGCTCGCCACCGGCCGCAACAGCCCGATCGCCACCCACGACCCCAGCGCGCACGCCGAAGTCAATGCACTGCGCGCCGCGGCAGCGATGCTGGGCAACTACCGGCTGGACGGCTGCACGCTCTACGTGACTCTCGAGCCCTGCGCGATGTGCAGCGGCGCGATGCTGCATGCCCGGCTGGCGCGGGTGGTCTACGGCGCCGCGGACCCGCGCACCGGAGCGGCCGGGTCGGTGGTCGACCTGTTCGCCCAGCCGCGGCTGAACCACCACACCCGCGTCACTTCCGGCGTGGCCGCCGAGGCCTGCGGGGCCTTGCTGCAGGACTTCTTCCGCGGGCGCCGCCAGGCCGCCCGCGAGACGGCACAGCCGCTGCGCGACGATGCCTTGCGCACGCCCGAGGCGTGCTTCGATCCGTGGCGCGAGGCGTTGCCGCCGGTGGCCACGGTCGCCGACCTGCCCAGCCTCGCCGGCTGGCGCATGGCCTACGTCGACACGAGAACGGACGCCTCCGCGTCGGCCCCCGTGCTGCTGGCCCTCCACGGCTGGGGCGAGTGGGGACTTCTTTTCAGGCATCTGTGGCCCTTGCTGCCGGGCTGGCGCGTGCTGTCGCCCGACCTGATCGGCTTCGGTCGCAGCGACAAGCCCAAGCGCGGATCGATTCACACGCCGGCCTGGCATGCGCAGGTGCTGCACGAGTGGCTGCAGCAACTGGGCGTGCGCCATTTGGCGATCGTCCACCACCCCGACAGCGACGCGTTGGTGCAGGTCCTGCGGCAGAACGGGTCACCGCGGGTGACGGCGGCGTGGCCCATCGAGGTCGGTCATGCCGATGCCGACATGCAGCGCGCGTGGCAGGCACCCTTTCCCGACCGGGGCCACGAGGCGGCGCGGCGGGCGCTGGGCGCGCGCGGGGTGTCGACGGACGACCTCGACCCCGACGCGGCGGCCCGCCTGGCGGCGCGGCTCGTCCAGACGGGTTCGGGCCCGATGGGATACTCCGGCGCGTGACCCGAAGCATCTACATCTACTCTCCCTCGAGCGCGGTCCGCGACAAGGCGGCCTTCCGTCGCGGCGTCGCGCGGCTCAAGGCCCTCGGCCTGACGGTCGAAGTCGACGAGGCGGCGCTGACAAGTTCGCAGCGCTTCGCCGGCGACGACGCGACGCGGCTGGCCGCCATCTCCCGCGCGGCGGCGAGCGGTGCCGACGTCGCACTCATCTCGCGCGGCGGCTATGGGCTCACCCGCATCCTCGACAAGCTGCCCTACAAGGCCGTGGCCAAGGCCATCGAACGCGGCACGGCCTTCGTCGGCCTGAGCGACTTCACCGCGTTCCAGCTCGCGCTGCTGGCCAAGACCGGCGCGGTGAGCTGGTCGGGGCCAGCCCTGGGCGAGGACTTCGGCACCGAAGGCGCGCCCGACGAGATCATGGAGGCCTGCTTCGACGACCTGCTCAACGGCCAGGGCGAAGGCACCGGATGGCGGCTGCCGGCGCGCGATGCGCTGGCCGTGTCGCTCCGGCCCCTGCACGGCGCCACCTTGTGGGGCGGCAACCTGTGCGTGCTCACCAGCCTGCTGGGCACGCCTTACTTCCCGTCAGTCGACAAGGGCGTGCTCTTCCTCGAGGACGTGAGCGAGCATCCCTATCGCATCGAGCGCATGCTCGACCAGTTGCGCCATGCCGGCGTGCTGGGGCGGCAGAAGGCCATCGTGCTGGGCCAGTTCACCAACTACCGGACGGTGCCGCACGACCGTGGCTTCAAGCTGCAGACGGTGGTCGATCGGTTGCGAAGCCTGCTGAAGGTGCCCGTGCTGACAGGCCTGCCCTTCGGGCATGTGCCGACGAAGGTGCTGCTTCCTGTCGGCGCGCGCGTCGAGATGGCGATGGCCGAACGCGACGTGTTCCTGGTCTGGGGGCATGCACAGGGTGGGGCACGCCCACCAGCCAGCCCCCACCACGGGGCTGCAGGCCATGTCCATTGAGACAAAAAGAAAACGCCGCATCAGCGGCGTTTTTTCATGGAGAGCAAGAAGCTCAGTTGGCGAAGCGGTGATGCGGCCGTGCCACCATCGCCTGGGGCAACAGCCCCTTGAACAGCTTGTTGATCGGGCGCATGGCGCGACGTGCCTGCGCTTCGCCATGGACCTCGCTCAGGGCCGCCAGCATGTCCTGCCGCAAATACCAAAGGCTTTCCATTTCGTCGGCGTAACGGATGCGCTGGGCGACGCGATGAAAGCTCTGCCCCTCGTGGCCATGGAGCAGTTTCAACATGGCGTCGCGCACATTCTGGATCCTGCGTGCGCTCGGCCGCAACGGCGGACGTGCCGCGAAGGACAGAAGACGAAGCAGACTGCTGGGAGACACCATGGGACGCTGAGCCGTGCGCAATAAGCAAGTGACACCACAGTACGCACACCGAGCCGCCCGAGCAAGCAGGAAACACTAATTCATGTTTAAAAACAACAAGTTTTCGCGCCTTGGTGCAGTGCCGCTGCAAGAAATGAAACCAAAGTTCTATGGCAAACTGTTACCTCGATGCACATGAAAAATGCATCAGCGGGATCTGTGTCGAAGTGGTAATTTAAGTTTCGACCGTTCACGCCGATGCGGGGGAGAGGTGACGTTGCGCGCACGTGGAGCACGCGCATGGAAACGTTGCCTAAATCATGAACAACACACAGACCCATACCATGACCACGACTGTTGTCTTTGCGGATCTGACCGGAAGTACGCGCGCATTCGAAGTCATGGGCAACGTCAGGGCCACGGAAACGGTCACTCGGCTCACGCAGTGGATCGGCGGAGTCTGCGAGGCGCACGAGGGCAGGGTGGTCAAGAAGCTCGGCGACGGGCTGCTGGCCATCTTCGCCGATGGCGTGGCGGCGACCACCGCCGTCCTCGAGTTGCAGCGGGGGCACCAGAAGCGACTGCAGAACTGGCCCGCCGCCCTGCGCATGGAGTTGCAGATCGGCGTGGCCAGCGGCGAGGTCGTCGAAGTCGATGGCGACAGCTACGGGGACGCGGTGAATGTGGCGTCGCGCCTGAGCGACCTGGCCGGTCCCGGACAGGTCTGGGCCACCGAGTCGGTGATCGTGCAATTGAGGAACGCCGACGTCCGGCACCGCAACCTGGGGCCGATCCACATCCGCGGGCGCAACGAGATGCCGGTGGTCTATCGCATCGACTGGCAGGAGGAGGTCACCGAACTGATGACCATGCCGTCGCCACTGGCGCAGCCGTCCAAGGGAGCGGATTCCACCTTCGGACAGATCGAACTGACCTGGCTCGATGTGCGCTCGATGTTCTCGGTGGACCAGTTGCCGATCCACCTGGGCCGTGTCGACGAAGCGGAGTTCGTGGTCAACGACCCGCGCGTGTCACGCCTTCATGCGCGGCTCGAATCGCGCAACGGCAGCTGCGTGCTGACCGACATCAGCACCTACGGCACCTGGGTGCGCTTCCATGGCCGCGTCGGTGCGAGCAGCGAGATCGCGCTGCGCCGCGAGGAATGCGTGCTCCACGGCAGCGGCGAGATCGGACTGGGCGCGCCCCTGAGCGATTTCAGCGCGCCGACCATCTCCTTCAACACCGTCGGCGGCAACCTGCTGCTGGCGGCGCGCCGCCCTCAAGGCTGAGCGAACAGGGAAGGCGGGCACTCAGCTGGGGCGATGCATGCCATCGACGCCTCGACTCACGTCTTTGCGATTTGACATAATACCTATTGTATTTCTCAGATGTACAAACGGCGAGCCGGGCTTTGCACCCATCCTCACTGGCCTCACTGGCCTCACTGGGTCACCACTTGCCGTCGCTCGCCGGCCGAGGCGCCTTCGCGGCCGCCGCGGTCAACATCTGAATCGCGTCCGGCCGATTGCCGCGCTTGGCGAAGTCGAGCGCGGTCATGCCTTGCTCGTTCTTCATCGTGATGTCGGCGCCTTCGTCCAGCAGCAGCTTCACGGCCTCCGGGCTGCCGTACATGGCGGCCATCATCAGCGGCGTGGTCCCGTTGGGCGACTGGGCGTCGATGAAGGCGCTGGCCTCCAGCAACTGCTTCATGATCGTGATCTGCCCGGAGGTGGCGGCGTAGTGCAGCGGCGCCCAGCCGGTCTTGTTCACCGCGGCATCGCGTGCGAGCAGCATGGTGACAAACTCCTGCTGGCCCTTGAGCGCGGCCATCATGAGCGGCGACTCGTCGCTGCCGTTGACGGCACTGACGTCCGTCTTGGGCGATTCGATGAGCACCTTGGCCACCTTGGGCGACGGCTCGCGCAAGGCCAGGATGAGCCCCGTCTGCTTTTTCTCATTGACGGTGTTGGGGTCAAAACCCCGCTCGATCAGGGACCGCACGGTGCCCGGGTTGTCGCTGATCACGGCGCGAAAGAAGTCGTCGTACGAGCCGGCGGTCGTGGCACAGGAAAATGCAAACAAGGCAAATAGATAGAGCAGTTTTCTCATGTGTTTTCTCAAGCGAAGGCACCTTTGAAAAGTGCTTCGAAATTGCGGTTCGTGGCCTCGGCCACCGCTTCTACGGGCAGTTGGCGCAGCGTCGCGATCTGCTGCGCCACGTAGGGCACGTAGGCGGGACTGTTGGTCTTGCCACGGAACGGCACCGGCGCCAGGTAGGGGCTGTCGGTCTCGATCAGCATGCGGTCCAGTGGCACGAAGGCGGCGACTTTGCGCAGTTCCTCGGCCTTCTTGAAGGTCAGAATGCCCGAGAACGAGATGTAGAAGCCCAGGTCCAGCGCCGCGCGGGCGACCTCGGCAGTCTCCGTGAAGCAATGGAACACGCCGCCGGCCGCCCTGCCCGTCCCGTCTTCGCCCTCCTCTTGCAGGATGGCCAGCGTGTCGGCCGAAGCCTCCCGGGTATGGATGACCAGGGGCTTGCGCACCTGCTGGGCCGCGCGGATGTGAACCCGGAAGCGTTCGCGCTGCCAGCCCAGGTCGGCCACCGTGCGGCCGCCCTTGCGCTCGGCCATCTGGTAGTAATCGAGCCCGGTTTCGCCGATGGCGACCACCTTGGGCCGCGCCGAGAGTCGCACCAGATCGTCGACTGAAGGCTCCTGCACGTTCTCGTTGTCCGGATGGACGCCTACGGAGGCCCAGAAGTTGTCGTAATCGGACGCGAGACTCTGCACGGCGTCGAATTCTTCGAGGGTGGTGCAGATGCACAGGGCCCGGTCGACGCGGGCGGCCGCCATGGCAGCGCGGATGTCCGGAATGTGCTCGCGCAGTTCCGGATCGGTCAGATGGCAATGGGAGTCGGTGAACATCGCAAAAACAACGGCGGTGGAACGCACCGCCGTGGAAGCAGGCCGCGCGACTGCGCAAGCCGGAAGAAAGGTCAGATCGTCTGCGTCGGCCGGTCGGACGCCATGGTGCCGCCCAGCGCCTCTTCGATGCGCGCCTTGAGCTGGCGAGACTTTTCGTCGGAGGGAAAGCGCACCCCGACGCCCGGAGAGCGCGTACCGGCGGCGCGCTGCGGCGTGATCCAGGCGACTTTGCCGGCCACGGGATAGCGTTGCGGGTCGTCGGGCAGCGTGAGCAGCACATACACGTCGTCGCCCAGCCGGTACTCACGCGTGGTCGGGATGAACACGCCACCCTCGGCGAAGAGCGGGATGTAGGCCGCGTAGAGCGCGCCCTTTTCCTTGATCGCCAGCTGGATGACGCTGGGACGGGGCGTGGCGGGGGCTGCGGGTGTGTTCATGGGCGGCGGGAAGCGGCCGAGTTTAGGGTGCTTTGCGCCTCGCTCACAAGCGCCTCCAGCATGAGGCCGGCGTTGAAGGGGTGCTCGGCCGTGCGCGCCGCTTTCATGAGCGACTGGGCCCAGCGCGCCAGCGGCACGGCGGGCGGAGCGGGCGGCAGGTCATCGGCATCGAAGAAACGCGGAGCCGCACCGCTGCGCACGGCCATGAGGTCGTGGCAGAGCTTCTGCAGTGCCTCGATGGCGGCAGGCGGCGCCTGGTCGGCCAGGGCACTCACGTCCCCGCGCTGCATGGCCTTGGGCAGCAGGCCCCAGGCCTTGGGCGACGGGCCGTTGCGGGCCAGGCGCAGGGCAGCGTCGGGACGCCCGCCCGCCGCACGCAGCAGCACGGAGGCCTCGGGCGCGGCGATGCCTTGCGCGACCAGCCAGTCCTGGGCTTCCTCGATGGGCGGCCAGGGCAGCGCATGGCCCAGACAGCGGCTGCGGATGGTGGGCAGCAGCTGCCAGGCGGCCTCGCTGGCGAGCACGAAGCGAACGTCGCCAGCGGGTTCCTCGAGCGTCTTGAGCAGGGCATTGGCCGAGATCGCGTTCATGCGTTCGGCCGGGTAGACCAGCACCACCTTGCCGCGGCCGCGCGCGCTGGTGCGCTGGGCAAAGCCCACGGCGTCGCGCATCGCCTCGACGCGGATTTCGCGGCTGGGCTTGCGCTTCTTGTCGTCGATCTCGGACTGGGCCCTCTCGTCCAGCGGCCAGCCCAGTTCGTGCATGGCCACCTCCGGCATCAGCACGCACAGGTCGGCATGCGTGCGCACCCTGATCGCATGGCAGCTGGCGCAGTGGCCGCAGGCGCCCTGCGGGCCCGGCTGCTCGCACAGCCAGGCGCTGGCCAGCGCGAGCGCCAGTTCGTACTGGCCCAGGCCCGACGGCCCCTGCAGCAGCCAGGCATGGCCGCGCTGGCGCAGCAACGCGTCGCGGGCCCGCGCGAGCCATGGCGCCAGCGGCGGCACCTGGTCGCCGGGCGCGCTCACAGCAGGCCCCTGCGCCGCACGGCGGCCTCGACCTGTGCCCACACGTTCTCGCGCGTGGTGTCGGCGTCGATGCGCTCGAAGCGGCCGGCGTCGGCCCCGGCCCGGCGCGCATAGCCCTCGGCCACGCGGCGGAAGAAGTCGACCGGCTGCGCCTCGAAGCGATCGGGCAGCCGCGCACCGGCCAGGCGCTCGGCGGCAGTCTCCGGCGCCAGGTCAAACCACAGCGTGAGCACGGGCTGCAGCACGTCGGGCGCCCCGCCCTGCCCGCCCTGGACCCAGGCCTCGAGCGTGCCGAGCACGCCCAGGTCGAAGCCGCGGCCCGCGCCCTGGTAGGCGAAGGTGGCGTCGGTGAAGCGGTCGCACAGCACCACGGCGCCGCGTGCCAGCGCCGGCGCGATCACGTGCACGACATGGTCGCGCCGGGCCGCGAAGACGAGCAGCGACTCGGTCAGCGGGTCCATCGCCTCGCCCAGCACCAGGCCGCGCAGCGTCTCGGCCAGCGGCGTGCCGCCCGGTTCGCGCGTGCGCACCACCTCGCGGCCGGTGGCGCGGAACAGCGCTTCCAGTGCGTCGATATGGCTGGACTTGCCTGCGCCGTCGATGCCCTCGAGCGTGATGAACAGACCCTGGCGCTGCATCATGGCGTGTGGCTCACTGGCCCCGTTGGTACTTGTTGACGGCACGGTTGTGCGCATCGAGCGATTCGCTGAACTGGCTCGTGCCGTCGCCGCGCGCCACGAAGTACAGCGAGCGGCTGCGCGCCGGCTGCACCGCGGCCAGCAGCGCCGCCTTGCCCGGCATGGCGATCGGCGTGGGCGGCAGCCCGGCGCGCGTGTAGGTGTTCCAGGGCGTGTCCGTCTGCAGGTCGCGCTTGCGCAGGTTGCCGTCGAAGGCCGTGCCCAGGCCGTAGATCACCGTCGGATCGGTCTGCAGCGGCATGCCGATGCGCAGCCGGTTGACGAACACGGCCGCCACTTCGGCGCGGTCGTTGGCCTTGCCGGTTTCCTTCTCGACGATGCTGGCCAGGATGAGCGCCTCGTCGGCCGACTTGAGCGGCAGGTCGCTCGCGCGCGCGGCCCAGGCGGCCTCGAGCTTCTTGTCCATCGCCCGCATGGCCCGCTGCAGCAGCGCGACGTCGCTCGAATTCTTCGAATAGGTGTATGTGTCGGGGAAGAAGCGCCCTTCCGGATGCACGCCCGGCCGACCGATGCGATCCATCAACTGCTCGTCGCTGAGGCCGGCGGTGTCGGGCTTGAGCATGTCGGCCTTGGCCAGCGCGGCGCGCACCTGGCGGATGTTCCAGCCCTCGACCAGCACCACGCTGCGGGTGGCTTCCTCGCCGCGCACCAGCACGGCCAGCAGGGTGCGCGGGGTCATGCCCCGGTCCAGCTCGTAACTGCCGGCGCGGATCTGCCGGTCCTGGCCCGAGAAGCGGAACCACCAGTACAGCAGTTGCGGGTCGACCGCAGTCCCGGTGTCGGCCACGGCCTGCGCCACCCCGCGCGGCGTGGTGCCGGGCTCGACCGAGAGGTCGATGCTGGGTGCCGGCAGCTTCAGCGGCTGGTGCAGCCACCACAGGGCCGCGGCACCGGCACCGAGCACGCACAGCGCGGCGAGCAGAAAGATCGTGAGGAAGAAACGGCGCACGGCGGCAGGCGGTGTCGGGCGGGAGGAAAAGCGGGGTGCCCGGCGGCTGAACAGGACGTTCTGGGGAAGCCCTGCGGGGCCTGGGGACCGGAGCGGCCCATGATAATTCAGCGATGACTGCGCCCCTTCCAAGCCCCCTGTTGCAGGGCGTGACGCCCGTGCTCGACACCCTCGGCGTCATCCGCGCCGAAGGCCCCGATGCCGCCGCGTTCCTCCACGGCCAGCTGACCCAGGATTTCGCGCTGATGGGCGCCCACGAGGCCCGCTTGGCGGCGCTGTGCACGCCCAAGGGCCGCATGATCGCCAGTTTCATCGGGCTGCGCGCCGCATCCGAGGTGATCCTGCTCGTATGTAGCCGCGACCTGCTGCCCGCCACCCTCAAGCGCCTGTCGATGTATGTGCTGCGCGCCAAGGTCAAACTGAGCGACGCCAGCGGCGAGATCGCCGTGCGCGGCCTGGCTGGCGCGGCCCTGGTCGCCAACGACGTCGATGCCGGCGCCCCGCCCTGGCGCTGCACGGTCTTGGGCGAGGCGCACGCCATCACCCTTTACCCGGCTGACGGTGTGCCGCGCGCGCTGTGGATCGGCCCGGCCGCGGCGCCGGCACCGCAGGGCGAGCCGCTCGATGCCGCGACCTGGGCCTGGAGCGAGGTACGCAGCGGCGTCGTCACGCTCGGCGCACCGGTGGTCGACGCCTTCGTGCCGCAGATGCTGAACTACGAATCGGTCGACGGCGTGAACTTCAAGAAGGGCTGCTACCCCGGCCAGGAGGTGGTGGCGCGCAGCCAGTTCCGCGGCACGCTCAAGCGCCGCGCCTACCTGGCGCACGCCGATGCGCCGCTGGCTGCGGGCCAGGAGGTGTTCGCGGCCGGCGATGCCGAGCAGCCCGTGGGCACCGTGGCACAAGCGGCACCTGCGCCCGGCGGCGGCTGGGCGGCGATGGTGTCGATGCAGATCGCCGCGCGCGAAGCCGGCGGGCTGCACGCCGGCGCAGTCGACGGGCCGGCGCTGGCGCTCGAGCCGCTGCCCTACCCGCTGCGCGACGACATCTGAGTCCGCCGCGTTGGCCGCTGTTTGCAGGCTAAAAAGGGCTGCAGCGCCCGTCGCACTTGCGCGAGTAGCTATCGATTTCATAGCGTCCGGATTTTTGCGACACCCCTGACCCCGTTCCCGCGGCTGCGCCGTAGAACGCGCATCGACCACTCGATGCCAAAGGACAGGACCATGAATCGCAGAACCCTCGCCGCCGCTGTGGCCGCTTGCCTCGGCCTGGCGGCCCTGGCGACCACCCCCGCCGGTGCGCGCACCGTGCCGCCGCCCGAGAGCCGGCTCGGTGCCTTGATGCAGGTGAGCATCGTCGACCGCAGCACCGGCCGTGAGCTGCCCGTGCACCGCCACCGCGGCGAGTACTGGGTGGCCGGCACGCCGGGCGCGCGCTACGCCATCCGCGTGCGCAACACACTGGGCGAGCGCCTGATGGCCGTGATGTCGGTCGACGGCGTGAACGTGGTGAGCGGCGAAACCGCCGCGCTGGAGCAGAACGGCTACGTGCTCGACGCTGGCGAGCGCGCCGACATCGCGGGTTGGCGCAAGAGCGACGCGCAGGTCGCGGCCTTCGAGTTCACGGCGCAGGCGAATTCCTATGCCAGCCGCACCGGCCGACCCGACGACGTGGGTGTGATCGGCGTCGCGGTGTTCCGCGAGCGTGCGGCGCCGGTGCCGCAGTGGGCGCCGCCGGTGGCGCGCCGGTCCGAGTCCGCCAACAACGCTGGCGCCGAGCGCGAACGCCGTGCCGAGGCGGCCCCACCCGCGGCCGAGTCGTCGGCGCCGCTGGGATCGGCCGACGCGGCTGCCAAATCGATGGCGCCCGCCGCACCCGCGCCCAGCCTGGGCACCGGCCACGGCCGGCGCGAGACGTCGTACGTCGGCCGCACGCGCTTCGAGCGCGCCAGCCATTCGCCGCAGGAGCTGATCCGCATCCGCTACGACAGCCGCGAGAACCTGGTGGCGGCCGGCGTCATCCCCTCGCCGCCGCCGCGCTGGCCCTCGGGCACGCCCTCGCCTTTCCCGGGCTCCAGCCTGGGCTACGTGCCGGATCCGCCTGCCCGCTACTGAGCGGCCGATTGCAGGCCAAATCGGCCTGCAGCGCCCATGCGGTGGGCGCCGGCAGCTATCAAAAACGGAGCATCTTCAGCGGAGCGCGCGCTCCATCTCGATGTGCGGGATGCCCGCCTCCTCGAAAGGCTCGCCCACCGGCGCGTAACCCAGGCGGGCGTAGAAGCGCTCGGCGCTGCGCTGCGCGTGCAGGCCCACCGCGCGGTCGCCGCGTGCGCGGGCCACGTCCTCCAGCGCGCGCAACACCGCCTCGCCGTGGCCTTCGCCGCGCAGCACGCGGTGCACGGCCATGCGGCCGATGCGGGCCACGCCGCCCTCGCCCGGCAGCAGGCGGCCGGTGGCGACGACCTGGCCGAGCCGGTTGCGCGCGACGGCGTGCGTGACCATGGCGTCGTGCTCGTCCCACTCCATGTCCTCGGGAATCTGCTGCTCCTCGATGAAGACCCGCCGGCGCAGCGCGCTGGCGCCCTCGCCCAGGGTGTCCCAGTCGCCGGTGACGACTTCGGTCATGGTCTCGCCGGCCTCGTAGCCCAGCAGGATGTCGCGCAGCGCCTGCGGCACGGGGCGCGAGGTCTGCGTGGCCGGGTCGGCGAACACGTAGACCAGCTCGCAGCCGACCAGGAACTCGTTCTGGCGGAACAGCCCGCCCGTGAAGGCCATCGACGAGTTGCCGATGCGCGTGCACTTCATGCCCACGTCGAGCAGATCGTCCACCCGCGCCGAGGCCTGGAATTCGACCGTGGCCTTGCGCACGTACAGGTCGCCCTCGAGGGCGTGCATCGCTTCCTCGTAGGGCAGCGCCAGCGCACGCCAGTAGTCGGCGATCGCGGTGTCGAAGTACATGAGGTAGTGGGCGTTGAAGACGATCTTCTGCATGTCCACCTCGGCCCAGCGCACGCGCAGGCGGTGGAAAAAGCGGAAATCACTGCGGGTCATGGTCGAGGCTCCGGCGCGGGGAAGTGATGCGAGGCCGCGAATCTACACGCAGCTGCGGCGCCGGGCCGTCATGTACCGGACGGCCGCCGGCCCGGGCGCCTCACCACGAATAGCCCAGTTGCACCCGCGAGCCCAGCTTGGCCCCGCCGCCGCTGGCCGCGCCCGACAGGCCCACCCCCACGTTCAGGGCCTCGGTGATCTGGTAACCCCACGCCAGCCCGATGGCGCTGGCCCCGTCGTAGTTGCCCACCGCGGCACCCACCCACTGCTTGCCGGGCGCCTGCGCGGGCATCTGCGGCATGGCCAGCGCGGCGGCCACGCCGCGTGCGGCGTACTGTCGGCTCTGCTCGCCGGACGCGGCCACCGCCTGCTGCATCTGGCTCAGGTTGACCGCATCGCCGGGCAGCACACCGGCCGCCACGTTGGTGATCTGGCGGCTCTGGCCGGTCGCGGCGTTGCCGACGGAGACGGTGTTGTCCCGCGTGGCGACCGAGCCCTGGCCCAGCGCCACGCTGTTGTTGCCGATGGCCAGCGTGTTGGCGCCCAGGGCGACGCTGTTGTTGCCCGCGGCGATGGCGTTGTCGCCGACGGCGGTGGTCGGGTCGGCCAGCGCCCTGGCGCCGCGCCCGATGGCCACCGAGCCGGCGTAGCTGGCCTGCGCCCCCGCGCCGATGGCGGTGGTGCCGTCGCCATTGGCCTGGGCGCCCTGCCCCAGCGCGGTCGCGCCGGTGCCCTGCGCGCTCGCGCCAGGGCCGCAGCTCATGCTGCCATTGCCGTAGCTGCACAACCCGGTGGACAGCGCCTGGTTCATCAGCGTCTGCAGGGCCGAGACCTGCTGCAGCGTGTACGCATTGGCCGAACCCAGCGTGGCCTGGTCGCCCTGCTGCACCTGCCCCACGTTGGCTGCGTCGGTCGCGGCGACGCCCGCGGCCACGTTCGTCACGGTGGTGCCCGCACCGCCGTTGGCATGGAGTTGCAGGGCGGTGCCGCCCGCCCCGTACTGCGCCGAGTTCTGCGCCAGCCCGAGGGCCGAGTCGGCCGTGTTCTGTGCGGCCGTGGCGGCCGACGCCGCGTTGCCGGCGGTCTGCTGCACGGTGTACAGCTGGCTGCCGTTCACGGCCTCGGTGCTGGTGGCGTTCACGGCCCCGGCGCTCACATTGACCAGCGCGCGCGTCTGCCCCGCCGAGCCGAAGGAGACGGTGTTGGCAGCCGTGGCGACCGAGTTCGCGCCGATGGCCACGCTGTTGCTGGCGCCGCCCGCGACCTGGCTGCCGGTGCCCAGTGCCACGCTGCCCGTGGCCAGCGCGCTGGCCCCGGCCGATCCGTTGTAGGCACCTCCGATCGCCGTGCTGCCACTGCCCGCGGCGACGGCACCGCGCGCGCTGCCCGATGCGCTGCCGATGGCCACCGCCGAGACGCCCGACGCCTGCGCGCCGCTGCCGCCGGCCTGGCCGCTGAAGCCGCAGCAGCCCTCGCTGCCCGTCCCGCCGGCGCCGACGGCGAT
>NZ_CABFMN010000099.1 GCF_901875635.1 Xylophilus ampelinus | reverse complement strand
GGTGACAACGTGTCGATCACCGTCAAGCTGATCGCGCCGATCGCCATGGAAGAAGGCCTGCGCTTTGCCATCCGCGAGGGCGGCCGCACCGTCGGCGCCGGCGTCGTGGCGAAGATCATCGAGTGATGCTGTTTGCAGCACCGTGTGGCGCGACGGCGTGACGCGGGGCTGCAGATCGATGGATGCCGTAGGGGTATAGCTCAATTGGCAGAGCGTCGGTCTCCAAAACCGAAGGTTGTAGGTTCGATTCCTACTGCCCCTGCCACCTGAAGGTGGCGAAGAAGAAAAGCAAAGCCCGCCGTGACCCGGCGACGAATGCAAAAAGCCCGCCGTGACCCGGCGGGCTTCGGCGTCTCCAGCAGGCGCCCGCAGTGAAGGCCGCAAGGCCGCAGGAAAACAGCCCAAGATGGCCACCTCTCAAATCGAAACCGTCAGTACCGGCGCCGACAAGGCCAAGCTGGCTGTAGCCGTCGTTCTGGCGGTGGCGGCCATCGTGGCTTTCTATGTGCTGAGCCGGCAAGGCGCGCTCGTCCAGTGGGGCGCGCTGCTGGTGGGGCTGGCTGCGGCCGTGGGCACCTTCGGCAGTTCCGAGAACGGGCGCCGGCTGTGGAGTTTCGGCCGCGATTCCTGGCGCGAGGTGAAGAAGGTCGTCTGGCCGACCCGCAAGGAGTCGATCCAGATGACGGCCTACGTGTTCGGCTTCGTGGTGATCATGGCCATCTTCCTGTGGCTGACCGACAAGACCGTCGAGTGGGTGTTCTACGACCTGCTGCTGGGTTGGAGAAAGTGATGAACGACACCGTGGACAACACGACGACGCTGGCGGCTCCCGCCAACCCCGACTTGCGCTGGTACGTAGTGCACGCCTACTCGGGCATGGAAAAGGCCGTCGAGCGCAACATCACCGAGCGCATCAACCGCGCCGGCATGCAGAGCAAGTTCGGTCGCATCCTCGTGCCGAGCGAAGAGGTGGTCGACGTCAAGAACGGCCAGAAGCGCACCACCGAGCGCCGCCTCTTCCCCGGCTATGTGCTGGTCGAGATGGTGATGGACGACGAGAGCT
The DNA here is from genome assembly GCF_901875635.1 of Xylophilus ampelinus. Classification (GTDB taxonomy): domain Bacteria; phylum Pseudomonadota; class Gammaproteobacteria; order Burkholderiales; family Burkholderiaceae_C; genus Xenophilus. The sequence continues at coordinate 52,352 of NZ_CABFMN010000099.1, read as the reverse complement.
GGCACCTGGTCAAGCACACCAACAAGGTCACGGGCTTTGTGGGCGGCGCGAAGAACCGGCCGGCACCGATCTCCCAGAAGGAGGTTGAGGACATCGTGAACCAGATGCAGCAGGGCACCGAGAAACCCCGCCACAAGGTCGAGTTCATGGTGGGTGAGCTGGTGCGCGTCAAGGAAGGTCCGTTCACGGACTTCAACGGCACCGTCGAAGAAGTGAACTACGAGAAGAACAAGGTGCGCGTGTCGGTGATGATCTTCGGCCGCGCGACCCCGGTCGAGCTGGGCTTCGCCGAAGTCGAGAAGACCTGAACAGAGAAGAGCGCGGCCTGAAGGCCGTGTCCTCGAAGGCCCCTGCTTTTCCGACTCGGCAGGTACGCGGAAGCAAAGAGTCGATAACCCCGGGGAGCTGTGGCCTGCGTGCCCAGCGTCAATACCCGCAAGGAGAAAAGCATGGCGAAAAAAATCGTCGGCTTCATCAAGCTGCAAGTGCCGGCTGGTAAAGCCAATCCGTCGCCGCCGATCGGTCCCGCTCTGGGCCAGCGCGGTCTGAACATCATGGAGTTCTGCAAGGCGTTCAACGCCCAGACCCAGGGCGTCGAGCCCGGTCTCCCGCTGCCGGTGGTGATCACCGCCTTCGCGGACAAGAGCTTCACCTTCATCATCAAGACGCCGCCGGCGACGACGCTGATCAAGAAGGCCATCAAGCTCGACAAGGGCTCGGCCAAGCCGCACACCGACAAGGTCGGCAAGATCACACGCGCCCAGCTTGAGGACATCGCCAAGGCCAAGATGAAGGACCTGACCGCTGCCGACCTGGACGCAGCGGTTCGCACCATCGCCGGCTCCGCCCGTTCGATGGGTGTCAACGTGGAGGGCGTGTGAGATGGCCAAGCTGACCAAGAAAGCCAAGTCGCAACAGGGCAAGGTCGACACGACCAAGCTGTACCCGCTGAACGACGCCATCGCGCTCGTCAAGGAAGCCGCCACCGCCAAGTTCGATGAATCCATCGACGTGGCCGTGCAGCTCGGCATCGACGCCAAGAAGTCCGACCAGGTGGTGCGCGGCGCCGTCGTGATGCCCAACGGCACCGGCAAGACCAAGCGCGTGGCCGTGTTCGCCCAGGGCGCCAAGGCCGAGGAAGCCAAGGCCGCCGGCGCTGACATCGTCGGCATGGACGACCTGGCTGCCCAGGTGAAGGCGGGTGACATGCCCTTCGACGTGGTGATCGCCGCCCCCGACGCGATGCGCGTCGTCGGTACGCTGGGCCAGATCCTCGGCCCGCGCGGCCTGATGCCGAACCCCAAGGTCGGCACCGTGACGCCCGACGTCGCCCAGGCCGTGAAGAACGCCAAGGCCGGCCAGGTGCAGTTCCGCGTCGACAAGGCCGGGATCATCCACGGCACCATCGGCCGTCGCTCGTTCGACACCGACAAGCTGCAAGGCAACCTCGCCGCGCTGATCGACGCACTGGTCAAGGCCAAGCCGGCCTCGAGCAAGGGTGTCTACCTGCGCAAGGTGGCCGTGTCCTCGACGATGGGTGTGGGCGTCCGCGTGGACACCCAGTCCATCGCCCAGTCCTGATCCAGGGCTGAAAGTGATTTGCCGCCAGCCTCGCTTCCTGTGAGGCTGGCGGCAGATGTGGTGGGTCGGTGCGGTTTTCCGTGCCGGGCCATCCAAGACCGCTGGTGGACGGCTTGCCGTCCTTAATGGGTCCCGAGTCTTGCGACGAAGGGCCGGCCAGCGCAGATGGCGATCCCACTGCAAGGAAGCAAGGAATCTCGTTTCCAAAACAGTTGGTCGCTGCATGAAGGCGCTGCCGGGCGCATTTCGCAACCGGCGGCATTGAAAAGGAGTAGACCTTGAGTCTGAATCGCAGTGAGAAAGAAGCGGTCATTTCCGAAGTGACCGGCCTCGCCGCTAAAGCTCAAACGCTCGTGATGGCGGAATACCGTGGCATCACGGTCGCCGACATGACCCGTCTGCGCAACGAAGCCCGTGCGAAGGGTGTGAGCCTGAGTGTTCTGAAGAACACCTTGGCCCGCCGCGCCGTGGCAGGCAGCGCATTCGAAGTCGTCGGTGATCAGATGACCGGCCCGCTGATCTATGGCTTCTCCGAAGACGCCGTGGCCGCCGCGAAGGTGGTGGCCGATTTCGCGAAGACCAACGACAAGTTGGTGATCCGCGGTGGCGCTTTCGGGGGCAAGGCCCTGGATGTCGAGGGCGTGAAGCAACTGGCGAACATCCCTTCGAAGGAAGTCCTGCTGGCCCAACTGTGCGGCCTGCTGATGTCCCCGATCTCGCGCACGGCCGTGGTGCTGAGCGCGTTGGCCGCGAAGAAGGGCGAAGGCGCTGCAGAGCCTGCAGCCGAAGCCGAACCTGCCGCGGCCTGATCCATCGCTGGATTTCGCGGCAACCAACCCAATCTGTTTTAGGAAATCAAAATGGCATTCGATAAAGACGCATTCCTGACCGCGCTCGACAGCATGACGGTCCTCGAGCTCAACGACCTGGTCAAGGCCATCGAAGAGAAGTTCGGCGTGAGCGCCGCTGCAATGGCCGCTCCGGCCGCCGGTGGTGGCGGTGGCGCCGCTGCTGCGGTCGAAGAGAAGACCGAATTCAACGTCGTGCTGACCGAAGCCGGCGCGAACAAGGTGTCGGTCATCAAGGCCGTGCGCGAAATCACCGGCCTGGGCCTCAAGGAAGCCAAGGACCTGGTGGAAGCCGCTCCCAAGGCCGTCAAGGAAGGCCTGCCGAAGGCAGACGCCGAGGCCGCCAAGAAGAAGCTGGAAGAAGCCGGCGCCAAGGTGGAACTGAAGTAATTCAGCCCTCTTGCGAGGCTGGAAGTGCCCGAAAGGGCCTTCCAGCCTTTGCCGCTTTCAGAGCGCACCCGAAAACCGGCTTTTCGCCGATTTCCCCGCGACCCGCAGGTCGAGGGGAAGCCCAGGAAAATACGGCTTTCGAGTGTCTTCTGACCCCGACTACAGAAGACCCCTTGGTTCGGGCGATGTGCAATGCATCGCCGTCCGCCATCGCTGGTAGTGGCCAGCCGCCAAGCAGGAACGCCGCCCCGCGCGCCTGACCCCAGTCGCTGATGACCTCAAGCCCCGGAGCTCTCATGGCCCAAGCATCGACCTACAGTTACACCGAACGCAAGCGCATCCGCAAAAGCTTCGGCAACCGCGACAGCGTCGTCGAAATTCCCTACCTGCTGCAGATGCAGAAGGACGCATACACCGCCTTCCTGCAAGCCGGCACCGCGCCCCAGAAACGCACCGACGAAGGCCTGCAAGCCGCCTTCAACGCGGCCTTCCCGATCGTTTCCCACAACGGTTTCGTGGAGATGAAGTTCCTCGAGTACAACCTGGCCAAGCCGGCCTTCGATGTGCGCGAGTGCCAGACCCGTGGCCTGACCTTCGCCTCGGCCGTGCGCGCCAAGGTGCAGCTGATCATCTACGACCGCGAGTCGTCGACCTCGCAGTCCAAGGTGGTCAAGGAAGTGAAGGAGCAGGAGGTCTACATGGGCGAAGTGCCGCTCATGACGGACAAGGGCTCGTTCATCATCAACGGCACCGAGCGCGTGATCGTGTCGCAGCTGCACCGTTCGCCGGGCGTGTTCTTCGAGCACGACAAGGGCAAGACGCACAGCTCGGGCAAGCTGCTGTTCTCGGCCCGCGTGATTCCCTACCGCGGCTCGTGGCTCGACTTCGAGTTCGACCCGAAGGACATGCTGTACTTCCGAGTCGACCGCCGCCGCAAGATGCCGGTCACGATCCTGCTCAAGGCCATCGGCCTGAACCCGGAGTCGATCCTGGCGAACTTCTTCGTCAACGACAACTTCCGCCTCATGGACAGCGGCGCGCAGATGGAGTTCGTCTCCGAGCGCCTGCGCGGCGAAGTTGCGCGCTTCGACATCACCGACAAGTCGGGCAAGGTCATCGTCGCCAAGGACAAGCGCATCACCGCGCGCCACACGCGCGAGCTGGAGCAGTCGGGCACCACGCACGTGAGCGTGCCGGAAGACTTCCTGGTCGGCCGCGTGCTGGCCCGCAACATCGTCGATGCCGATTCCGGCGAGATCCTGGCCAAGGCCAACGACGAGCTGACCGAAGCGCTGCTCAAGAAGCTGCGCGCCGCCGGCGTGCAGGACATCCAGTGCATCTACACGAACGAACTGGACCAGGGCGCGTACATCTCGCAGACCCTGCGCATCGACGAGACGGCCGATGAATTCGCCGCCCGCGTGGCCATCTATCGCATGATGCGCCCCGGCGAGCCGCCGACCGAGGACGCGGTGCAGGCCCTGTTCCAGCGCCTGTTCTACAACCCCGACACCTACGACCTGTCGCGCGTCGGGCGCATGAAATTCAACGCCAAGATCGGCCGCGAAGAGTCGACCGGCCCGATGGTGCTGACCAACGAGGACATCCTGGCCGTGGTCAAGATCCTCGTGGACCTGCGCAACGGCCGCGGCGAAGTCGACGACATCGACCACCTGGGCAACCGCCGCGTGCGTTGCGTCGGCGAACTGGCCGAGAACCAGTACCGCACCGGCCTGGCCCGCATCGAGAAGGCCGTCAAGGAGCGTCTGGGCCAGGCCGAGCAAGAGCCGCTCATGCCGCACGACCTGATCAACAGCAAGCCGATCTCGGCCGCCCTGAAGGAATTCTTCGGCGCCTCGCAGCTGTCGCAGTTCATGGACCAGACCAACCCGCTGTCCGAGATCACGCACAAGCGTCGCGTCTCGGCGCTGGGCCCGGGCGGTCTGACGCGCGAACGCGCCGGCTTCGAAGTGCGCGACGTGCACGTCACGCACTACGGCCGTGTGTGCCCGATCGAGACGCCGGAAGGCCCGAACATCGGTCTGATCAACTCGCTGGCCCTGTACGCCCGCCTGAACGAATACGGCTTCATCGAGACGCCGTACCGCCGCGTGGTCGACAGCAAGGTCACGATGGACATCGACTACCTGTCGGCCATCGAGGAAGGCAAGTACGTCATCGCCCAGGCCAACGCCGTGCTGGACAAGGACGGCAAGCTGATCGGCGATCTGGTCTCGGCGCGCGAGAAGGGCGAGTCGATCCTGGTCGGCGCCGAGCGCATCCAGTACATGGACGTGTCGCCCGCACAGATCGTGTCGGTGGCCGCCTCGCTCGTGCCCTTCCTGGAGCACGACGACGCGAACCGCGCGCTGATGGGTGCCAACATGCAGCGCCAGGCCGTGCCCGTGCTGCGCCCGGAGAAGCCCTTCGTCGGGACCGGCATCGAGCGTGTCTCGGCCGTCGACTCGGGCACCGTCGTCACCGCCACCCGCGGCGGCGTGGTCGACTATGTCGACGCGACCCGCATCGTGGTGCGCGTCAACGACGACGAGGCGCAGGCCGGCGAGGTGGGTGTGGACATCTACAACCTCATCAAGTACCAGCGTTCGAACCAGAACACGAACATCCACCAGCGTCCGATCGTCAAGCGCGGCGACAAGATCGCCAAGGGTGACGTGGTTGCCGACGGCGCCTCGACCGACCTCGGCGAACTGGCTCTGGGCCAGAACATGCTGATCGGCTTCATGCCCTGGAACGGCTACAACTTCGAAGACTCGATCCTGATCTCCGAACGCGTGGTGGCCGACGACCGCTACACCTCGATCCACATCGAGGAATTGGTGGTCATGGCCCGCGACACCAAGCTGGGCGCCGAGGAAATCACCCGCGACATCCCGAACCTGGCCGAGCAGCAACTCAACCGCCTGGACGAGTCCGGCATCATCTACGTCGGCGCGGAAGTCATGCCCGGCGACGTGCTGGTGGGCAAGGTCACGCCCAAGGGCGAGACCACGCTGACGCCGGAAGAAAAGCTGCTGCGCGCGATCTTCGGCGAGAAGGCCTCCGACGTGAAGGACACCTCGCTGCGCGTGGACCAGGGCTCACAAGGCACCGTCATCGACGTGCAGGTGTTCACCCGCGAGGGCATCACCCGCGACAAGCGCGCCCAGCAGATCATCGACGACGAGCTCAAGCGCTTCCGCCTGGACCTGAACGACCAGTTGCGCATCGTCGAGGCCGACGCCTTCGACCGGATCGAGAAGCTGCTGACCGGCAAGGTCGCCAACGGCGGCCCGAACAAGCTGGCCAAGGGCAGCAAGCTCGACAAGGCGTACCTGTCGTCGGTCGAGAAGTTCCACTGGTTCGACATCCGTCCGGCGGACGACGAAGTCGCGGCACAGCTCGAGTCGATCAAGAACTCGCTCGAACAGACCCGCCACAGCTTCGACCTGGCCTTCGAAGAGAAGCGCAAGAAGCTCACGCAGGGCGACGAACTGCCCGCGGGCGTGCTCAAGATGGTCAAGGTCTACCTGGCCGTCAAGCGCCGCCTGCAGCCCGGCGACAAGATGGCCGGCCGCCACGGCAACAAGGGCGTGGTGTCCAAGATCGTTCCGGTCGAGGACATGCCCCACATGGCCGACGGCACGCCGTGCGACATCTGCCTGAACCCCCTGGGCGTGCCTTCGCGCATGAACGTGGGCCAGGTGCTCGAGGTGCACCTGGGCTGGGCCGGCAAGGGCATCGGCCAGCGCATCGGCGACCTGCTCCAGCAGGAAGCCAAGGTGGCCGAGCTGCGCAAGTTCCTGGAACAGTTCTACAACGGCTCCGGCCGCAAGGAAGACCTGAGCCAGCTGAGCGACCGCGACGTGCTCGAGATGGCGCAGAACCTGCAAAGCGGCGTGCCGTTCGCCACCCCGGTGTTCGACGGTGCCTCGGAAGAGGAAATCCGCGCCATGCTGAAGCTGGCCTTCCCGGACGACGTCGCCAAGGCCAAGGGCCTGACCGAAACCCGCACGCAGGCCTACCTGATCGACGGCCGCACGGGTGAACCGTTCGACCGCCCGACCACCGTCGGCTACATGCACTTCCTGAAGCTGCATCACCTGGTGGACGACAAGATGCACGCCCGCTCGACCGGCCCGTACTCGCTCGTCACCCAGCAGCCGCTGGGCGGCAAGGCGCAGTTCGGCGGCCAGCGTTTCGGGGAAATGGAAGTGTGGGCGCTGGAAGCCTACGGCGCCTCGTACGTGCTGCAGGAAATGCTCACCGTCAAATCCGACGACGTGCAGGGCCGCACCAAGGTGTACGAGAACATCGTCAAGGGCGAGCACGCGATCGAGGCCGGCATGCCGGAATCGTTCAACGTGCTGGTCAAGGAAATCCGTTCGCTGGGGCTCGACATCGAGCTCGAGCGTTCGTAATCAGGAAGAAGAGGAAAGAGTCTTATGAAGTCGCTACTCGACCTGTTCAAGCAATTCACGCCGGATGAGCATTTCGATGCCATCAAGATCGGCATGGCCTCGCCCGAGAAGATCCGTTCGTGGTCCTTCGGCGAAGTGAAGAAGCCAGAGACGATCAACTACCGCACCTTCAAGCCCGAACGTGACGGCCTGTTCTGCGCCAAGATCTTCGGCCCCATCAAGGACTACGAGTGCCTGTGCGGCAAGTACAAGCGCCTGAAGCACCGCGGCGTGATCTGCGAGAAGTGCGGCGTCGAAGTCACGCAGACCAAGGTGCGCCGCGAGCGCATGGGCCACATCGACCTGGCCGCGCCCTGCGCCCACATCTGGTTCCTCAAGTCGCTGCCCTCGCGCCTGGGCCTCGTGCTCGACATGACGCTGCGCGATATCGAGCGTGTGCTGTATTTCGAAGCGTACGTCGTGACCGACCCCGGCATGACCCCGCTGAAGAAGTTCAGCATCATGTCCGAGGACGACTACGACGCCAAGCGCAAGGAATACGGTGACGAGTTCATCGCCAAGATGGGCGCCGAAGGCATCAAGGATCTGCTGCAGGGCATCGAGCTAGAGACCGAGATCGAGAAGCTGCGCGGCGACCTGACGGGCTCCGAAGTCAAGGTCAAGAAGAACTCCAAGCGCCTGAAGGTGCTGGAGGCCTTCCGCAAGTCGGGCATCAAGCCCGAGTGGATGGTGCTGGACGTGCTGCCCGTGCTGCCGCCCGACCTGCGTCCGCTGGTGCCGCTGGACGGCGGCCGCTTCGCCACCTCGGACCTGAACGACCTGTACCGCCGCGTCATCAACCGCAATTCGCGCCTGCGCCGCCTGCTGGAGCTCAAGGCCCCGGAAATCATCGCGCGCAACGAGAAGCGGATGCTGCAGGAAGCGGTGGATTCGCTGCTGGACAACGGCCGCCGTGGCAAGGCCATGACGGGCGCCAACAAGCGCGCGCTGAAGTCGCTGGCCGACATGATCAAGGGCAAGAGCGGCCGCTTCCGCCAGAACCTGCTGGGCAAGCGCGTCGACTACTCGGGCCGTTCGGTCATCGTGGTGGGCCCGACGCTCAAGCTGCACCAGTGCGGCCTGCCGAAGCTGATGGCGCTCGAACTGTTCAAGCCCTTCATCTTCTCGCGCCTCGAAGCCATGGGCATCGCCACCACCATCAAGGCGGCGAAGAAGGAAGTCGAGAGCGGCACGCCCGTCGTGTGGGACATCCTGGAAGAGGTCATCAAGGAGCACCCGGTCCTGCTGAACCGCGCGCCAACGCTGCATCGCCTGGGCATCCAGGCCTTCGAGCCGATCCTGATCGAAGGCAAGGCCATCCAGCTGCACCCGCTCGTCTGCGCGGCCTTCAACGCCGACTTCGACGGTGACCAGATGGCCGTCCACGTGCCGCTGTCGGTGGAAGCGCAGATGGAAGCCCGCACGCTGATGCTGGCCTCCAACAACGTCCTGTTCCCCGCCTCGGGCGAACCGTCGATCGTGCCCTCGCAGGACGTGGTGCTGGGCCTGTACTACACCACCCGCGACCGCATCAACGGCAAGGGCGAAGGCCTGATCTTCTCCGACATCGGTGAAGTGCAGCGCGCGCTCGACGCCAGCGTGGTCGAGCTCACGGCCAAGATCAGCGTGCGCATCACCGAGTGGAACAAGAACAAGGACACGGGCGAATTCGAGCCCTCGACCTCGCTTGTGGACACCACGGTCGGCCGCGCCCTGCTGTCGGAGATCCTGCCCAAGGGCCTGGCCTTCTCCAACATGAACAAGGCGCTCAAGAAGAAGGAGATCAGCAAGCTGATCAACGCCTCCTTCCGCAAGTGCGGCCTGAAGGAGACCGTGGTCTTCGCCGACAAGCTGTTGCAGAACGGCTTCCGCCTGGCGACCAAGGCCGGCATCTCGATCGCCATCGACGACATGCTGGTGCCGCCGGAGAAGCACAAGATCATCGAGGACGCCTCCAAGGAGGTGAAGGAGATCGAGCAGCAGTACGTCTCGGGCCTGGTCACCGCCGGCGAGCGCTACAACAAGGTCGTGGACATCTGGGGTCGCGCAGGCGACGCCGTGTCCAAGGTCATGATGGCCCAGCTCTCCAAGCAGAAGGTCACCGACCGCAACGGCAAGGAAGTCGACCAGGAGTCCTTCAACTCCATCTACATGATGGCCGACTCGGGCGCCCGCGGTTCCGCCGCGCAGATTCGCCAGGTGGCCGGCATGCGGGGCCTGATGGCCAAGCCGGACGGCTCGATCATCGAGACGCCGATCACGGCGAACTTCCGCGAAGGCCTGAACGTGCTGGAGTACTTCATCTCCACCCACGGCGCCCGCAAGGGCCTGGCCGACACGGCGCTGAAGACGGCGAACTCGGGCTACCTGACCCGCCGCCTGGTCGACGTGACGCAGGATCTGGTCGTGACCGAGCAGGACTGTGGCACCCACGACGGCACCGCCATGCGCGCCATCGTCGAGGGCGGTGAAGTCATCGAATCGCTGCGCGACCGCATCCTGGGTCGTTCCGCGGCCGACGACGTGCTGCACCCCGAAAACCGCAGCGTGCTGGTCAAGGCCGGCGACATGCTGGACGAAGACGTCATCGAGGTGCTCGAGACGGCCGGCGTCGACGAGGTCAAGGTCCGCACGGCGCTGACCTGCGCCACGCGCTTCGGCCTGTGCGCCAAGTGCTACGGCCGCGACCTCGGCCGCGGCGGTCTGGTGAACATCGGCGAAGCGGTCGGCGTGATCGCCGCCCAGTCGATCGGCGAGCCCGGCACCCAGCTGACGATGCGGACCTTCCACATCGGCGGTGCGGCATCGCGTGCGGCCGTCGCCTCGAGCGTCGAAGCCAAGTCCAACGGCGTGATCGGCTTCAACGCCACGATGCGCTACGTGACCAACAGCAAGGGCGAACTCGTGGTGATCGCGCGTTCGGGCGAGATCGTCATCCACGACGAGCACGGCCGCGAGCGTGAACGCCACAAGGTGCCGTACGGCGCGACGCTGACCGTCAAGGCGGACCAGCAGATCAAGGCCGGCACCATCCTCGCCAACTGGGATCCGCTGACGCGCCCGATCATCACGGAGTTCGCCGGCCAGGTGCGCTTCGAGAACGTCGAGGAAGGCGTCACGGTGGCCAAGCAGGTCGACGAAGTGACCGGCCTGTCCACGCTGGTGGTGATCGATCCGAAGCGCCGCGGCGCGACCAAGGTCGTGCGTCCGCAGGTCAAGCTGCTCGACGCCTCGGGCTCGGAAGTGAAGATCCCCGGCACCGACCACTCGGTGACCATCGGCTTCCAGGTCGGCGCCCTGATCCAGGTGCGCGACGGCCAGGACGTGGGCCCCGGCGAAGTGCTGGCCCGCATCCCGGTCGAAGGCCAGAAGACCCGCGACATCACCGGCGGTCTGCCGCGCGTGGCCGAGCTGTTCGAGGCGCGTTCGCCCAAGGACAAGGGCCTGCTGGCCGAGATGACCGGCACCGTGTCCTTCGGCAAGGAGACCAAGGGCAAGATCCGCCTGCAGATCACCGACCCGGAAGGCAAGGTCTGGGAAGAACTCGTGCCGAAGGAGAAGAACATCCTGGTGCACGAAGGCCAGGTGGTCAACAAGGGCGAGTCGGTGGTCGACGGCCCGGCCGACCCGCAGGACATCCTGCGCCTGCTGGGCTCCGAGGAACTGGCGCGCTACATCGTCGACGAGGTGCAGGACGTGTACCGTCTGCAGGGCGTGAAGATCAACGACAAGCACATCGAGGTGATCGTTCGCCAGATGCTGCGCCGTGTCGTGGTCGAGAACTCCGGCGATTCGGGCTACATCCAGGGCGAGCAGGTCGAGCGTTCCGAAATGCTCGACACCAACGACCGCCTGCGCTCGGAAGACAAGCTGCCGGCGACGTACACCAACCTGCTGCTGGGCATCACGAAGGCTTCGCTCTCGACCGACAGCTTCATCAGCGCCGCATCGTTCCAGGAAACGACGCGCGTGCTGACCGAGGCGGCGATCATGGGCAAGCGCGACGAGCTGCGCGGCCTGAAGGAGAACGTCATCGTCGGTCGCCTGATCCCCGCCGGCACGGGCCTGGCTTACCACCAGGCGCGCAAGGTGAAGGACGCGATGGACGAGGCCGAGCGCCGCGCCATCGCCGACGCCGAAGCGGCCGAACTGGCGGCGTCCTCGTCGACGCCCGAGGCGGCCACCGCGGAGGCCGGCGAAGGCACGGCGGACAGCGCCGAGTGATCGTCGTCCTGCGTCGTCGCTGACGCCTGCATGGCCATGAGCGGCCTCCAGCGCCCCCCTTCCTCCCCGGGAAGGGGGGCGTTTTTCGTCGTGGCTGCCACCCGGCGCAGCCGCGGGAACTGTCCATGAGCTGGCTCAGCCATTCACTGCTGAACTGGGCGGCAGCGGCCGTGGCGCTGTTCTGGTTCGTCGGGGCGCACAACCGTCTGGTGCGGCTGCGCTCGGCAGCGCTGCAGGCCTACGGCGCACTCGACGCGCTGCTGGTGCGGCAGCTCGACTTCGTCCAGGCGTCGCTCGGGGCGCCATCCGAAAGGGGCGAGCCACCGCGCGCGGCCGATACCGCCTTGCAGGCGGCGGCCGGACAGGCCCTCACCGTGCTCGGCGTCACGCGCGCCAGGCCCCTCGATCCGGCGGCCATGGGTGCGCTGGCCACTGCCTTGCGCGTACTCCTGGCCGCCTGGGAGCGCGTGCACCCCGACGAGCTGGTGAGCTTCGAAGCGGACGGCACGCTCTCGCGCCCGGCCAGCCTGCTCGGTCCGCGAGAGAGCAGCGCCGGTGCATCGCCGGCACCTTCCGCGCCCATGGCCTGGCCCGAACCTTCGGCGCTGGTCGAGATCACACGGGCGCAGTTCAACGCCGCCGTGCTCCAGTACAACGCGGCGATTCGCCAGTTTCCAGCCGTCTTCGTGGCCTGGGCCTTCCGGCTCAGAGCGGCGGCGCCCCTGGTCTGAACGGCCACGGCACGACCCCTTACCATCCCCCGACCTTGCCCGACCCTTTCCTCTCCGGCGGCGACACGCCGCCTCCCCATTCCCCGATGGCGCCTGCGCTGTGGCGCCAGCTGCAGCAGGTGGCCGGCGCCCTCGCTGCCATCCGCGCCGGCACCTCCGGCAGTGTGGCGCTCGACGCTGTCGACCCCGAGCTGCGCCCTGGCGTGCAGGCGCTTCTCTTCCACGCCCTGCGCTGGCTCGGCCGTGGCGAGGCCCTGCGCCGGCACTTGGCCAAGCGCACGCCGCCGCCGGCCGCCGACGCACTGCTGTGCACGGCCCTGGCGCTGGGCTGGGACGCGGCGCGCGCCCCCTACGAACCCTTCACCCTGGTCGACCAGACCGTGGAGGCCGCCAAGCGCCAAGCCGGCACCCGCGCCCAGGCCAGCTTCATCAACGCCTGCCTGCGCCGCTTCCTGCGCGAACGCGATGAACTGGTGGAGGCCACCGACCGCGAGCCCGTGGCGCAGTGGAACCACCCGCGCTGGTGGATCGAACGCCTGCGCCGAGCCCATCCGCAGGCGTGGCAGCGCGTGCTGGAGGCCGACAACACCGCCGCGCCGCTGACGTTGCGGATCAATGCATCAAAAACGTCGGTAGCCCAATACCTGCCTGCGCTGGCTGCTATTAAATTGGGAGCAAGAAGAGTGGCTCAGATGGGGCTCGAGCTGGACCGGGCTCGGCCGGTGCAGCAATTGCCCGGCTTCGAGGCCGGGGAGTTCTCCGTCCAGGATGCAGCGGCCCAACTCGCCGCACCGCTGCTTTTGGACGGCCTGACGGCGCCCGGCGCCGGCCCGCTGCGGGTGCTCGACGCCTGCGCGGCTCCGGGCGGCAAGACGGCGCATCTGCTCGAGCGCGGCCGCGATCGCGTCGCCGTGACGGCCCTCGAGATCGATGCCGCGCGCAGCCGCCGCATCGACAAAACCCTGGCACGGCTGGGCCTGTCCGCCGAGGTGCGGGTGGCCGACGCCTCGCGCCCCGCCGAGTGGTGGGACGGTAAGCCCTACGACGGCATCCTGCTCGATGCACCTTGCACGGCCTCCGGCATCGTGCGCCGCCACCCCGACGTGCGCTGGCTGCGCCGGGAGAGCGACATTGAGCAACTGGCCCTGCAGCAGGCCATGCTGCTGGCCGCGCTGTGGCCGCTGGTGCGGCCCGGCGGCCGCCTTCTCTATTGCACCTGCTCGGTTTTCCGCGAGGAAGGCAGCGGGCAGATCGATGCGTTTCTTGCACACAACACCGATGCCCGATTGCTCCCATCGCCCGGCCATTTGCTGCCCCAAAGCGGGGCGGGCCCCCGTGGGCTCCTGGAGAATGACCTGGGTGAGCACGACGGCTTCTTCTACGCCCTGCTGGAAAAGCAGCCCCGCTGAGCGGTGGCCGGGGCGCCTGTGGCTGGCGGCTCTGTGGATGCTGGCGCTGGTGTTCGTGCTGCCCTTGCATGCGCAGGCCCAGTCGCATGCCGCCGAGGTCACACAACTGCGCCTGGAACGCGGCGACGACGGGGTGTTCCTCAGCGCCGCAGTGAAGTTCGACCTGCCGCCCTCGGTGCTCGAGGTGCTCGACAAGGGCATCGCCATCCACTTCGTCGCCGAGGCCGAGCTCTACCGCGAGCGCTGGTACTGGACCGACCAGAAGATCGCCCAGGTGGCGCGGCACATGCGCCTGACCTACCAGCCACTCACGCGGCGCTGGCGGCTCGCCGTCTCGCCCTTTCCGATCACCACCGCCGTGGCCGGCATCACCCTCAACCAGAACTTCGACACGCTGGACGAAGCGCTGGATGCCGTGCGCCGCATCGGCCGCCTGCGCATGGGCGATGCGTCGGAGGTTCCCGATGACAGCCCGCAGACGGTGGTCTTCCGCTTCCGCCTCGACACCTCGCAGCTGCCCCGGCCCTTCCAGATCGGGCTGGTCGGCCAGTCCGACTGGAACGTCTCGGTCGAGCGCACGGCCAAGCTGCCGGTGGAGACGCTGCGTTGAACGAACCATCGCCGGTGGCGCTGCCGCGGCGCTCGCGAGGCGTGCGCTGGGCGATCGGCGTCGGTGCCGCCGCCGTCACGGCGATCGGTCTGGTGCTGATGTTCCTGCTGGCGCAAGCGACCAACAACCGCGCCCTCTACGAACGCAACTACGCGCGCCTGTTCACCATCAACGTCGTGGTGGCCGTGCTGCTGGTGCTGGTCATCGGATGGGTCGCGTTCCGCCTCATCCGGCGCCTGCGACAAGGGAAGTTCGGCAGCCGCCTGCTGATCAAGCTCGCCGCCATCTTCGCGCTGGTGGGCGTGGTGCCGGGCATCCTGGTCTACACCGTGTCCTACCAGTTCGTGGCCCGTTCCATCGAGAGCTGGTTCGACGTCAAGGTCGAGGGCGCGCTCGATGCCGGCCTGAACCTGGGGCGCGCCACGCTCGACTCGCTGTCCGACGACCTCGCGGCCAAGACGCGGGCGGCGGGTGCGCAACTGTCGCAGGTGCCGGACACCAGTGCCGGCCTGGCGCTCGACCGCCTGCGCGAGCAACTCGGCGCCAGCAACGTGATGCTGTGGAGTTCCACCGGCCAACTCATCGGCAGTGCCGGCAGCTCGCGCTTCGAACTGAACCCCGAACGGCCATCGCCGCAGCTGTTGCGCCAGGTCCGCGCCGACCGGGTGGTGTCCCACATCGAGGGCCTGGACGAGACCGCGGAGGCCGGCGTCGCCGCGGGCGCGGCGCCGACGCCTGCGCTGGTCAAGGCGGTGGCCGTGGTGCCGCGGCCGGGCTTCGACCTGAGCAGCGAGCCGCGCTTCCTGCAGATCACCCAGGCACTGCCGCCGGCCGTGGTGGCCAATGCGCTGGCCGTGCAGGAGGCCAACCGTGAGTACCAGGAGCGCGCCCTGGCCCGCGAAGGACTGCGCCGCATGTACATCGGCACGCTCACGCTCAGCCTGTTCCTCGCGGTCTTCGGTGCCGTGCTGCTGGCGGTGCTCTTCGGCAACCAGCTCGCGCGGCCGCTGCTCGTGCTCGCCGACGGCGTGCGCCAGGTGGCGGCGGGCGACCTGCGTCCCACGCAGGTGTCGCAGGGGCGTGACGAACTCGGCGGCCTCACGCGATCCTTCGCGGTGATGACGCAGCAGCTCGCCGACGCGCGTGCGGCGGTCGAGCAGAGCATGGGGCAGGTCGATGCGGCCCGTGCCAACCTGCAGACCATCCTGGACAACCTCACCTCCGGCGTCATCGTGCTCGACGCGGGCGGCGTCATCCGCTCGACGAACCCGGGCGCGACGCGCGTGCTGCGTGCGCCGCTGGCCGCCTACGAGGGCCGGCCGCTCGCCGAGGTGCCCGGCCTCGCGGAGTTCGCGCTCGGCGTGCAGCAGCAGTTCGACGAATTCGAAGTCGATGCCGCGCAGCATGGCCTCGACCATTGGCAGCATGCCTACGAGCTGCATGCCAGCGGCACCGGCGTCGAGCGCAACGCCGTGAACATCGTCGCGCGCGGCGCCAGCCTGCCGGGCGCGGGGCGGCTGCTGGTCTTCGACGACATCTCCGAGATCGTCTCGGCGCAGCGTGCGCAGGCCTGGGGCGAAGTGGCGCGCCGCCTCGCGCACGAGATCAAGAACCCGCTCACGCCCATCCAGCTCTCGGCCGAGCGCCTGGAGATGAAGCTCAGCGGCAAGGTCGCCCCGCCCGAGGAGGCCATACTGACGAAGTCCGTGAAGACCATCGTCGACCAGGTCGACGCGATGAAGCGGCTGGTCAACGAATTCCGCGACTACGCGCGCCTGCCCACCGCGCAATTGCAGCCGGTGGACCTCAACGCCCTCGTCACCGACGTGCTGCATCTCTACGGCACCGAGAACGCCAAGGTGCCCGTGCAGGCCGAACTGGACCCGCGCTGTCCGCCCATTCGCGGCGACGAGCAACAACTTCGACAGGTAATTCACAACCTGTTGCAAAACGCCCAGGACGCCACTGAAGCGGCCGCGGTGGGCGCCGAGACGGTGCACCCGGTGGTCATCCGAACACGCCTCGCCGACTCGGGCCAGCGTGTGCGTCTCACCGTGCTGGACAGTGGTTCCGGCTTTGCGCCGCACATCCTGCAGCGCGCTTTCGAACCCTACGTGACCACCAAGAGCAAGGGCACCGGCTTGGGGCTCGCGGTGGTCAAGAAGATCGCCGACGAGCACGGCGCACGCGTCGAACTGTCCAACCGCAGTGCCGACGGGGCTGTGGCCGGTGCGCAAGTGTCGCTATCATTTGCGATCACAGTCGAGCGGGCTGTCAACACCTCCAAGAACGAATCCAAGACGTCCGCCCCGACCACCTGATCGTCTGGTGTGTGGGCGACCAATCACGCAACGCGAGCAAGCACACAAACATTCATGGCAAACATCCTGGTGGTCGACGACGAGTTGGGTATCCGAGACCTGCTCTTCGAAATCCTCAATGACGAAGGCCACAACGTCGAGCTCGCGGAGAACGCCTCCGAGGCCCGTGCCGCGCGGCAGCGGGCCCGCCCCGACCTCGTGCTGCTCGACATCTGGATGCCCGATACCGACGGCGTCACGCTGCTCAAGGAATGGTCCACGGCCAACCTGCTGAGCATGCCCGTCATCATGATGAGCGGCCACGCGACGATCGACACGGCCGTGGAAGCGACGCGCATCGGCGCCTTCGCCTTCCTCGAGAAGCCCATCACCATGCAGAAGCTGCTCAAGGCGGTGGAGCAGGGCCTCGCGCGCGAGGATGCACGGCGCGCCGCAGCCAGCGTGGTGCCGCCAGCCGCCGGCTTTGCGCCCACCGTCACCAGCGGCAGCGTGCCGGGTGCGATGGCCGCGGCGCTGGCGCCTGTGCCGGTGGTCGACCCCGGCCCGCAGGCGCTGCAAAGCTTCGACCTCGACCGTCCGCTGCGCGATGCGCGCGATGGCTTCGAGAAGGCCTACTTCGAGTTCCACCTCGCCATGGAAAACGGCTCGATGACGCGCGTGGCCGAGAAGACCGGCCTCGAACGCACGCACCTCTACAGAAAACTCAAGCAACTCGGCGTCGACCTGTCGAGGGGCCGCAGAAGCGCTGTATAATCTGAGGCTCCCTCGGTTCCACCCGGAAGCGAGATGGCCCGGTAGCTCAGTTGGTAGAGCAGCGGATTGAAAATCCGCGTGTCGGTGGTTCGATTCCGCCCCAGGCCACCAAAATTCCTAAGGAAATCAAATAATTAGCCCGACTCAGCAGAGTCGGGCTTTTTTGTTTTCAAGCTGTGTAGGCGCTATGTAGGCATTTCGCTTAGGCTGAGCAGCCTTGTGCGGCATGCCGCATTTGGTGCAGCACCAGCTAGAGGTCGGTAGGACCCATGCGCAGGGCGGGAAGGCGGCTAACCCGGCTAACAGTTAGCAGACTTAGCCACCTTTCCATTGGTCGAGCGCTCGCGTGCGCTGCGCTCCAACCGAACATCCGGACGGTTGTCCGTAGGCACTGTCTCCAGGAGATGGCCGCGCGCTTGCGTGCGGGGTGCTGGGGCGCCAAGCAACCGCTTCGGACAGTGCAGGAGCGCTCTTGGCCTCGACTGGGCTCCCAAGGCTGCCTCCCTCGACATCCCTGCACTTAAGGCTCCTGGGACCCGTCGAGGCCGCCGGCCGGCCCCTTTTGCTGGGCCGATCCGCCGCGGATTGGCGGCGGCATCAGTTGCTCTCCTCGCGCGGCGAGTAGTTGTCCTTCTTCAGCGCTTTCGTCGCCACGCGCCGGCGCTGGATTTCAGTCTTTTGGTCATCCGAGAGAGCCCGGATCTGCGATTGCCGAAGCGTTGGCTCCCAGGGTCTTGTGATGCCACGTTCCCGCATCGAACGCGGGTCAACTCGACCCGACAATCCATGTGCAGCGAGAGCCGCATTGATTAAGTCTCCAGCGGTCTCTCGCTTTTGACGCACGTCCTCCGCCATCTCGCCGGGTGTTCGGCCGCCGCTGAGCTTCTTGGCGCCACCAAGGCTTGGGTCTGCCGCAAGAGCGCGAGAAAAGTGGCGCTTTGCATCTCGCTCTAAGCCGTCGTCGACTCGATCGCCCGACACGACGTGTACATGCGGGTGGTCCGTTCCGGAGATGCTCCCGTGCCTTTTATGTACTGAGTACATCGTCGGCCGCGGACCGGCCAGCGTGTGCGCGAGCTTGGCTGCAAGCTCGACGTTGGCGTCATCGGGAAGCTCTGCCGGGAGCCAAATCGTCATTTGACGGCCGGCGGAGCCATTCTTCCTCTCGTACAGGTCAGAATTGCGAAAATACTCGACCGGATCATTGCGAGCGAAATTGGGCAGATTGAAGTGTCCATGTCCCAAAATGTCGGAACCATCGGCCTGCTTGGGTTTGAGCGCGTAGCGAACTCGATCTGCAGCGCTTCCTTTGCCGTAGGATTTGATTTCAAGTCTAAATGCTACCATTTTGTACAACGTTTCTCTGGACGGAAAAAGAAAAGATGAGAAAGGTTTACTGAACCACACTGTTCTATCCCTCTACTCACCACCGCGAAGCTTTAGCTCCTTACTTCATAGACATAGGTGATAAATAAATACACAAGGTCAGCACAGTGTGACTTGCAACGCTAGAAGTAGGTAATTGATCGAGTCGCTAAGCTTCGAAATCGAAAGGTAGGAACTGCTCTATCGAGCCCTAACTTGGCGGAGTTTCGCAGGTCCGATCAACTTCATTGGCAGCTTGAACGAACCCGTACACGAAGACCTAATGATGCCGATGCACGCGGATGAAGGTATGCTCGCGGCATTAGAAGCAGCGTGCCTTCGTAGCGATGATTGTTCGTCTTGGGCGCGGTTCCTCACCCGCGCGTTGAACAGCACCAAGAGCCCCAAACAACTTCCGCAATGCTTCGTTACTTCCCAGACACCTCGAAAGTAATCTTTTTCGACCTTGAGTTCTACGTACCGCCAGAAGGGCGGGTCCGTGCAGCACCATCAGGCATGAGGTTCTCCCCTATTATTCCAAGCCACAAAATTCTTGGAGGGGCCTTCCAGACGTATTTCCCAATGCTTGTTGAAATCGAGCCCGTTCGACAGGTCTGGGAATGGAGCGCTGGCTCCGAGAAAGCAGCGCTAAAAGAAATTCTGGAAATTTTGAAGTCCGAGTGGCGGGCTATTGAGCGCAAGCCCGACTCGGGCTCGCTGATGCTTTGCGGGATTGGCATCTCACAAAGCGATGTCCCAGCGCTGCTGGCAAAGATGACGTCGTGCGGGCTTAATGAGTCCGCCCTGAACAATTCGCAAGCTGTTGATCTGCTTCGCGGTTCTTCGGATTGATGGGTGCAGGATTTGCAAGGTATGGTTTGCCAGTATCTGATTTGTTGCAAATTGCTCCAAGGATTCCGATGGGTCCGAAGCCTTCGCAGCCGCAAACGGCCGAGCTGTTCCGTCCACGACTGGACGAGCAGATCAACATGAAGCACCCGCTGGTCAGGCTGGCCGCATTGATCGACTGGGCCGAGATCGAGCGCACGTTCGCGGTGTCGTTTACTTCCGGTCGTGGCCGGCCCGCCTTGCCGGCGCGCCTGATCGCCGGCTTGCTGTACCTGCAGCACACCTTCGATGCCTCCGACGAAGCCGTGGTCAACACCTGGGTGGAGAACCCGTACTGGCAGTTCTTCTGTGGCGAGACCTATCTGCAGACCGAACTGCCCATCGACCCGTCCAGCCTGACGCGCTGGAGAAAGCGCATTGGAGAAGAAGGCGTGGAGACGCTTCTGGCGGCCAGCATCGATGCTGCCCGGCGTGGTGGTGTGGGTCGACAACGCCGAGGGGCAGTTCCTGTCGCTGCTCAACCGGATGCAAGGCAAGCCCGACCAGATGGCCCCGCAGGGCGAGCCGCCCAAGCCCGCGTTCGATCGGCCGAAGATCATCCTCTTGAAGCAGAAGCTCATCGAGCTGTCGGCCTTAGAGCCGCAGCCGCGTGGCTACGCGTTCGAGGCTTGGCTCACCGACGCCTTCAACGCGTTCGGCGTGCAAGCTCGGGAGCCGTTCCGGCTGCGCGGCGAGCAGATCGACGGGAGCTTCCACTTGCAGGGCGAGACCTACTTGGTCGAGGCCAAGTGGCACTCGACGCAGACACCGGCGGCCGACCTGCATGCCTTCCACGGCAAGGTCGAGCAGAAGGCGGCGTGGGCCCGCGGGCTCTTCATCAGCGACAGCGGCTTCACGCCCGATGGACTGATCGCCTTCGGCAAAGGCAAGCGCGTGATCTGCATGGACGGCTTCGACCTGTTCGAGACGCTCGATCGCGAGTTGCCGCTCGACCAGGTGATCGCCCGCAAGGCGCGCCGGGCCGCGGAGACGGGCCTGCCGTTCGAACGTGTACGAGACATCTTCGGCCATTGAGGCCGATGTCCGAACAAGAGAGGGGAGACGATGGCTAAACCAAAGGCAAAATCGAAGGCTGTCGATTCGACCGGATCGCTGTTCGAGGAGAACTAGCTCGTCCGCACGCTCGGGCGCATCGCCCAAGATCATGAGGTCGCCCTCACCGAGCTTGTGGCCAACGCTTGGGATGCCGGCGCGTCCCTCGTAGACCTGACCATTCCTCCCACCAACGAGCTGGTCATGACGGTCGAGGACGACGGGCACGGCATGAATGCCGGCCAGTTCAAGGGCCGCTGGATGAAGCTGGGCTACAACCGGCTCAAACATCAAAGCGCGCTGGTCGAGTTCCCGCCGGAGCGCCAAGGCTGGCGCCGCAAGGCCTATGGACGCAACGGCGTCGGCCGCCACGGCCTCCTGTGCTTCGCCGACCAGTATTCGGTGGAGACCTGGCGCGGGGACAAGGGCGCGAGCTTCGACATTGGCACCCAGAGCGAAGAGAACCCCTTCAGGATTGAGAGGGAGGGCTCCTTCATAAGGAAGGGCCACGGGACAAAGCTCTCAGTGATCGTCCAGCGGCACTTGCCGGACGCCGATGCCATCCGCGAGATTCTGGCGGGCCGCTTCGTCCACGATCCCCAGTTCGTCGTCCGGGTCAACGGCGTGTCGGTCGCGTTGGCCGACCAGACGGGCCTCATTGAGAAGCAGGACTTGCAAATCCTCGGTTGCCCGCCGGCCGAGGCATTCGTCGTCGATACGACGCGGACGGCCAAGTACACGCTCTACCAGGGCATCGCCTTCTGGGTAAATGGGCGTCTGGTCGGCGTCCCGAGCTGGGTGGTCGGCTCGGAGGCTGTGATCGATGCGGGACAAGATGACCGACGACCTGGAGCTGCACAGACTCAGTCCCCAGGGCCAGTCGGAAAAGATCATCGGCATCTACGAATCCAGCACCTGCCAGAAGCTCTACGAGTGAAGCCGCGATGCGGCCGGCCTGATGGCCGGCTGCACGCGGTCTTCCTTGTTCCCTTCCTTGTCTTCTTTTTTTGGCCTCCGCGGCTGTCCAAGCACCGACGATGAATCCTCATGACGTACTGGGCGTGCGCCCCAATGCAGGCGCCGAAGAGATCGAACTCGCCTATCGCAGCCGTCGCGCTCAATATCACCCGGACAAATATGCCAGCGCCGACGCGTCGACCGTGGGATGGGCGACGGGCAAGATGCAGGAGGTCAACGCGGCCTATGAGGCGCTGAAAGCAAGTGGTGCACCCCCGCGCCGCGCCGATGCACAAGCATCAGCCCCAAGACCGACCATGACGCTGGCCGACTACTTGGGGCACACGTCGTTGGGGCTCACGCAAACGGACGCGGCGTACTTCGCCCCGGCGATTCCCTCGGACAAGCTGCACAACGCCGTTGGCGGGCTGTTCACCGGCAGCCAAGAGGGCGGCTGAGGGCCCGCCACGGCGTTGGCCCGATCGCTCCGGAAAGTCGGTGCCAGCCGGCTGAGCCGGTTGAGCCGGTTGACGGTCCCGATGCGCCCGGTGGTGACCCGGGCTGGAACCGTGCAGGTCCGCGTTTCGGCGCAACCGCAGCAGGCGCAGGCCGGACTCCATGGACATGAAGCCGTCGTCACGGCTCCATGCGATGAGCTTGCGCGTGTTGTTGGCCGGCATGCGGGCGTTACGACCGAGCGACAGGTGGGGCGGGTTCGCGTCGGCGAGCGCATGATGTTGCGCGGACGGTCCTCTCGTCTCAGCCTGGCACGCAGGCGGACTGGCGATCCCGGGGACCTCGTCGTCGACCGCGGCCAGGCGGGCGAGGAAGGCCCCTTCCAAAACAAGCCGCGGGGCGACGTGGGCGCGGCTTGCGTGTGCCGGCCGGCCGCGGCGGCAGGGGTTCCAGATGGCCAGTTCGATCTTGCCGGCCATGGCGATGCCGAACCAGCAGTGGATGCGTCCGCTCCATTGCGCGTCATCGCATGCCGGACTCGCCGGCGGCGACGCCGAGGCGCGGCAAGCCGCCGGCGGTCCGCGCGGCGGATGCGTGGACAACGGCGCACGGTCGCCGTGGTCGCCAATCGCCGCGACGAGGCGCCGGCCCGGGGTGCGCCGCGCGCGTTTCGTTCCCAGGTCGACGATGGTGAGGGAAAGCTCGGGGCTCACGGCGTCGCTAAACACCCATACATATGTGTATGCTATGCAGCATTGCAGCGGGACCGGAAAGTCCATCCCCGCTTGACATGCGGCGACCGTGTTGTTTGCCGCGGCGCGAACGCGATGGAGGCAAGGTGAACGGCCTGGAAAGCGGACCTACGGTGAGTTCGATGCTGCGCGAATCCGCGGCGCGCTTCTCGCGGAAAGAGGCGGTGGTCTGCGGCGACCTGCGGCTGTGTTACGCCGACCTCCTGCGCGCGGCCACGGCGCTGGCGGGGACGCTGCTGCGCCGGGGAGCAGCAGGCGAACGGGTTGCGGTCCTGATGGACAACGGCGCCGCCATCGTCGTCGCCCTTTACGGGATCTGGGAAGCCGGTGCGCAGGCCGTGCCGCTCAACCCCGAATGCACGGAGCGCGAACTCAACGAAATTCTTGTCGACGCCGACGTCCACTCGGCGGTCTGCGGAGCGGCGCAGCACGCGAGGCTGGGCGCGCTGCTCGAGCGCGGTGGCCGCTGGCCCTTGCTGGTGATCGACGATGCCGACGTGCAGCGCCTGATCGAGGAGGGCTCGCGCCCCAGCTTGCCGCCGCCTGCGCCGGACTCGCTGGCGATCGTGCAGTACACGGGCGGCACCACCGGCCCCTCGAAAGGCGTGGTGCTGACCGACCGCAACGTCGCCGTGAACGTGCGCCAGCGCGACGCCGCCATTCCCATGGAGGAGGGCCGGGAGCGCATCCTTTGCGTCGCGCCGCTCTACCACTCCTATGCGACGGCGATGGCGCTGTTCCCCGCCTTGTCGAGCGGCGGCACGCTCGTCATCCTGGCGCGCTTCAAGCCCGAGTCAGTGTTCGATGCGATCGAGCGCGAGCGCATCACCCTGTTCGCTGGCGCACCACCGGTCTTCGACGCTCTCTGGGCGCACCCTGAGCTCGAGCGGCGTGACCTCTCCAGCCTGAGCGCCAGCTTCTCGGGTTTGGCGCCGCTGGCCGTCGACGTGCTGGAACGTTGGCAGCGCTTGTCGGGTGCGGCCATCCTGGAGGGCTATGGCCTGACGGAGGCCTCTCCGGTCCTGACCTTCAATCCGCGCCACGGAACGCGCAAGCCCGGTTCCGTGGGGCCGGCGATGCGTGCGACCGAGATCGAGATCGTCGACCCGGCCGACGGCAAGCGGATCCTTGCGCGCGGCTCCGTCGGGGAGGTGCGCGCGCGGGGACCTCAGCTGATGGTGGGGTATCACCAATGCCCGGTCGAAACGCAGGACAGGGCCCGCGATGGCTGGCTCTACACCGGCGACCTTGGCGAACTCGACGAGGATGGCTACCTGTTCATTCGGTGGCGCAAGGAGGAACTGGTGATCGTCGGCGGCTTCGACGTCAATCCGCGGGAGGTCGAAGAAGTACTGCGCACGCTCACCGGCGTCGAGGACTGCGGTGTCATCGGTGTCCGTGACAACCACCGCGGCGACATCCTGCAAGCCTTCGTCGTCCGGCACTCGGTCGCCCCGCTGACGATCGACGACGTGCCGGCGCATTGCACGCGCAGCCTCGTACGCCACAAGGTGCCCTCGTACCTTGGATTCGTCGATGCGATGCCGCGCACCACCGTCGGCAAGCTGGACCGGAACGTCCCCGCCGCCCTGGCAGCAACTCGGTCGCGGGAAACCGCATGAGCGCCTTCGAGCCACCGGTGGAGGAGATCCGCTTTGCGCTGCGCACCTGGGCCAGCCTGGATGCGGCAGCCGACACGGAAGCGATCGACGCCGTTGTCCATGCCGCGGGTCGCTTCGCCGCGCAGGTGCTGGGCCCGCTGGACGCGGTCGGTCATCGCGAAGGCAGCGTGCTGCTGGCCGACGCCTCCGTGCGTACCCCCGCGGGCTGGAGCGAGGCTTACGCGGAATTCGTCAAGGCCGGCTGGAACACGGTGCATTTCGCGGCGGAGATCGGCGGCCAGGGTCTGCCGGCGCCCGTTTCGGTCGCGGTGGCGGAACTGTTCCAGGCGGCGAACGTTGCCTTCTCGCTGGCCCTGATGCCGTTCGCCGGCGTCGTGACGCTGCTGCAGCGATTCGGCACCGAGGACCAGAAGCGCCGCTACCTTGAGCCGCTGGTGAGCGGGCGCTGGTCCGCGACGCTCGCGATGACCGAGACCCATGCGGGAACCGACATCGGCGCGGTGCGCACGGCGGCGGTCGAGGGGCCGCACGGTGCGACGTTGCGCGGCCAGAAGTGCTTCATCAGCTACGGCGACCACGGGATGAGCGAGAACATCCTGCATTTCGTGCTGGCGCGGGATCCCTCCGGCAAACCGGGCGCCAAGGGGCTGTCGCTCTACATCGTGCCCAAGCACCTGGTCGCAGCGGATGGCGCCCTGGGCGCGCGCAACGACGTCCGCTGCACCGCGGTGGAGCGCAAGATGGGCATCCACGCCAGCCCGACGACCATCATGCAGTTCGGAGGCGAGTCCGAAGGCGCGCTCGGAGAGCGCTTGGGCGAATCGTGCAAAGGGCTGGAGCACATGTTCGTGGTGCTCAATCGCGCCCGCCTCAACATCGGCGTGTTCGGGCTGGCCTCCGCGGAACGCGCATGGCAGGCTGCCCATGCGTACGCGAAGGAGCGCGTGCAGGGCACCGACGCGCAGGGCAGGCCTACCGTCATCGCCAACCATCCGGATGTGCGTCGGATGTTGCTGGACATGCGCTGCGGGGTCGACGCCATTCGCGCTGTCGCCTACCACGCGGCCGGTGTGCTCGCGCAGGTCCAGGACGGCGCGGATGCGGCCTCGCGCGAGAAGGCGCAGCGGCGCCTCGACTTTCTCACTCCGATCGTCAAGGGCTGGGGCACCGAACTGGCGCTCGAAGTCGCCAGCACCGGGGTGCAGGTCGCCGGGGGTATGGGCTACATGGACGACTCCGTCGCCGCACGCTGCTTCCTCGACGCCCGGGTCCATCCCATCTACGAAGGGACCACAGGCATCCAGGCGAGCGACCTCGCGCTGCGCAAGGTCGCACGCGGCGGCGGCGAATCCGCGCGCGAGCTGCTCGCCGAGGTGCGTGCCGGCTGGCCGGCGCAACTCGACGCAGCGGGGCTGGCCGACGCCGCCGACGTCGTCGACGAAGCATTGGCGGCATTGGAAGGCGCCACCGCATGGGTCGTGCAGCAGGCCGCCACGCGGCCCGAGCTCGTGCAGGCAACAGCCGTGCACTACCTCGCGATGTGGGGCAGTGTGCTGTCCGCGTGGCTGCTGACGAAGGCCGCTGCGGCCGACCCCGAGCGGCGGGCGCGCGCGCGATTTGCGATCCTGCACCGGCTGGTGCGCGTGCAGGGACTGCGCCGCATCGTCGAGAGCGGCGGCGCGTGCGCGCTGGCGGAGCTGCCGGTGATGTAGAGGGCGCCACCGCAACCCCGCTGGACAGCAGGCGCAATGCGCCGCGCTACCGCAGGCTTGCGGGCAATGGACATCCATCCACAACAGAACCCTTCAGAAAAATGAATGCAAAGACGAGCGCGACCTTGAACGACCTGCTGAGTCAACGTAGCCGGGAGAGCGGCGACTCTCCTTTCCTGGAAGTTGTGGGGTAGTACTGCGAAACCTATGCCGAGGTCCATGCACGCAGCCTGGCGGTGGCGGCGGCACTGGTGCGCCTGGGAGTCGAGCAGGGCCAATCCGTGGTCACGATGGCCCACAACTCGCACGTCGCCGTTCATTGCAGGTTCGGGATCAACCTCGCTGGTGCAGTCGAGGTGGCGATCAATACCGCGTACCGCGGAATCTCCCTGGCCCATGCGCTTCGTGCCATCGAAGCCAGGTGGGTCATCCTGGAATCCGGATTCCTCCCGCTCCTGGCGGAGATCGAGGAAGAGGTCCCGCAACTCACCAGCGCGATCGTGATCGGCAGCAGCGACGCCGTTCTGAAGCGGGTCAAGGTCTTGCAGTACGAGGACATCGTCCAGCCCGGGGCCGCGCACGAGGCGCATGTCGCCTCCCCGGCGGAAGTTGCCTCCGTCATCTACACCTCGGGAACCAGCGGCCCTTCCAAGCCCGTGCTGCTGACGCACGCGGCGAACCTGCATGCTGCCGCCCAGATCGTTCGCGGCCTGCGGCTGACCCGTGAGGATGTTTACTACTGCGTCCATCCGCTGTTCCACCAGGCTGGCAAGACGCTGGCGGTGGTGGCGCAGATGCTGGTCGGCGGAAAGGTGGTCCTGGACGCCAGGTTCTCTGCCGCAAGCTGGCTGCGCCGCGTCATCGACTGCGAAGCGACGGTGACGGTGGCTCATGGCCCCATGCTGGAGATGATCTACGCCGAGCCCCGCTCGCCCCAGGACCGGGCCAGCCGCCTGCGGGCGACTCTCGCGTGTCCTCTCCCCAAGCGCATCGGGCGCGAGTTCGAGGAACGCTTCGGCATCCTCGGACTGGAGGCATACGGCATGACCGAGATCGGCATCGCCGCGATTCGGCCCATCGATGAACCCCTGCGACCGGGATCCTGCGGCACTGTCGACCAGGAGAGGTACGAGCTTCGCATCGCCGACCCCGACACGGACACCGCGCTGGCGCCGGGGGAAGTCGGTGAAATCCAGATCCGGCCCAAGCAAGAATGGACTCTCATGCAGGGTTACGCGGGCATGCCGGAGGCAACGGTGCGCGCATGGAGAAACCTGTGGTTCCATAGCGGGGACGCGGCCTTCCTGGACGCTGACGGCTATCTCCATTTCGTGGACCGCATCGGCGACCGCATCCGGCGCCGTGCGGAGAACATCAGTTCCTACGACATCGAGGCTGCAGCGCTGGCCCATCCCGAAGTTGCGGAGGCCGCGGCGGTGGGAGTTCCTTCCGAGTTCGAGGCAGACGACGACATCAAGCTGTGCATCGTCGGCGCCTCTGACCGGGAAGTGGACCTGGCCGGGCTCCTCGCGTACCTGGCAACCCGGCTGCCCCACTACATGGTCCCGCGCTACGTGGAGCAACTCGATGCCCTGCCGCGCACGCCGACGAACAAGATCAGGAAGCAGGTGCTGCGCGCGGGCGGAGTCGTCAACGCGTGGGACCGCAAGGCACACGGCATCGATTTGCGGGGCCTCGCGGGCCGCGCCTGATCCACGGCTGCGCCGATCCGACCCACCTTCCGCACCACGACACCCTAAGAAGACACCGTGGACATCAGCAAGCGCACCTTCAACACCTACCTCGCCGGCGCAGTCGCCGCCTGCGTTCCCGGGGTCAGCTTGTCGCAGGCCGGCTACCCCAGCAAGCCCATTCGTTGGGTCGTGGGGAATCCGGCAGGTGGGGGCGCCGACATCGTCGTTCGCACCGTTGCCGAGCAGCTCAGCAAGCAGATCGAGCAGGCTGTCTACATCGAGAACAAGCCCGGCGCCGGGACTGCACTTGCGGCGGAACACGTGGCGCGTTCTCCCGCCGATGGATACACCCTGCTGGCCGCGGATACGGGCACGCTCGTCTTCAACACGGCGCTGTTTCGCAAGCTCTCCTACAACCCGCAGACCGACCTTCAGCCGGTCGGGATGCTGGCTCATTACCCGCTGCTGCTCACCGCATCGCTACAAAGCGGCTACACCACGGCGAAGGCGGCGGTGGATGCGATTCGCGCCAACCCGGGAAAATTCGGCTGCGCCACCTCCAGCATCGGAAGCCCGCACCACATGGCGTTCGAGTTCCTCAAGGACGAGGCGAAGCTCAATCTTCTGCACGTCGCGTACAAGGGAACTGCGCCCTCCATCCAGGATCACGTCAGTGGTGTCGTGCCGTTCGCCGTGCTGGACTCCGCGTCCAGCGCGGGAATGCGCGCGGCGAACAAGCTGACCGTGCTGGCCACCTTTACCGATTCTCGGGTGGCAGCGGTGCCGGGGGTCCCCACCCTCACGGAACTCGGATACACCAGCGCGGCGGCTCCCTGCTGGCTGGCTGCCTCCGCTCCAGCAGGGACGCCAGCGGCGGTCATCGAGAAGATCTCCGCCGAGATCGCTAAGGCCATCGCAGCGCCGGCGGTGCAGAAGAAGCTTCTCGACCTGGGACTCAATCCCCAGCCGTCGACCCCGCAACAGATGCGCCAGGTCCTGGCCGAGGCCGACAAGAAGTGGCCGGCCCTCATCCGGGCCAAGGGCATCATCCTGGACTGACGGGTCGCAAGTCGCAATGGACCACAATCCAACGAGGACCGGAATGCTACAGGCAAATGGCAAGCGGGCTGCGATCGAGGACATCCGTGCTGGCGAGCAAGTCGAATTCGAGAAGACGGTCAGCGAGTCGGACGTGTACTTGTTCGCCGGCATCACCGGCGACTTCTCCCCGAATCACGTCAACGAACGCTACATGCAGCAGTCCGTCTACGGCCGGCGCCTCGTGCAAGGCGCGCTGCTCGTGGGGCTCACTGCGGCCGCCGCATCGAAGTTCGCGACGTTGCATGGGATCGACGGGGTAGCGGCCGGCTACGACAAGCTGCGGTTCCTGGCGCCGGTGTTCCTGGGCGACACGGTCCGGGTCGAATACCGGATTACCCGTGTCGATCTCGGACGCAATCGAACGCATGCGGGACTGCGCGTGACCAATCAGGACGGCACGTTGGTCCTGGTCGGTGATCACCTCATCAAATTCATCGCACCCGAAGCGGCCGACGGCGCCGCCCGGGCTGGAATATGACTGGCCGCTGGCCTCACCAGCCGAGGCCCCCTCAGCCGGCCACGTAGTCCACGATGATCCGGTCGGCCCGCGCGGCGGCGATGAATGGGAACACGGCCTTGTGGTCCGGGTGCGCCTTGTACAGCTCCAGCGCGGCCTCGTTCTCGAATTCGGAGTAGAGGACGAGGTCCCCCGACTCGCCGGTGCGGGAGATGTCGATCCCGACCTCGACCTTCAGCAGGCCGGGAATCCTCCCGGCCAGGCCTTCCAGCTTTTCCTTGATGAGCCGAGCGTTCTCCGCGCCGCTGTTGCCGTGCGCTTCGGGCTTCAGGCGCCAGACGATGATGTGCTTGATCACTGACGCTCTCCAATGTGTTGCCAAACCATAAACATATATGTAAGATAGCACCATTCGTCAAGGAGCGCTCATGACCCGTCCCCGCATCGGCCGCCATCTCGCGGCCCTCGTCGTCCCGTTCAACGCCGATTCCTCCATCGACGAGGCCTCGTTCCGCAAGCTGTGCCAGTACATGCTGGCCGTGGACGGCATCGACGGCCTCGTGGTCAACGCCAACGCCGGTGAGGTCGACGCCCTGACGGAAGAGGAGCGGGTGCATGTCCTGCGGATGGCACGGGACGAGGCCCATGCCGCCGGCAAGCTGGTGGTCGGCGGTGTCGTTCCCTTCCCCGGCACCAACGTCGCCGCTGCCCGTACCGCCAAGACCATGGAGGCGGAAGGCGCGGACGCCCTGCTGCTGCTGGGGCCGCCGTCGTTCGGCCGTGGCGTGGATGCCATGCCGGAAGTGGCGGGCGAGTACGCCCACGACGTCGCGTCGGCGGTCAAAGTCCCGATCATCTATTTCATGCAGGGCCCGATGTCCGGCATCAACTACACGCCGGAGACCGTCAAGCAGATCTGCAGCGTGGACAACATCGTCGCCATCAAGGACACGATGTGGACGCCGCTCGGCTTCGATACCAACCTGAAGCTGTTGCGCAAGCTCGGACGCGACACCGTGGTGCTCAGCGGCAACGACAACTGTCTGTTCCACAACTTCGCCTCGGGCGCCCATGGCACCTTGCTGGTGCTGCACTTGGTGATGGCGCGCGCCATCCTGGAGATGGAGCGCGCCGTGCTGGCCAACGACCTGAATGCCGCGCGTGCCATCCACGAACGCCACGAGGCGCTGGTGGGCCTGCTGTTCGCCCGCCCTATGCTGAAGATGGCGAGCCGCGTGAAGTTCGCGCTCAAGCAGATGGGCGTGATCGCCACCGACCTCACGCGTGCGCCCGTTCCGGTGGCGAGCGCTGAAGAGGGCAAGGCCATCGCCGCGCAGCTGGCTGAACTCGGCATCAGCAGATAGGCGGCGGCGTGGATCTCGGTATCACGGGACAGGTCGCCGTCGTCGCGGCGGGTACACGCGGCATCGGGCTGTGCGCCGCCAGGGCGCTGGCGCGCGAAGGCGCCCGCGTCGCGATCTTCGGCCGGGACGAGGCCTCGCTGGCTTCGGCCGCGCGGGAGATCGACGCCGAAGGGGGCGCATCCTGCATGGCGTTGCGGGGCGACCTGATGGATGCGCGGTCGATCGAGGACGTTTTCAACGCGGTGCAGGGCCGATGGGGCCCGGTCCGCATCCTCGTCGCCAACTCGGTCGGTCCGCCGCCCGGCGCGCTGGCCGTTGCCTCCGACGAAGCCTGGGTGCGGGCGTTCGAGGGCGCTTTCCTGTCGCTGGTGCGCATGGTCCGGTTGGTGCTGCCGCAGATGGCCGGGGCCGGGGGCGGCGCGGTCGTCGCGGTGCAATCGAGTTCCGTCAAGCAGCCGATCCCCGGCATGTTCCTGTCCAACGGCGTGCGGCCCGGCGTCGCAGGCCTGACCAAGTCGCTGACGCAGGAGTACGCGAAGCAGGGCATCCGGTTCAACGTGGTGTGCCCCGGGCGGATCCAGACCGAGCGCTTCATGAGCGTGGAGAAGTCCCACGGGGGCGACACGGAGGCGCGCGTCGCCAGGATGTCCGCCGAAGTGCCGATGGGCCGCCTCGGTCGACCGGAAGAAGTGGCGGACGCGATCGTCTACCTGGCCTCTGCGCGTGCTTCCTACATCACGGGCTCCGTCCTGTCCGTCGACGGCGGCAACGTTCGCAGCCTGTATTGAGGACGCCATGGCCCTCTACGACCTCGAGCACTACCTGTTCCGGCTGAAAAACGATACCGCATTGCAGGCGGCGCTGGCTGCCGCGCCGGCCGAACACCTTGCGACGCAGAAGCTCGACGAGGCCGCCGTGCGGGCGATTGTCGAGAAGGATGTGGTGGCGCTGTGGAACATGGGCGTGCACCCGCTGCTGCTCGTCCCGCTGTCGCGCATGTTCGGCATGCCGCCGCCTGTCTACCGCGAGCTGCTCCGACCGCACGCGGCAGGTCGGCCGTTCCGCAGCACTTTCGAAGGGTGAGCATGACGGGAGCTATCGTCTTTGCGGCCGGCGTCAGCCATGCGCCTTACATCACCGGCATGCCGGACCATGCGCCGCCGGAAAGCAAGGCGCGCTTTTATGCCGCCATGGAGGAAATCGGCGTGCGCATGCGCGCCGCCCGGCCCGACGTCGTGGTCGTCGTGTCGTCGGACCATTTCCACAACCTGTTCACCGATCGCATGCCGGCCTTCTGTGTCGGACTCGGCGACAGCCACGAAGGTCCTGCGGAGAAGTGGATCCGCATCGAGCCCTTCAATGTAAAGGGCGCGGCCGCGTTCGGCCGGGCGGTCATGCACCACGCGTTCCGACTCGGCATGGATCCGGCGTTCTCCCAGCGCATGGTCATCGAACACGGCCTCGCCGTGCCGCTGTCGTTCCTGACGCCATCGTTCGACATCCCGGTTCTCCCGATCCTGCAGAACTGCATGGTGCCGCCGCTGCCCCCGCTGCGCCGCTGCTACGCCCTTGGCCAAGTGCTGCGAGCGGCCGCGCAAGAACAGGGGCTGCGGGTTGCCGTCGTCGGCACCGGCGGCCTGTCGCACGCGCCCGGATCGGCGGACGCGGGGCGGATCGATTCCGAGTTCGATCGCGAGTTCCTGGAAATGCTGCGCACCCGGCCCATGGACGCGCTTGCGATCAGCGACGAACGCATGGATGCCGCCGGGTTCGGCACCTGGGAGATCCGGCAGTGGATCACCGCCCTCGGAGCGGCCGGCGGCGGATCCGCCGAAGTGCTGGCCTACGAGGCGGTGGAGGCATGGGAGACCGGTTGCGGCGCAGCCGTGTTCGCGGTCGAGAAGTAACGCAAGGATGGACATGGACGTCAAACGCATTGACCTGAGCGCGCTGGTGCGGCCCGACAAGGGCCTGGTCGGCAAGTCGATCTTCTCCGACGAAGACATCTATCGCCGTGAGTTGCAGCAGGTTTTCGCCCGCTCGTGGCTTTACCTAGGGCATGACTCGCAGCTGCCGCAGGAGAACGATTTCTTCAGCACGCTCATGGGAGCCGACCCCGTGATCGTGACCCGTTCCGGAGGCAAGATCCGGGCATTCCTCAATGCCTGCACCCATCGCGGCATGAAGGTGTGCCGCACCGACCATGGCAACGCCGCGGACTTCACCTGCCCGTACCACGGCTGGTGCTTCTCGTCGTCGGGCGATCTGATCGGCGTCCCCGGGATGCGCGAGGCCTACGACAACCGGCTGCCGACCAAGGACTGGGCACTCAAGGAGGTCGCGCAGCTCGATACCTTCCATGGCTTGATCTTCGCCACCTGGTCGGCCGAGGCACCGTCGCTGAAGGAGCACCTGGGCGACATGGCGATCTACCTCGACCGCATGCTCAACCGGATGGAGGGCGGCATCGAGATGATCGGGGGCGTCCAGAAATGGGAGATGCCGGTCAACTGGAAGCTGATCGCCGAGAACTTTCTCGGCGATTCCTACCACGTCGGAACCACGCACGGCTCCGTCGTCGACATCGGCTTTCGCAAGCGGCCGAAGAAGCAGGGCTACCAGATCTCGCTGCGCGGCGGCCACGGCTTCGGTTCCGAACTGGGCGGCTTCGGCGCGAGCGACATGCCGACCCCGTACGAGGCCTACCTCGATACGGTACGGGCCCAGCTGAAGGAGGCGAACAATCCGGTGGACCAGTTCATTCCACTGGGCCACGGCACCATCTTCCCGAACATGTCGTTCCTGGACGGCGTGAAGTTCCGGATGATCCGCATGTCGCACCCGCGCGGCCCTGGCATGACGGAAAGCCACACCATGTGCTTCGTTGACAAGGCGCTGCCGGAGCATCTGCGCGACGAGGTACGCAAGAGCTTCATCCTGGCCTTCGGGCCCAGCGGGATGTTCGAGGTGGAGGACGGCGAGGTCTGGGGCGAAGTCTGCGACGGCCTGCGCGGCCATGTCGCTGCGTCGATGGACTTCAACTACACGATGGGCCTCGGACAGGACGTGCCGGTCAGCGAGAAATTCGGCGGCGACCTGCCGGGCCGCACCGGCTGGTACTGGAGCGAGGTCAACCACCGCGAGTACTACCGCCGCTGGCTGGAATTGATGGAGGGCCGATGAACGCGCTCGGCGACGCCCAACTCTACTTTGCCGTCCGCAGCTTCCAGGCGCGTGAATGCGCCGCCCTGCAGGCGGCGGACTACGACACCTGGCTGGGCATGATGGCGGCCGAGGTGCGCTACCGGGTCCCCGTGATGAGCGTCATGGACGACCCCCGGCAGACCGAGGCGGGTCCGCGTGACCTCGCCCATTACGACGATACGCTCGAGACTTTGAAGATCCGCGTGGCGCGCATGCGCAGCCGCATGGCATGGACCGAGATCCCGCCTTCGCGTGTGCGCTATTTCGTCGACCCGCTGACGATCCGCGCCGAGGGCGACGACATCCTCGTCGCCAGCAACTTCATGGTCTACCAGACGCGGCTGCAGCGCGAAGAAAACTGGTACGTCGGCAGGCGCGATGACCGCCTGCGCCGTTCGGGTGACGACCTGCTGCTTGTGGAGCGCGTGGCCGTGATCGACCGCACCGTGCTCCCCGGCAAGAACCTCACCATCTTCGTCTAAACATGCCAACTTCGATATCCCAGCGCACCGGCGCGCATATCCTGGTGGATCAACTGATCGTCCACCGCGCGGACCGCGCCTACTGCGTCCCTGGAGAAAGCTACCTCGCCGTACTGGATGCGCTGCATGACCAGCCGGACTTCTCGCTGGTGGTTGCGCGTCACGAAGCGGGGGCGTGCAACATGGCGGAAGCGCACGGCAAGCTGACGGGCAAGCCCGGACTCTGCTTCGTCACCCGCGGCCCGGGCGCGACCCATGCGAGCATCGGCATCCACACGGCGATGCAGGACTCGACGCCGCTGATCCTGTTCGTCGGCCAGGCGCGGCGCGACATGCTCGAGCGTGAAGCGTTCCAGGAGCTGGACTACCGCGCGGTGTTCGGCTCCATGGCCAAGTGGGTGGTGCAGCTGGAAGATCCGCAACGGATCCCGGAACTCGTCGCCCGGGCGTTCCGTGTGGCGACTTCGGGCCGTCCCGGCCCCGTGGTGATCGCCATGCCCGAGGACGTGCTGACCGCGAAGGCTGCGGTGGCCGACGCGCCCGCCTTCGTGCCGGCGCAGTCGGCGCCCGCCGCCGGGGACATGGAGCGGCTGCGAGCTATCCTCGATTCCGCGCGGCAGCCGCTCATCATCGTCGGTGGCAGCACCTGGGACGCGGCTTCGGCCCAGGCCGTCAGCGACTGGGCCGAAGCGGCATCGCTGCCGGTCGCCGCGGCCTTCCGGCGGCAGGATCTGGTCGACAACCGCAAGCCTCACTATGCCGGCCACCTGGGTATCGGCGCGGACGCCAGGCTTCTGCAACGCGTGGCGCAGGCCGACCTGCTGCTGGTGCTGGGTGATCGCCTGGCGGAGGCTACTTCCCAGGGCTACACCGCCATTCGTTCACCGGCACCATCGCAGCGGCTGGTGCACGTCCATCCCGATCCCTGCGAGATCGGCCGGGTGTTCTCGCCCGAGCTGGGCATCGTCTCCGGCATGGGTCATTTCGCCGCGGCGCTCGCGGGCGTGAAGCTCGGGGCGCGGAAGGGCTGGCGCGACTGGACCGCGGGCGCGCACGAGGAGTTCCTGGCCGTCCATGCCCGCAGCAACCCGGCGGATACGGTCGACCTGTGGGAAGTCATCGGCGCGCTGTCCGAAGTCCTGCCCGACGATGCGATCGTCGCCAACGGCGCCGGCAACTATGCGGGCTGGCTACACGCGCGCTACAGCCATCGCAGTTTCGGCACGCAGCTGGCGCCCGCCAACGGCGCCATGGGCTATGGGATTCCGGCGGCCATTGCCGCCAAGCACCTTCACCCGACGCGCACGGTGGTGGCGGTGGCCGGCGACGGCTGCTTCATGATGAGCGCGCAGGAGCTCGCCACGGCCGCCCTTCACCAGCTGCCGATCGTCGTGGTCGTTGTGAACAACGGCGTGTTCGGCACCATCCGCATGCACCAGGAGATGCACTATCCCCGGCGTGTCAGCGGAACCTCGCTCGCCAATCCCGATTTCCAGCTGTTCGGGCGGTCGTTCGGCGCGCACGTCGAACAGGTCCTGGCGACGAAAGATTTTCGTCCTGCACTGGAGCGGGCCATCGCCAGCGGCCGCACGGCGCTGATCGAAGTGGTCTGCGATCCGGAGCGGATTTCCCCCAAGGCGACGATCTCCCAGCTGAGAGAACGCCGGCGGGAGGAAGCCACGGTGGCGCCATGAGCTGGATGCAAGTGGCGCAGGCCTCGGAGATCCCGGATGGCGAGGGTTATGCGGCCACGGCGGCCGGCCGCCACATCGCCATCTTCAAGGTCGAGGGCGAGCTGTTCGCCTGCGACGGGATCTGCACCCACGGCCATGCGCATCTCGCCGAGGGCTACGTGGAAGGCGATGAGGTGGAATGCCCCCTGCATGCCGGACGGTTCAACGTTCGCACCGGCAAGGCGCTGTGCGCGCCCGCCCGCATCGACATCGCCACCTTCCCCGTCGAGATCAGGGATGGCGAGGTGTTCGTGGACGTCCCGGCGTAGGCCTTGCGCTCAGCTGCGCTTGCGCGGAACAGCCCGCACGGCATCGGCGCGGGTGCGGTCCTGGGTCAGATCCATGTCGAAGCGAAACTGGAATCGGTCGCCACGGAACCAGATCTCCGGCGTGTGCACCAGACGGCCGTCGATCGCGAACAGGGCGCCGTGGAACAGCAGGACAGGCGACAGTGGCTCGATTTCCAGCAGTCGTGTGACGTGCATCGGCGCAGTGACGGACTCCAGCTGGATCTCGACGTTGCGCAGCCCGAGACCGAACTGCTCGCGCAGGATGCGGAACATCGGGTAGCGCCGCAGCTGAGCAATCGTGATCTGCTTGCCGAATTCTGGCAGCACATGGTGGACGGAGTAACTCCACGGGCGCTTATCGTCGCGCGCCACCCGAGTGATCTCGTAGACCTTGTCCGAGCCGAACCGCGCCTTCAGGTGCTCGGGCGTTTCGATCAGCTTCTTCTCCGTGACCTCGGTGCCCGGACCGAATTCGTCGGAGAACATCAGCTCGAGCGCGGAGGAAGGATGCGAGGCGGCGGAGGGCACGCTGCTGTGCACGAACGTGCCACGCCCGCGAAAGCGCTCGATCAGGCCCTCCTCCTCGAGCTGGCGCAGCGCGCGCTGGACCGTGATGACGCTGACGCCGTAATCCTCGACCAGCTGCAGCTCTGTCGGCAGCCGGGCGCCGGCTGGATAGGTGCCGCGCATGATGTCCGCGCGAAGGAGCTGCGCCAGCTGGTAGGTGATCGGAATCTTGTTGGAGAACATGGTTTGGAGTCAGGGACGGGAGCTTGACAGGACGGCGCCGATATCGGAGGATAGATTACCAATATGCATATATGTATCAGCTTTCGCCGGCCGCGCATGGCAAGAGCACAGGAATATCCACCACGCGTTGAGGAGACATCATGATCAATCGCAGAACATTCGCCAAGCACGCCGGCCTGACCACGGTCGCCGCCATTGTCCCCGGGATTTCCCTGGCCCAGTCCGCGCGTGAGCCGCGCCGCATCGGCTTCCTGATGCCGCTGACCGGCGGCTCAGGCAAGCTGGGCCAGATGATGCTCGAAGGCGCGGCCCTCGCGGTCGAGGAGGTCAATGGCGGTCCCGGGGCGGGTGGCCGGCCGGTCGAACTGGTCCAGGAGGACAGCCAGGCGCTGGCGCAGCAGGGGATCGCGGGGTTCCGCAAGCTGGTGGACGTCAACAAGACCGAGGTGATCTTCACCGGCTGGACTGCCGTGGTGTCCGCGGTCGCCCCGGTTGCGACCCAGGCCAAGGTCATGCTGGTGTCGGCCAGCACTGCCTCGCCGGCTGTCCGAGGCATCTCGCCGTACTTTCAGTCGACATGGATGTTCGACGACGAGACCGTCAAGCTGATCCTCCCCTACGCGAAGGACAAGTTGAAGGTGAAGTCGCTCGCCATCCTCACCGTCGTCAGCGATCTGGGCTCCGCGCTGGCGCAGGCCGTCAAGGCGGACTGGACGCGCATCGGCGGCGCGATCGCCGCCGAAGACGTGCACCAGCCGGGCGAGGCGAGCTTCCGCCCCATCCTGCTGAAGATGCTCAACGCCAAGCCGGACGCGATCTACCTGACCAGCTCCAATGGCAAGCAGCTGGCGCAGATCGTGCGTCAGGCGCGCGAGCTGGGCTACAAGGGCGTCTTCTTGAGCTATGGAGCTTTCGAGGACCCCGAGGTGCTTGCGCTCGGGGCTCAAGCCGAGGGCTGCTATTACTCCTCGCCGTCCTACGACGCCGCCAATCCCGGCCCCGGGAGCCGCAAGTTCGTCGACGCCTTCCAGAAAAAGCATGGCCGGCCGCCAAACGTGCACCAGGCCAATCACTATGACCTGGTGATGCTGTACGCCATGGTGGCTGACGGGCTGGCGAAGCAGAACAAGGCTCTGACCGGCGCCAGCTTCCGCGAGTACCTCACGACCTCCGTCCCGCAGTACCAGGGCGCGGCGGGCGGCTACCGCTTCAACTACAAGGACGGAAGCGTGCTTCGATCCTCCATCGTGAAGGTGGTGCGCGACGGCAAGTTCACGAAGCTGGACGATCTGGGCTGACGCCTTCCGCGCATGGAGCAACTCACTCTTCTGGTCAATCTGCTCATCGACGGATTCGGTACCGGCTGCCTCTACGCACTCGCGGGTATCGGCTTCTCGCTGCTGTGGTGGCTGGCCGACATCGTGCACCTGGCCCACGGCGGCGTGATCATCGCCGCCGGCTATGCCGGCTACGTCGTGCTGTCCAAACTCGGAGCGCCGCTCTGGGTGGCGTTGCTCGCAGCCATCCTGACCGCCGTGGTGCTCGGCGTGCTGATAGACCGGCTCGCGTACAGCCGGCTGGTGCGGCGCGGCTCCGGCGAGATGGGCATGCTGACGGCGTCCCTGGGACTGCTGATCTGTCTGGAGTACGCGGTGACGATGGCTTTCGGCCCAGAAGGCGTGCAAGCCGATCCCGGCGCGACCCGGGCACCGCTGATCCCCGGTTACGGCGTGCTGCTCGACACCTACACGCTGCTGGTGGTCGGGGTCACGGCCATGGCCTTCGCTGGCCTCGGGTTCCTCATGCGCTTCACGCAGCTCGGGAAGAACATGCGCGCCGTGGCTGAGAATCCGTCTCTCGCCCATTCCCTTGGCATCAAGACCCTGCAGGTGACGACGGCGGCCAGCGCCGTCGCCGCTGCGGCCGGCGCACCCGCGGCGCTCGTCTACCTGTACAACCGTGGCGTCACGCCGCACGACGCCATCCACATCGTGCTGATGGGCGCCATCGTCGCGATTTTCGGTGGCCGCGGTTCGATCGCGGGCGCCTTGATCGCGGGGCTGCTGATCGGCGTGGCCGAAAGCCTGATGGTGTGGTTCTTCGACGCCGGCTGGCGTGAGGTCATGACCTTCGGACTGCTCTACATCCTCCTGCTCGTTCGCCCGCAGGGACTGCTCGGAAGCCAGGCGCGCTGAGAACCCATGGACTACCTGATCCACATCCTCAGCATGGCGGGCATCTTCGCCATTCTCGCGCTGTCGCTGGACCTGCTGGTGGGCCTGGGGGGCATGATGTCCCTGGCCACCGGCGTCTTCTTCGGCATCGGCGCCTATTCGACCGCGTTGCTGGTCAAGGCTGGTTGGCCGATGGCCGCGGCGATGCTTGCCGGCATGGGGCTGGCGACGCTGCTGAGCCTGTTTGTGGCGCTGCCCGCGATCCGCATCCGCGGCGTCTACCTGCTGATCGTCACCATCGCCGTGCAGATGGTCTTCACCACCGTGGCGCAGAACTGGCGATCGGTCACCGGCGGCGACGCGGGTGTGTCCAACATCCCGCCTATTGCCATTTTCGAACTCAAGCTGCGTGGCGTGGCGTTCCTGGCCCTGGTCCTCGGCAGCTGCGCGGCGCTCTGGTGGCTCTTGCGGCGCATCGCGGGGTCGCCCTTCGGCCGCGTCCTGCGGGCGATCCGCGACGACGAGGCGGGTGCGACCTCGCTCGGCAAGCATGCCACCGCAACCAAGCTCGCCACGTTCGGGCTTTCGGCCTGCGTCGCCGCCTACGCCGGCTCGCTGTACGCGCACTACACGTCCTACATCGATCCCCACAGTTTCAACATCAGCCTGTCGATCCTGGTGCTGCTGATGGTGATGCTCGGCGGTGCCGGAACGCTGCTCGGGCCCATGCTGGGAGCCCTGGTGCTGATCCTGCTGCCAGAGGCGCTGAAGTTCCTGCCGCTGCCGCACGGCATCGCCCCCGCGCTGCGGCAGTTCTCCTATGGGGCACTGCTCGTCGCCGTCGTGTTCCTGCGCCCCCAGGGTCTGCTCGGGAAAGCCCCGCCGTCGCGTCCTTCGCATTGATGCTGCCCATGCCTGACCAAGAGTCTTTGTTGTCGGTGCGGAACATCCGCAAGAGCTTTCGCGGCATTCGCGTGCTGGAGGAGGTGTCGTTCGACATCGGCGCCGGCTCCATCACGGCCCTGGTTGGATCGAACGGCGCGGGAAAAAGCACTCTGGTGAACGTGCTGACCGGCGTGCTGCAACCGGACGGGGGGGAGATCGAGCTCGCTGCTGTCGACATCGGGCGCATGCCGGGCTACGCCCGCGCGCGGGCCGGCCTGCTGCGGACGTTCCAGCATCCCCGCGTTTTCGGTTCGTTTACGGTTGCGGAAAGCATTGAGCTTTCCCGGACACCCGGCAACAAGGAGCGCTTCCTTTCTTCGCTGTGGTCGGCGCTGCGGCCTGTCCAGCCCGCCGTCACCTTCCGGCCTGCCCATCCGGTGGAGGCGCGCCTGGCTGCCCTGGCAGACACACCCGCCGCACTGCTTTCGTACGGCGAGAAGAAGCTTCTGATGCTGTCCCAGGTGCTCGCCGCGCGCGGATCCGTCCTGTGCTTCGACGAGCTGTGCGCGGGTCTGGAGCCGCCGCAGGTGGAAGAAGTACGCAAGTGCCTGCTCACGCTGGCCGATCAGCGCAAGGCGGTCATCTTCGTGGAGCACAACCTCGCCCTCGTGCGTTCCCTGGCGACCCGCGTGATCTTCCTGCACCAGGGGCGGGTGTTCCGTGACGGCCCGGTGGACGAGGTCCTGGCGGACCCCGAAGTCGTGAGCCTCTACCTCGGAGAATAAGTTGCCAGAGAACGTCCTCCTTGTCGACCGCGTTCACGTCGGCTACGGCGACGCCGAGGTCCTGCGCGGCGCCTCGCTGCGGCTGGGCCGCGGCGAGATCGTGGGCATCATCGGCCCGAACGGGGTGGGCAAGACGACCATGCTCAAGTCCATCGCGGGCCTGTTGCGCCTGCGCGGTGGAACGGTGCACGCTTTCGGTCTGGACGTGCGAAACACCGAGCCGCTGGACCTGCGGCTGGCGGGCCTCGGCTACGTGCCTCAGGAGCGGAACGTGTTTCCGAACCTTGGCGTGCGTGAAAACCTCGAGACGGCCTACCGGGTGGCCGGCGCCAAGGCGCGCAGCGTCGACCTGGCGGAGCGGCTGGGATTCGTGGAAGGCTTGTTTCCGCGCCTGGCGCAACGGCGCGCCCAGCATGCAGGGCTCATGAGCGGCGGCGAGCAGCGGATGGTGGCTCTCGCAATGGGCTTGATGCTCGAGCCGCGGGCGCTGCTGCTGGATGAGCCGACCACCGGCCTCGCGCCCGTTGTGGTGCACGAGCTCATGAGAACCATCAGCCGGCTGCGCGATACGGCGGGGATCTCCATCCTGCTGGTGGAGCAGAACATCGCGTCGATGGTGAAGGTTGTCGACCGGCTTTATGTCGTGAAGGACGGGGTGTGCCGTGAATTCGACGGGCCACCCGAGGACCTCGCACGCTTGAACATCTGGGAGTATCTGTGATGCATGGTTCGCGAGAGGGGCGTTTCGGGGGAAAGACAGCCTTGGTGACCGGGGGCGCGGCGGGCATCGGCCTGGCGGTGGCCCGCGGCTTCATGGAGCAGGGCGCGCGCGTGGTGATCGTGGATGTGCGAGGGGCCGAGGACGCCGCACGTTCACTCGACCCGCAGGGGGCCCGGGTGCTGGGCGTCACCGCCGATGTCACGGTCGACGCCCAGGTCGAGCAGGCGGTCGCCCAGGCCGTCGCCAAATTCGGCTCCGTCGACATCCTGGTGAACAACGCGGGCATCGCCACCGGGATTCCGCCTCGGCCTTTCGAGGAGATCGGCGCCGAAGAGTGGATGCGCGTCTACGATGTGAACGTGGTCGGCGTGTTTCGGTTCTGCCGTGCGGTCTCGGGCCCGATGAAGGCAGCCGGGGGAGGGCGCATCGTGAACATCGGGTCGGCTGCCGCCTTCAAGGGCGTTCCGCTGCTCCTGCACTATGTCTCCAGCAAGGGAGCGGTGCTGGCGATGACGAGAAGCCTGGCCAAGGAGCTGGGCGCGCATGGCATCCTGGTCAACTGCGTGGCCCCGGGCTTCACGATCAGCCCCTCGGTCCTGGAGAACGAAGGGCAGATGTCGCAGTCACGTTCCATTTCCCTCCAGGGTCGGTCGATCGCACGCGACCAGTATCCCGATGACCTCGTCGGCGCGGTGCTCTTCCTGGCCTCCCCGGACTCGTCGTTCATCACTGGGCAGACCCTGGTGGTCGACGGCGGAACCTACCTGCACTGATGTCGATGCTCGGAGAGCTGAAATCGGTCGTCGGATCGGCCGGCTGGGTCGAGGCGGCGGCTGATCTCGAACGATACCTCGTGGACATTCGCGGCGTGCACCGCGGCGCCGCCGAGCTTGTCGTCAAGCCGGCCACTGCGCAGGAAGTGGCTTCCATCGTGCGGCTGTGCGCGCGCGAGAAGGTGCCGCTGGTGCCCCAGGGCGGCAACACCGGCCTTTGTGGAGGTGCCGTTCCCGACGCTTCCGGCGCTGCGGTTGTCCTCAGCTTGGAGCGCATGCGTTCCATCCGCGGCGTTGACGTCGCCAATGCGTCGATCACGGTCGAAGCGGGCGT
This sequence comes from Xylophilus ampelinus, assembly GCF_901875635.1. Lineage (GTDB taxonomy): Bacteria > Pseudomonadota > Gammaproteobacteria > Burkholderiales > Burkholderiaceae_C > Xenophilus. The sequence continues at coordinate 9,473 of NZ_CABFMN010000099.1, read as the reverse complement.
GGTGCTCGCCGCGGCCTGCGAAGCTGCCCGCCAGCAGGGGCTGCTGCTGCCCCTGAGCCTTGGCGCGGAGGGCTCCTGCCAGATCGGAGGAACGATCGCGACCAATGCGGGCGGCCACCATGTGCGCAAATACGGTTCGATGCGCAACCTCGTTCTCGGGCTGGAAGTGGTCCTGCCGGACGGCGCCATCCTCGATGCGTGCCGCTCCCTGCGCAAGGACAACATGGGCTTCGACCTCAAGCAGCTGTTCGTCGGGTCGGAGGGAACCCTGGGAGTGATCACGGCCGCCACCCTGAAACTGTTTCCTCTCCCGCGCGAGAAGCTGACCGTGCTGGCGGCCGTCGGAAGCCTCGGGGACGCTGTCACGTGCTTCAATCGCCTGCAGGCGCGGTTCGCGTCCGAACTGGCGGTTTGCGAGCTCATGTCGGACGCCTGCGTGACGCTTGCGGTTCGCAACGTCCCCGGTGTCCAGCAGCCGTTCGCGGCTCGGCACCCTTGGATGCTGCTGCTCGAGTGGGAATCCGACCATCCGATGGACGAGCGCGTCGAAGCGGCCCTCTCGGAGCTCCATGACGCTGGCACCGTCATCGATGCGGTGGTCGGCGCATCCCTGTCGGACTCGCAGCACTTGTGGCACCTGCGCGAAGCGATCGTGGAGGCGGAGCGGATCGAGCAGGGCAGCGTGAAGCACGACATTGCCATTCCGATCGGCGACATCCCGCGCTTCGTTGCGGCTACCGAAAGGGTTCTTTTCGCCATGTTGCCCGGCGTCCGGTTGCAGGTGTTCGGGCATCTTGGCGACGGCAACCTGCACTTCAACCTGGTCAGGCCGGAAGGCATGGACCGGGCGACGTTCCTGCAGGAAGTGGCGCCGCTCACGCGCCATGTGCATGAAGAGGCCATCCGCGGTGGTGGGACCGTCAGCGCGGAACACGGGATCGGCAAGTCGAAGGTGGACGAGCTCGAGCGGTATCGCGGCGGAACGGAGCTGGCGCTGATGCAAAGGCTCAAGCAGTTCCTGGATCCTGTGGGCGTCATGAATCCCGGCAAAGTCGTGAGGGTGAGCTGATGCCGCCGAATCACTCGGACACACTGGTTGTCGGGGCGGGGCAGGCCGCGATGGCAGTCGCGCGTGGACTGCGGGAACTCGGGTATGCGGGCCGCGTGACCCTGTTGGGTGACGAAACGATTCCCCCGTACGAGCGGCCGCCGTTGTCCAAGGACTTTCTGACGCAGGTGCCGTCGCCAGCGCCAATGCACTTCACTGGGTCCGACTGGTGGAGTGCGCAGGATGTCGATCTGGTGCTCGGAGAGCAAGCGGTCCGCATCGATCCGGCGGCCCACCTGGTGCACCTCGCGTCCGGGGCGACGCTCGGTTACGGGCAACTGGTGATCGCCACGGGAGGCCGCGCCCGGCAGGCGGTAGCCGGCATGACCCTGCGCACGGTCGCCGACGCCCTGAAGCTGGCGGAGCGTTTCGCCGTGGCGCGGTCGGTGTGCGTGGTGGGAGGCGGATTCCTCGGGCTGGAAATTGCGGCGAGCGCCAGGAGCCGGGGACTCGAGGCCGTGGTGCTGGAGGCGGCTCCCCGGCTGCTGTCCGCCGTGCTGCCGGCCGAGTTGAGTGAATGGCTGCAGGCGCTGCACGTCGCCCGCGGTACCCGGATCCACTGCGGAGCGGTCGTGACCGAGACGAGGGAGACCGAGGCGGGCGGCTTTTCCGTGATCGCGGATGGCCTCCAGGTCGACGCAGACTGCCTTGTCACCGCAATCGGCATGCAGCCGAACACGCGGCTGGCCGAGGAGGCGGGACTCGCCGTGCAAGGCGGAATCGTGGTCGACGCGCTATGCCGGAGCTCCGCAGCCGACGTTTACGCCATCGGCGACGTTGCAGCCGTCGTGGACCCCGTGGACGGCCGATCTCGCCGGGTGGAGAGCTGGCAAAACGCCGATTATCAAGGCGCGCTCGTGGCTGCCGCGATTGCCGGCGCGCCGATTCCCGCGCGGCCCCTGCCTTGGTTCTGGACGGAGCAGTACGGGCTCAGCATCCAGGTGCTGGGGCGACTTGCTGCCGAGGGGCATCTCGTCTGGCGCGGCAGCCGCGAGCGCTCCAGCTTCGTCGCCATCAGCATGGTGGACGGCCGCGTTGCAGGAGCCGTCGGAGTCAACGCCGGCCGCGAGCTCGGTCCGCTGCGACAGCTGATCGCCGCCAAGGCCGAGGTCCATGCCTCCGTGCTCGCGGAGGCGGCCGGCTTGCGCGACGTCCTGGCACAAGTGCGACGCGGCAACTGAACCCGCAGGGCGCCCAGGGTCGTTCCGACGGCATGCGCGCCGGCCCCCAAGCGAACCCGGCCAGACCCGGCACCGTCGCGTGCGGCCATCGGCATGGCAGGCGCGCTGGCTGCGATGTTGGTCCTCACCAGTGTGCGGTGGGGCGCACGTTCGCCCTGGACGCCATTCGTATACACCCATACACATACGGATAATGGTAATCAAGGATTGTGCAGGTCGCGTGACGCGCGGAGACTGTCCGTCGGCAAACAGCCATCGTTTCCGACCTCGTCTCAAGGAGTCCCGATGTCCCCTGCGAATCTCTGGAAAAAATTTGCTGCGCTCACGGTCGGAGTGGCCGCGCTGGCGCCCCTTCAGTTCACGTGGGCTGCGGACGATGTCTACCCGAGCAGGGCCATCCGTTTGGTCGTGCCTTTTCCTCCGGGGGGCCCCACGGATGCCTTCGCCAGGATCGTGGCCGGGCCGCTGGGCAAGGAGCTGGGTCAAACGATCGTCATCGAGAACAAGCCAGGCGCCAACACGATCATTGCGGCGCAGGACGTGTGGAACAAGCTCAACGACGGGTACACGCTGTTCCTGGCCCAGGATTCGACGTTGACCATGAATCCGTCGTTGTATAGCAAGCTACCGTACGACCCCGAGGGCTTCGCGCCGGTCGGCCGCATCGCCTACATGCATGCCGTGCTCGCGGTCAATCCAGCCGTGCCAGCCAATACCGTTTCCGAGCTCATTGCCTACGCGAAGGGACGACCAGGCGGTATGGATTTCACGGCAAGTTCGATTCCAATGCAGCTGGCTGGCGAGCACTTTGGCAGGCTCACGGACCTGAAGCTGAACGCGATACCCTACAAGGGCGGAGGTGAAGGCCTCAAGGCGTTGCTGGCCAACGAAGTCAGCATGGGATTCGAAGGCGCTTCGTCGGTGTTGCCCCACTGGCGCAGCGGAAAGCTGAAGGTGCTGGCCGTGACGGGCGTCGCCCGGCTGCCACAAGCTCCCGAACTGCCCACCCTTGCCGAGGCTGGAGTCAAGGACTTCGGGTCGTCGGTCTGGTCAGCCATCGTGGCTCCCCCAGGAACCTCCAAAGTCGTTGTCGCGAAGGTCCATACCGCCCTGGCGACCGTCCTGAAGACGCCGGCAGTCGTCGCCCAGCTGACGGAGCTGGGTATAGAGCCTTCCCTCGGGTCGCCAGAAGATCTTCACGGGCAGATCAGGAAGGACGCACAGCAGTGGGGAAGGCTGATCAGACAGATCGGAATGAAGGTCAACTGACTCGCGGCATGTCCATGAACAATGAAACGTCGGTCCGGGCATCTGCCGGTGCGCTTTTCGACGAGGGGGTGGATTCAATTCTCACCATGTTCGAGAGGTCCGCGGATGCCTTCCCAGACCACGAGGCGATTGTCTGCGGTGAACAGCGCATCACCTACCGCCGGCTGGAACAGGCGCTGCGCCAGCTGTCCGCCCTGATTGCTGACAGGGTCACGAACGAAAACAAGCGCGTAGGCATCCTGCTGCAAAACGGCCCCGAGTACGTTTGCGCGCTCTACGCTTGCTTCGCAGCCGGTGTGCAGGCGGTTCCGATGAATCCACGGTACACGGCGTCGGAACTGGCGGCCATCCTCGAGGCAGGGGCAGTGCGCTTTTGTATCTGCGGCGTGAACGAAGAAAAGGAGCACCACTCGACGTTGACGGCGCACACGGAGGCCGCGGCGCTGGTTCTGACAGCGCGGCACTTCGACATGGCGCAGCCGGGCCAGGCTCTAAGAGCGAAGCGGCCGGACATGGACAGCATCGCCTCGATCCAGTACACAGGAGGCACCACCGGGAGGCCGAAGGGGGTGGTGCTCACCCATCGCACGATGGCGGTGAATGTGTGCCAGCGTGCCCTGCTGGTGCCCATGGTGCAGGGAAGGGACCGCATTCTCTGCATCACTCCGCTGTTCCATGGCTATGCCGCCACCATGGCCATGTACGCGGCCCTCGGCAGCGGCGGCGCGCTGGTCATCCTCCCTCGCTTTACTCCGGATGCCGTGTTCGCCACGATCGCCGCCGAGAAGATCAGCCTGTTCGCCGGGACGCCCTCTGCCTATGCGCAGCTCGTCTCGTACCAAAGCGGCGAGCCGCCTGACCTTTCCTCGCTCCAGGCGAGTTTCTCAGGGTCGGCACCCCTGCCTGGCGAGATTCGCAGCGCCTGGGAAAAACTCTCGAGCGCGCCTATCGTCGAAGGCTACGGGCTCACTGAGAGTTCAGGGATCCTGACATTCAATCCCCGCTTCGGCTTGCGCAAGCCAAACTCGGTGGGGCTGCCGTTGCCAGGAACGGAGATCGAACTGGTGGCCGCCGGGGAGGTGAAGTCGGAGTCCGGGACGGAAATGGTGGGGGAGATCAGGGCGCGAGGCCCGCAGATGATGCTGGGCTACCGGAACGCGCCGGAGGCGACGCAGGAGGTCCTGAAGGACGGGTGGCTCTACACCGGCGACCTCGGGGCGATCGACCAGGATGGATACATCTTCATCCGAGGCCGGGCGAAAGACCTGATCCTTGTCAGCGGATTCAACGTCTATCCCCAGGAAATCGAGAATCTGCTGTTCAAAATGCCCGGCGTCATCGACTGTGCGGTCGTGGGCATGCTCGATGCGAAGCGAGGCGAGGCCGTGCATGCCTGCGTGGTGACGGACACTCCAGCGCAACTCTCCGACGCTGACGTCATGCAGTACTGCAGCGCCCATCTTGCGCGCTACAAAGTGCCGGTCGCGGTTCACTTCGTCGACTTCATTCCCAAAACCCCGATCGGCAAGACCGACAGGAAGGCGGTCGTGGCCGCGGTGAAGTCGTTGCCTGCGTCCGTCTGGCGAGGTTGAATGAGCTTCCAATGTCTCAGGGTGCGTACCGAGGGCGGCAGGGTCGGGATCATCACCCTTGACCGGCCGAAGGTCTTGAACGCGCTCAACGACGCGTTGATGACCGAGCTCGGAGTCGCACTGACCGCGCTGGATGGCGACGACGCGATCGGCTGCATCATCCTGACCGGAAACGAGCGTGCCTTTGCCGCGGGTGCGGACATCGGGGCGATGGCGGATCTCACCTTTGCCGACGCCTACAAAGGCAACTACATTACGCGCAACTGGGAGACCATCCGCAGCGTCCGCAAGCCAGTGATCGCCGCTGTGAGCGGGTTTGCGCTCGGCGGCGGGTGCGAGCTGGCGATGATGTGCGATTTCGTCATCGCGGCCGACAACGCGAAGTTCGGGCAGCCCGAGATCAAGCTGGGCGTCATTCCAGGCGCCGGCGGCACGCAACGGCTGCCGCGCGCGGTCGGCAAAAGCAAGACCATGGACATGGTCCTCACCGGCCGCTTGATGGATGCCGCCGAGGCCGAGCGCGCGGGCCTGGTAAGCCGTGTGGTGCCGGTTGAGACGCTCGCCGACGAGGCGCTCGCAGCGGCGTTGGTGATCTCGCAGTTCTCTCGAATCGCCGTGATGGCGGCCAAGGAAGCGGTCAACCGTTCGTTCGAGACAGGGTTGAGTGACGGCGTGATGTTCGAGCGGCGGTTGTCAAACGCGATGTTCTCGACGCCCGGGCAGAAGGAGGCCTTTGCCGAATATCTGGCGCGGCCGAAGCCTGGCTCGTCTTCATCCCGATAAGGCGACGACGGAAGCGCAACGGCAGTCGCAGCACTTGGACATGCTGACCCCGGCTGTTCCACCGAGCTGCACCGCCGTCATCGTGCGCGCCGGCTTCGTCGATATCCCGGCTGGTCACTGCTGGGGCGTCGCCCATGGCGGTCCGAAGCGGTCCGCCTCGCACGCCAGTGGCTGATTTCCGGCACTGCGTTCACGGCGCCCCGCAACGAAAACCGGCGCAGCTGGATGTACCGACGGCAGCCCTCGGTAGTGTCGGGACGCTACCAAGCCTACTCGCAGCCCCAATGGGAAACCGGCGCCGGTTGCCGCCAAGCCCCAGCCCCGGAGCCGATGCGATGGCATCCCCTGCCGGTGGATACCGCCGGCTGCGACTTCATCGACGGAGTGCGCACGCTGGCAGCCAACGGCGACGCGGAACTGCAAAACGGCGTTGCCGCCCATCTCTACGTCGCCGATCGCTCGATGGAGCGCCGGGCCTTCGTCAATGCCGACGGCGAGATGCTGCTGGTGCCGCAGCAAGGCCAGCTGGTGCTCACCACCGAGATGGGTGTACTCGCGGTGCGTCCCGGGGAGATCGCCGTGATTCCGCGCGGCGTCACCTTCAAGGTGGCGCTGCCGGATGGCCCCTCGCGCGGCTACATCTGCGAAAACTACGGTGCGCAGTTTCGCCTGCCGGAGCTGGGCCCCATCGGCTCCAATGGCTTGGCCAATGCGCGCGATTTCCTGGCGCCGGTGGCAGCCTTCGAAGACGCGCCGGGCGACTATGAGCTGGTCAAGAAGGCCAGCGGCTGCTTTTGGCGGGCGTCGATGCAGCACTCGCCCTTCAACGTGGTGGCCTGGCACGGCAACCTGGCGCCGGTGAAGTACGACACCGCCCACTTCATGACGATCGGCTCGATTAGCTTCGATCACCCCGACCCCTCCATCTTCACCGTGCTGACTTCGCCGAGCGACACACCGGGCACCGCCAATTGCGATTTTGTGATCTTTCCGCCGCGCTGGCTGGTGATGGAGAAAACCTTTCGTCCGCACTGGTACCACCGCAACATGATGAGCGAGTTCATGGGCCTGGTCTACGGCGAGTACGACGCCAAGCCCGGCGGCTTCCGGCCAGGGGGTGCCAGCCTGCACAACGCGATGGTGCCCCACGGACCCGACGAAGAGGCCTTCACCAAGGCTACCAACGCCACGCTCGCGCCGCAGAAACTCGACAACACCCTGGCTTTCATGTTCGAGAGCCGCTACCGCTTCATCCCGACCGCCAATGCACTCGCCTCGCCAGCCCTCGACGTCGACTACGCCGACTGCTGGGCCGGTCTGAAGGACAACTTCCAGCCATGACCACATCCGACGCCACCCTCGCCCCCGAGCTGCGCAGCTGGGTTCCCTCGGCCAACATGCCGGGCATTGATTTCCCGATCCAGAACCTGCCGTTCGGTCGCTTCCGACAGCCGGGGCAGGGTCCCGACGAGTGGCGCATCGGCGTGGCGATCGGCGACCGGGTGCTCGACCTGCAGACCGCCGGTTTGGTCGATAGCGATGACATGAATGCGCTGATGGCTGCCGGTGTCGGCGAACGGCGCGCCCTGCGGGCTGAAATCTCGGCCGGCCTGGCCGCAGGCAGCCGCCAGCAGGAGCGCTGGAGCGGCTGCTTGCGCACATTCCGGCGAGACAAATCAACGCAAGTCTTTTCACGGCCGACACCATTGTTGTTCGCAGGGTACGCCGTCGCCGTCGCCATCCATCTTCACGCCTGGACAATTCTTGAGGAAGTAGGTGGCCTCGGCGCATGAAGTCATTTGCGAACAGTACTTTCGACCGTCGCAGCTAAACCCCTGGGAGGGTTGGCTGGAGCTCTTCAGGGTGAGGGCTGGAGAAGATGATGGGGCCGTGGCCATCCTCTCTTCTTGGTAGTGCTCGAAGCCTTTCCAAGCCGCAAGGGTGAGAGCAACCAAAAGGACGAGTCGAAACACGGTAGCCTCCTGCTAGAGTGCGCTTACACTATCTTACATTCAGCGTATGGTCAGCACTTCCATCGAGGAGAGAAAAGTGAGTGAGCAGAATGTTGAAGCAGCATGGGCTGAAGGTTTTCGAGGAGGGTGGGTAGCGCATAGCTCGCAGCCGAATCCGCCAGAACCAACGATTCCACCATGTCCATCCTTCGCCACGCCAGAGGAAGCGCGCGCCGAAGGACGCAAGCAAGGCGCGCTCGCACGCCTGCGCGTTCAGGCCGGGATTTGAGGGTCGCGCAAAGAAAAAGCCTGCGCGAAGCAGGCTGAAGGGAGTTGCCAGGGAGGAGGGGAAAGCGGTGTAAGGCCTTGGAAACCCGACAAGGAGAGCAACCCCAGTCGAAACTGTCTCACGGTCTTCCAAGCGCTTTCAACTGCTTGACTAAGCAGACGCGAAAGCGTGACGTATATCTCACCGAAGTGAAGGATTGAATGCTGCTCTTTGACCTGTTGAAACTCGAATCGCCTGAGCTCGATCCTGGGCGCTGCAAGGTCCACTTGGCCGGCTGGAACGGCCATGACAACCCGCTCGACGTGTACTTTAAAGGGGAGTTCGATTCCTGGCAGAGCTGGCAGTCAAAGCGCAACTTTGAGCGCGAGTACGTCGTCTCGCTCATTCAGCTCAAAGAACCCAATCGCTGGCTCTACGTGGGGAGCTACTCTCGCGGTGGTAGTAAGAGGGTTGAAGACCACTTCGAATATGACCTGAGCCTCATGCCGAACATGCAGCGCCTGGCAGGCAGGGCCATATGCGAATTTCGACGGCCTAGCCGCAACTCCTACCTCCTCGGTGAAACAGTAGCGCCTTCGTGTGTCATTCATGAGGTCAAGAGCGAACGGCTTCAGCTAGGGGACTTCCCAGGCTTCAAGAACATACACATCACCTTTGGCGAGCTCGGTGTGATTGTTCGACAGGCCATTCCTTCATGGCGCTCAGCGCTGGAGAGTGTTGCTGGCGTCTACTTGATAACCGACCACAAGGACGGCAAGCTCTATGTGGGCAGTGCCACGGGTGAAGGAGGTTTCTGGTCGCGCTGGTGCGCCTACCTGGGCGGCCACGGCGACAACGTGAGGCTTCGACAGCGCATTGACAAGGCTGGTCCGGCGCCAGCCGAGAGCTTCCACTTCTCGGTACTGGAAATCGCTGACACACATACGAAGCCGTCAGAGGTAGTGGAGCGTGAAAATCATTGGAAGCAGGTCTTGCTCTCTCGTGAGCATGGGTACAACGGGAACTGAGAATGCGCGCATAGGGCTGCTCATGAATCCTGGTCGGCTTGGATCAATGTGTGTTCGGGCCGCGTCGTGCTGCTTCGCCACCAAGGGCAGTTCGCCGAGATGCATCGCCAGCGCGCTGGCGATACGACTCGGCCTGTGTCCAGCATCAACAAGATCGATTAACCTTCAACTCGGACTTCCGCTTTGGCATTGGTACGGCGGAAGGGGGCAGGTCACACGGTGGAGCGCCATGTTCGCGGCAAGTGGGTGTGCGCCCGGTGCGAGACGCTGATCCAGGCGCCGGTGGCGCCGC
>NZ_CABFMN010000098.1 GCF_901875635.1 Xylophilus ampelinus | reverse complement strand
CACAGCACGCACGACAAGCCGGTCAGCGCGAGCCAGCGCCGGAGAACGCAGGCCCGCGGCCGCCGCCAGCGCCCCAGTCCGTTGTGCCGGCCGATCCACAGCGACGAAGGAACAAGCCCCCGGCCAGCGCCCAAACAAATAGCCCACCCAAGAAAGTAACGAACGTGACGATTTCGGCCGCAACGCAGGCACAGCAAGCGCCACAGCCCGATTGCACTTTCTTCGAAACCCCGCTTCAGTCGGCGGCCATCAGCGCTTCCACGTCGCGTGCATAGCGCCCCAGTTGGTCCACCGCCCGGCCGCGCTGCGCCGGCGTCGTCGTGTTGTGCAGCGCCGCAAGGTGGCGGCAGCCCTCGTCCTGCAGGGCAGTCTGATGTTCGCGCCAGGGCCCGGGCGGCGGCTCGGCGATGCGGCGCACCAGCGCATGGATCGTCGCCTGCGCCTCGGCTGCTGGCGTGCGCTCGGACTGGAAGCGCCGCAGCATCGCCACGATCTCGGTCTGGCGCGAACGGCGCTCGGCGTCGGCGCGCTTCGCATCGAAGACCGACTCGGTCGCCATCCGCCGCAGCATGGCGCGCTGCTCGGCATGCAGCGCGCCATAGAAATCCTCGTGCCGGTCGAGCAGGCGGCGATAGCGCTTGTCGTGCAGCGCCGCCGCGTCCAGCGACACCCACTCGTCGCGGTACTCGTCATTCACCTTCGCGTACTTCGCCTGCAGGTGCTGCAGTTGCGCGGGCGAGAGCGTGACCGCGACCTCGGCCACCGGCCTTTCGGCGCGCACCGCCGTGGCCAGCAGGCGCTCGCGGACCGCGTCGGCGAATTCGCAAGCCTGCGCCGGCGTGACGGCATTCGGCGCGAGCGTCTGTGCCCGACGCAGCAGTGCGAGCATCTGCGGCAGTTCCTCGCGGCGATGCCAGGCGAGCAGCGCATCCAGTTCTTCACGGACGCGCAGCGACTGCGCGCCGTCGAAATCCACATAGCCGTCGAGCCACCAGTAGCTCGCCGTCGGCAGGTTGTTGTACGCCAGTCGCACCGCACTGCAGGCGCCCAGCAGGGCGGCCAGGAGCAGCACGCCGATAATTTGCAGCCGCCCCCGCAGGCGCGTCTTCGCCGGCGCATGCGTCGCGGCGCCTGGCCTGTTCATCACCGTCTCCGATCCTGACATGACCGCTTCATCCCGCAGCACCTCGCCATCGAACACCACCGGCCATCAGGCCGGCCCGCTCGCCGTCGTCGTCATGGCCGCGGGCAAGGGCACGCGCATGAAGAGCCGGCTGCCCAAAGTGTTGCATCGATTGGCCGGGCAACCCCTCATTGGCCGTGTGATCGATACGGCCACGCGGCTGGGCGCGGCGCGGGTCGTGGTCGTCACCGGCCACGGCGCCGAAGAGGTCGAAGGCGCCGTGCGCGGGCTGGCCGGGGCTTCGGTGGCGCTGGACTTCGCGCGCCAGGAGCCGCAGCTGGGCACCGGCCACGCCGTGCAGCAGGCGGTGCCGAAGCTGCCCGACGCGGGCACGGTGCTCGTGCTCTCGGGCGACGTGCCGCTGATCGCCGAGGACACCCTGCGCGCGCTGGTGGCGGCGAGTGGCGGCGAGCGGCTGGCGCTGCTCACCGTCGAACTCGACGACCCCACCGGCTACGGCCGTGTCGTGCGCGGCGGCTCGGGTGCGCACGTGCAGGCCATCGTGGAGCACAAGGACGCCAACGAGGCCCAGCGCGCCATCCGTGAGATCTACAGCGGCGTGATGGCCGCGCCCGCTGCCGCGCTCAAGCGCTGGCTCGGCTGGCTGAGCAACGACAACGCCCAGGGCGAGTACTACCTGACCGACGTGGCACGCATGGCCGTGGACGAAGGCACGCCCGTCGTGGCGGAGGTGATCGACGACGAGATGCAGGTCGCGGGCGTCAACAGCCCCTCGCAGCTCGCCGCGCTGGAGCGGGTGTGGCAGCGTCGCCAGGCCGAGCGCCTGATGGACGCGGGCGTGCGCCTCGCCGACCCGGCGCGCTTCGACCTGCGCGGCGAGCTCACCTGCGGTCAGGACGTCGAGATCGATGTCGGCTGCATCTTCGAAGGCCGCGTCGAGCTGGGCGAGGGCGTGCGCATCGGGGCGCACTGCGTGGTCGCCAACGCGCGCATCGCCGCGGGTGCCGTCATCCATCCCTTCACCCACATCGACGGTGGAAAGGAGGGCGCAATCGTCGGCGCCGGTGCGCTCATCGGCCCTTATGCACGGCTGCGGCCCGGCGCGCAGCTCGGCGCCGAGGTGCACGTGGGCAACTTCGTCGAGATCAAGAACTCCACCCTGGCCGACGGCGCCAAGGCCAACCACCTGGCCTACCTGGGCGACGCGACCGTGGGCGCACGCGTCAACTACGGCGCCGGCAGCATCACCGCCAACTACGACGGTGCCAACAAGCACCGCACCGTCATCGGCGACGACGTGCACGTGGGCAGCAACTGCGTGCTGGTGGCGCCCATCACCATCGGTGCCGGCGGCACCGTGGGCGGTGGCTCCACCGTGACCAAGAGCACCGAGCCCGGCGCGCTCACCGTGGCCCGCGGGCGGCAGGTGAGCTTCGCCAACTGGCAGCGGCCGAAGAAGGCGCCGAAGTAGCCGGCGCGGCGGCGCGCGCTTGACCCTGCGCGCCGCGGGTTCTTGCTTTGACCTCAACGAAGGTTGAGGTTGCACCGTGTCGGCTCCTGTTCATTCCGGACCGCGCCGATGCCACCGCCCGCCCTGCAGCATGCCGACCTCTACCTGCGCCGCCTTGGCTTCGCCCGGGCGCCTGCCCCCACCCTCGACACGCTGCACCTGCTGCAGTTGCGGCACACGGCGGCCTTCGCCTTCGAGACGCTGAGCACCTTCCTGCACCGGCCGGTGGCGATCGACCTGCCCTCGGTCGAGCGCAAGCTGCTGTTCGAGGGGCGCGGCGGTTACTGCTACGAGCTCAACGGCCTGTACCTCGCGCTGCTGCGGCACCTTGGCTTCGACGCCACGCCCCTCACGGCCCGCGTGGTCATGGGCGGCCCGGAAGACGCGCTGCCGCCCCGCACCCACCAGATGGTGCGCGTGCGGGTGGACGGGCGTGACTGGCTGAGCGACGTGGGCTTCGGCGGCATGGTGCCCACGGCGCCGCTGGCGCTCGACGATGCGGGCGCGCAGCCCACGCCGCACGAGCCCTTCCGGCTCGATCGTCGCCGCGGGCGCTACACCTTGCGCGCCTGGGTCGGCGATGCGTGGAGGGCGATGTACGTCTTCGACCTGGAGGCGCCGGCGCCGGTCGACCTGGAGGTGGGCAACTGGTACGTGTCGACGCACCCCGGTTCGCCCTTCCTCGGGCGGCTGGTGGCGGCGCGCACCGGGCCCTTCTGCCGCCACACGCTGCGCGGCGGCAGCTACGCGCTGCACCGCCTCGGCCAGCCCAGCCTGCGGCGCGAGCTGCGCACGCCGCAAGCCGTGATCGGGGTGCTGAAGGAGGTCTTCGGCCTGCAGCTGCCGACGCAGCCGGGCCTGCATGCGGCCATTGCGCAGCAGCTCGACGCCGTGCAGGCGGGCGCCTCGGATTCAGAAGAAAAAATGCTTGCAACGCCCGTCTGACGGGCGAAAGAAGCTATCAAAAAGAGAGCAAAAAGCGCTTCAGCGGCTCGACGTGGGCGCGTTGCCGGGCAGGGGCAGTGGCAGCCGTGGCTCGAACTTCGCGCGCTTGACGCTGAAGAAGGCCTTCACGTTGCGTACGTTGGCATCGCTGGTGAACAGGCGCTGCGCCAGCGCCTGGTAGGCGGGCATGTCGCGCACGCTGACGACGAGGATGAAATCCGGCCCTGGCGAGACGCGCCAGCACTGCTGCACGGCTTCGTCGGGTGCGACGCGGGCCTCGAAAGTGTCGAGCGCGCCGGCGTCCTGGCGGTCGAGCGAGATCTCGACCAGCGCCGTGAGCGTGACGGCCAGGCGGTCGGCCGCCAGCAGCGCGACCTCGCGCTCGATCAGGCCGGCCTGGCGCAGGCGCTGCACGCGGCGCAGGCAGGTGGCGGGCGAGAGGTGCGTATCGAGCGCCAACTGCTGGTTGGTGCGCGAGGCATCGCGCTGCAGGGCGTCGAGCAAGCGCCAGTCGATGGCGTCGAGGTTGATTTCTTCCGACATGGAATCAATTATGAAATATTCATTCAATTCCACTGATGAACGAATGAGGCATCCATATTCACCAGGATAACGAAAGAAAAATTCAGGCGGACCGGCCTACGATGCCGGCTAGGTCAGCTTTCCAAGGAATCCACCATGTGCGGCATCGTCGGCGCAGCCTCCCACCGTGACATCGTCCCCGTGCTCGTCCAGGGCCTTCAGCGCCTGGAATACCGCGGCTACGACTCCTGCGGCGTGGCCGTGCATGCGGGCGGGCTGACCCGCGCGCGCACCACCTCGCGCGTGGCCGACCTGCTCACGCAGGTGCGCGACGACCACGTCCAGGGCCAGACCGGCATCGCCCATACGCGCTGGGCCACGCACGGTGCGCCGGCGGTGCACAACGCGCACCCGCACTTCAGCCACGGTCCCGGCGAAGGGCCCGACAGCACGCGCCCGGCGCGCGTGGCGCTGGTGCACAACGGCATCATCGAGAACCACGAAACGCTGCGCGCCGCGCTGCAGGCCCGGGGCTACGTCTTCGCCAGCCAGACCGACACCGAGGTCATCGCGCACCTGATCGACAGCCACTACGACGGCGACCTCTTCGAAGCCGTCCAGGCCGCGGTGGCGCAGCTGCACGGCGCCTATGCCATCGCCGTGATCTGCCGTGACGAGCCGCACCGCGTGGTGGGCGCGCGCGCGGGCTCGCCGCTGGTGCTGGGGGTGGGCGAAGGCGAGAACTTCCTGGCCAGCGATGCCATGGCGCTGGCCGGCGTGACCGACCAGATCGTGTACCTGGAGGAGGGCGACCTCGTCGACCTGCAGCCGGGCAAGCACTGGATCGTCGGCCCCGACGGCCGGCCGGTGCAGCGCAAGGTGCGCACGGTGCAGGCGCATTCGGGTGCGGCCGAGCTGGGGCCGTACCGCCACTACATGCAGAAGGAAATCTTCGAGCAGCCGCGCGCCATCGCCGACACGCTCGAGGGCGTGGAGGGCATCGTGCCCGAGCTCTTCGACGGCATCGGCCAGGACGGCCAGCCCGGCGCCAGCGCGCACCGCGTGTTCCAGGCCATCGACAAGGTGCTCATCCTGGCCTGCGGCACCAGCTACTACAGCGGCTGCGCGGCCAAGTACTGGCTCGAATCCATCGCGAAGATCCCGACCCAGGTCGAGATCGCGAGCGAGTACCGCTACCGCGACTCGGTGCCCGACCCGAAGACGCTGGTGGTCACCATCACGCAGTCGGGCGAGACGGCCGACACGCTGGCCGCGCTCAAGCATGCGCGCGGCCTGGGCATGGAACAGACGCTGACCATCTGCAACGTGGCCACCAGCGCCATGGTGCGCGAGTGCAAGCTGGCCTACATCACGCGCGCCGGCGTGGAGATCGGCGTGGCCTCGACCAAGGCCTTCACCACCCAGCTGGCGGGCCTGTTCCTCCTCACGCTGGCGCTGGCGCAGGCCAAGGGGCGCCTGAGTGACGTCGACGAGGCGCGCTACCTCAAGGAGATGCGCCACCTGCCCGTGGCGCTGCAATCGGTGCTCGCGCTGGAGCCGCAGATCATCGGCTGGGCGGAGGATTTCGCGCGCAAGGAGAACGCGCTGTTCCTCGGCCGCGGGCTGCACTACCCGATCGCGCTGGAAGGTGCGCTCAAGCTCAAGGAGATCAGCTACATCCACGCCGAGGCCTACCCGGCGGGCGAGCTCAAGCACGGCCCCCTGGCACTGGTCACGAGCGAGATGCCGGTCGTCACCGTGGCGCCCAACGACGCGCTGCTGGAAAAGCTCAAGAGCAACCTGCAGGAAGTGCGCGCGCGCGGCGGCGTGCTCTATGTGCTGGCCGACGGCGACACCCGCATCGAGCGTGGCGAGGGCCTGCATGTGATCCGCATGCCCGAGCACTACGGCCAGCTGTCGCCGCTGCTGCACGTCGTTCCGTTGCAACTGCTGGCATACCACACGGCCGTTGCACGCGGGACGGACGTCGACAAGCCGCGCAACCTGGCCAAGAGCGTGACGGTCGAGTGACCGGCATGCACTTGGAACGGCGCTGGCCACCGCGCGACCGCTTCGCGCAATGCGGAAGCTGCCTGCCGCGGCCCGCGCCGGAATGGCCCGATTTCGTGAACGGCATGGGATCCGCGTTCGAGCGGACCGGGCCGGCTGCACAAATGTTTCTTACAGGCGGTGAAATTTCACACTCGTTGCGTAACCGGCTGAACGGTAGCGGGAAGATGACTGCTTGCGTACTAACATCACCGCATGGATTTCCCGTCCCCCGACACTTCCGAGTACGCCGCGCTGCTGGACTTCATGGCCACGGGCGGGCGCGACCGGAGTTCGCTCAAGCCGGGACAGGATCCGAGGCCCGCGGTGCGTCATGCGCTGCAGCGCCGAGCCCGGGCCATGGCGCAGGCGCTCCTCGTGATGGCGCGCCTGCGTGCCCGGCGAGCCGGCTGAGCCCCAAGCACCTCAGGCGCCGAAGGAGCGCAGCCGCACTTCCTCTTCAGTGAAACGGCTGCGCACGTAGACGCGCATCGCCGCCTCCAGCGGCAATTCACCGCGAGAAAACCAGGTCACATCGGCGCGCCGCAGCATTGCCTCGAAGGCGGGCGGGCTCCCACGCAGCCACAGGTCGCGCAGTGCGATGTGTTCGCGATCGATGATCAGGTTTGCCAGCGCCCAGTCAGTGCTGGGGCTGTAGGGCCTGACCTCGGTGCGATCGACCCAGCGGGCGAGGCACACCGAGAGGCCGTCGACAGTGTCCACCCGGATGTCGCACAGGCCCTGCGCTCGCGCTACCCATGCGTCGAGCAGGGCCCCGCCGAGATCGTGGATCTCCATGCGTGCTGCGGATGTCCGCCTCCGGAATTCGGAAAAGCTGACCTGTGCCGCTTCAGCGCGGCATCGGGCGGGGCGGCACCGGAACGGTGGTCACGGTTTCACGGATCAGGCCGCCGCCGAGCACGCTGCCATCGATGCTGGTCTGGCCGGTGCCCAGGATGCGCGCTTCGCATTCGGCGCGCTCGGCCGGGGGATGCAGGCCGCAGCGGGCCAGCGCGTTGGCACGGTAGTCGGGCGCGGTGGTCAGCGTGCCCTGGCGCGCGGCCTGGCGGGCCGCACCGGCTTCGCGCAGGCAGGCGGCGCGGTCCTGCTGGATGTGGTCGCAGATCGCGCGTTCCTGCTGGTAGGTGCTGTCCAGGCCGCGCGGCGGAGCCGCCAGGGCGGCAGCGCTCAGGCCCACGCCCAGGCAGAGTGCGGCAGCCGTACGGGAAAGCAGATGCTTCATGGGAACTCCTTGTCTTAGGGAAATGGAATGGCTTGGAGCGGGCCGCGGCGCCGAGGTTCTCAGCGACCGCACCGGCGTTACTTGGCGGGGATCGGCGTGACCGTCTCGCGGATCACACCGCCGCCCATGACGCTGCCCTGCGTCGAACCCGCGCCGCTGCCGCGCACGCGCGCTTCGCAGTCGGCGCGGTCCGCCGCGGGCTGCGCCTGGCAACGGACGAGGGCATTCTGATCGTAGGTAGCCCCGCTGGCGCTGGTGAGCCCGCCGCGCTGCGCTTCCTGCCGGGCGGCGCCGGCCTCGCGCTGGCAGGCGGCCTTGTCCTGCTGGACACCGTCGCACTTCGCCTTGTCGGCGGCGACGCTGCCCTGGGCGCCCGCGAGGGTTGCAGCTGCGCCGAGCACCATCGCGACGAGAAGGCGGGGTGCAGTTCGGCGTGGGGTGGATGCACGGGTGGCGGTCATCGGCAGTTTCTCCTCAATGCCTCGGCATGGGCGGCGGAGGTCGCACGCTCACATGGCCTCGAGAGGCGGTGCTGCAGTGTGCGCCATGCGGCGAGTCCGGGGCTGTGGGACAACGCGGGTCGGGCCGCACAGGCCGCGGCGTCGATCCGTGTCGGACATCTCCCGCACGCAGGCGGGATGCGATGCTATGAAAACGATAGCTGCCATCGCCCGCTCCACAAGCGCCGGCGTCCAATTGCGCATGAAAAAGCGGCGCATGTGTGGCGCCGCCGGTCTCAGCCCGCGGCGATGCGCCGGGCCAGGTGCGCCAGCGCTCCCTCGACCTGGTCGACCAGGATCAGCGACAGGTCGCCTGGCCGCAGGCGGTCGAGCGCCTCGTCGATGGCTACGAACTCGCCGCGAATCTCGTCCACGCGCTGCGTGCGCCTCGCGCCTTCCAGGCCCTGGCGCAGCAGGGCGATCACCTCGCCGTCGGCGCGGCCGCGCTGGGCAGCGTCCTGGTAGAGGATGACCTCGTCGAAGGCCGCGCCGAGGATGCCGGTCTGGTCGCGGATGTCGCTGTCGCGCCGGTCGCCCGCGCCGCTGATCACCACCGACCGGCGCTGGGCGGGCAGCGTGTCGACGGCGGCCACCAGCGCCTTCATGGCGTCGGTGTTGTGGCCGTAGTCGGCGATCACCGTGGCGCCGCGGAACTCCATCATGTTGAAGCGGCCCGGCACGCCCGCGGCGTCGTTCTTGAAGCTGGCCATGCCGCTGCGGATGGTGTCCCAGTCCAGACCCACCGCCCAGGCCGCGGCCACGGCCGCCATGGCGTTCTCGACCTGGAAGGGCAGGGTGCCGCCGCGGGTGAAGGGCACGTCGCGCAGCGGCACGCGCTCGCGCCAGCTGCCTTCGGCGGCGACGATGGTGTCGCGGTCCACGTAGACCGTGCGCCGGCCCTGCGCGCGGTGCGTCGCCATCACCGGGTGCTGGCGGTCGGCCGCGAAGTAGATGACGCTGCCGGGGCAGGACACCGCCATGGCTGCCACGTTGGGGTCGGCGGCATTGAGCACCGCATAGCCGGTGGGCGCCACGTTGCGCACGATCACGCGCTTGAGCACCGCCAATTCCTCGACCGAATGGATGTAGTTCAGCCCCAGGTGGTCGCCGCTGCCGATGTTGGTCACCACCGCCACGGTGCAGCGGTCGAAGCCCAGGCCTTCGCGCAGGATGCCGCCGCGCGCCACCTCGAACACAGCCGCTTCCACGTCGGGGTGCAGCAGCACGTTGCGCGCGCTCTTGGGGCCGGAGCAGTCGCCGCTGTCCGTCTGGCGCCCGTCGACGTACACGCCGTCGGTGTTGGTCATGCCTGTGACCATGCCGCTGGACATGAAGAGGTGGTTGATGAGCCGCGCCGTCGTCGTCTTGCCGTTGGTGCCCGTCACCGCGACCACGGGGATGCGGCCGTCGTCGCCATCGGCGAAGAGCTGGTCCATCACCGCCTCGCCCACCGCACGGCCGCGGCCGAACGAGGGACTGATGTGCATGCGCAGGCCGGGCGCCGCGTTCACCTCGACGATGCCGCCGTGCTGTTCCTCCAGCGGGCGGATGACGTTCTCGCAGACCATGTCGACGCCGCAGATGTGCAGCCCGACCATCTGCGCCGCATCCACGGCGCGCGCCGCAATCTCGGGGTGCACGGTGTCGGTCACGTCGGTCGCAGTGCCGCCGGTCGAGAGGTTCGCGTTGTTGCGCAGCACCACGCGCTGGCCCCGTTCGGGCACGCTGTCGGGCGTCAGGCCCTGCGCCTCGAGCCGGCCGATGGCGATGTCGTCGAGCCGGATCTTGGTCAGCGAGGTCGCGTGGCCTTCGCCGCGGCGCGGGTCCTGGTTCACCACCTCGACCAGCTGGCGCACGGTGCTCGTGCCGTCGCCGATCACCTGCGGCGGATCGCGCCGCGCCGCCGCGACCAGCTTGTCGCCGACCACCAGCAGGCGGAAGTCGAAGCCGGGCAGGAACTTCTCGACCATCACCTCGCCGTGGTGCGCGGCGGAGGCGTAGGCGGCGTCGAACTGCTCGCGCGAGGTGATGTTCACCGTCACGCCCTTGCCCTGGTTGCCGTCCTGCGGCTTCGTCACCACCGGCAGGCCGATCTCCAGCGCGGCGGCCCAGCCGTCCTCCAGGTCGCTCACCGGCCGGCCCAGCGGCACCGGCACGCCGGCGGCGTTGAGCAACTGCTTGGTGAGTTCCTTGTCCTGGGCGATCGATTCGGCCACGCCGCTGGTGCTGTCGACCTCGGCGGCCTGGATGCGGCGCTGCTTGGCGCCCCAGCCGAACTGCACGAGGCTGCCGCTCGTGAGCCGCCGGTAGGGAATGCCGCGCGCCACAGCGGCCTCGACGATGGAGCCGGTGCTCGGGCCCAGGCGTTCGTCCTCGTCGAGTTCGCGCAGCTCGGTGATGGCCGCCTGCGCATCGAAGCTGCCGTGCTCGCCCAGCGCGGCGGCGATGAGCTGTTCGGCCAGCTTCAGCGCGCGGCGGCCCACGGCCTCTTCGGTGTACTGCACCGCCACCTGGTACACGCCCTCGTCGGTGGTGCGGGTGGTGTGGCCGAAGGCGACCTGGCACCCGGCCTGCGCCTGCAGGGCGAGCGCGGCGTTCTCCAGCACATGGGCCAGCGCCAGCGGCTGGCCCAGCACGATGGGGTGCAGCTCGCCGATGGTCGGGAAGAGCGCGCGCAGGCGGGCCTCGAAGCCGGGCAACTGCTCGATGGCGTTCTCGGAGCCCTGGCAGGCGACGATCGCCTCGATGGCCGTGTGGCGGCTCCAGAGGTTGGGGCCGCGCAGGGCCCGGATGCGTGTGATTTCCATGGTGGGAGGGGGTCTGTCGGAGGCGGCCGGGGCAGCGTCTCAGGCGAGCTGGGCTTCGGCGACGGGGAGGGTCTGCTGCGACAGCTGCAGCGAGGCGAGCGCGGCCTGCAGGTCGGCCTCGAACACCTCGGCACCGGCGCCGATGAGGTTGAGGGGGATGCCCATGGCCCAGCCGGCCGCGACGGCGGCGAGCAGGCTGTCGAGGCTGACGCCCGCGTGGGTGGCGCGCCACACCGTGAGGCGGCCCAGCCCGGGCAGGAAGGATTCGCTGGTGCCGTTGGCCAGCACCACGCGGTCCTGGCGCACGAGCACGGCCTTGCCGCCGGCGTTCTGGTGCGCGGCCAGCGGCGCGGCCTGCGGGTCGGCGGCATAGAGGATCACCTCGCCGTCGCACAGCGGCGCCATGCCGGCCACGCGCGGGTCGGCGGCATTGAGCACCGCCGTGCCGTGCGGCAGCACGACGTCGACCTGCGTGCGCAGCACCTTCACCATCTGATCGCTCTCGGCGATGTCGTAGTCGCCCAGCCGATCGGCGCCGCCGAGGTCGGTCACGATGCCGATGTCGCAGCGGTCGTAGGGCAGGCCATCGGCGAGGATGGTCTCGGCGCCGTTCTCGATCACCACCGCCTCGACCTGGCGGTTCACCAGCAGGCGGTGGCCGGCCTCCCAGTTCGCGCTGTCGCGCGCATCGACGCGCCGGCGCTCGAGGAACAGGCCGTCGCGGCAGGCCAGGCCCACATGCCGGCCCGACAGGCCCACCAGCCAGGCCACCAGGCGCGCGAGCACGGCCGTGTCCTGGGTGCCCGCCACGCCGACGACCGGGATGCGCCCGGGCAGGTCGCTGCCGGATTCGGCTTCGGGGAACAGGTGGTCGCAGATGGCGCGGCCCACGGGGCGCGGCGAGCCCACGGCGGGCTTGAGGTGCATCAGCAGGCCGGGGCCGGCGTTCACCTCGACGATGGCGCCGCCCTGTGCCTGCAAGGGCTTGCCGATGTCCTCGCACACCAGGTCGATGCCGGCGATGTCCAGCCCCACGACGCGGGCCGCGAGGGTGGCGGCGTAGGCGACTTCGGGGTGCACCTGGTCGGTGCAGTCCACGCCCAGGTTGCCGTTGCGCTGGATGATGACCACGCGCCCGGCCGCCGGCACCGAGTCACCGGTGAGCTTCTGGCGCTGCAGTTCCAGCTGCAGCTTGGCGTCGGTGGCCAGCACGATCAGGTCCAGCGGGTACTCCTCCTCGGCGCCGCGGCGCGGGTCGGAATTGAGCTGGCTGTCGATGAGCTGTGCCACCGTCTGCCGGCCGTCGCCGGTCACGGTGATGACCTCGCCGCGCGCGGCGGCCACCACCTCGCCGCCGACCACCAGCAGGCGGTGTTCGGCGCCGCGCACGAAGCGCTCGACCATCACGTCGCTGCCCTCGGGCTCGGCAACGGCGAACGCGGCCAGCACTTCCTCCCGGCTCGTCAGGTCGAGCGACACGCCGCGGCCGTGGTTGGCGTCCGACGGCTTCACGGCCACCGGCAGGCCGATGTCCTCGGCCGCCTCCCAGGCCTCCTCGGCGCTGGAGACCACCTGGCCTTCGGGCACCGGCACGCCGCAGCTGGCGAGCAGCGACTTGGTCAGCTCCTTGTCGCTGGCGATCGATTCGCCGATGGCGCTGGTGTAGTCGCTCTCGGCGGTCCAGATGCGCTGCTGCTTCGCGCCGTAGCCCAGCTGGACGAGGTTGCCGCTGTTCAGCCGCATGAAGGGGATGCCGCGGTCGCCGGCCGCGCCCACGATGGCGGCGGTGCTCGGGCCGAGGTAGCAGTCCTCGACCTTGGCCTTCACGGCGTCGACGGCGCGCTGCACGTCGCTGGCATCGAAGGTTTCGTTGTTGATGGCGGCCATCAGCAGGCGGTGGCCCTCGGCCAGCGCGGTGCGTGCCACCTGCTCGTCGCGGGCGCGGAACACCATGCGGTATTGGCCGTGTTGCGAGGTGCTGCGCGTCTGGCCGAAACCGGTGGGCATGCCGGCCAGGTTGAGCAGCTCGATGACCACATGCTCCAGCACATGGCCGGCCCAGGTGCCTTCCTGCAGCCGCTGGATGAAGCCGCCGCGTTCGCCAACGCCGCAGTGGTGCTCGATCAGGGCCGGCAGCAGGTTGGTCAACCGTTCGGGAAAACCCGGGACCCGGTTCGACGGGAAGTCCTCGAGCTGGCCAAGGTCGAGCCAGACTTCGAGCACCGGCCGATAGGTCCAGATGTTCGGTCCGCGCAGGTAGCGGGTGCGAAGCAGGCGGATGTCGTCGAAACGGGTCATGGAAACGTTCGTAGAGCGGTCTGTGCGGGTGGAGGAGTCGCCGGTTGCGCTGCGTTCAACGGCCTGCAGAGGAAGAGAAGCGCCCATGGTGTTCGGTGAGAATCGGCGCCCGACCGGCGCGCGGGAACGGCCTCGAGGAGGCCCGGTACAACGAAACACAATGCAACATCACGATCCAGTCGGCACCCCGGGGGGCGAATCGGCTTCGGCACCCGCCGCCCTGAAGGCCCGTCTGCCGGCTTCGGAGAACGTTCTCGCTACCCTGCCGGTTGACCTCGACGACCAGTTGCGCTTCGCCGACGGCCAGGTCGTGCTGACCGACCGCTGCCTCCGGACCGCCACTGCAGGCGGTGCACAGCAGGAGTGGATGCTTACAAGCTCGGGACTTTCCCTGCATCTGGCCGACCACGCGGGCGTCGGCACGCTCGACCTGCACGGCCCCGACGGCCGGCTGGCGCGCTGGCGTTACACCCTGGCCGGGCAGGCTGCGGCGCTGCGCCTGGTGAAGCTTTTCGACCAGCAGCGCGCCGGCATCGCGCAGGCGGCCGGTGAAGGCCCCGATGGCGAGGACACGGTCGACACCGAACTGCAGACGCCGCCCTCGACCTGGGTGCTGCTGCGCCTGGGCCGTTTCGCCCGCCCCTACCGCGCGCAGCTCATCGCGGGTTTCGTGCTCACCCTGTTGGGCACCGCCGCGACCCTGGTGCCGCCCTACCTCACCATCCCGCTGATGGACGACATCCTGATCCCGTTCCAGAACGGGAAAGCGATCGATCCGATGCTGGTCGTGATGTACCTGGCCGGCCTGCTGGCCGCGGCGCTGCTGGGCTGGGGGCTAGGCTGGGCGCGCACCTACCTGCTGGCGCTGGTGTCCGAGCGCATGGGCGCCGACCTGCGCACCACCACCTACGAGCACCTGCTCACGCTGCCGCTCGACTACTTCGGCGGCAAGCGCACCGGGGACCTGATGGCGCGCATCGGCTCCGAGACCGACCGCATCAACGTCTTCCTGTCGCTGCACGCGCTGGACTTCCTCACCGACGTGATCATGATCGCCATGACGGCGGTGATCCTGGTGTCGATCAACCCGCTGCTGGCCGTGGTCACGCTGGTGCCGCTGCCCTTCATCGCCTGGATGATCCACGTCGTGCGCGACAAGCTGCGCACCGGGTTCGAGAAGATCGACCGCGTATGGAGCGAGGTCACCAACGTCCTGGCCGACACCATCCCCGGCATCCGCGTGGTGAAGGCCTTCGCGCAGGAAAAGCGCGAGGCCGACCGCTTCCGCGAAGCCAACAAGTACAACCTGCAGGTCAACGACAAGCTCAACCGCACGTGGAGCCTGTTCACGCCCAGCGTGTCGTTGCTCACCGAGATCGGCCTGCTCGTGGTGTGGGGCTTCGGCATCTGGCAGGTGGCGCGCGGGCGCATCACCGTGGGCGTGCTCACGGCCTTCATCGCCTACATCGGCCGCTTCTACACGCGCCTGGATTCGATGAGCCGCATTGTCTCGGTCACGCAGAAGGCGGCGGCCGGCGCCAAGCGCATCTTCGACATCCTCGACCACGTGAGCAACGTGCCCGAGCCGGCCAACCCGGTGCGCGTGGACCGGGTCGAGGGCCGCATCGAGATGCGCGACGTGGGCTTCCGCTACGGCTCGCGCGCGGTGATCCGCGACCTCGACCTCGTCATTCGCCCGGGCGAGATGATCGGCCTGGTGGGCCACAGCGGCTCGGGCAAGAGCACGCTGGTCAACCTGATCTGCCGCTTCTACGACGTGACCGACGGCGCCATCCTGGTCGACGGCACCGACATCCGGCGCTTCGCGGTCGCCGACTACCGGCGGCACGTGGGGCTGGTGCTGCAGGAGCCCTTTCTCTTCTTCGGCACCATCGCGCAGAACATCGCCTACGGCAAGCCGGATGCGACGCGCGAGGAGATCGTCGCCGCCGCCCGCGCCGCGCATGCGCACGACTTCATCCTGCGCCTGCCGCACGGCTACGACTCGCTGGTGGGCGAACGTGGACAGGGGCTGTCGGGCGGCGAGCGCCAGCGCATCAGCATCGCGCGCGCGCTGCTGATCGACCCGCGCATCCTGATCCTCGACGAGGCCACCTCGGCCGTCGACACCGAGACCGAGAAGGAAATCCAGAAGGCCCTGGACAACCTCGTGCAGGGCCGCACCACCATCGCCATCGCGCACCGCCTGTCGACCCTGCGCAAGGCCGACCGCCTGGTGGTCATGGACCGCGGCCAGGTGGTCGAGGTCGGGCCGCACGACGAGCTGATGGCCCGGCAGGGTGCCTACTGGCGGCTTTACCAGGCACAGGCGCGGCAGGTCGACGAGGAAGAAGCCTTGCGCGAGACCGCGCCCACGCATGCGGCCCACCCCGCGGGAGACGCCTGATGGCCTGGCAACTCGAACGCGACGCGCACGGCCGCCTGCTGTGGACCGCCGCCGACGGCACCCGCGAGCCGGTGACGCCGGTGCGCGCCTTCCCGCTCACCGACCCCGAGCGTGGCATCTCGCTGGTCGGCCCCGATGGCCGCGAGCGGGCGTGGATCGATCAGCTGGCCGAACTGCCCGCGGCAGCGCGCACGCTGCTGACCGAGGAGCTCGCCCCGCGCGACTTCGCGCCGGTGCTGCTGCAGTTGCGATCGGTGTCGAGCTTCGGCGTGCCCAGCACCTGGGACGTGCGCACCGACCGTGGCGACACCCGCTTCGTGCTCAAGGCCGAAGAGGACATCCGGCGGCTGGAGGGCGGCGCCCTGCTGATCGCCAGCGCCCACGGCGTGCAGTTCCGTGTGCCCGATTCCAAGGCGCTGGACCGCGCCTCGCGCAAGCTGCTCGAGCGCTTCCTCTGACGACCTAGCGTTTCAGCCAGGCCAGCAGCGCGGCGGCCCCGGCGGCCGAGGCCACGCCGCTGGCCAGCGTGCCCCAGGCCATGTCCAGCAGCGACAGGCCCACCGGCCAGCCGCGCACCACGGCCATGTTGGTCAGGTCGTAGGTGCCATAGCAGAAGAGGCCGAAGAGTGCGCCCGTGAGCGCGGCGCGCAGCACGCTTCCGGCGTCCGCGCCGGGCAGCACCGCGAACACCACCAGCCCCACCGGGTACAGCAGGTAGAAAGCGGCCGCCGCCGGCAGCCGTGGCTGCGGCGCCATCAGCGCGCCCATGCCCTGCTGGTAGATGCCCTTGGCGATGACGCCGAGCCAGAGCAGGTCGATGACGAGCATCACCACGAAGGTGGCGGCCCAGGCGATGAGGTGCTTGCTGCTCATGGTGGGTGGTGGATTCGGCTGCGGCGATCCTAGCGGCCGGCCTGCCGCGGGCACGAAAATCGCGGGCTTGTCCGACAGCCTGCACGCACCGGCACGCCGCGATCGACTGCTATCGAAAAGATAGCTTTTCACGCAAGCGGGACGGGCGCTGCAGGCACTTTTTGCTTGAGATTTCCATGCACACCACCGCGCTCGTCCTTTTCTCCGGCGGCCAGGATTCGACCACCTGCCTGGCCCATGCGCTCGCGCGCTACGGGCGGGTGGAGACGCTCGGCTTCGACTACGGCCAGCGCCACCGCATCGAGCTGGACGTGCGCCCGCGTGTGCTGGACGCCGTGCGCACGCGCTTCCCGGCCTGGGCGCCGCGCCTGGGCGATGACCACCTGCTCACGCTCGATGTGCTGGCGCAGCTGGGCGGTTCTTCGTTGACCGAGGACATCGCCTTCGCCATGCAGGCCGACGGCCTGCCCAACACCTTCGTGCCCGGCCGCAACCTGCTGTTCCTCACCTTGGCCGGCGCGCTGGCCTACCGGCGCGGGCTGCAGGTCATCGTGACGGGCGTGTGCGAGACCGACTACTCCGGCTACCCCGACTGCCGCGACGACACCATGAAGGCGATGCAGCTCGCACTCTCGCTGGGCCTGGACCGGCGCCTCGTCATCGAGACGCCGCTCATGTGGATCGACAAGGCGGCCACCTGGCGCCTGGCCGAATCGCTGGGCGGCCCGGCGCTGGTCGAACTGATCGCGGAAGAGACCCACACCTGCTACGAGGGCGACCGCACGCATCGCCATGCGTGGGGCTGGGGCTGCGGGCGCTGCCCGGCCTGCGAGTTGCGCGCGGCCGGGTGGCAGCGCTACGCCGAGGCGCGTGCCGCGGACGTGTCTTCCACTCGGTAGGCCGGGCCGGCCTCGTCGGTGCCGTTGGGCTTGAGCGTCCAACGGCGGCGATGGTGCTCGCCCAGCGTGGAGCGGTGCGCGATCGAGACGATCGCGCCGCGCGCACGCGTGACCTGGTCGACCAGCCGGCGATAGATGGTGGCCTCGGCGTCCTCGTCCAGCGCGCTCGTGGCCTCGTCGGCCAGCACCCAGGCCGGCTTCTTGAGCAGCACCCGCGCGATCGCCAGCCGCTGGCGCTCGCCGCCCGAGAGCTTCTGGCTCCACGCGTCCTCGCGGTCGAGCTGGTCGGCCAGCTGCGGCAGCAGCGCGTCGCTCAGCGCCTCGCGCAGCGCGTCGTCGGTGTAGTGCCCGGCCGCTTCGGGGTAGGCCAGGGCATCGCGCAGCTTGCCGTCGGGGAAGTAGGGCTGCTGCGGGATGAACATGGTGTCGGCCGGCAGTGCCACGCGCCCCCGTGCATGCGGCCAGATGCCCGCCAGCGTGCGGAACAGGCTGGACTTGCCGCTGCCCGACGGGCCGTGGACCAGCACCGTGTCGCCGGGCGCGACATGCAGGTCGGCATGGGCCAGCAGCTCGCGGCCGTTGGGCAGCGCGATGCTGAGGTCGTCGGCGTCGACACCGGCCGAGGCCTGCACGGCCTGCAGCGCATCGTTGTCCTTCGACCGCGCCGACAGGCTGGCCTCGAAGCCCGAGAGCCGGTCCGTGGTCGCCTTCCAGGTGGCCAGCGTCATGTAGTTGTCCACCAGCCACGAGAGCGAGTCCTGCACGCGCCCGAAGGCCGAATTG
The DNA here is from genome assembly GCF_901875635.1 of Xylophilus ampelinus. Taxonomy (GTDB): domain Bacteria; phylum Pseudomonadota; class Gammaproteobacteria; order Burkholderiales; family Burkholderiaceae_C; genus Xenophilus. The sequence continues at coordinate 36,299 of NZ_CABFMN010000098.1, read as the reverse complement.
ATCTGCATCAACTGCCCCAGCTGGATGGCGCCGCTGAAGTAGCGCGGGGCGGCCACGATCAACGGGAAGATGATCGCGGCCTGCGCGAAGAAGCTGCTGAACCAGGTGAGGTTCTTCTGGTTCTTGACGAGGCGCAGGTAGTTGGCCATGACGTCGGTGAAGCGCAGGTCCAGCTGGCGGCGTTCCACACGCTCGCCGCCGTCGAGCGCGATGGCTTCGCTGTACTCACGCACCCGCACCATGTGGTGGCGGAAGTTGGCTTCCAGCATCTGCTGCTGGAAATTCAGGCCCACCTGCGGCTTGCCGATCCAGTGCGCGATCGTGCTGCCCACCACGCAGTACAGCACCGCCGCCCACACCATGTAGCCCGCGATGTGCCACTGGCCGCCGCCGAGCAAGGCCGGTGCCGTGAAGTCCAGCGAGCCGCTCAGCGTCCACAGGATGCCGACGAAGCTGAACAGCGTGACGGCCGCGTTCAGGATGCCCATCGACAGCGTGACCGAGTAGGTCGTGAAGAGGTTCAGGTCTTCCTGAATGCGCTGGTCCGGGTTGTCGGGCACCTGCTCGCCCTCGCGGGTGTAGCGCGCCAGCTCCAGCCGGTAGAAGGCCTTGTGCGCGAGCCAGCGGTCCAGGTAGTGCTCGGTCATCCACACCCGCCAGCGCAACTGCAGTATCTGCGTGAGGTAGAACTTGTAGACCGCGATCACGATGTAGATCAGCGCCAGCCAGCAGAAGCGCACGATCTGCTGCCAGAACACCGCCTGGTCCTTGTTCTGCAGCGCGTCGTAGAACACGCGGTACCACTCGTTGATCTGCACCAGCATGTACACCGCGCCGAGGTTCAGCAGCACGATGGCCAGCAGCAGGCCGCGCGCCTTCCATTTCTGGTCGGAACGGAAGTACGGCGCCGTGAGCGCGCCGACGCGCTTCAACGTGGTGCCCAGGGACGGCTTGGGAGGATGCATCGTGGCGGTGCTCATCGTGGAGTGGGGGAATGCATGGAACGGGCCGGCCCGCAGACTGCGGGCGGCGTGATCGATCCTAGCCGTGCACCGGCGGGCTGCCTTAAGCCGGTCTGAAGCCCCGGGCGCGAGCTGCTGGTGGGTTCTTGGCCGCCGCGTTGTCCATGCGGTGTGCGGGGCGTAGGATGAACCGCATGAAGACCCTCACCGCACTCCTGGCCGGCATCGCCTGCCTGCTCGCCGCCTGCGACGACAAGCCCAAGCCGGGCGGCCCCGTGCCCAAGGCCGGGTTGGTCGCTCCGTTCACCAGCGCCTGAGACGATGCCCGCGTCTGCGCCGGACCTGCAGCGCTTCGTCGACGCGCAGGCGCCCGTGTACGACCAGGTGCGCGCCGAGCTGGCGGGCGGCCGCAAGCGCACCCACTGGATGTGGTTCGTGTTCCCGCAGATCCAGGGCCTGGGCCGCAGCGCGATGGCACAGCGCTATGCGATCGACTCGCGGGAGGAGGCCGCGGCCTACCTCACGCATCCGGTGCTGGGCACGCGCCTGCGCGAATGCGCGGCCCTGGTGCTGGCGGCGCCGGGGCCGGCCATCGACGACATCCTGGGGCCGCCGGACGACCTCAAGTTCAAGTCCTGCATGACGCTCTTCGATGCCGTGGCGCCGGCCGGCGAGACGCTTTTCGCGCAGTGCCTGCAGCGCTTCTTCGGCGGCGTGCGCGACGCGGCGACGCTGGCGCGGCTGAGCTGAGCTGAGCTGAGCGGGCGCGGGCGAAGCCTGCGTGCCGGCTCGTCCGTCCGGGCGCGCGTCAGTCGACCTGTACCCCGGCATCGGTCACGGCCTGGCCCCACTTCGTGATCTCGCTCTGCAGGAAACGGCCGAACTCGGCCGGCGCCGTGATGGCGAGTTCACCGCCTGTGGCGCGGATCGATTCCTGGATCTCCGGGCTGGTCGACACCTTCCGGATTGCCGCATGCAGCGCGTTCACCGTGGCCGGCGGCGTGCCCGCGGGCGCGAGGAAGCCCACCCAAGAGCTGATGTCGAAGCCCTTGAGGCCCTGTTCGTCGACCGTGGGCACATCGGGCAGCTGCGGGTTGCGCTTGAGGCTGGAGATGGCCAGGGCTTTCAGCTTGCCGGCCTTGACCTGCGGCAGCGTGGACGCGAGGGCGTCGAACATGATCGGCACCTGCCCGGCCATCACGTCGTTGATGGCCGCGGGCGAGCCCTTGTAGGGAATGTGGTTGAGCTGCAGGCCGGCCTGGCGCTCGAGCACCACCATCGCCAGATGCGCCGTGATGCCGTTGCCGCCGGAGGCGAAATCCACCTTGCCGGGGCGCTGCTTCGCGTAGGCGATGAGATCCTTGAGGTTGTTGGGCCCGAAGGAGGGCGTCGCCACCAGCAGCAATGCGCCGGTGCTGACCTGCGCGATGGGCGCGAAGTCCTTCATCGTGTCGTAGGGCAGCTTCTTGTAGAGCGTGGGATTGATGGTCATCTGCCCCAGCGTGCCGAGCAGGATCGTCGTGCCGTCCGGCGCGCTCTTCTTCACTTCCTGTGCGCCCAGGCTGCCGTTGGCACCGGGGCGGTTGTCGACGATCACCGCCTGGCCGGTCTCCTTGGTCAGCGCGGCCGCGAAGTTGCGCGCGACGATGTCCACCGTCTGGCCGGCGGGGTAGCCGACGACGATGCGGATGGGTTTGGCCGGCAGGCCGCCCTGCGCGAAGGCGGGTGCGCCCGCGGCGAGGGCTGCGAGCGCCGCGAGGGTGGCCACGGCGGTGCGGCGCGAAAGGATGGGGGGCATGCGGGGTCTCCGTCGTTCTCGAAAAAGTGTGTGGCGGTGTCAAAGCGCGTCGCGAGGCACGTACACGCTGCCGGCCATCAGGCGGCGCGCGGTGCGCTGCAGGCCCAGCGCGTCGAAGCGCGTCTGGGCGGGCGTGGTGCCGGGGCGGGCGACGACCTTCACCGTCATCACGCCCAGCGGGTGCCCGATGCGCAAGGTCTCGGTGCGGGTGCGATCGCCCACGGCCGCATGCACCAGCGAGCCCGGCACGCGCGAGGCGGCGGCGGTGCACATCGAGCCCGTGCCGGCCATGCTGTCGTGGCACTTGCCCAGGAACACGAGCCGCGCGCGCAGGTCGCAGTCGCCGGCCCTCACCGTCTCGCGGTTGGTGTCGGTGTAGTCGGCCGGCGGCGCCACCACCACGGCCAGCGGAAGGCCGGGCAGGTGCACGTCCTTCCAGTGCGTGTAGAGGCCGATGCGCTCGCCGGCCTTGGACTGCAGCTCGCCGATCGTCTCGATCAGCGCACGGTCGGCACTGAGGCCGGGCGGCAGTTCGCTGCCCGTGAGGCCCAGCGCGCTCGCGGCGATGAAGACGCAGGGTGTCGCGGCGTCGACGATCGAAACCTCGATGCGGCGGCCGTCCTCCAGTGCGATGGTGTCCACCGCCTGGCCGGTCGGCAGCAGCCGCCCGGTCTTGGCGCCGAGCGTGTCGGTGTAGTCCATGAGGATCTCGGCGCCGGTGCCCGGTACGCCGGCGATGGCACAGTCGCCCGCCACGCGCGCCTTGCCGTTCTTCACCTGCACCTTCGACACCAGCATGGTGCCGGTGTTGGTGTTGTGGATGCGCACGGTGGTCACCGGCTCCACGGCCGGCACCAGGCCCTCGTCGATGGCGAAGGGCGCCACGGCCGAGGAGATGTTGCCGCAGTTGGCGTCGTAGCCGATCAGGTCGCGCTCGACGTCGGCCTGCGCGAAGGTGTAGTCCACGTCGGCGCCGGGCCGCTCCGAGCGCTTGATCATCGCGATCTTGGACGTGACCAGGCGCGAGCCGCCCATGCCGTCGATCTGCAGCACGTCGGGCGTGCCCATGGCGCGCTTGAGCAGCCGGTCGCGCGCCGGCCCGGGCGGCGGCACGTCCGCCTCGTGGAAGAACAGCGCCTTGCTGGTGCCGCCGCGCATCAGCACGCAGCGGACTTCGACCTGTTCGTCGTCGGTGGAACGGAATGGGGCATTCATCGGGGAGGGCTCCTGCGAGGGGACGTCATTCCAGCGGGTAGCGCTTGACGAGCGCGCCCAGGCGCTCGTCCTCGGCGCGCACCTGGGCCGCGAAGGCGGCGGGCTCGTTCACCACCGGCTCGGCGCCTGCGGCGGCGATGGTCTGGCGCACGTCGTTGTCCTTCACCGCCTCGCGCAGCGCGGCGACGATGCCCTGCTGCACCGCCGCCGGCGTGCCCTTGGGCGCGAAGAGGCCGAACCAGGTCACCGACTGGAACTGCGGGAAGCCGGCCTCCGCGGTGGTCGGCACGTCGGGCAGGGCGGCGGCGCGCGAGCGCCCTTGCGTGGCCAGGATGCGCAGGGTGCCCGCCTTGTGGTGCGGCAGCGCGGCCGTGATGCCGGTGAAGGCGAAGTTCACGTTGTTGGCGATCATGTCCGTCACGATCGCGCCCGTGCCGCGGTAGTTGACGGTGATGAGCCCCGGCAGCGGCACCTCGGCGGCGATCTGCTTGGCGCTGACCCTGGCCAGCGTCTCGCCGCTCGCGATCGAGCACGGCTGCGGCGCCTTCTGGCAGTACTGGAAGAGCTCGGGCAGCGTCTTCACCGGTAGCCGGGCGCTGGCCACGATCGCGGCCGGCGATTGCGACACCGCCGTCACCGGCGCGAGCTGTGCCAGCGGGTCGATGCCCTTGAGCCCCGGCGTGTACCTGGTCAGCACGATGGCTGGCACCTGCAGCAACAGGGTGTAGCCGTCGGGCTTGGCTTCCATCACGCGGCGCGTGCCGATCAGCCCGTCGGCGCCGGGCAGGTTCTCGACCACCACCGCCTGCTTCCAGAGCACGCCCAACTGCTTGGCCACCGCGCGCGCCGTCGCGTCGGTGCCGCCGCCTGCCGAGTAGGGGACGATCAGCGTCACCGGCCGCTCCGGGTGCCACGCTGCGGGCTGCGCCGAAACGGTGTTTGCTATCAAAAAAGTAGCTGCTGTCGCAAGCAGGGCGGGCGCTGCAGCCCGATTTCGCTTGTATTCCTGTGGCATGTTGTCTCCGTGGGCGGTGCCCATGTCCTTGTTGTTGTCGACGGGGCGAGGCGCAGCGGCTAAGGGCGCGGCCGGGCCGGGGACCAGGCCCACGGGCGCCGCTGCCGGTCGGCGGCCTGCCAGGCGCGGATCAGCGCGTCGTCTTTGAGGGTGAGGCCGATGTCGTCCAGACCGTGCAGCAGCGCCTCGCGGCGCAGCGGGTCGATCGTGAAGGCCATGGCCTGCCCATCCGGCGCCGCCACGGTGCAGGTTCGCAGGTCGACCGTCACGGGCGCACCGCCCTCGCATTGCGCGGCCAGCGCCTGCACCTGCGCGACGGGCAGCGTGATCGGCAACACGCCGTTCTGGAAGCAGTTGCTCCAGAAGATGTCGCCGTAGCTCGGCGCGATCACGCAGCGCACGCCGATGCCCTGCAGCGCCCACACGGCGCCCTCCCGCGAGGAACCGCAGCCGAAGTTCTCGGCCGCCAGCAGCACGGGGGCGCCCTGAAAGCGTGGGGCGTTCAGCACGCAGTCGGCGTCCTCGCTGCCATCGGGCCGGCGGCGCAGCGCCTCGAAGGCGTAGGGGCCGAGCTCGGTCTTGCCCAGCGTTGTCAAACGCTCGATGCGGATGATGACGTCGGTGTCGACGTTGGGCCGCATCAGCGGGACGGCCGGGCCCGTGACGGCGGTGAAGGGATGGTTCACGCCAGGCGCCTCACGTCGGTGATGCGGCCGGTGACGGCGGCGGCGGCCGCCATCGCGGGGCTGGCCAGGTGGGTCCGAGCGCCCGGGCCCTGGCGGCCGACGAAATTGCGGTTGGAGGTGGAGACCGAGCGCTGCTGCGACGGCACCTGCTCGCCGTTGGCGGCCACGCACATGCTGCAGCCGGGCTCGCGCCACTCGAAACCCGCGGCGAGGAAGACGTCGTGCAGGCCCTCGGCTTCGGCGGCGCGCTTGACATTCTCGGAGCCCGGCACCACCCAGGCGCGCACGCCAGCGGCGACCTGCCGGCCGCGCGCCACCTCGGCCGCGGCGCGCAGGTCCGCCAGGCGCGAGTTGGCGCAGGAGCCGATGAACACCCAGTCGACGGCCGTGCCGGCGATGGGTTCGTTGGCCCGCAGGCCCATGTACTCGAGCGCGGCGCCCCAGGCGTCGCGGTCGCCGGCGGTGGCGGCGCGTACCGGGTCGGGCACCGCCCCGTCGATGGCGATCGCGTGCTCGGGGCTGGTGCCCCAGGTGATCGTCGGCGCGACGGCACCGGCGTCGAGGGTCTCCTCGCGGTCGAACACCGCATCGGCATCGCTGGCCAGCGTGCGCCAGTGGGCCGCGGCTGCCTCGAAGGCGTCGCCCTGGGGCGCATATGGCCGGCCGCGCAGCCAGTCGATGGTGGCCTCGTCGGGCGCAACCATGCCGAAGCGTGCGCCCAGCTCCACGCTGAGGTTGCACAGGGTGAGGCGGCCCTCGACGTCCAGCGCCTCGACGGCCTGGCCGGCGAACTCGATCGCGTAGCCCACGCCCGCGGCAGCACCCAGGCGGCCGATGAGGTGCAGCGCCAGGTCCTTGGCGGTCACGCCGGCGGCCAGGTGGCCCTCGCAGCGGATGCGCATGCGCCGCGGCTTCTGCTGGCGCAGCGTCTGCGTGGCCAGCGCGTGCGTGCTCTCGGAGGAGCCCACGCCGAAGGCCATCGCGCCCAGGCCGCCGTTGGTGCAGGTGTGGCTGTCGCCACAGATCACCGTCAGGCCGGGCAGCACGATGCCCATCTCCGGGCCGGTCACGTGCACGATGCCCTGGCCGGGCTCGCCCAGGTCGAACAGCTGCACGCCCATCGCGCCCGTGAGCTGCTTCAGCCCCGCGTGCAGCTTGCCGCCCAGCGGGAAGGTGGTGGCCACGCGGCCCGGCTGGCTCGACACGGCGTGGTCGGGCGTGGCGAACACGAGCTCGGGGTCGTGCAGCGCCATGCCGCGCGTGCGCACGTCGTTCAGCGCGGGCGGCCCCGACAGGTCGTGCAGCAGGTGCCGGTCGATGTGCAGCAGCGCCCAGCCGTCGCCCAGTTCGCGGATGACGTGGGCGTCCCACAGCTTGTCGAAGAGGGTGCGGGCGGGCATGTCAGATGCCCATCGTCGCGCCGGCATTGAAGCGCGTGCGCAGCGCGTCCCACTCGTCGGCGCCGAAGCGGCGGAAGGTCTGCGCCACGGTGGCGCTGGTGGTGGGCGCCTGCATCGTGGCCTTGACCTCGGCGAGCGCGGCATCGCCGGCCTCGATGGCGGCCTTGAGCATCAGGCCCGGCAGGATCGCGAGCTTGTAGCCCATCTCCTCGGCCTGGCGCAGATCGTGGACCGGCGTGCGGCCGCCGGGCACCACGTTGAGCAGGCAGGCGCCCTTCACTCGGCGCGGCACCAGTGCGGCTTCCTCGACCGACTGCGTGGCCTCGACGAAGGCCATGTCGGCGCCTGCGTCGACGGCGGCCTCGGCGCGCCACAGGGCCTCTTCCAGGCCCAGCATGGCGCGTGCGTCGGTGCGGGCTATGAGGAAGAAGTCGGGTGTGCGGCGGGCCTCCACCGCGGCGCGGACCTTGGAGACGAAGTCGTCGCGCGAGATGACCTCCTTGCCGTCGAGGTGGCCGCAGCGCTTGGGCGAGACCTGGTCTTCGATGTGGATGGCGGCCACACCGCGCGCCTCGTACTCGCGCACGGTGCGCGTCATGTTCAGCTCGTTGCCGTAGCCGGTGTCGGCGTCGGCGATCAGCGGGATCTGCACCGAGCGCGCCATCACCGCGGCGTTCTCCACCATCTCGCTCATTGTGAGCAGGCCGAAGTCGGGGAAGCCACGCGCGGCCGAAGTGCCGGCGCCGGTCATGTAGCAGGCGCCGAAGCCGGCCTGCTCGATCAGGCGTGCGCCGATGCCGTCGTAGGCGCCGGGGGCGATGCGCAGGCCCGGCGTGGCCAGCTGCTGGCGCAGGCGGGCGCCGGCGCTGGCGGGCGGAAGAGGGGTGCTCATGGAAGGTGTCTCCTGGGCTGAGACGGCGTGCCGGGATCGGCAATCCGTCCGATGTGTTGTCTTATTATTATGACAACATCAACACAAGTCAACCGGCTATGCTCCGACGCCCGCTCCAAGCGCTCAGCCAACCTCGATGAAGCCCCTGAATGCCCTGCCCGACACCGAAGCCCTGCCCGTCGGCCGCACACCGGGCACGGCGCTGCATCGCCAGCTCTTCGTGGTGCTGCGCGACGAGATCGTGCGGGGCGAGTACGCGTCGGGCCTGCTGCCGAAGGAAGAGGCGCTGTGCGAGCGCTTCGGCGTGTCGCGCATCACGGTGCGGCGTGCGCTGGCCGACCTCGCGGCGCAGGGGCTGGTCGAGCGCCGGCACGGCCGCGGCACCTTCGTGCGCAGCGACCGGCTGCCCCTGGTGCGTGCGCGGCCCAGCCTGTCTCTGATCGACAGCCTGCGCCAGGCCGCGATCGACACGCAGGTGCAGGTGCTGCGCGTGGAGCAGACCGAGCCGCCGCTGGACGTCGCCGCCCTGTTGCAACTGGCGCCCGGAGAGAAGGCGGTGCACGCCCTGCGCCTGCGCAGCATCGACGGCACGCCGGTGATGCTGACCGACGCCTGGGTGCCGGCGCGCCTGGGCAAGCAGGTGACGGCCGCCACGCTGCGCAAGCAGGCGCTCTACGAGATCCTGCTCGCGCAGGGCGTGAAGTTCGGCCGCGTCATCCAGGAGATCACGGCGGAGGTGAGCGACCCGGTGCGCGCCCGCCTCATGCAGACCGAGGTCGGCATGCCGCTGTTGAAGATCGTGCGCGTGATCCATGACCCGCAGGCGCGACCGGTGCAGTACATCACCGTGACGATGACGCCCGAGCGCAGCCGCATCCTGATGGACATCCCGGGCGAGACGGTCAACACGCTCAGCGCCGGGCAGTTCGTGCACGAGGTGCCACCGGCGCGCTGAGGCCGGCCAACCGTCGCCGGCCTTCAGCCCGGGTTGCTGATCCCGCTCGCCACGTGCCCGGCCGGCACATGCCGCGCGGCGGAGCGCACATGGCCGGTCTGGTCGTCGAAGAAGAAGTCGGGCTCGAACTCGCGCAGGAAGCCGCCCTTGTCGAGGCCGGCCAGGAACATCGCCTCGTCGACGCGGATGTTCCAGCTCATCAGGGTCTGGATGGCGCGGCGATGCGCCGGCGCGCCGCGCGCCGTGACCAGCGCGGTGCGGATGCGCATCCCGGTGCTGGCGGCCGCCTGCTGCAGGCGATGCAGCGCGACGAGGAAGGGCGCCAGCGGTCCGGCGCCAAGCGGCACGGCGGCCTTGTCGGCCTCGTGGGCCTGGAAGGCGGCCAGGCCCTGGGCCTGGTAGACGCGCTCGGCCTCGTCGGAGAACAGCACGGCGTCGCCGTCGAAGGCGATGCGCACTTCGTCCGGATGCAGGCTGCTGGCCAGCGCAGCCTCGACGTTGACGTGCGCCGCCGCGAAGCCCGCGCGCAGCGCCTCGCGCACGTCGTCGGCATTGGCCGAGAGGAACAGGTCGGCGTTCAGCGGCGTGAGGTAGCGGAAGGGGGAGCGCCCCTGCGTGAACACGCCGCGCTGGATGTGCAGCTCGGCGGCGGCCCCCGAGTTGAAGATGCGCATGCCCGAGGCCGGGTCGTTGCGCGACAGGATCACCACCTCCACCCGCTGCACGCCATCGTCGTTGAAGCGCAGCAGCTTGCGCACCAGCGAGTAGGCGATGCCCGGCGACGCGGGCACGTCCAGGCGCTCGAGCTGCAGGCGCATGTAGGCGTCGGGGTCGCCGTGCTCGAACAGGCGGTTCTCCTCCTCGAGGTTGAACAGGGCGCGCGATGAGATCGCGACGACGAGCTTGTCGTCCAGGGTGACGGGCATGGCGAAGAAGACGTCGGGAAAGCAGCGGGGTCCGATTGTCGTGCGTGGCAGGTTAGCCGTCCGCCGCCTTCCCGGATTGTCAACAATCCACGTCGAAATTGTTGTCGTTGGCATGCGTCTTGCGGAACAAAGGCCAATCTGGTCGTGGAGACCCCCCAGCGCAGCCGATTGGTGCAAGGGGTTCGCGAGCAGAGCACCAACAGGAAGCCAGATGCATCTGTTCGAACGCGCAGGGGTTGCCGACGAAGCAACGGTGATCAACCAGATCCCGGTGATCGACTGCGCCGCGTACTTCCATGGAGAACCCGGTGCCGAGGCGGCGTTCGTCGCACAGCTGCGCGACGCCTGCCGGAACGTGGGCTTCTTCTACATCCGCGGTCACGGCGTGCCGCAGGAGCTGATCGACGGCTGCTTTGCTGCCAGCAAGGAGTTCCACGCATTGCCCCTGGAGCGAAAGCTCGCGGTTCGCCAGGATGTGAACAACATCGGATACATGGCGATGAACCAGTCGTACATCACCTCCGACGAGATCCACAAGACCACACACCCCAACCAGAACGCCAGCTTCTTCATCGGCCACGACCGGCCGGACGACCACCCCGATGTGGTGAACAGGGTTCGTCTTCGCGGCAAGAACCAGTGGCCGGCGGGCTTGCCCGGATTCCGGGAGCGCACCGTCCTCTACTTCAAGGCGCTCGAGGGGGTGGCGCAGCGCCTGGTGCCGGCCTTTGCACTGGCGCTCGGGCTCGAGCGGAACTTCTTCGAGGCGCTCTTCGCCAACGAGGCCTACATCGAGCAGCGGCTGCTGTATTCGCCTCCGCAAGCGAGCACGAGCGACGAGAAGTTCAGCATCGCGCCGCACACCGACATCAGCTTCATCACACTTCTGGCTCGCGAGCACGAGGAGAAGCCGGGCCTGTCGGTGCGGCTGAAGTCCGGCGAGTGGTTCAAGGCGCCCATCATCGACGGCACGTTCCTCGTCAATCTCGGCGACGTGATGCGCCGCTTTTCCAACGGCACGTTCATGTCGACGCCGCACGGGGTGGTGAACGAAGGCTCGAAGGACCGCTACTCCATCGCCTTCTTCTACAGCCCGAATCCGGATTCCATCGTGGCGCCGGTGCCGTCAACGGTGTCCGACGACGCGCCTCCCAGGTACGACCCCGTGCCCTATGGCGAGCTCGCCAAAGCCGTTCATGAGCGCAACTACAGAAAACAGCTTGCCTGACCGATTCTTAACTGGAGTGATTCGATGCCTCGTTCCCTTGCGTTGACTGCACGCATGCCTGCCTTTCGTCGCGCTGCGCTTGCTTCCATGGTCCTGGCGGCCGCTGCCGCCACGGCCAGTGCCGGTGGTGTTCTCACCGTCGCCATGACGGCCGGCGACATCCCCCAGACCGGCGGAAACACCGACCAGGGCTTCGAAGGCTATCGATTCGTCGGCTACAACCTGTACGACGCCCTCGTGAACTGGGACATGTCCAAGTCGGGCGTGCCCTCGGACATCAAGCCGGGCCTGGCCACCAGCTGGAACGTCGACCCGAAGAACCCCAATCGCTGGATCTTCAAGTTGCGCGAAGGCGTCAAGTGGCATGACGGCAGCACCTTCACCGCGGACGACGTGGTGTGGAACCTGCGCATCCGCACCGACGAGAAGCATGCGAACTTCAATCCGGGGCAATTCGCGTTCACGCGCAACTACCTCGTCAACTTCAAGGACGTCACGAAGATTGACGACACCACCGTCGCTTTCGAGACCAAGCAGCCCGATGCGATGTTCCCCTACAACCTCGCTTACGTGCTCCTGATCAGCCCGACGCGTGCCAAGGCCGTCAACTACGACTGGAAGGCCTTCGCGCTGCAGCCCTCGGGCACAGGGCCCTACCTCTATTCGAAGTTCACGCCGGGTCAGCGCCTGGAACTCGTTCCCAACCCCAACTACTGGGACAAGAACCGCATTCCCAAGCAGGACCGCTTGGTCCTCGTGCCCATGCCCGAGGCGACGGCACGCGTGGCCGCCCTCATCAGCGGACAGGTCAACTTCATCGAGGCACCGCCCCCGGATGCAATCGCCCAGCTCAAGGGCGCGGGCATGAAGATTTCCACCGGCCCGTATCCGCACAAGTGGGCGTGGATCTTCAACATGGAGGCCGGCCCCTTCAAGGATGTGAAGGTGCGCCAGGCCGCCAACTATGCGGTCAAGCGCGGCGACATCGTCAAGCTCATGGATGGCCTGGCCGTGGAAGTGAACTCGGTCGTGCCCAAGGACTCGCCCTACTACGGAGACACCAAGGGCTACACCTACGATCCCGACAAGGCCAAGGCGCTGCTCAAGGAGGCCGGCTGCCTGCCTTGCAAGGTCACGGTGGTGACCTCGACCTCGGGGTCGGGGCAGATGCTCCCGCTGCCGATGAACGAGTTGCTCAAGCGTCAGCTCGATGCCGTGGGCTTCGAGGTCACGGTCAAGCCGGTGGACCTCAACGCCCTGTACGCGGCGTACCGGAGCGGGCCCGAGAAGAACCCGGGGGTGGATGCGTTGAACTTCTCGCGCGGCACAGGCGATCCGCACATCGCGTTGCTCAAGCCGGGCCTGCGCCAGTTCTGGGCGCCCAACGGCAGCAACTGGGGCCACTACGAATCGGCTGGGGCGGAAGCAATCGGCAAGCAGGCCTTCGAAGAGACCGATCCGAAGAAACGCCTTGGCTACCTGCAAAAGCTCAACGCCAAGCTGACGGAAGATGCGCTCGAACTCTTCGTGACTGGGGATGTCCAGCCTCGCGCCATGTCGCCGAAGGTGCAGGGCTTCGTGGCGTCGCAGAACTGGTTCCAGGACACGACCCTGATCTCGGTCAATCCCTGAGCCCCCGGAAGTGCCAGGCCAGATGCTGCGAAACTCCTACGCTCTGCGGCGGCTGCTCTACGCGGTGCCCATCTGCATCGGCGTGGGCGCGGTGTGCTTCTCGCTCATCTACCTGGCGCCGGGCGATCCGCTGCAGACGATCCTTCCTGCAGACGCCACGCCGGAGGTGATCGAGCTGATGCGACGTGCCTACGGGCTCGACAAGCCGGTCTACCAGCAGTTCCTGCTGTGGATGGTGCGCGCATTCCAGGGCGACTTCGGGCATTCGATCAGCACGGGCAGGCCGGTGATCGTCGAGGTCTGGCAGGCGCTGCGCAACACGGCGAGCCTTGCGATCTTTGCTGTGCCGCTGTCGATGGGGCTCGGCTTCACCATCGGTGCGCTGGCGGGATTCTTCCGTCGGCGCTGGCTCAATTCGGTGGTGACCGCCCTGTCGACCGTGGGCGTCTGCGTGCCCAACTACTGGCTCGGCATCGTTCTCGTGATCATCTTTTCGGTCAAGCTGATGGTGCTGCCGTCCTCCGGCATGGGCAGCGGAGGATCCGACGACTTCAGCTTTCTCCGCTGGGAGGACGTCCGTTTCCTGATCCTCCCCGTGGTCACGCTGTCGCTCGTCCCGCTGGGGATGGTTGCGCGTTCCACCAAGGCGGCCGTCGAGGAGGTGACCAGCATGGAATTCGTCCAGACGCTGCATGCGGTGGGACTGAGCGAATTCGAGATCCTGCGGCACGTCATCAAGAACGCGCTGCCATCGGTGCTCTCTGTCATGGCGCTGCAGTTCGGCTACCTCATGGGCGGATCGATCCTCGTGGAGACGATCTTCAACTGGCCTGGCACGGGCTACCTGCTGAGCAAGGCGATCGTCAACCGCGACATTCCCGTTCTGCAAGGCACGATCCTCACGCTGGCGCTCATCTTCGTCTTCGCCAACCTGCTGGTCGACCAGATCCAGGCCCGCCTCGACCCCAGGATCCGACGCGCATGACCACGCACGCCATCTCTGCAGCGTCCGAAGATGCCCGGACTGTCTCGCCCGGTTACTGGCGGCGGGTCGGTGCACGGCTGCTGCGCAATCGCACTTTCGTGGTCTCGGCTTCGCTTCTGCTGGTCCTGTTCGGTGCCGCGATCCTCGCACCGTGGATTGCGCCCTTCAGCCCCTATCAGGACGACCTTCTGGCACGCATGAAGGGCTTCGGCCATGAAGGCCACTGGCTGGGGACCGACGAGCTCGGCCGTGACATCCTGTCCCGTCTGATCTACGGCGCGCGCATCTCCCTGGTCACCGCGCTCGTGCCGGTGCTGGTCGCGTCGGTTGTCGGCGGGTCCCTGGGCATCGCGGCGGGCATCGTGGGCGGCAAGACCAACGCCGTCATCATGCGCTGCATGGATGTCTTCTACGCGTTCCCTTCGGTTCTGCTGGCGGTAGCGATTTCCGGCGCCATGGGAGGCGGCTTGGTCAACGGCATCGCGGCGTTGTCCCTCATCTTCATTCCCCCGATGTGCCGGGTCGCGGAGACGACGGCCTCGCAGATGCGTGGGCTGGATTACATGGATGCGGCACGTGGCACGGGGGCCGGGACCTTCCTGGTCATCACCTACCACGTGCTGCGCAACGTGGTGAGCCCGGTGCTCGTCTACGCATCCAGCCTCATCGGCGCCAGCATCGTGCTGGCCAGCGGCCTGTCGTTCCTCGGTCTCGGCGTTCAGCCGCCGACGGCGGACTGGGGTTTGATGCTCAGTTCTCTCAGGCAATCCATCTACGTCCAGCCCTGGGTCTGCGCCATGCCCGGCGTGGCGATCGTGCTCACCTCGATGTGCTTCAACTTCGCCAGCGAGGGCGTTCGCGCGGCGTTGGACATCAAGGCATGAAGGTCGTCACTTTTCATCAGGGCACCACGCCGGTCCAGCCGGATGCCCGAGACCGTGGTGGCCCGGGCCAGCCGCTTTTCATCGTCAGGGAGCTGAACAAGCGCTTTTCCCTGAGAGGCACCCGCCAGCAGGTCAAGGCCGTCAGCGACGTGTCTTTCGATCTGATCAAGGGCGAGACGCTGGGTGTGGTCGGTGAGTCCGGGTGCGGCAAGTCGACGTTGGGCCGGCTGCTGCTCCGACTCGTGGAGCCGACGAGCGGGGAGGTGATCTTTGATGGCGAGGCGGTCGGCCACGACATCAGCGTCAGGCAGATGCGCCAGCAGGCCCAGATGGTGTTCCAGGACTCCTTCGGCTCGCTCAACCCGCGCCTGTCGGTGGTGGAGTCGGTGGCCTTCGGGCCCATCGCGCAGGGGTTGGGCAAGGCGCAGGCGAGGGCGATCGCCTGGGAAGCGCTGCGCAACGTCGACCTCGATCCCGGGGAATACGGACACCGCTTCCCGCACGAGCTCTCGGGCGGCCAGAAGCAGCGAGCCAACATCGCGCGGAGCCTCGCGCTTCGCCCCCGCATGCTCGTGCTGGACGAGTCGGTGTCCGCACTCGACAAGACGGTGGCCGCGCGGGTGCTGCGCCTGCTCGCGCGCCTGAAGCGCGAACTCTCCCTCACCTACATGTTCATCAGTCATGACCTGGACGTCGTGCGGCACGTCAGCGACCGGGTGATGGTGATGTACCTCGGGCGGATCGTGGAGATCGGCACCGCCCAGGCGATCTTCGAGTCGCCCCGCCACCCCTACACGCAGGGCCTGCTCCGGGCCCGGCCGACCGCCGATCCGCGACGGCGCACGCTCAGCGCTCCGATCGACGGCGAGCCGCCGGATCCCGTGCATCCGCCGCCGGGGTGCGCGTTCCACACTCGTTGCCCGCACGTGGAGGCGGTGTGCCAAACCGCTGTACCGGAGCTGACCGACGGTGAACATCGGGTCGCATGCTTCATGTTCGCCGCCAATTCCGGCCACAGCCTTGCACCGAAGTCGCCGTCCATCGTCTCGCTGGTTCGGCCCCCGGCGGCCAAGGGCGCGGCAGTCGCGGGCGCGGAGGTCGCATCGTGACGGCTGCGTCGCTGCCCACCCTTCTGCGCGTCAAGGATCTGGAGGTGAGCTTCCAGGGACGCCATGGCCCGTTGGCGGCCGTCCAGGGGGTGTCCTTCGAGGTGCACCGCGGTCGCACGCTCTGCCTGCTCGGCGAATCGGGCTCGGGCAAGAGCGTCACGCTCAAGAGCGTCATGCGCTTGCTGCCGGGCAATCTGCAGGGCGTCGCCGGCACGGTCGAGTTCGAGGGGCAGGACATCCTGAAGATGTCGCCCGCGCAGCTTCGGCAGTTGCGCGGCTCGCGCATCTCGATGGTCTTTCAGGAGCCGATGTCGGCGTTCGATCCCGTGTGCACGGTCGGGCACACCATCCTGCAGGTCGTGCGCCGCCACACGGGCTGCAGCCGCAAGGAGGCGCAGGCGCGTGCACTCGAACTGTTCGACATGGTGCGCATCCCGTCCGCCAGGCGGCGGCTGGATGCCTATCCCCACGAACTGTCCGGCGGCCTGCGCCAGCGCGTGATGATCGCCCTGGCGCTGTCCTGCAGGCCATCCCTGCTGTTGGCCGACGAGCCGACCACCGCACTGGACACCACCGTGCAGATCCAGATCCTGCTGCTGCTGCGGGAACTCCAGCATGAGCTGGACATGGGAATGATCTTCGTGACCCACGATCTGGGCGCGGCGGCAGAGATCGCAGACGATGTGGCGGTGATGCTCCGGGGACGGATCGTGGAGATGGCCGACGCCGTGTCCGTGCTCACGGCGCCGCAGCACAGCTACACCGCCGAACTCATCGGCTCGTCCCGCCTGGACGAGCCTGAGCTGCTCGTGCCGGCATGACGTGTCGGCGCCGAGACCTTTCAACAAGGACTGCAAGTGACACACATTCCGGTCATCGACCTCCAGGCCGCATTCGCGGGCAACGACACCGCGCGCGCCGGCGCAGCGGCGCAACTGCGACATGCCTGCGAGAACATCGGCTTCCTCTACATCAAGGGCCATGGGGTGGACCAGGCGCTGGTCGACGCCACCTTCGCCGCGGCCCGGCGCTTCCACGATCAACCCCTCGAGCAGAAGCTCAAGATCCGGGTCAACGAGAACATGCAGGGCTACATGCCCGTGCACGGCAGCACCACCCGCACCTCGGGGCTGGCCGGCAAGAGCAAGCCCAACGAGAACGAGGCCTTCTTCCTGCAGCGTGAGATCCCGCCGACGCACCCGAAGTTCGGCTTTCCCCAGCGCACTGCGAACGTGTGGCCCGAGGGTCTTCCGGGTTTCAAGGAGACGGTTCTGGCCTACTACAAGGCCATGGACGAGCTCGTGGGCCGGCTGCTGCCGGTCTACGCCCTGGCGCTGGACATGCCGGCCGACTTCTTCAGCGGAGCCTTCGGGGAATCCATGTCCACCCTGCGGCTCACGCACTACCCCGAGATGGAATACGGTGAAGGCAGCTACGGCGTCGCGCCGCACACCGATTCGAGCTTCATCACGCTGCTCGCACAGAACAAGGTTGCCGGGCTGCAGTTGATGAGCCAGCAAGGCGAATGGATCGATGCGCCCGCGATCGATGGAACCTTCGTGGTCAACACCGGCGACATGCTCCATCGCTGGTCCAACGGCCGCTTCCTCTCGACGCCGCACCGCGCCTACAACCTTTCCAACACCGAGCGCTACGCGATCCCCTACTTCTGTCACCCCGACCCCGAATTTCCGATGGTCTGCATTCCGTCGTGCACCAGCGAGGGAAACCCGCCGCGGTTCCCGACCCAGACCTCGCTGGAGTACATCGAGTGGCACAAATCGCGCAGCTATCACCACATCAACCAGGAGCTCAAGGAAGTTGTTGCCTGAAGTCGTGACGCCCATTCACGTCCTGCAATCAGGGCCGTGGCTTGCCGATGAACTGCGCGCCGCGATTCCGGCGCCCTTCGTCGTCCATGCACTGCATCTCGAGGCCGACCCGCAGGGCGCCATCGACCGCCTGGGAGATGGCGTCCAGGCGCTGCTGTGCCACAGCGGCGGCCCGCCGACGGATCGCGCGCTGCTCGACAGGCTCCCGAGACTTTCGCTGATCATCAACCTGGGCGCAGGGACGGATTCGGTCGACCTCGACGCCGCGGCGCAGCGGGGCATTCCCGTCCTCGACGGCGTCGGATTCAACGCCATCGACGTCGCCGAACTCGCCTTCGGGCTCGTGCTTGCACTGGCACGCGGATTGATCCACGGCGACCGGATGGTGCGCGAGGGTCGGTGGAGCGAGACCCGATCGATCCTCGGACACCGGGTGAGCGGCCGTCGGTTGGGCATTCTGGGCATGGGGTCCATCGGCCAGCACCTGGCCCGGCGTGCGGCCGCCTTCGATATGGAGGTCTCGTACTTCTCGCGGCGGCCGGTGGCAGGCGTACCGTGGACGCACGTTCCCGACGTGGTGCGGCTGGCCGAGGCATCCGATTTCCTGGTCAGTGCGCTGCCCGGTGGCCATGCAACTCGCCATGTGGTGGACGGAAGGGTTCTGGACGCGCTGGGTTCTCGTGGGTACCTCGTGAGCGTCGGCCGCGGCACCGTGGTCGATGAAGACGCCCTTGTCCGGGTGCTGGAGGAGGGCCGGATCGCAGGTGCCGCGCTCGACGTCTTCGAGAACGAGCCGGAAGTGCCCGCCGGCCTCGTCGGCAGCAGCACGACCGTTCTCCAGGCCCATTGCGGCGGTAAGACCCACGAGGCCTACCGCACCGTGGTCGAAGAGACCGTTCGGCGGTTGAAGGCTCATTTCAATGCCTGAAGGACCTTGAAGGGCGGCCCATCCGGCCAGACTGACAACGCAAGAACAACCAGGAGAACCAGCGATGCAATCCCAACCAACCGCCACCGAGGCCAGCCAGAGTTCATCGCCCTCGGCCAAGGGCACGATCGATCAGATCTACGATTCGCTGCTCAGGGCCATGCTGGAACAGCGCCTGCCCGCCGGCACCAAGCTGGGCGAGGAACGGCTGGTCGAGCTGACGGGTGTGAGCCGCTCGCGCATTCGGCAGGTCCTTGGCCGCCTGGCCCACGACAAGCTCGTGACGCTCATTCCGAACCGCGGCGCCTTCGTGGCAAGCCCGTCGCCGGAAGAGGCGCTGCACGTCCTGCAGACTCGACGCATCGTCGAACCCGAAGTGGCAGCAACGCTCGCCGAGAAGGCAACGCCTGATTCCATCGCGAGGCTTCGCCAGCACATCGACGATGAGGGCGCTGCACGCAAGCGAGGAGACCGCCCCGCGACGATTCGGCTCTCGGGCGAATACCACGTGCTGATCGCGCAGATGGCGGGCAATCCGATTCTCGAGAAGATCATCGTCGAGATGGTTTCGCGTACGAGCCTCATCATCACGCTCTACGATCGGCCGCTGGCGAAGACCTGCCCCGACTGCGATCACGAAGATCTGCTGCGCGCCTTCGAAAAGGGCGATGCCCAGGGCGCGCGGCGCACCATGCTGCACCATCTGCACCACATCCAGGAGTCGCTGGTGCTCCAGTTGCCATCCGGGCGCACAGCCGATCTGGATGACATCTTCACCCCGTCCTAGGTCGCGCCGCGAACGGACCCGGCTGGTGCTGGGCAGGCCGATCTATCCGTCGGCGGTCGTCGGCCAGACGGTCTTTTTGCAGGCAAGGCGTTGCCGTGGGGCTGCCTGGGCGGCGAATCCCTAATTCATCCGGGTCAGCACAAAGGGCTGGTTGAACAGCGTCCCCTCCAGCGTGTTCGTGCCGTTGGCCTTGAGGCGCATGGTGTTGTCTTGGCAGCTGGCAAGCGTCTTTGAACGTGCGACCTTGAAGACCAGTTGATCTGCCGTCGCGACCTGCACCTCGATCGGGTAGGCACGGCCTGCGCAGGGGTCGTTTCGCTGCACCACGTTGAGGTCCCAGGTGCCGGCATCGCCCGCGACCGTCACGGTCCCGTCGCGGGGCGTGCCACGCTCGGTCTTGAAGTCGACCTTCCACTTGCCGTCCCAAGGGTTGGGCGCCTGCGCTGCACACGCAAGTGGAAGACACAGGCAGAGGGCGATCCATGCAGACTTCATCGCAGGCTCCAGAGAGGTGTCGTGAAATTCTAGGAAGCGGCAGCGGCCGCTCGCAACTGGCTGTTCGGCCAATGTCGTCCCCATTCGTTCGGCCCGGCCGCCAGGCGCATGGGTGACAGCCCGGCCGCAGGCGATGCGTCACCATCGCGGGCCGCGTGGCGCTGCGACCCTCCGCGTCGCGCGGCCTCTGCCTTCAATGCTGCGAACCGCATGACCTCTCCCTTCACCTCGACACCGATGCTTTGCGGCGCCCTGCGCCAGCCGCGCCAGATGCTGGCCGACCAGAAGTACGACGGCCACAAATCCATCCACGACGACGCCATGGCCGAGGGCCTGGGGCTGCGCGCCGGCCCCATCGAAGGGCCGACGCATTTCAGCCAGTTCGATCCCTTGCTGTTTCAGCTCTTCGGCGCGGCCTGGTTCGAGACCGGCTGCATCAGCGCCCACTACCAGACCATGGTGGTCGAGGGCGAGTCGGTGCGCGCCTTCGTCGAGGTGCCCGCGCCCGGCGCGACCTTCGTGCGCATCCACGCCGAGAAGGCCGACGGCACGCCGGTGCTGACCGGTTCCGCGTCCGTCGGCGAGTCCGCGCAGCCGCACGAGCTGGAGCAGCGCATGGCCAAGCTGCGTCCGCCGACGGGGCTGGTGATCAATCGCGACCTGAAGGTGGGCCAGCGCGGTGCGGTGCCCGAGACGATCCGCATGGGTTTCGACCAGCACATGGGCGACCACTACCCCTTCACGCTGGCCGACAAGCTGGCGGTGATCACCGAGCGCTGCGCCTGGTACACGCCCGAAGGCGGCGCAACCTCGCCCTGGGGCCGGCCGATCATCCCGACCGAGATGGTCAGCGTGCTGCTGGGCTCGACCATTGCCGATGCGCAATTGGGTGGCCGCAAGCCCGCCGTGGGGCTGTTCGCGGGGCAGCAGATCCGCCGCATCGCCGGGCCCCTCTTCGTCGACCAGGATTACGAACTCGAGCGCGAGATCGTCGCGCTGAGCGAGAGCGCGCGCACCGAGTCGGTGTGGGTTCTGACCAAGGTCTACGAGGCCGGTACGCGCAAGCTGGTGGCCGAGATGATCCTCAACGGGGCGACCATGAAGGCCTCGTATCCGCACTACGAAGCCGAGGCCAAGGCGCTGGGCCTCGCGGCCTGAGCGTTCGCCCTGTCGGGGCCGCGCGATGCGGCCCCTGTTTTCTGGTGTGGCCGCTTCCGGGCCACGCGCGCTTCACGGAGACACCGATGACCTCTCAGACCCTCGACACCGGCACGCCGGACCTGCTCGCCACGCTCGACGCCGGCGTGCTCACCCTCACGCTGAACCGCCCCGATGCGCGCAACGCCATGTCGCGCGCCATGAACCAGGCGCTGGCGCAGCAGCTTGCCGCCGCCGAGCTCAACCCGGCCGTGAAGTGCATCGTGCTCACGGGTGCGGGCAAGGGCTTCTGTGCGGGCGGCGACGTCAAGGGCATGGCCGCCGCGGGCGACGGCACGGTGGGCGCGCTCACCATCGACGAAGCGATCCACGTGCAGCGCGTGAACCAGCGCGCCACCGCGGGCAAGCTGTTCAAGATGCCCAAGCCCACGATCGCCGCACTGCCCGGCCCGGCCGCCGGTGCCGGCCTGGCGCTCGCGCTGGCCTGCGACCTGCGCATCATGGCAAGCACGGCGATCCTCACCACCGCCTTCGCGCGCGTCGGCTTCTCGGGCGACTACGGGGGCACGTATTTCATGACCCAGCTCGTGGGCGCGGCGAAGGCGCGCGAGCTGTACCTGCTGTCCGAGCGCGTGAGCGCCGACGAGGCGCTGCGCCTGGGCCTGACGAACTGGGTCTGCGCGCCCGAAGAACTGGCCGAGCGCACGCACGAGATCGCCCGCCGCCTGGCGGCCGGCCCCACGGTGGCCTACCGCTACATGAAGGAAAACCTCAATCGCGCGCTGGCCGGCGGCGACATCGACGACTGCCTCGACCTCGAGGCCACGCACCACATCCATTGCGGCCAGACCGAGGACCACCGCGAGGCCGCGCAGGCTTTCGTGGAAAAGCGCGAGCCGGTGTTCAGAGGCCGGTAGGGCCGGGGACCGCCGCCGCGCGGCGCGCGTCGAAAGAAGAGGCGTCCCCGTCGCGACCCCAGCGAACGGGCGGCCACTAGCTCGCCGCCACCCGCCGGCTGCCGCCATGGCGTCGGTCGGCCTTGGCAAGGGGAGGCTGCGCGGCCAGCAGCCGGTCGGCCGCCTCGGTCAGGCGGCTCAGCGCACTGTCGAATGCCGTGAGTTCGGCCGGCGTGAGCGCCTGCAGGACCTGGCGGTGGAAGTGCTCCGACTGCGGGAAGAGCTGGGCATGGATGCGCCGCCCCTCGGCGGTCAGCTCGAGGCGCGCGCGGCGCATGTCGCCCGCCACCGGGCGCTTGATGAGCAGCCGCTTGTCCGCCAGGTCGCGGATGTGCTTGGACACGGGCCCGCGCGGGAGGTGCGAGCGCACGGCCAGTTCCGACGGTGACATCGCTCCTTGCTCGGCCAGCAGGCAGATCAGCCGCCATTCGCGGCGCGTGATGCCGTAGCGCCCTTCGCACAGGCGGGTGACCAGTGCACCCGCAGAGGCCATGAGGCGGTTGACGCGGAAGGTCAGCAGGTCTTCGACGCTTTGGGGGTGGCTGAACGACATCGTGGGAGGTGGGGTGGGCCACGCCAGTGTCAGCACCCGCAGGACCTTTGACAAGTGCGCTTGCGATAGTTCTATAGATGAACTATGGGGGCGGCTCCTAGACTGGATCGAACACATCGAGATGAACGATCGCATCGATCACGTCTGGCAAAGGATTCGACATGGCGCAAGCGCAGATGGCCCCGGGTGCACGGGTGGGTGATTCGGAGGTGTTCGACCTCGCGGCCTCGTGGCGCGGGCTTCGCATCAATAGCATGTGCAACGCGCTGTCCGAGCCGCAGAACCGCTTGGCGTTCAAGGCGGACGAGGAGGGCTTCATGGCCGCGCACGGCTTGACCGAGCCCGAAAAGCAACTGGTGCGCGACCGTGATTTTTCCGGGCTGCTGGCAGCCGGCGGCAACATCTACTTCCTGCTCAAGCTGGGCGTCGTGACGGGCAACGGGCTGTATCGCATGGGCGCCGCCATGCGCGGCGAGAGCTACGAGCAGTTCCTGGCCACGCGCAACGACGCGGGAGCGGTGTGATGGCGGGCCGCATCGTTGCCGGCATCGGCACCTCGCACGTGCCGTCCATCGGCGGCGCCTACGACCGTCGGCGGACGCAGGAGCCGGCCTGGAAGCCGCTGTTCGACGCCTACGTGCCGGTGCGCGAATGGCTGCGCGAACTCAAGCCGGACGTCGCGATCATGGTCTACAACGACCACGGGGCCGACTTCTTCTTCGACAAGTACCCCACCTTCGCCGTCGGCTGCGCCGACCGCTACGGCATCGCCGACGAAGGCTTCGGCACGCGGCCGCTGCCCGAGATTCCGGGGCACCTGGCGTTTTCGCAGCACCTGTGCCGCGAGTTGGTGTACGACGAGTTCGACATCACGGTGTGCCAGCGCATGCGGGTCGAGCATGGCTTTCTGGTGCCCATGCACCTGTGCTTCGAGCCGGAGGACGGCCACTGGCCGGTCGCCTCGGTGCCGATCGCGGTCAATGTGCTGCAGCATCCGCTGCCCACCGCGCGGCGCTGCCTGCGTCTGGGCCAGGCGATCGCGCGTGCCACGGCATCGTTCGCACAGGACCTGCGGGTGGTCGTCATCGGCACCGGCGGCATGTCCCACCAGCTCACCGGCTCGGCCTTCGGCGACATGCACAGGGACAACGACCTCGACTTCCTCGACCGCATCGAGAGCGATCCCGACAGCCTGGCCGGCCTCACCCACCAGCAGATGATGGAGCGCTTCGGCGTCGAGGGCATCGAGCTCATCATGTGGCTGGTGATGCGCGGCGCGCTGTCGCAGGGCGTGCAGCGCCGGCACCGCCATTACTACGCGCCAATGACCACCGGCATGGGCCTGATCACGCTGGAGCCTGCCGCATGACGGCCCGACGGACGCAGGTCGGCATCGTCGGCGCCGGCCCGGCCGGCCTCATGCTGGCCCACCTGCTGCGGCGCGAAGGCATCGATGCCGTGGTGATCGAGCGTGCGGCGCGCGAGCATGTGCGCACGCGGCTGCGCGCAGGCGTCCTGGAGCAGGGCACGGTCGAGATGCTGCGTGAGGCCGGCGTGGGCGGGCGCATCGATGCCGTGGGCATGGAGATGCACGCCATCGACTTCCGCTTCGGCGGCCGCTCGCACCGGCTGGACTTCCATGAAGCCTCGGGCGGGCGTCGCGCCTGGGTGTATCCGCAGCACGAGGTGGTCACCGACCTCATGTCGGCATGCGATGCCGGCGACGTGCCCATCCTCTACGAAGCGCCGGTGGAGCGCATCGAGGGCCTGGAAGACGACCGCGCCCGCATCGTGTTCGGGCAGGACGGCGCGGCCGGCGAGATCACCTGCGACTTCGTGGCCGGCTGCGACGGCTTCCGTGGCGTCAGCCGAGGCAGCATGCCCGCCGGCATCGCGCGCGGCTACGACCGCATCTATCCCTTCGGCTGGCTCGGCATCCTCGCCGACGCGCCGCCGGCTTCGCCGGACGTGACCTGGGGATGCAGCGACCGGGGCTTCGCGATGATGAGCATGCGCTCGCCGACGGTGACGCGCCTGTATCTGCAGTGCGAACCCGACGAAGACCCCGATGCCTGGTCGGACGACCGCATCTGGAGCGAGTTGCACCGGCGGCTGGACGTCGAGGGCATGCCGTCGCTGCGCGAGGGCCCCATCCGGGACAAGGGCGTGACGGCGATGCGCAGCTTTCTTTCCGAGCCGATGCAGCACGGCCGCCTGTTCCTGGCCGGCGACGCGGCGCACATCGTGCCGCCCACGGGGGCCAAGGGGCTCAACTCGGCGATGGCCGACATCAAGGTGCTGGCGGCTGCGTTGGTGGACCACTATCGCCACGGCCGCAGCGACCGGCTCGCGACCTATTCCGAGCGCTGCCTGCGGCGCATGTGGCTGGTGCAGCGCTTCTCGGCAGCTCTGTGCACGATGGTTCACCAGTTTCCCGGCCAGAACGAATTCGTGCGCCGGCTCCAGCGGGCCGACCTCGACTACATGACCGGCACGCACGCCGGGCGGCTGCAGTTCGCCGAGAACTTCACCGGCCTGCCCATCGAGGCCTGACGGCCCCACCTACCTTCAACCCGGAGTGCACGATGCCCCAGTCGCCCGCGGACCTGCGCCGTCGCCTGCTTCTTTCCGCCGGACTCGCCGCGGCGACGGCCGCCGCACGGCCCGTGTTCGCACAGGCCTCGTGGCCGGCGCAGCCGATACGCCTCGTGGTGAATTTCCCGCCGGGGAGCTCGCCCGACGTGCTGGCGCGGATGGTCGCCACGCCGCTGCAGCAGGCCCTGGGCCAGCCGGTGGTGGTGGAGAACCGCGCCGGTGCCAGCGGCATGATCGGCGCCGAGGCCGTCGCGAAGGCCGCACCCGACGGCTACACGCTGCTCATGACGGCCGGCAGCGCCATCACAACCAACCCGTTCATCTCCCCCCGAATGCCGTACGACGCGGAGCGGGACCTCACGCCCGTGGCGGCGCTGGCCAGGCTGGTGCTCACGCTGGTGGTGAGGGCCGACCTGCCGGCACGCGACGTGCGCGAGTTCATCGCCTACCTGAAGGCCAACCCCGGCAAGCTGAGCTACGGATCGGCGGGAAATGCGACCGGGCTGCACCTGGCAGGCGAGATGCTCAAGAGCCAGGCCGGCGTCTATGCGGTGCACGTGCCCTACCGCGGTGCGTCGCTCGCGCTGCAGGACCTGCTGGGCGGCCAGATCGATTTCTACTTCGATCCGGGCATCGCAGTGCAGCATGTGCGGTCCGGGCGCCTGCGCGTGCTGGCGATCGGCGGCAAGCGGCGCTCGGCCACCTATCCGGACGTTCCCACGCTCGAGGAGGCCGGCCTCCCGGGCTTCGACGCGGGCACGACGCACGGCATCTACGCACCCGCCCGCACGCCGCCCGAGGTGGTGGCCAGGCTCAACCGCGAGATCAACCGCATCCTGTCGACGCCGGCCGTGCGGGCACAGATCGACGGCCTGGGCGCAGAGGCCACGCCGTTGTCGGTGGAGCAATTCGCCGCGGTCATGAAGGACGACAGCCGTCGCTATGCCGAGGTGATCCGGCGGCAAGGCATCAAGGCGGATTGAGCGGATCGGGTGCCGGTTCGCACGGCGGCTGCGCCAGCCTTCAGGGGTGCGACGGACGCCACCAATGCGTGAGAAAACGCAAAGTGCAATCGGGCCGCAGCGCACGCCTGGCGGGCGCCAGCGCCGAAATCGTCACATCCGTTACTAATTTCGACCGACGGGCGGACGGCGTGCGCGCCGCTACTTCACGAACTGATTGAGCTGGATGATCGGCAGCAGCACCGCCAGCACGATCATCATCACGATGCCGCCCATGGCGACGATGAGCAGCGGCTCCAGGATGGTGGCCAGGTGCATGGCGCGGCGCTGCACTTCAGCGCCGAGCTGTTGCGAGGCGCGTTGCAGCATCGCCGGCAGCTGGCCGGTCTGCTCGCCCAGGCGCGCGAACATCGAGACGATGCCGGGGAAGCGCTTCTTCTGCGCCAGGGCCGAGGCCAGCGGGGCTCCCTCGCGCACCAGCACCAGCGCATCGAGCGCGTCGGCGCGCATGGCACCGTTGCCCAGCGTCTCGGCCGCGGCCTGCAGCGCGCGCAGGATGGGCACGCCGGCCGCGGCGAGCATGGCCAGGGTGCCGGCGAAACGCGCGGCGTTGTAGCCGCGCGAGAGCCGGCCCACCAGCGGCAGGCGCAGCCAGGCGGCATCGAAGGCTTCGCGCCACGCGGGCCGCGCCAGCGCCGCGCGCCCCAGGACGAACAGCGCCACGATGCCGCCCAGCAGCAGCCAGCCGTGGTTGCGGATGAAGGCGCTGAGGCCCAGCATGATCTGCGTCAGCAGCGGCAGCGCCCGCTTGGTGCCGGCGAATACGTTGGCCACCTGCGGCACCACGTAGCTCACGAGGAAGACCACGATGACGATCGCGATCACCGTGACGATGGCCGGGTACAGCGTGGCGCCGACCAGCTTCTGCTGCAGCGCCTGGCGCTGCTCCAGGTCGTCGGCCAGGCGATCGAGCACCAGGCCGAGGTTGCCGCTGTGCTCGCCGGCGCCGATCACGGCGGTGTAGATGGGCGAGAACTCGCGCGGGTGCTGGCTCAACGCGCGCGCGAAGGTCGAACCGCCGTTGACCTCGGAACGCAGGCCGGCCACCAGCTCGCGCTGGGCGGCGTTCTCGGACTCCTCGGTCAGCGCCGTGAGTGCGCGCTCGAGCGGCAGGCCGGACGACACGAGGCCCGCGAGCTGGCGCGTCCACACCGCCAGGGCGGTGGCGTTGAACACGCGGCGCCGGCCCAGCGCGCCCCAGCCGCCGCCGCCGACACTCCCCGCCTCGGATTGGCCGACCGGGTTGACGGACAGCGGGATCAGCGCCTGCGCGCGCAGCAGGCCGCGCGCGCTGCGTGCGGTGTCGGCTTCGAGCACGCCCTTGCGGGGGCGTCCTTCCTGGTCGATGGCTTCAAAGGAATAGGCGGGCATGGGGGCGGGCGGCGGTGGGCGCGTCGGC
The DNA here is from genome assembly GCF_901875635.1 of Xylophilus ampelinus. Lineage (GTDB taxonomy): Bacteria > Pseudomonadota > Gammaproteobacteria > Burkholderiales > Burkholderiaceae_C > Xenophilus. The sequence continues at coordinate 8,887 of NZ_CABFMN010000098.1, read as the reverse complement.
GCATTGTCGGGCGTTGACGTGGCGGCGGTGGGTGCGGGCGGGCACGGGTCAACGCCGCAGAATGCCCGACAGCTCGACCGGCTCGCGGTCGAAGGCGGTGGTGGCCTTGGCGCGCAGCGAGGCATGCTCCAGCGCCAGGCTGGTGAGCAGGCGCCCCTGGTAGCGGCCGTTCAGGCGCGGGTCCTGGCAGGCGCTGAGGTCGAGCTGCAACTCGGCGTGCGCTGCGGTGCGGAAGTCGGCCGCGGTGCCGGCGACGGTGCAGCGCACGGCCGGCAACTGGCCCGACACGCCGCCGTCCGAGGCGATCTGCAGCCGTGCCGGCGAGCTGGCATGCCGCGTCACCTGGAAACCGCTCTTGTCGAGCGAGGAGAAGAGCAGGGTGCCCTGCCAGGCGCCGCGGTAGTCGGCATAGCCCTGGGCGTGCGCACCAGCGGCCACGCAGCCGACCATGGCCAGGGCAAGGAGCGTGGGTCGCATGTCGCGCGGGTCGCCGGCGCGGCGACGGCTCATTCGCGCGTGACGCGCAGCAGCTCGGCCCGCGAGGTGATGCCGGCTGCCACCAGGCGTTCGCCATCCTCGCGCATCGATCGCAGGCCGTTGCGTTCCGCCGCCACGAAGAGCTGGCTCTCCGGCGCGCGGCTGTGGATCAGCGAGCGCACCGCATCATCGACCGTGAACATTTCGAAGATGCCGGTGCGGCCCTGGTAGCCGGTCTGGCCGCAGGCCTCGCAGCCCGCGGGTTCGCGGCCCGATTCACCGTTCACCGCGCACACCGGGCACAGCTTGCGCACCAGCCGCTGCGCCAGCACGCCGAGCAGCGAACTGCTGAGCAGGAAGGGCTCGACGCCCATGTCCGTGAGGCGCGTGACCGCACTCACCGAATCGTTGGTGTGCAGCGTGGCCAGCACCAGGTGGCCGGTGAGCGAGGCCTGGATGGCGATCTGCGCGGTCTCGTAGTCGCGGATCTCGCCGATCATGATCACGTCCGGATCCTGGCGCAGGATCGCGCGCAGCGCCTTGGCGAAGGTGAGATCGATCTTGGCGTTGACCTGCGTCTGCCCGACGCCGGGCAGTTCGTACTCGATCGGGTCCTCCACGGTCATGATGTTGCTGCGGCTGGCGTCGAGTTCGCCCAGCGCGGCATACAGCGTGGTGGTCTTGCCCGAGCCCGTGGGCCCGGTGACGAGGATGATGCCGTGCGGCTGGGTGACCATGTGCCGAAAGCGCGCCAGCGTGTCGCCCTGCATGCCGACGGCCTCCAGCGTGAGGCGGCTCTCGGACTTGTCGAGCAGGCGCAGCACCGCGCGTTCGCCGTGCGCAGAGGGCAGCGTGGACACCCGCACGTCCACCGCGCGCGTGCCGATGCGCAGCGAGATGCGCCCGTCCTGCGGCAGGCGCTTTTCGGCGATGTCGAGGTCGGCCATGATCTTCAGGCGCGAGATCAGCGCGGCGTGCAACGCACGGTTGGGCTGCACCACTTCGCGCAGCGTGCCGTCGATGCGGAAGCGAACCGACGAGGTGCGCTCGTAGGGCTCGATGTGGATGTCGCTGGCGCCGTCGCGCGCGGCCTGCGTGAGCAGTGCGTTGAGCATGCGGATGATGGGCGCGTCGCCGGCCGACTCCAGCAGGTCTTCCACCGCCGGCAGCTCCTGCATCATGCGCGACAGGTCGGCGTCGCTCTGCACCTCGCTGACCACGGCGGCGGCGTTCGATTCGCCCTGCGCGTAGGCGGCGCTGATGCGCTGCGCCAGTTCCATTGCCGGCAGTGCCTGGAATGCGGTGACCCGGTGCTTGCGCAGCACCTCGCCGATGGTCGCGGGTGGCGTGCCGACGGGCATCCACAGCGTGAGCGCGTCGTCGTCCGACTGCTCCAGCAGCAGCTGCTGGCCGCGCGCGAAGGCGTAGGGCAGCGGGTAGCGGGCGCTGGACATCAGGGCAGTTCGCGGCGGGTGGCAGGGTCGGCCGTGGGCGGTAGCGCGCCCTTCATGTCGCTGTTGGACCAGGGGCCCACGGGCAGCGGGCCCTGCTGCGCCGGCGGCAGCGGCGGGGGGATCAGGCGCGTGCCCTGGATGCGGCGCGACGGATCGCCGGCGCCCGTGGTCTCGGTCAGCGGCGGCAGGATGGCCGAGTCGCGCACCGTGTTGAGCATCGGGTTGTCGGTGGCCGGCTGGCTGGCCTGCTGCAATGCGCGCAACTGCTCGTAGCGGTCGGCCGTGACCGCGTCGCCCGAGAGTTGGTCGCGGATGATGGTGGGCCGCAGGAAGACCATCAGGTTGGTCTTGTTGCGGGTGCGCACCTCGTTCTTGAACAGGTTGCCGAGCACCGGCACGTCGCCCAGGCCGGGCACCTTCTCCTGGTTGGAGGAGTACTCGTCCGACAGCAGTCCGCCCAGCAGCATCACGTTGCCGTCGTCCACCAGCACGCTGGACTCGATCGCACGCTTGGTGGTGGTCGGACCGTTGAGGGCGTTCTCGGTGCCGGCCAGCACGGCCGACACCTCCTGGAAGATGGTCAGCTTCACCGTGCCGGTCTCGCTGATCTGCGGGCGCACGCGCAGGGTCAGGCCCACGTCCTTGCGCTCGATGGTCTGGAAGGGGTTGACCGTGGTCGTCGTGCTGCCGGTGTTGGTGTACTGGCCGGTGATGAACGGGACGTTCTGGCCGACGACGATCTTGGCTTCCTCGTTGTCCAGCGTCATCAGGTTGGGTGTGGAAAGGACGTTGCCCTCGCCGTTGCTGGCCAGGAAGTTGGCGATGAAGCCCAGCACGTACTGCCCGCCGATCCTGTGACCGATGCCGATGTTGAAGCCGCTGTTGACGTTGGAACGCGCACCGGCCGCGTTGCGGGTCGCCAGCGCCGTGGCCAGGTCGATGATGTTGCCGCCGTTCAGGCTGGAGTTGTTGCCGATGACGCCGACGTTGCTGCCGCTGCGCCCCAGTGCGCTCTGCCACTGCACGCCGAACTCGGCCGCCTTCTTGGCGTTGACCTCGACGATCAGTCCCTCGATCAGCACCTGCGCGCGGCGGCTGTCCAGGCGCTCGATCACGGCGCGGATCTGCCGGTACTGCGGTTCGGGCGCGGTGATGATGAGCGAGTTGGTCGACGGGTCGGCCTGGATCTGGCCGCCGGTCGAGGGCTGGTTGGCGTTGTTGACCGGCGTTGTGGCGGCGGATGACGACAGGCCCTGCTGCTGGTTGAACTGCGACTGGGTGTTGACCGGCGCGACCTGCGAGGCGCCGCCAGCGCCGCCGCCGCCAAAGCTGCCCGCGCCGCCCTGCGCGCCCAGCGTGCCGCTGGCGATGGCTGCACGCAGCGTGGTGGCCAGCCGCACCGCGTCGGCGTTCTTCAGGTAAACCACGTAGATGTTGCCCGCGGCGCCGTTGCCGTTGTCGATGGGCGCGCGGTCCAGCTTGTCGATCAGGGTGCGGATCAGTTGCACGCGCGCCGGGTTGGCGGCGCGCACGATGATCGAGTTGCTGCGCGGATCGGCCAGCAGCGAGGTGCGGAAGGACGCGTCGGCGCCGCCCGCGTTGGCTATCGCAGGGGCGCCCGGGGTGCTGGCGCCGCCGCCCTCGACCAGGCGCTGCACCAGCGGCACCATGTCGGTCGCGATCGAATGCTTGAGCGAAATCACCTCGATGTCGGAGGCGTTGGGCACGTCCAGCGAAGCGACGATGCGTGCCAGGCGGCGCATGTTGTCGGCGTAGTCGGTGACGACCAGCGAGTTGTTGCCCGGGTTGACGTTGATGGTGTTGTTGGGCGCGATCAGCGGGCGCAGCACCGGCAGCAGGTTGGCCGCCGATTCGTAGTTGAGCCGGAAGATCTGCGTCACGATCTGGTTGCCGCCCACGCTGCCGGCGCCGCCCACCGAGGTGGCCACGGTCCCGGTCTGCAGCTTGGCGTCGGCCTCGGGCAGCACCTTGTACAGGCCGTCGGACTGCACGATGGCGAAGCCCTGCAGGCGCAGCGCGGCCGAGAACTGGTCGAAGGCGGCGCCGGGCGACACGGGCCGCTCGGTCTGCAGGTTCATCGTGCCCTTCACGCGCGGGTCGACCACCACGTCGCGGCCGCTGATGACGGCCATGGTGCGCGCCACGGCCTCGATGTCGGCATTGGTGAAGTTGAGCGTGATCGGCTCGCCGCGGCGCGGCGCGTCGCCGGCGGTCTGCGCCAGCGCGCCGCCGGGCAGGGCTGCCGCGAGCAGGGCCTGGATCGCCAGCGCCAGGAGCGCGGGGCGCAGGCCGGTGGGAGAGGGGAACTTCATGGTCAGCCCAGGGTGATGATCGAACGCGCGCCGTCGCGCCGCCCGATGATGTTCAGGAGATTCGAGAGCGCGTCCTCGCGCCCCGGCGCGGCCGTGGCCTCGCCGTTGAAGCGCAGGGCCGAGCCGGTCCAGCGGCCGCTACCGCCGAGCTGCAGGCTGCCCTGGGTGGTCGTCACGAGCAGGCTGGCGGCCGGTCCACCTTCGAGCGCCACGCGGTAGCTGCCCATCGGGCGCAGCGTCGAGAGGCTGGAGGAGATGTCCACCGCGTCAAGCGTGGCCTGGCCCTGGAAGGCCAGTTGCGGGCCCTGCCATTGCATCGAGAAGTTGTGCAGCCGCAGGTCGAGCACGCCTTCGGGCTTGAGCGTGTTCCACGGCGCGCCCAGGCCCGTGAGCATGGCCGCGGGCCAGCGCGACTGGCTGTCCTGCCAGGCCAGCAGCAGGCCGTCGCCTGCGGGTCGAGCGCGAAAGCCCAGCGGCTGCGCGGCGCAGCAGGGCAGGTCGAGCAGGCCGTGGATGCCGTTCCAGCCGGGCCGCAGGCGCCAGGCCAGTTGCCCGGGCAGTGAGACCGTGTCGGCGCCGCCCGTGCCGCTGGCCAGCACGATGCCGGCCTGCCCGTTCCACACCGTGCCGCGGGGGTTGACGAGCTGGAGGCGGCCGCTGGTCCAGCCCGCCAGCGCGTCGGCCAGCCAACGCGCGGGGGCCCAGAGCGCGACCGCGACCAGGATGCCCATCAAGGCACCGAGCACGGCCCAGCGCCAGCCCGTGGCGGCAGGGGGAACGAGGGCGCTGCGCGTGGCCATGGTGGTGGGCGTCGGCCGCTCAGCGGCTCGCGGGCAGGCCCATGACGAGCGTGCCGTCCCAGCGGACGGTGGGGTTCGTGGCGCCGTCGGCGACCGTCGCGTTGCCACGCGTTGGCGCCGGAGCTGGCGTGCCGCCAGCCTGGCTGCGGGTGAGGTGCACTTCGCGCGGAATGGCGCGCGCGTTGCTGCGCGCCTGTGCGAGCCAGTCGCCCAGCGCCGCGGCGGGGGCGCCGCGTACCGACAGGCCGACCGCATCGCCGCCGCCGGCCGCCTGCAGCTGTGCATCGGCGCCGAAGCTTTGCCGCACCGAGCTTTCAAGCGCGCGGACGGCATCGTCACGGTTGGCACGGGGCTGCGATTGCAGCGCACGGGCTTGCGTCTGCAAAGCCTGCATCTGCTGCAGTTGCGTGTCGAGACGGGCGTGTTCGGCCGGGGCCGCGGACAGCGTGCGCAGGGCCGGTGCCAGGGCGATCCACCACAGCAGCGCGAGGGCGATGACTGCGGCCGCGCCGCCGATGAGGCGCTGTTCGCGCGGCGCGAGTTCGGGCCACCACGCTTGCCAGCGCGCTTCGATTTGCTGCACGATCGTCACGCCGGCCTCCGCGAGGCGTGCTGCGCTGCGTCGCTCATCGCGCGGCCTCCGCCTGCACCAGCAGCAGGTCACCTTCGCCGCGCGCGTTGTAGCCGCGGGCCGCGAGCTGCGTGCCCAGGCTGCCGATCTCGCTGAGCGACAGCCCGAGCCCGCGCAGGCGCAGCTGGCCGGCGCTGTAGTCGATGGCCGTGGGCACGCGGCCCGCGGGCAGGCTGGCGGCCAGCGCAACCAGCATGGGTTCGAGGTCGGCCGGCGTGACGCCGCCGGTGGCCTGCTGCAGCAGGGCCACTTCGCGCGACATCTGCAGCGCGGGCTGGTCGCTGACGTAGGTCACCGAAGGGAATGTCTGCGTCAGGGTCTGGCCGATGGCCGCACGCTTGGTTTCGAGCGCCTGGCGCTCCTTCCAGGCCCAGGCGTTCACGCCGAGGAGCTGCGCCGCCACCAGCACGCCGGCGCCCCAGCGCGCGGCGCGCCAGCGGGGGGCCCGCCACAGCGCCTGGCCAAAGGCCGCGAGCTGTTTGCCGGCGCGCGCTCGGCCGCTGGTTGCGAAATCGAATTGCGCCAGGTCCCAGGGCAACTGGCTCGCTTCCAGCCAGCGCGTGGGTGCCGGCACGATGGCGAGCGAGCGGCCCAACAGGCCTTCGGCGACCTCGGCGACGGCCGGCTCGGTGGTGGCGATGGCTGTCTGCGGCAGCGGGCCGGCCAGCGAAAGGCCGGCAGCGGTGAGCGGCAGGCTCAGTACACCGCGTTCGTCGCACAGGGTGAGCTGGCCGGCGTCGGGCTCGCCGGTGGCGCACAGCAGGGGCGGGGAGCCGGCCGGGCGGGGGGTGAATTCGGGCACCAGCTTTGCGATGCGGCGGCCCGCGCCTTCGAGCGACTGAACCACGCCGCGCAGCCAGGCCTTGTGGCAGATGGCGACCCACACCGGCACGCCGGTCTTGGCACCGGGCTCGAGCGCGAAGTGCAGTTGCTCCGGCTCGTCGAGCAGCCGGTCTTCCAGCATGCCGCCGAGCACCGAGCGCAGCCGCGCTGCACCAGCCGTGCTGCCCTGCGGCAGCGTGACCTGCTGCCATGAGAGTGCCGCCGCCGGCAGCACGACGGTCACGTCGCCCTGCCCCGGCAGCAGGGCGGGCGGCGCGATGCCCTGCTTGCGCAGGCGCTTGCCGTCGTTGGACCAGCCCGCCCATGCGAAGTCCGCGCCGGCGGAGGCCGACGGGAGAGGGGGCTGGACGAAGATCAGGGCCATGCGGGGAGTACGAAAAAAGCCTGGCATTGTAGGAGTGGGCCGACGGCGGTCACTCCGAATTTGATAGCGCCTCGCGCAGGAACGACGGGCGCTCAGGCCCCTTTTTATCTGAGATTGGCTACAGATTCTTACGAACCCGGCGCTTTGTCGGGCATCTCCGTGGTGCCCGCGCCACGCTGACGCCAAACGACGGTCAGCATCGCGTTCTGCCGAAAGAGCAAGGAGCGTTCCTCGACCCAGGTGTGTTCCAGCCGCAGCCGGCCGCGCACCTCGAAGTAGCTCGTGCTGACCGATTGCTCGCCCGGCACGAACTGGATGCCGCATTGCTGGATGGCCTCGGCCGCGTCCTGGACCTGGGCGAAGAACTTGCGCTGGCGCTGTTCGACCAGCCGGCGCGCGCAGGCCAGGTCGAGCTTGGGCACGCTGGCGTAGAGGGCCTCGATGCTGGCGGTGTTGATGTTGAGCGGCGTCTCGGTTGGCAGCACCGTCACGTAGGGCTCGATCGCCGCGACGGTCGACGCCGGCAGCCCCAGCCATACGAGTTCGGCCACGCGCTGCGGCACCAGGGGGGCGCCCTCTGTGCCTGCGGTCACGGCCAGCCCGGTCACGCCAGTGCTGCCGCCCTGCGCGCCGGTCGGCGCCGTGGCCTGGGGGCTGGCGCGGCGTAGCGCATTCGTCAGCGTGACGACCTGGCCGGTCGGCAGGCCGAGCAGCTCGAAGAGTTTCTGGAAGGCGGCGACGGCGTTGGGCACCGGCTGACCCGCCTTGACCAGGTTGCGCACATTGAGCTTGGCCTGGGCGTCGAGGATCCGGCCCGACAGAAAGGCTTCGGGCAGGCCCTCGAGCGCATCGCTGGCGATGTTCTTGTCGGCGGCGAGGAAGGTGGTGAGCTTGGCTTCCTCCAGTGGCACGGCCCAGGGTTCGGCCAGGTGATCGGCCGGTGCGGCCCCGCTTGCCCGCCCATCTTCGCGCAGGATCAGGCGCGACCAGTCGAGCGCACCGATCAGCACCCAGGCCGATTGCACGCGCGCGCGCTCGGCAGCCTCGATCTCGGTCATGCGCCACTGCTGCCACAGGGCTGTGGCGGCGAAGGTGGCGATGAGCGTGACGGTCAAGAGCGCGATGAGCAGCGCGGCACCGCGCTGGCGGGCGCCACCGGAACGAGCAGGCGGGAGCGAGCGATTCACGACCCGCGCTGCACGGTGAAGGTGGGCCGCACCCAGTCGCGGCTGACCTGTCCGATCAGGCCCGCGCCGGGCGGCAGGTCGAGCACCAGGCGCACGCCGTCGGGCAGCGGCGTGTTCAGGCCCAGCGCCGCGGCGCCCACCGGCTGGGTCCAGGTGTTGTTGCGGAAGTAGGCCAGCGTCCAGCTGGCCAGCGGCAGCACCGCGACGGCGGCGGCGTCGACCTCGCGCGTCCCGTCCTGCGCCCAGTTGGCGGCGAGCTGCCAGGCCTGCTGCCACTGGTCCTGCGTGGCCAGCGGCGGCGATTGCCAACGCATCCAGCGCTGGCCCTCGGCGGTCGGGCGCAGCGTCCAGGCGACCACGGCGGCGACGGGCAGGCCGGTGCCGTCGCTGCTGCGCCGGGTCAGGCGCAGCACGCGGCCGTCCCAGTCCATCGCCGGCAGGGTGCCGAAGGCCGTGGCGGCGTCGAGGTCGGCCGTCCACTGCGCCATGGCGGTCTGCAGCACCAGCACCGCGTCGTCGCGCTCGCGGTAGCCCGACTGCGCGCGCGCCATCGCCTCCAGGCCGCGCCAGCTCACCAGCGCGAGCAGCGCCATCACGGCCAGCGCCACCAGCAGCTCGACGAGGGTGAAGCCGCGTGCGCGGCACTCCTGGGACCCCGGCCGCCGCCCGGCCGCTCCGAAGGCGGCAGAGGCACCCCCCCGGGGGGCGGCGTTACAGGAGGCGAAGCCGAGTGAAAAGCTGGGGGGCTTCACCCCCGGCCGCCGCCCGGCCGCTCCGAAGGCGGCCGAGGCACCCCCC
>NZ_CABFMN010000097.1 GCF_901875635.1 Xylophilus ampelinus | reverse complement strand
CACCGGCGCCTCGGCCCGGCCAGCGGGTGCCGCATCGCGTGCGCCCGGCTGCGCCGCATCGGGGGAGGCGCCGTCGGTCGGTTCGAAGCCGGGGAAGGCATTCGCCGCATCGGCCGGCATCGGCAGCGGCAGGCCGCGCCGGGCGAGCGCGAGGGACGCATCGCGCACCAGCGAACGCGAGAAGGCCACGCCGTCGCGGCCTACGTGCTCGGCGTTCGACGGCAGCGCGCCCAGCGCCTCGAGATCGGCGCGCACGGGCTCCAGCCCGGCGTCGTCGCCGGCCCCGGCCACGCGCGCGGCGATGCGGGCGTCGAACAGCTGGCCGAGCTCGCGCGCCTCGCGCACCGCCTGCTGCACGAACAGCGCCGGCGCCATGCCCTGGCCGATGCGGGGAAGCGTGGCGCCCAGGTCGCGCAGCCACACCGGGTCGATCGTGGCCGGGTTCCACTGCGACGCGCCCTGGATCGTGATCGTCAGCCGTGCCTGGCTGGTGCTGCCGTCGGCGTCGGTGAGGGTGTAGACGAAGACCTCGGTGAGCGTCTGGCCGGACCCGAGTGCCAGCACGCGCGAGTTCCGGGTGTCGACCGTATAGGTGTAGGAGCCGTCGGCCCGCATGACGAGGCTGCCGTAGCGACCCGCCAGGGCCGGTCCGCCGACGGTGCCGGCGGTGCCGTCGAAGGCGATGCCGGTCACCGGCGCGGCCGTGGCATCGCTGCCGAGCCGGTCGGCCACGTCGCCGCGGCCGGCACCGGCCGGGCCGAACACGTTGCCATCGACCGAGGTCGGGTCGGGCCGGGCCGTGCCGACCGTGGCGCTGTCGTCGCGAGCCGTGGGCGCGTCGTCGATCACCAGGATGCGCAGCACGCCGCTGGCGGCATCGCCGTCGCGGTCGCGCACGACGACCTGGAAATCGTCGGTGACGGCGCCAGCCCGGTGGTCCTGCGCGGCACCCAGCACGTAGCTGTAGCGCAGCGTGCCGGTGGCGGCATCGAAGCCGGTGAGCGTCAGCACGCCGCGGCCGCTCGCGATCGACAGCGGTTCATTCGCCAGCGCCTGCAGGCGCGCGGGGTCGAGCAGCACGTCGCCGACCTGGATGCTGCCCAGGCCGTCGGGCGCGGCCACCACCATCTGCCCGGTGGTGGCCTGGCTGCCGTCGCGCGTGTCCAGGCCGGACTCGCGCACGGTGGCTTGGCCGATCGCGTCGGCGCCGTTGCCGTCCACCAGGGTCAGGAAGGCGCCGTCGTTCGCGCCGCGGATCGTCACCGTCAGCGTCGCGCTGCTGGTGTCGCCATCGGCATCGGTGAGGGTGTAGCCGATGCGCTCGACCAGCGTCTCGCCGACGATGAGGCGCTGCACCGCCGGGTTGCCGTTGTCCAGGGCGTAGGTGTAGCTGCCGTCGGGCTGGACCACCAGCGTGCCGTAGGCGAGTGCCACGACGCTGCCCGGCGCGAGGGCCACACCGCCGATCACCAGGCCGGTGACGGGCACGCCGTTGGCCTGGTCGGCGCCCAGGCGGTCGTTGTCGCGCAGGTTGCCGCTCACGAAGCCGGGCGCGGCGTCCTCGGTGATCTCGGCCGCATCGTCGAGCGCCGTGGGCGCGTCGTCGATGATCCGGATGCCCAGGCTGCCGGCGGTCGAGGCGCCACCGGCATCGGTCACCGCCAGGGCAATCACCTCGAGGCTTTCGGAGGCACCGGCCTGCTGCTGCGGTCCGTCGAGCACGTAGGCATAGCGCAGCTCGCTGGCCGTCGGCACGCCGCCCACGCTGGCGCTGGCCGTGAAGCCGGTGAGGACCAGCGTGCCCGCGGGCGTGTCGATCACCACCGGCGTGGTGCCCAGGGCCTGCAGCTGGGCCAGCGTGACGACGGTGCCGCCGACCGTGACGCTGCGCAGCCCGTCGGGCGTGCTGAGCTGGATGCTGCCGGTCGTGCGTTCCGAGGTGTCGGGGCCCGCCGGGCCGTCCACCAGGCCGCGCTCGTTCACTTCGGCCTGGCCGGCCGCGCTGCCGTTGCCGTCGACCACCACCAGGCCCGGGCCGCTGCCGGCGTCGGTGTGGCCCTGGATGGTGATGGTGAGGGTGCTGGTGGAGGTGTCGCCGTCCGCGTCGGTGATGGTGTAGCCCACCACCTCGCTCAGCGTGTCGCCGTCCTTCAGCGCATTGACCGCCGCGTTGCCGTTGTCCAGCGTGTACGTGTAGCTGCCGTCCGCGTTGAGCACGATCTGCCCGTACGCCGTCGTCAGCACCGCACCCACCGTGCCCGTGGTCGCGCCGAAGCTGACCGCCGTCACCGGCCCGCCCGCGGCTGCGCCGTCCGCGCCCAGCCGGTCGATGCCCGCACCCGCCGTGACCACGTTGCCCGTGGCCGTGTCCTGCGCCGCGTCCTCGGTCACGCTGTTGGTGTCCGGCTGCGCCTGCGGCACGTCGTCCACGATGCGCACCGTCAGCGTGCCCGTGCTCGTGACGCCCGCCGCGTCCACCACCTGCAGCGCGATCGCGTCCGTGCTCTCGCTGGCGCCCGGCTGCGACAGCGGCGCCTTCAGCGTGTACGTGTACGCCAGCGTGCCGCCCGTGGGCACGCCGCCCACCGTCGCGCTGGCCGTGAAGCCCGTCAGCACCAGCGTGCCTTCGCCCGTGTCGATGCTCACCGGCGTCGTGCCCAGGGCCGACAGCTGCGCCGGCGTCAGCGTCGTGCCGCCCACCGTCACGCTCTGCAGGCCGTCGGCCGCGCTCACCGTGATGCTGCCGCTCGTGCGCTCGGACGTGTCCGGACCGCCCGCGCCGTCCACCAGGCCCGCTTCGCGCACCTCCGCCTGGCCCGTCGCCGCGCCGTTGCCGTCCACCGGCACGATGCCCGGCGTGCCGTCCGTGCGGCCCTGGATGGTGATGGTGAGGGTGCTGGTGGAGGTATCACCGTCCGCGTCGGTGATGGTGTAGCCCACCACCTCGCTCAGCGTGTCGCCGTCCTTCAGCGCATTGACCGCCGCGTTGCCGTTGTCCAGCGTGTACGTGTAGCTGCCGTCCGCGTTGAGCACGATCTGCCCGTACGCCGTCGTCAGCACCGCACCCACCGTGCCCGTGGTCGCGCCGAAGCTGACCGCCGTCACCGGCCCGCCCGCGGCTGCGCCGTCCGCGCCCAGCCGGTCGATGCCCGCACCCGCCGTGACCACGTTGCCCGTGGCCGTGTCCTGCGCCGCGTCCTCGGTCACGCTGTTGGTGTCCGGCTGCGCCTGCGGCACGTCGTCCACGATGCGCACCGTCAGCGTGCCCGTGCTCGTGACGCCCGCCGCGTCCACCACCTGCAGCGCGATCGCGTCCGTGCTCTCGCTGGCGCCCGGCTGCGACAGCGGCGCCTTCAGCGTGTACGTGTACGCCAGCGTGCCGCCCGTGGGCACGCCGCCCACCGTCGCGCTGGCCGTGAAGCCCGTCAGCACCAGCGTGCCTTCGCCCGTGTCGATGCTCACCGGCGTCGTGCCCAGGGCCGACAGCTGCGCCGGCGTCAGCGTCGTGCCGCCCACCGTCACGCTCTGCAGGCCGTCGGCCGCGCTCACCGTGATGCTGCCGCTCGTGCGCTCGGACGTGTCCGGACCGCCCGCGCCGTCCACCAGGCCCGCTTCGCGCACCTCCGCCTGGCCCGTCGCCGCGCCGTTGCCGTCCACCGGCACGATGCCCGGCGTGCCGTCGGTGCGGCCCCGGATCGTGATGGTGAGCTGGGCCGTGTCGGTGCCGCCTGCGCCGTCGGACACGGTGTACGTGTAGAACTCGGTGAGCGTGTCGCCGGTCTTGAGTGCATTGACCAGCGGGTTGTCGTTGTCCAGCGTGTAGGTGTAGCTGCCGTCGGCCCCGAGCACCAGCGTGCCGTAGAGGCCCGCCAGCGGGCTGCCGACCGCGCCTGCCGTGCCGCTCCCGGCTTCGGGGCCGGTGCGCACGGCCACGGCGCTCAGGTCGGCCAGGCGGTTGTCGGGATCGGTGTCGGCCACGTCGCCGGCGGCACCGCCGGTGATGAGGTTGCCGGCGATCGCCGCGCCGTCCTCGGTGACGCTGCGCGCATCGTCGTTGGCGCGCGGGGCGTCGTTGGTGGCCACCAAAGTGATGAGGCCGGTGATGGCGTTGCTGTCCAGCGCGGCGGGGCCGCCGGCATTGCCGCCGGCCTGCACGTTGTTGCCGTCGTTGAAGACCACGGTGTAAGCGCGGGTGGACGCGGCGCCGTAATCGGTCGGGTTGTCGCTGCTGCTGCTGTAGGCGAGGGCATTCAGCACCGCCTGCACCTGCGCGAAGGTGGTGTCGGCGTCGAAGACGATGGTCAGCGCCCCGGCATTGCCGCCGCTGGCGACCACGCCCGTTGGCAGCGTGCCGTCGACGAACAGCAGGTCGCCGGCCACGTAGCGGTCCAGCGTGACGGTGATGCGCCCGCCACCGACCACGCTGGCGGCCAGGGCCGCGGTGGTGGCCGGGTCGACGTCGGTCACGAAGGCGCCGCCGAGCAGCGCAGCGCCGGGCACGCTGACGCCGGTGCCGGTCTGCCCGTTCTCGGTCAGCGTGGGGTTGGTGGCGCTGCCGCCGAGCTGCGGCGCGTCGTTGCGGGGCTGCACGCCGGTGCTCAGCGTGTGCGTGAGCGACCAGTGGCTGGTCGCATCGGCATCGAGCGTGGACGTGGGGCCGAGGTCGGCGCCAGTGGCCGCCGTGACCGCCTGGTCCGACACCCGCACCACCAGCGTGCCCGGCACGCCGTTGAAGTCGGCTGCCGGCACGAAGCGCAAAGAGGCGCCGGGCGGCAGCAGCAGGGCGTTGCGGTCGCCGAGCCCGCTCGGCACGGCCGTCCAGCCGCTGCCGGTGTCGTACTCCCAGTGCCCCTGCGCCGCCGTCGAATTGTCGCCCACGACCGCGATGCCGCCGAAGGCCGTGGCGGCGTTGCCGCCGCCGGGGATGGCGCTCTGGTTGTCCGTCGCGTCGCTGTACGACGCGCCGTACAGCGACGCGACGGTGGCGCCATTGCCGGGCTGGTCCTCCACGCCGGCGGCGATGCTGCCGTTGGCCGCCGTGGGGCGGTCGTTCACGTTGGTGACCGTCGTCGTGAGCGCGATGTTGCCGGCGCTGAACACGCTGGCGCCGCCGCCGGCCCCGACGTTCACGCTCGTGCCGCTGGCGGGCACGGCGGTGCTGGCATCGCCGTTGGCATCGGTCTCGACCAGCTGCACCGTGAGGCCGGTGGGCGTGCCGTGGTAGTTGGCTGCGGGCACGAAGCGCAGCTGCGCACTGGCGTCCAGCACCAGGGCGTTGGCATTGGTGCGCGCGCCGACGTCGCTCCAGCTGGCGCCGCCGTTCACCGAGTACTGCCAGACCCCCTGGCTGGCGTCGACCGTGGCCGAGCTGATGGCGATGCCGTAGAAGCTGTCGGACACGGTTCCGCCGGTGACGCCCGTGAAGCCGCTGTTGTCGATCGCGTCCGCCGCATCGGAGAAGCGGCTGGCGAAGAGCGCGCCGACGCTGCTGCCGGCCGGCGTGTTCACGTCCTCGACGGCCGGTGCCAGCACCACCGACGCAGCGCCGACGACCACCGGCGCGTCGTTGACGGGGTTCACGGTCACGTCGAACACGCGGGTGGTCACCAGACGATTCGAACTGGCATCCTCGTAGGCGAAGTCGCCAGGGTTGGCGTTCGCGTCGTCCGTGTCGCCGGGCAGGGTGGACGGCCGCCCGCCGCTGTTGCCGCCGTCGTTGATCACCACCGTGACGCGGAAGGTGCCGTTCCAGTCGGCTGCGGTGGCGGCGCCCAGGGCGTCGGGCAGGCTCACGCGCAAGTTGTCGATGCGGCTGTTGATCTCGGCCAGGGTGCCGCTGATGACGACGCTCGCCGTGCCCACGCCCGTGACCGTGCCGCCGGTGCCGGCGACGGCCGAGATGGTGAAGCCGGCCGGTACCGTCACCGTGGCCGTCATGGCACCACCCAGCGCATCGGCATCGGTCACGTCGATGCCCGTGAGGACGACGGTGCCGCCGCCTTCGGACACCGTCTGCGGCGTGACCAGGATGTGCGCCGGGTCGTTGACCGAAGACAGGAAGACGGCGCGCGAAGCCTGGGCCACGTTGGCGCCCAGGCCGCCGGGCGTGGCGGCGTACGGGTCGATGGCGGCAGTGGGCACGGCCTGCGTGCCGCCGGCCGCGGCCGGGTTGGCGCCGCCGTTGGCGCCGCCGGTGAGCACGCCAGCGGCGTCGCGCAGGCGGTCGTCGGCGATCACCTCGACGCGGAAGCCCTGGTCGGTGTTGGACAGCTGGGCCGAGCTGATGCCGACCTGCAGGCCACTCAGGTAGTCGTTGATCTGGGCGCGGGTGCCGCGGATCACGAGGGCGCTGCCGGTGCCGTCGAAGCTGCTGTCGACCGTGACGCCCGAGTTGGTCACTGACGAGCCGATGACCACGCCGTCGGCGCCACCGTCCAGGTACTGGGCCGCGCCGAGCGGCACGCCCGCGGCGGTCGTCAGGCGCACCGTGACCTGCATGAAGTCGGTCTCGCCGGCGGTCGTGGCCAGGCTGCCCCCGTCGGCGTCGTCGACGTCGCCGACCGAGAAGCCCGGGACATCCGTGGTACCGGTGAGCACGACCGTGCCGGAGCCGGCCGCCACGGTGGGCGCGTCGTTGACCGGGACGATGTCGATCGCGACCTCTCGGCTCGGCGCATTGTTCGGCTGGCTGCCGGCACCGGTGTCGCCGCCGATGCCTGCGGCACCGTCGGAAAAGCTGATGGTCAACGTCACGTCGCCGGGCGATGCGCCGTTGGTGTCATGGTTGAGGTTGGCGGCGCCCTGATAGGTCAGCCCCAGGGTGCCGTCGCGCAGCAGCGCCTGGATGTCGCTGGCGACGCCGGTCAGAACCAGCGTGCCGCTGTTGTCGCCCGATACGGCGACCGTGCGGCCGCCGATCGGCACGCTGGCCTGCGTGCCGTTGCCTCCGATGCCCAGCTGGCCGCCCGGGACGCTGAGCGTCACGGTGACGGGCAGGCCGAAGGCCTCGGATTCGGGATCGGCGACCACGATGGCCAGCGCCGGCCCGATGCGGGTGGGCTGGTCCTCGAAGGTGGTGGCCGAAGTGCCGCCATCGAGCGTGGCGGCTTCGTTCACGCTGGAAGCGCGGACGGCGACGCTGGCGGCGGCGATGTTGCCGGCCAGCGCGCCGGTGGTGGGCACGGCGGCGCTGTACCAGTCGGGCTCGGTCGCGTCGATGGCGGCGGGGCTGCCGCCGGGCGTTTGCGGCTGGTTCGCCGCGCCACCGTTGGCGCCGCCGGCCAGCGCGCCGCTGCCGTCGCGCAGGCGGTCGTCGGCAATGACCTGCACCTGAAAGACGCGGTTGCGGTCCTGGCCAAAGCTCACATCGAGCGCATCGAGCGCGGCCTGCACCTGCGCGCGCGTGCCGCGCAGCACGAGGTAGTCGTCCACGCCGTTGCGGTCGGCATCGACGGTCGCGCCCGACGCCGAACCGACACCGATGCGCACCCCGCCGGCGGCCGCGTAGTCCGCAGCGGCGAAGGGATTGCCGGAGGCGTCGAGCAAGCGCACGGTGACCTGCAGGAAGTCCTGTTCGCCAGCCGTGACGGCGGTGGTGTCGACGTCGCTGACCGAGAAGCCCGCCACCGGGTTGCGCCCGGGCGTGGCGCTGTCCAGGTTGATGGGGCCGGAGGGCGCGGACACCACCGGCGGGTCGTTGGCCGGATCGACGTAGATCCAGAACTGGTTGTTGGTCTGTTCCTTGTCGCCGTCGCTGAGCGTGAAGGTGAAGCGGTCGGTCGGCGGCGCGGTCGGGGAGACCTTGCCGTCGGATTCGCCACCCCGGTTGACGATGTAGACCAGCCCGTTGTCGATGTCGCGCTGCGTGAACGAGGAACCGACGCCCAGGTACTGGAAGGTGGCGCCGCCGTCGCGCGAGATGGCGATGCGGTTGCCCGCCGGCACCGAGGTGATCGCGTACTGGACCTGCTCGCGCGAGCTGTCGGGATCGTAGGCGGCCAGCATGGCGCTGGTGATGCGCGTGAAGCTGCCCTCGACCACCGTCAGCGGCTCGTTGGCCGAACTGGCGTCGGGATCGGCCTGCGTCGGGTCGGCGGCGATCTGCGGCGCGTCGTTGACGTTGGTGATCTGGATGTTGACCGTCGCCTGCGACGAGCTCGCGTCCCAGCGGTCGACGGCATGCACCTGGAAGCTGGTGTTGCGGACCTCGGAGCCGTCGCTCACGAAGCGCAGGCCGGTGGAGGCGGCATCGGCCGTCAGCAGCGAGGCCGGCAGCACCTGGCCCAGCGTGACCGCCTGCCAAGCGCCATTGCCGTCGCGGTACTGCAGGGTGCCGCCCGTGGGCAGCGAGTCGACGACGAAGCGCAGCAGGTCGCTGCCGCCGGCATCGTTGTCGTACGCGTAGTTGGGGTCGCCGCCGGGCAGGGTGGGACTCCCTTCGAACTGCGGCTCGCTGGTCGCGTCATCGGCGTCGGCGATGCCGATCTGGTCGCTGGTCAGGCCGATGGTGCCGCCCTCGGCCACCACCGCCGTCGAGGAACCGGTGGCGGTCGGCGCATCGTTCACCGGGGTGACGTAGAAGGTGAAGGTGGTCGACCACGAATCGGGACGCAGCGTGCCGTTGTCGTTCACCGTCACACCGGCGGAGGCGCGCAAGTCCACGGTCGAGACGAAGTCCTCCACGTCGCCGTCGTGCACGAAGCGCACGTTGCCGTCGTTCAGGTCCTGCTGCGTGAAGGTGGCGTACTGGCCCAGTGCGGTCCACACGCCGGGGCTGGTCTGCCGCTCCAGCACGCCCGCGCCGCCGGGGCCGCCGCCACCGCCGTAGCCGAGGATGGTGTAGATGACCTGCGAGGCCGGCACCTCGGTATTGGTGGCGCTGTCGCCCACGGTGTAGCTCAGCCCGGGTTCGCCGGCCGTGTAGCCGGTGCCGCGCAGCACCACGCTGCCGCCTTCCACCAGCGTGCCGCGCGAGGCGGTGCCGTCGTTGCCGGCGAAGGTGGACGAGGCCACATCGACGATGTAGGTCGGCGACGTGAAGACGCCGCCGTTTCCGCCCGCCGTGGGCGCCAGGTCGATGGTGAAGGTGAAGGTGCGCAGCGTGTCGTCGCCGGCATTGCCCGGCGTGCCCGCGTCGTTGTAGACGCCGCCTTCGCGCGTGAGCACCGAACCATCGGCGTTCCAGCGCGGGCCGAAGGCGTTGTCCACGACCTGGAACTGGAAGCTGTCGGTGTCGCCCGGGGCGGCGCCCAGCGTCTGCACGTATTGCACGCGCCCGGCCAGCACGTCGGCCATCGTGAAGGAGCCGCCCAGGGGCAGGATGGCGCCGCCGAGCAGGATGTGCCCTTGGTCGATGCCGGCCTGCGACGTCACGCGGAAGGTGAGGTTGGTGTTGCTGGAGTCGACGTCGGTGGCGGCGATCATGGCCGGCGTGAGCGTCACGGTGTAGTCGCCGCGATAGGCGCCGACACCGTCGCCCGCCGCTGTCACGGTGGCGCGCGGGGCAGGGTCGCCCGTGTAGACCGGGTCGTCGTTGACCGGGCGCACGGTGATGGTGATGCGGGTGTCGGGCGTCGCGCCGGCCGTGCCGGTGCCGCCGCCGCCATCTCGCACGATGACGTTGAAGCCGTCGGCGAAGGGATAGCTTCCCGCGCCGCTGTTGTCGCGCTGGCCGGCATTGGCGTAGAGCAGCCCGCCGCGGTCGGCATAGGCGATGACGAAGCCGTTGGCAATGTCCGCCGCGGTCACGGCGTGGTCGACCAGCGACTGCGACACGCCATTGATCGTGGCGGTGCCGGTGTAGTAGAGCGTTCCGTCGGTCGGCAGCTGGGTCAGCTGCACGGTGAGCGTGCTGTCGGCATCGTCGCCGCCACCGCCGGCGCGGATGAAGTTGCCCACCGCGGACGCGCCGCCGGCGGCGTTGGCAGGTTGCCCTTCGAAGACGCTCCCGCTGCCCTGGACCGACGGCGCCTGGTTGAAGGGCGTGACTTCGAGCGAGATCGTGGCCTGGGCCGAGCGCGAGGTCGGCGTGGCACCGTCGTTGACCCGCACGGCAAAGCTGTCTGGCGTGTTCTGGTCGGCGCCCGTCGCCGTGTGGACGTAGACCACGCGGTTGGCGTCGACGTCGGCCTGGGTGAAGACCGAGCCGACGCCCAGGCGGGTGCCGTTGAGCGTGAGGTAGCCCTGCGCGGGCAGCGCCGTGAGCGCGTAGACCAGCTGCGTGGTGTTCTGGGAGCCGAAGGCGACCTCCGGGTCCAGCGCGGCGAGCGTGGCCGAGGTGATCGTGGTCGACCCGATCTCGGCCACCGACTGGCGGGCGTCGGCGATGGTCGCCGGATCGTTCGAAGGCGTCACAGTGACGGCGAGGTCGCGGGTGGCAGTGAGGCTCTCCGCGTCGGTGACGCTCACCCGCACGGTGGTGCCGGCGGCCGTGAGGCCGAGTTCGGCGTCGCTCGCAACGAACACCAGCTGGTTCAACCAGGCCGTGGCATTGGCCGCGGTGCCGGTGTATTCGAATCCGTTGGCCACCGCCGTGACCCCGGCCGTGGCCGCTGAGGACAGGCTGCCGACGGCCGGGTCCAGGACCACCGCGCGCACTGTGACGTTGCCGGTGCCATCGTCGACCACGCTCCAGCCCGAGAGGCTCGCCCGTTCGGCCCCGGGCGCGTTGAGCGTGCTCGGTTCGGCGACGGTCAGGCCGGTGGCGGTGGTGTCGACCGTCGGTGCCGCCAGCAGCCCGTCGAAGGCGGTCGCTGCGAATGCCCGGGCCTCGATCGGGCCGGTGGCCGACTCCAGCACCCAGTCGCCGCCGCGGGCCGCAGCGCCGGTGTCGTCGTTCGACGAGGCGACGTCGGCGCCGGTGAGCACGCTCAGCCGTTGAGCGAGTGCGTCGGAGCTGAGGCTGACGTCGCAGCCGTACAGCAGGATGTCGCCCTCGCTGCTCATCGCCTGGCCGATGGATTGCCAGGCCGCGGCCTGGGCGTCCACCGAGCCGGCGCGGACGGTGTCGTTGCCGAGGATGAGTTCGCCGTCGCCGCCATGGCTGAGGATGTGCAGCGCGGTGATGCCTGTGTCGCCCTGCAGCGCCTCGGCGATCTGAGCCGCACCCGAACGCCCGGGATCGAGCAGGATCGTGCGTGCGCCCTGTGGCACCTGGGCCGCCAGCTGTTCCCAGTTGGCGATGCTGCGGTCGATGACGTAGACCTCGTGCGGGGCCGCATCAGCGGCGGGCAGACCGGCCTCGGCAAGCTGCGCATGCGGGCCCTCGAAGGCAGGCGCGCTGCGGGGCGGCGCGGCCTCGCTGCCCGCATGGTCCGGTGCTGCCGGCGCCGCGTGCGGCGCACCGGGCGCGTCGGCGTGGGCGGCCTCGACGACTGCGGCGCCGTCGAAGAGTTGCCGGCTTTCCAGTGCGAATCGGTGGGTGCGGGGGCGGAGGAACTCGGGCAGCGAAGAGGACGGCTTCATTCGGCGGGCAAGGCAATCGACGGCCGACCCCGCACTTGCGTGCCGGACCGGCCCGCGCGCCGCGTCGACAGGAGGCCACCAGCGCCGGACCGGACCGACGCTCAGGCCTGCCTGAACACGCTTCGACGCGGTGCAAAACAGGACGGTGATCGACGCGAACCCGCGTGACCCACACTTCTGGTTACAAATACAGTCAACATCAGAAACTTGAGAACTGATGTGTAAGTGAGTCACCGCCTATTGGCTAGGCTGCGTCGTATTTGGTTTTCCAGGAAGTGCCGAAACGAATTCTAGGAATCAAACACCGAAGGAGTACCACCGATGAGGTAGGTATCGCTAATTTTACAACTATTTGTTGCAAATGTGAACCAACCGGTTGAAATCCGCGGATGCGCCCGCGGAGGATACGGCGGCGCCGGTGTCAAAGACCGATGCGCCCCGAATCCCGTGGCAGGGCGCCGAGCGGCAGCATCAGCAGGGCCAGGGCGCCACCGCCGGCCGCATTGCCCAGCTCGATGCGCCCGCGGTGCAGGGTCGCGATCTCCTTGACGAAGGCCAGGCCCAGGCCGGTGCTCTTCCTCTGGCTGTGCGGGCGGGCCAGGGAATAGAACTTCTCGAACACCTTGTCGCTCGCGTAGTCGGGGATGCCGGGGCCGTGGTCGCGCACGGTGATGCGCGCGTGGCGCGAGGTGGCGGCAAGCCCCAGCACCACTTCGCCGCCGGTCGGCGAGAAGTCGATGGCGTTGGCCAGCAGGTTGCTCACGGCGCGGCGCAGCAGAAAGGGGTCACCCTCGGTCACGGCGTCGGCGCGCAGGTCGAGCCGCACCTGCACCTGGCGCAGCGACGCGGCGGCCTGCGCGCCATCGGCCACCTCTTCGAGCAGGGGGCGCAGCGGCACCGGCTCGACGCGCTCCAGCACGCGGCGCGTCTCGAGCGCCGTGAGTTCCATCATGCGGTCGACGATCTCCTGGATGCGCCGAGTCTCGCTCGCGATGTTGGCGAGGAAGCGCTCGCGCTGCGCCGGCGGCATGCCTTCTTCCTGCAGCAGTTCGGCCGCGCCGCGGATGGCCGAGAGCGGGCTCTTCACCTCGTGCGTGAAGGTCTGCACGTAATCGGCAACGTAGTTGCGGCCGGTGACGGCATCCCGCATCTCGTGCACGGCACCACGCAGCATGCCGATGGCCTGGCGCACCATGCGCAGGGGATGGAAGCCGCGCTGGCGGCGCAGCCAGCGCAGGTAGTCGGCGGTGAGCCCGAAGGGCCGCACCAGCCACACCGAGACGATCAGCGCGAACACGAGCAGCGCCGCCGCCGAGCCGATGCCCACCCACAGCGTGCGCGTGCGCGCATCCTCGACGAACTGGCCGAAGCTCTGCACCGGCTTGCCGACGCTGACCATGCCCACGATCTCGCCGTTCCAGCGCACGGGCGCGCCGACGTACATGACCGAACTCAGCGGGTCGGACTCGACGTCGCGCGAGGAGCGCGCGCCGTACTGGCCCGCGAGCGTTCGGTTGACATCCCGCCACTGCGAGAAGTCGGCGCCGGTGGCGCGCCCGGTCGAATCGAAGAGCACGTGGCCCGCGCGGTCGGTGACGTACACGCGCAGTTCCACGCGCCGCTTGTGCAGGTTGTAGATCTGCGCCGAGAACTCGCGTGCGTAGACGGTGCGGAACAGCGGCTCCAGCCGCGCGGTGTTGATGGCGCCGGCCACCACGTCCTGCTCGACCAGGCTGGCGACGAGTTGCGAGGTTTCGACCAGCGATTCCTCCGCCGACTCGCGGTAGCGCGGGTCGATGTCGCCCATCACGCGGTACAGCAGGAGGCCGATGCCCACCACGTAGATGAGCAGGATGCCGATGAAGATGCGGGTGCGGCGCGAGAGCATCAAGCGTGGCACGCGTTTGCTATGAAATTCATAGCTTCTTGCGCAGGCGGGACGGGCGTTGCAGGCCTTTTTTTCTCAAAACCGGACCTCCGCACGCGAAGAACGCAAAGGCTTCGCGAAGTTCGCGAAAGACATCCTTCGCGTACGGCTGCCCGTTCCCGATTCCGCACCCGCGTCTCAAGGCGCCGACCTCGCCGGCAGGTCTTCGTTCAGCGCATAGCCCGTGCCGCGCAGGGTGCGGATCGGGTCCACATCCGGCGCGACGGCCTTGAGCTTGGCGCGCAGGGTCTTGATGTGGGCGTCCACCGTGCGGTCGAAGCTGTCGCTCGCGTCGTCCCACACCATCGACAGCAGTTCGTCGCGCGTGAACACGCGGCCGGGCCGCTGCACGAACAGGCGCAGCAGGCCGTATTCGTAGCGCGAGAGTTCCAGCGGCCGTCCGTAGTACCGGATCAGCATTCGCTCGGTGTCGACGACGAAGGGCAGCGGTACCGACGGTGGTTCCGGCACCGGCGCTGGTGCAGCAGCAGGCGCCGGTGCAGCCACGCCCGCGCGCTGGCTGCGACGCAGGATGGTGCGCACCCGTGCCACCAGCTCGCGCGGCGAAAAGGGCTTGGCGATGTAGTCGTCGGCGCCCAGTTCCAGGCCCACCACGCGATCGATCTCGTCGCTGCGGGCGGTCAGGAAGACCATCGGCACCTCGGCACCGCCGGTGTCGCGCATGCGTGCCTGCAGCCGCTTGAAGAGTTCGAAGCCGTTCATGTCGGGCAGGCCGACGTCGAGGATGGCCAATGCCGGCGGCTCGGCCTCGAAGCTCGCGATGGCCGCCTCGGCGGTGGCGCACCACACGGGCGTGAAACCGTCGCTCTGCAGCACGTACTGCAGGGTGTCGGCGATGCCGGATTCGTCTTCGGCGATGAGGATGCGCGGCCGCGTACTGGACATGGCCGCGATCCTACGACGGCGCTACCTCAAGTCGTAGCAGCCACCGACGTAGTAGACCTGGTCGCCGTCGCGCTCGAAGGGCACCTGGATCGGCTGGCCCTCGTTGCGCCAGACGTCGCGCCGCATGTAGCCGGCAGCCTCGAGCTCGTCCTGCAGCTCTTCCCAGGCCTGGATGCGGTAGGCCCGGAAAGCCAGGGTGAGGCTGTTGACGGTGTAGAAGGTCTCGCTCGGATGCACGGCGATCGCGTTGAGCAGGATGCGCCGCGGCTTCACCGGCAGCGCCTCGAGGATCTCCGACAGGCGCTCGGGAAAGTAGGGCAGCGAGCCCGAGGCCAGCAGGATGTCGCTGCCGCTCGCTTCCCCCAACTCGGTGGTGAAGCGCAGCATGCCTTCGGGCGCGCGCAGGGCGGCCAGCTCCGTGCCGCGCTCGACGACGGGCGGCAGGTCCCACACGGTCCAGCGCAGGCCATCGGGCAGCGGCAGCACGCGGCGGAAGGCGTAGTACTTGATGCCCACGTGGCCGCCGAGTTCGAAGACCGTGCGCAGGCCAATGTCGAAGGAGCGGCCCAGCCAGAAGAGCAGAGGGTAGTCGTCGGGCCGCACCTGGGTGCTGCGTTCCAGGCCCAGCACGATCTCGCCGCCGATCGGCTCGGGCAGGCTGGACGGCAAGTCGGCCGCCGCCGCCTCGAAGCTCGGGTAGCGACCCATGAAAAGGCTGTCGCCCGGGTTGTCCAGGAAACGCCGGCGGTACATCCACTTTCGCCATTGCCGCAGCGGCGGCAGGTCGAGCAGGGACCTCAACCAACCGAGAAGGGGGGCGTCGTACAGGGCTTCGGCTGCGAACAACGGCGTTCTCCGAAGAGCAAAGGGTGTGGATGGGACGGCGGAGCGGCTCGCATTTTGACTTGTAGTCTGAAAGTATTCAATACGAAATTGAGGTTGAGCGTTCTGGTCGCAGCCCGGCGGCGGCAAGCTGTGGCCATTCCGCACCCCCGATTTCCATTTCCATCAGGAGCCTTCAGATGACACCCCAGGAATCCCGCAGCATCGTCACCCTCTGCCTCATGGCCGCCTTTGTCGACGGCGAGAAACACGCACGCGAGCGTGAGGAGGTGCGCCGCATCGCCGACGGGCTGGCGCAGGCCGGCGATTTGTCGGGCCTGTACCAGGACGTGTTGATGAAACGTGTCGCGCTGGCCGACGCCGTGGCGGGCCTGCAAAGCCCCGAGGCGCGCCAGCTGGCCTACGAGATGGCCGTGTGCGTATGCGATGCCGACGGCGCCCAGAGTGGGCCGGAGCAGGCCTTCCTGGCCGAACTGCAAGGCGCCCTCGGTGTGTCCGCCGGCCCGGCGGCCGAGTTTGCGCAACAGGCCCAGACCGTCGCCGACGCGCCGCTGGGGCGCAATGCAGAGGTGGAAGCCATGCTGTCGTCCATTGAGCCTGCGGCCGCAGGCCCGGTGCCGGTGCCGGTGTCCCTGCCGGCCGCAACGCCCGCCCCGGCGGCAGCCCAGGTCGACGAGGCCGCACTGGATGCCCAGATCCTCCGCGCCTCCATCCTCAACGGCGCCCTCGAGCTGCTGCCGGAAACCCTGTCCACGCTGGCCATCATCCCGCTGCAGATGAAGCTGGTCTACGGCATCGGCAAGGCACACGGCCACGAACTCGACAAGGGCCACATCAAAGACTTCCTGGCCACGGTCGGTGTGGGCCTCACCTCGCAGTACCTGGAGCAGGCGGGGCGCAAGCTGCTGGGCGGGCTGCTCGGCAAGGTCGGCGGCGGATTGCTGCGCGGCGTGGGCCGGCAGGCCGTGAGCTCGGGCATGAGCTTCGCCAGCACCTATGCGCTTGGCCACGTGGCCAAGCGCTATTACGCCGGCGGGCGGCAGCTGTCTGCTCAGACCCTCAAGGACGCCTTCGCAGGCGTGGTGCAGGAGGGCCAGGCGCTGCAGTCGCGTTATCTGCCGGACATGAAGGCCCAGGCTCGCACGCTCGACGCGGGGAAGGTGCTGGCCATGGTCCGCGGCGCCTGAGCATCCAGGCACCGGCGACGGCACGTCGCCCTTCCATGGTTCAAGCCGGCATCAGCCGGCTTCTTTTTTGCCCAGGCGCGCATGGCCGGAACCCGCCACGGCTTTTTTTCCAACCGACACGGTCCCCTGTATTCATTCTTATGTCTTCTATTTCTGATTAGTAGTAGTAGCTAAGGGTCGCACCTTGCTGTGGACAGGGCGATTTTTTCCAGCGCCGACAGGCAGTTGCCGTGCCCGAACCCCTGTGCGCACCCGTGCGACCCTGCTGTCGCGCCGCAGCGAACAACCCGGCGGGACCGCGCCGGCCTGTGGATAAGCCCTCGCTTGTGCCAGAACTCTCCCCAGAGTTGTCCTTTGACAGGGGTCTGGAAATCTGGGAAAGAAGGCGGCGCCGGCGGAAATGTGCACTGCACAAAATTTCAGCAGACTGTTGATTCCCGTTTGAAATCAACAGGTTGCGGAAGCTTTACAACAAAGTGCATGAGTTGCCCACAAAGTTATCCAAGCTTTGTGGGGAGAACCGGCGCGCGATGGGGAAGCGGCGGTCCAGGCGCGGCCGGCCGGGCAGGGCCGGGGCACCGCACGACCGGAAGGGCCGTGCAGAGGGTCGGCGAAGCTCAGAACGCTGGCGTGCCGCCGGCCAGGTCGTCGAGGATCGGGCAGTCGGGCCGCCCATCGCCGTGGCAGCAATGGACGAGGTGAGACAGGGTGCGCTGCATGGCCTGGAGGCCGGCGATGCGCGACTCCAGGTCACCCAGGTGCTTTT
This sequence comes from Xylophilus ampelinus, assembly GCF_901875635.1. GTDB lineage: Bacteria > Pseudomonadota > Gammaproteobacteria > Burkholderiales > Burkholderiaceae_C > Xenophilus. Next base: position 38,129 of record NZ_CABFMN010000097.1, on the reverse strand, counting down.
CCGCGATGCGCTTGACGCTGGCGCTCGCGCGGCGGCGGTTGTGCCACAGGCCCACCAGCTCGGCGATCTCCTCCATCGAGAAGCCCAGGTCGCGGGCGCGCTTGATGAAGCGCAGGGTGTGGATGTCGGCCGCCGTGTACTGGCGGTAGCCGGCCTCGGTGCGGGCGACCGAGGGCAGCAGGCCCAGCCCTTCGTAGTGGCGCACCATGCGGGCCGACACGTCCGAGCGTTGGGCCGCGACACCGATGGCTACCGGCGCGGTCGTGCGCATGGCCAGGTCGCTCATCAGGTTCCGTCGTAGCCGGGGTGCACGCGGTAGCCGGCGTCCTCGATGGCGGCGATCAGGTCCTTGCGGGCTTGCGCGCTCAGCACGTCGACATGGCCCGTCGGCAGGTCCACGGTGACCTGGGCCTTCGGGTCCACCGTCCACACCGCGTTCTGTACCGATTGGACGCAATGCTGGCAGCTCATGCCTTCGACCTGGAATTTCTGGCTCATGGGGGTTTCCTTTCTTTCTTGCAGTGACGATGGAAGCAGTCTGAACCCTTCCATCATGGCAAGGTCAAGCCCCCTGGCGCAAATGCCCGAAGCCGACCTCGCCAGCGGCGGGGGCTTGACCTTGCCATCATGTAAGGCCTCAGGCTGCGCCCTATGGACATCTCGATCACCGCTCCCTCCCACGCCCGGGCGGCGCCCACGGCGCCGCTGACGCTCGACCTCGGCGTCGATGGCATGACCTGCGCGTCCTGCGTGTCGCGCGTGGAACGCGCGCTGCAGAAAGTGCCGGGCGTGACCGGCGCGAGCGTCAACCTCGCGACCGAAAGCGCGCGCGTGCAGGCCACGCCCGTCGATGGCGAGGCGACCGACGCAATGCGCGCCCGCCTCAGCCGTGCCGTGCGCGATGCCGGCTATACGCCGCGCGCCGAGGCCGTCGTCGAGGAAGCCACGTCGCCCTGGGCCGGATTCGGCCCCATCGCGGCCGGCCTGCTGCTGTGTGTCCCGCTGGTGCTGCCGATGCTGGCCATGCCCTTCGGGCTCGACCTCGTGCCGTCGCCATGGGTGCAGCTGCTGCTCGCCGCGCCGGTGCAGTTCTGGCTGGGGGCGCGCTTCTACCGCGCCGGCTGGCATGCAGCGCGCGCCGGCACCGGCAACATGGACCTGCTGGTGGCCCTCGGAACCAGCGCGGCCTTCGGCCTGTCGCTGTGGCTGTGGTGGCGCTGGGCGGCCGGCCCGCATGCGGGCCATGGCCAGCCGCACCTGTACTTCGAGGCTTCGGCGGTGGTGATCGCGCTGGTGCGGCTGGGCAAGTGGCTGGAAGCGCGGGCCAAGCGGCAGGCCACGGCGGCCATCCGCGCGCTGCAGCAGCTGCGGCCCGAGGTGGCGCACCTGCGCCGGCAGCGCGGGCCGCAGGTACAGGAGATCGAGGTCCCGGTGGCCGAACTGCGCGTGGGCGACGTGCTGGTGGTGCGGCCCAACGAGCGCGTGCCGGCCGACGCCCGCGTGATCGAGGGGCAGTCCGCCGTCAACGAATCGATGCTCACCGGCGAACCGCTGCCGGTGGCCAAGGGGGAGGGCGATCGGCTGACCGGCGGCTCGGTGAACGGCGATGGCCGGCTGGTGGCCGAGGTCACGGCCACCGGCGCCGAGAGCGTGCTGGCCCGCATCATCCGCCTGGTCGAGGACGCGCAGGCGGCCAAGGCGCCGATCCAGCAACAGGTCGACCGCGTCGCGGCCGTGTTCGTGCCGGCGGTTCTGGTCATGGCCTTGCTCACCGGGCTGGCCTGGGGCTGGTACGGGGCGGGGCTGGAGACAGCGCTGGTGCACGCGGTGGCGGTGCTGGTCATCGCCTGCCCCTGCGCGCTCGGCCTGGCAACGCCGGTGGCCGTAATGGCCGGCACCGGCGTGGCGGCGCGGCATGGCATCCTGGTCAAGGACGCGCGGGCGCTGGAGACCGCCCACCGCGTCGACACCGTCGCCTTCGACAAGACCGGCACGCTGACGCGCGGCGAGCCGGTGCTGCGCGCGCTGGTGCCGCTGGCGGCCCCCGGCGATGCGCAGGCACGCGCGCATGCGCTGCAGGCGGCGGCGGCGCTGCAGGCCGGCAGCGAGCATCCCCTGGCGCGTGCGGTGGTGCAGGCCGCGCAGGCCGAGCACCTGGAACTGCCGCCGGCCGAGGCCGTGGAGAACATGCCCGGCCGCGGCGTGCAGGGCCGGGTGGAAGGCGTGCGCCGTGCCATCGCCAGCCTGCGCTGGTGCGAGGAGCTGGGTATCGCCGTCGACCTGGCGCGTGCCGGGGCCTTCATGCGCGAGGGCGCGTCGGTGTCGGTGCTGCTGGCCTTCGACCCCGTGCCGCGCGCCGAGGCGCTGCTGGCCTTCAGCGACGAGCCCAAGCCCGGCGCGGCCGAGGCCGTGGCCCGCCTGCGCGCGGCTGGCCTGCGGGTGGTGATGATCTCCGGCGACAACCCGGCCGCCGCACGCGCCGTGGCGCAGCGGGTGGGCATCGATCCCGAGGATGTGCGTGCCCAGGTGCTGCCGGGCGACAAGGCGAAGGTGGTGGCCGAACTGAAGGATGGCGATCGCCACACCGTCGCGATGGTGGGCGACGGCGCCAACGACGCCCCCGCGCTGGCCGCGGCCGACGTCGGCATGGCGATGGCCAACGGCACCGACGTGGCGATGGAGGCCGCCGGCATCACGCTGATGCGTGGCGACCTGGCCCTGGTCGGCGACGCGCTGGACCTCTCGCACCGCACCGTGCGCAAGGTCCGCCAGAACCTGTTCTGGGCCTTCGCCTACAACGTGGTCGGCATCCCCTTCGCGGCCCTGGGCCTGCTCAGCCCCGTGGTGGCAGGGGCGGCGATGGCGGCGTCGAGCGTGAGCGTGATGGCCAACGCGCTGCTGCTGCGGCGTTGGAGGCCGAGGCGCTTGCTATCGAATTCGTAGCTGTCGGCGCACGCTCCACGCGCGCTGCAGGGCAATTTGGCCTACAACGCAACCCAGCCGGCGAGCGCAGCGAAGCCCCCAGGGCACCCGAGGAACTGGCTTTGCCAGGCCTCTGGGTGCGCCCCCCTCCAAGCGAAGGCGCCAGAGAGGGGGGACCCGCGAAGCGGCATGGGGGGTGTTTCACTTCACCGGTGCCGGCTCCAGCCCCGCCTTGCGAATCGTCGGCGCCGCCTCGGCCGAGATGTAGTAACGGATCAGGGCGCGCGCCCCCTCGGGGTTCTTCGCCGTCGTCGAGATGCCGGCCGAGAACACCGTCACGCGCTGCAGCGGCGGCGGCAGCACGCCGATGAAGTCCGCGCCCGGGATCGGGATCAGCTCGCTGACCTGCTGCAGGCCCAGGGCCGCGTCGCCCCGCGCCACCACCGTGGCCACGCGCTCGCTCAGGATGCGCTTGCTCTTGGGCTTGACCTCGGCCTCGATGCCCAGGTTCTTGAGCATCTCGGTTTCGTAGTAGGTGCCGCTGGCGCTGGCCGAATACGCGATCGACGGTGCCGCGAGCAGCGCGCGCTTCACCGCCTCGGGCGTGCTGACGTCGGGCCTGGGCGCGCCCTTCTTTACCGCGAAGCCGATCAGCGAATGCACGATGTCCACCTGGCTGCCCGGCACCACCTTGCCCTGTGCCACCAGCTGGTCGAGCGCCGAGCGCGCGAGGATCACCACGTCCACCGGCTCGTTGCGCGCCAGCCGGCTCGGGATCGAGTCGCTGGCGCCGCCCATCGAGGAACCGTACACCGTCTTGACCCTGTAGCCCGTGCTGCGCTCGAAGCCGGGCTTGAGTTCGTCCGACGCGGCCGCGAAGCCGCCCGAGGTCATCATCACGATCTCGGGGTTGGCGGGCGGGGTGGGAGCCATGCTGCCGCAGGCGGCGAGCAGGGCGGCGCTCGCCAGCGACAAAGCGGCGCGGCGGGTCCAGAGCAATCGGTTCATGGTGAGTCTCCTTGGCGAATCGTTGGGCGACAGGCAATCGCTGTCGATGGACAGTCAGCGGCCATCGTAGGCACCGAAGCTGTCAGTCAGCCGACGGGGCGGGCAGTGTTATCCCCAAGGCGGGCCAGCGCCGGCCCCATGCGCTCATCGATCCGGCGAGGCAACTCCAGCCGATCAAGGCTGCAACGACGAGGGTGGCAATCGACGGGAGCCAGGGCCTCTGGCGGGGCTTGGCATTCGGACTGCCCTTCACGCGCGGGTGGCGCCCACGAAGGTCAATCGATTGCCGAAGGGGTCGCGCACCGTGACCTCGCGTGTGTCCCACGGCGTGGATTCGATGCCCGGCCGCGCGTAGCCGTACTGCCTGGCGGTCAGCTCGGCATGGAAGGCGTCGATGTCGTCGCAGGCGATGCGCAGGGCGGCACCGGGGCAGGCATCGCCGTGGTGTTCGGACAGGTGCAGCACACAGCCGTCGCGCGACACCTGCAGGTACAGCGGTAGCGCGGGTTCGAAGCGGTGCTGCCAGTCGATGGTGAAGCCGAGGAAATCGACATAGAACTCCCGCGCCTTGGCTTCGTCGAAGATGCGCAGGATGGGGGTGACGGCGTGCAGTGGCATGAGCGCTTTCTAACGCATCGCCGCCTGGGCGGACGCTGCGGCTGCCGCCTCGCAGGGCTGCAGGGCTTCTTCAGCGAGCGCCGTCCTGCGCCATCACCTCGTCGATCACGCTGCACATGCGGCCCAGCGTCCAGCCGGCGGGGGTGGCCAGCGGCTCGTCGGGGATGCGCAGGCGCAGGGCGTCCTCGGCTGCGCAGACAAAGTCGATGCGGCGGCCGCTGCAGTCCAGGCCCAGCTCGCCGAAGCCGCTCTCGGGCCGAATCGCGTCGGGCGGGCAGCGGAACTCCTGCGTGAGGATGCGGGCGAGGGTGTGGTAGGTCGGGGTGGTCACGGCGGGCCTCGGATGGGGTGTGGAAACGGGGCGCGGTGGTTGTACGCCGTGTCCGTGACACGCGGTGTAGGCCGGCCGCGCGTCGCGGGGCAACCATCCGCCCTGTGGGTCCAAGGCACTGACTCGCGCCTGACGGCCCGCTTGTGGGGCCAAGGCCGCTCCTGCTAGTGTCGGGGCGGCGTGGGCGCCGCCGCACAATGCCGGGCGCGCGTCCTTCTTGTTCCTTCTCCTTCCGCTCGATTGCCTCCTATGCGAATCCTCCTGGTCGAAGACGATGCCGTGCTGCGCGACGTGATGCTGCGCAGCCTGGGCGATGCGGGGCACCGCGTGGACCTGGCCCAGAGCGTGGAAGACGCCGACCACCTGTGGCGCGTGCAGCCCTTCGACGTGGTGCTGCTGGACCTGAACCTGCCGGCACGCTCGCAGCCGGGCAGTGGCATGGGCAGCGGGCTCACAGTGCTGCGCCAGGCCCGCAGCCGCGGCGACCGCACGCCGGTGCTGGTGCTCACCGCACGCGACCGCACCGAGGAACGCATCGCCGGCCTCGATGCCGGCGCCGACGACTACCTGGGCAAGCCCTTCGACCTGGCCGAGGTGGAAGCCCGCCTGCGCGCGCTGGCGCGCCGTGCCCAGGGCACCGACGACGTGGCGCTGCTGGGCCAGCTCAAGCTGGACCGCAAGGCGCGCCGTTTCTCGGTGGGCGGTGCGCCGCTCGACCTGCCGGCGCGCGAGTTCGAGGTGCTCTGGGAGCTGATGAGCCCGCCCGGCCATGCGGTGAGCAAGCGCACCCTGTCCGACAAGCTGTCGAACTTCGACGAGTCGCTGGGCGACAACGCACTGGAGGCCTTCATCTCGCGCCTGCGCAAGAAGCTGATCGGCAGCGGCGCTGCCATCCGCACGCTGCGCGGCATCGGCTACCTGCTGGAGGCGGAAGCGGCTTGAGCGGGCCGCACGCCGCAGCCACGGGCGCAGCCAGGCGCGCTTCGCCCTCGCTGCGCGCGCGGGTGCTGCGGCACGTGATGCTGCCGCTGGCGCTCACCTGGCTGGCCGGCACCGTCGTCACCTTCATGGTGGCGAGCTACTTCACGCAGCAGGCCTTCGACCGCGCGCTGCTCGACGATGCGTACTCGATCGCCTCCAACGTGCGGCCCAATCCGGACGGCGAGGTGGCGCTGCAGCTCACGCCGCGCGAGCTGACGGCCGCGCTCTTCGACCGCGCCGAGAAGGTGTATTTCGGCGTGCTGCGGCCCGACGGCCGCCAGTTGGCCGGCACGCCGATGCCGGCCGAGGGACCAGCGCCGGGCGAGGCCTTCCATTTCTCCGAATTCGCTCTCGACGGCCACGACGTGCGCGCCGTCACCTTGCGCCACCAGGTGCAGGACCGTCCGGGCGACTACCGCGTGGTGGTGGCGCACACCACCGTGACACGGGGCGTGCTGGCCGGCCGGGTGCTGGTCTTCGCGACGCTGCCGCAGGTGCTGCTGCTGGCGCTGCTGGCCGTGTGGCTGTGGCGCGGCATCGCGCGTGACCTGGCACCACTGGCCGCGCTGCAGACCACACTCGCGCACCGCGACGCCAGCGACCTGTCGCCCGTGGCGGTGCCCCCCACGGCGCGCGAGATCGAGCGCGTGGGCGAGGCGGTGAACGACCTGTTCGTGCGGCTGGACCGCAGCGTGCGCTCGCAGCGCGAGTTCGCGGGCAACGTGGCGCACGAGCTGCGCACGCCGCTGGCCGGCATCCGCGCGCTGGCCGACTACGGCCTGGCCAACCCCACGCCTGGGGTGTGGCGCGAGCAGCTGCAACGCATCGCCGCGAGCGAGGCGCGCGCCAGCCACCTGGTCGACCAGCTGCTGGCACTGGCGCTGGCGGACGAGAGCGATGCGGTGCTCCAGCGCGAGCCGGTGCGGCTCGATGCGCTGGTGGGCGACACGGTGCTGCGCCACCTGGCCAAGGCCGACGCGCGCGGCGTGGACCTGGGGGCGCGCGGGCTGGACGAAGGCGAAGCGCAGGACTTCACCGTGCTGGCGGACGCGGGCCTGATCGAGGGCATCCTCGACAACCTGATCGACAACGCGCTGCGCTACGGCGGCAAGACCATCACGCTGGAACTGGCCGCCACGCCCACGCATTGCACGCTGGCGGTGGTGGACGACGGGCCGGGCATCCCCGAGGCCGCGCAGCGCGACCTGATGCAGCGCTGGGCCCAGGGTCCGGACGGGCAGAAGCTCGGGCAGGGCGCGGGACTCGGGTTGGCCATCGTGGCGCGCTACGCGCAGCTGCTGAAGGCGCCGCTGTCGCTGGCGACCGCCGGGCCGCAGGGCGGGTTGCGGGTGGAGCTGGTGTTCGCCAAGGGGTGAGGCGGCGTGAACGAGGCGCCCATGCCCGTGCCCTGGCCTCGCGTGAGCGCCTTTTTGCTATGTTTTCAATAGCCGTTCACGCCCGCCCTGCGGGCGTTGCAGGCCGATTTGGCCTGCAACCCGAGCGCTTCAGCCCGCCCCGCGCGGCGCCAGCATGATGATCGCCATGCCCGCCAGCGCCACGCCGGCGCCCACCACGTCCCAGCGCGTGGGTGCGATGCCGTCCACCGCCCACAGCCAGCCCAGGGCGACCGCGATGTAGACGCCGCCGTAGGCCGCGTACACGCGCCCGGCCGCCTGCGGGTGCAGGGTGAGCAGCCAGGCGAAGAGCGCGAGGCTCAGCGCGGCCGGCAGCAGCAGCCACACCGGGCCGCCCTTGCGCAGCCACAGCCAGGGCAGGTAGCAGCCCACGATCTCGGCCACGGCGGTGGCCATGAAGAGCAGCAGGGTGCCGCCGAAGCGGAGCAGGGCGTCGGTCATGGAGGCGATCATCGCAGTGCGTCGGCGGTGCATCGCCCGCCGTCGACGGCCAAAGGCCACGTCGGCTACGCCTCGCCAGGTGACCAGTCGGGACTGAAGCCGCCAAGCGCCGGGTGGTACATCTCATCGCCGCTGTGCTGCGTGAATTCGACGTTGAGCCGGTCTTCGCGCAGGCCCAGCAGCTCGACGCAGTGGGCGCACAGGGCCTCGGCCACCGCCATGCGCAGCTCGGCCGGGCGGCCGGCGCGAATGTCCAGCATCAGGATGGCGACGGGCACGGGCGGCTCGCCCTCGGTGGCGATGCGCCACAGCCCGCCCTCGCCCAACTCTCGCACGGCCACGGTAATGCGGCGGATGTCGACCGACATCATGCGCGCGTAGGTCCGGCTCATCGCGTCGGCCAGGCGCTGCTTGGTGGCCGCAGGGTAGGGGCCGGCCACGTCGAGCTGCAGGTAGGGCATGAGCAGGCCGCGGTGCTCAGCTCAGCGTCGGATAGTCGGTGTAGCCCTTCTCGCCGCCACCGTAGAGGGTGGCCTTGTCGACCTCGTTCCACGGCGCGTGTTCGCGGATGCGGCGCACGAGGTCGGGGTTGGCGATGAAGGGCTTGCCGAAGGCGATCAGGTCGTCGCCTTCCTTCACGGCGATCTCGGCCATCGGCAGGTCGTAGCCGTTGTTCACCATCCAGGCGGCGCGGCCGCCGGCCTCGCGGTAGGCCTGCTTGAGCGCGTCGTAGTCGAAGGGGCGGTCCGGGATCTCGCGCGGGCCGCCGGTCGCACCCTCGATGATGTGGAGATACGCCAGGCCGAGTTGCGCCAGTTGCTTGACCACGTACTCGAAGAGCGGCTGCGGGGCGCTGTCGACCACGTCGTTGGCGGGCGTGACGGGCGACAATCGGATACCGACCTTGCCATGGCCCACGGCATCGGCCACGGCGCGCGTCACCTCCAGCAGCAGGCGCGCGCGGTTCTCGATCGAGCCGCCGTAGTCGTCGGTGCGGTGGTTGCTGCCGTCCTTGAGGAACTGGTCGAGCAGATAGCCGTTGGCGCCGTGGATCTCGACGCCGTCGAAGCCGGCGGTCTCGACCGCGTTGCGGGCGGCGGCGGCGTAGGTGTGGACGATGCCGGGCAGCTCGGTCACTTTCAGCGCACGGGGATGGGAGGTCTCGACGAAGGTCGGCACGCCGTCCTTGATCAGCACGGTCTTGGTCTTGGCCGTGATGGCCGAGGGCGCGACCGGTGCGCCGCCGTCGGGCTGCAGCTCGGTGTGCGAGACGCGGCCGACGTGCCACAGCTGCGTGACGATCGTGCCGCCCTTGGCATGCACGGCGGCGGTGACCTTCTTCCAGCCGTCGAGCTGCTCGGTGCCGTACAGGCCCGGCACGTCGGCATAGCCCTGGCCCTGGTGGCTGATGGCGGTGGCCTCGGTGATGAGCAGGCCCGCATCGGCGCGCTGCGCGTAGTAGGTGGCGGTGATGTCGCGCGGGATCGCATTGGGCGAGCGGTTGCGCGTGAGCGGCGCCATCACGATGCGGTTCTTCAGGTGCAGGTCGCCGGCCTGGACCGGGTCGAAAAGGGTGGGCATGGGCGTGAAGCCTTTCGTCGCTGAGGTTGTTGTGGGTCTTGAGTCGCGCCGGCGCGCACGCTGCGCGCGGCAACCTTCCCGCCGCACAGCGTACGCCAGCCTGCGCGGCCTTGCGGCAGCGGGGTTGACGGTTTGTTGCTAGGCAACCCCCGACGAGCGGCCCGTGCGCCCGCAGCGCAGAATGCGCCGACCCCATGAGCACCGCATCCGATCCTTCCGCCGTTGCGCCCCCCTCCGCCGCGAGGTCCGTGCTGCTGGCGCTCGGCCTGTCGATGGGCGCGGCCGTGTCGCTGGGCATCACGCGCTTCGCCTACGGCCTGCTGCTGCCGCCGATGCGCGACGACCTGGGCTGGAGCTACGCACTCGCGGGTGGCATGAACACCGCGAACGCGCTGGGCTATCTGCTCGGGGCGCTGTGCACGCCGGCGCTCATGCGGCGTTGGGGCGCGGGCCGGCTGCTCGTGCTCGGCGCCGTGCTGGCCAGCGTGTTCATGGGCGCCAGCGGCTTCTTCACCGGCGCGCCGGCGCTGCTGGTGCAACGGCTGCTGGCGGGCGTGGCGAGCGCGTGGGTGTTCGTGGCCGGCGGGCTGCTGGCCGCGCGGCTCGCGGCGGAGCATCCCGCGCAGTCGGGCTTCCTGCTCGGGCTCTACTACGGCGGCACGGGGCTGGGCATCGTGGTGTCGGCCCTGGGGGTGCCACCGCTGCTGGCCTGGGGTGCCGACGGCGCGCATGCGTGGCGCTGGGCCTGGTGGGGCCTGGCCGTCGCGAGCCTGATCGCAACCCTGCTTCTTGCCGCGACCGCCCGTGCATTGCCGGCCACGCCCGCGCCCGGGGCGGGCGGGCCGGCGTCGGCCGGCGCCGCCGTGCCGTTGCGCCGCCTGGGCTGGGCGATGGCGGGCTACCTGTGCTTCGGCGCCGGCTACATCGGCTACATGACCTTCGTGATCGCGCTGCTGCGCACGGGCGGCGCGAGTGCCGGGCAGCTCACGCTCTTCTATGCGCTGCTGGGCGTGGCGGTGGTGGCCTCGTCGCGGCTGTGGGCCGGCGTGCTGGGCCGCTGGCGCGGCGGCGGGCCGCAGGCGCTGCTCAATGCGCTGCTGGGCGTGGCCACGCTGCTGCCGGTGCTCAGCCCGGCGTGGCCGGTGGCGCTGGCGTCGGGGCTGCTGTTCGGCGCCGTGTTCCTGTCGGTGGTGGCGTCGACCACCGCGCTGGTGCGGCACAACCTGCCGCCCGCGCAGTGGGCCGCGGGCATCAGCGCCTTCACCATCCTGTTCGCGCTCGGGCAGATCGTCGGGCCGACGGTGGTCGGCTGGATCGCCGACGGGCCGGGCGGGTTGGCGCGCGGGCTCGTCGCCTCGGCCCTGGCGCTGTGGCTGGGCGCTGTCCTGGCCTGCCGGCAGAAGGCCCTCCGATGAGCGGTACGCCCGTGCGCCGGCTGGTGCTGGTGCTCGGCGACCAGCTGAGCCTGCAGAACGTGGCCTTCGAGGGCTTCGACCCGGCGCACGACGCTTTGCTGATGGTCGAGGCGCGCGAGGAGTCCGAGCATGTGCCGAGCACGAAGATGCGCACCGCGCTTTTCCTGTCGGCGATGCGCCACTTCGCCGAGCTGCTGCGCGGGCGTGGCTGGCCGCTGCGGTACCTGCGCATCGGCACCCACCGCTTCGCCGGCATCGCCGACGCGCTGGCCGACGCGCTCGCGCACCAGCGGCCCGAAGTGGTGGTGATGACCGAGGCCGGCGAGTGGCGCCTCGAGCAGGCCATCGCCGGCACCTGCGCGCAGGCCAGCGTGCGCCTGGACGTGCGCGACGACCTGCACTTCATGGCCTCGCGCGCCGAGTTCGCCGACCATGCGCGCGGCAAGACACGGCTGGTGATGGAGGCCTTCTACCGCCGCATGCGCCAGCAGCACGGCGTGCTGCTCGATGCCGACGGCGGTCCGGTTGGCGGGCAGTGGAACTATGACCACGACAACCGGGGCGCGTTCGGCCGCGCCGGCCCGGGCATGCTGCCGCGTCCGCCTTCCTTCGCGCCGGACGCGATCACGCGCGAGGTGCTGGCCGACGTGGAGGCGCATTTCGGCGACCACTACGGCAGTGCCGAAGGCTTCGACTGGCCGGTCACGCGCGAACAGGCGCTGCATGCGCTGGCCGCCTTCGTCGCCGAGCGGCTGCAGAACTTCGGCCGCTTCCAGGACGCGATGTGGCAGGACGAGCCCTTCCTGTACCACGGCCTGATCTCGTCCTCGCTCAACCTGAAGCTGCTCGATCCGCGCGAGGTCATCGCGGCCGCGGTGGCCGAGCACGAGGCCGGCCGTGCACCCATCGAGGCGGTGGAGGGCTTCGTGCGCCAGATTCTCGGCTGGCGCGAGTTCATGCGCGGCGTGTATTGGTGGCGCATGCCGAAGCTGCTGCAGGCCAACGCGCTGCGGCACGACGCGCCGTTGCCCGACTGGTACTGGACCGGCCAGGTGCACATGAACTGCATGCGCCAGGCCATCGGCCAGACCCTGCGCACGGGCTATGCGCACCACATCCAGCGGCTGATGGTGACGGGCAACTTCGCGCTCACCTTCGGCGTGGAACCGTCGCAGGTGCACGCGTGGTACCTCGCGGTGTACGTCGATGCCGTGGAGTGGGTCGAGGCGCCCAACACGCTGGGCATGTCGCTCTACGCGGACGGCGCGCGCTTCGTCACCAAGCCCTATGCGGCCGGCGGCGCCTACATCCGGCGCATGAGCAACTACTGTGACGGCTGCCGCTACCGCCCGGCCGAGCGCAGCGGCGAGGCGGCCTGCCCGATGACGGTGATGTACTGGGACTTCGTCGCGCGCCATGCGCGGATGCTCGAGGGCAATCCGCGCACGGTGATGATGGTGAAGAACCTGCAGCGCTTCGGCGCCGACGAGGTGGCCGCGCTGCGCCGCACCGCACAGCGCATGCGGGACGATCCGCAGGCGCTGTGAGGGCGCTGGCTTCGGCTTACTTGATCAGGCCTTCGGCCTTCATTGCCGCCTGCACCGCGGGGCGTTGGCCGACGCGTTCGTGCCAGGCCAGCACGTTCGGGAAGGACGACAGGTCGACCCCCGTGGGCTTGGCCCAGTTGGTGACGGTGAACAGGTAGCCGTCGGCGACGCTGAAGTGCTCGCCCATCAGGAACTCGCGGCCCTCGAGCTGCTTGTCGAGCCACTGGTAACGTGACTTCAGCTTGTCCTTCGAAAGGGTCTTGGCTTCCTCGGGCATGGCCGGATTGAACAGCGGGCTGAAACCCTTGTGGATCTCGGTGCCGATGAAGGTCAGCCATTCCTGCAGGCGGTAGCGCTGCATGGTGCCGGCAGCGGGCGCCAGGTTCTTGGTGGGCGCTAGGTCGGCGATGTACTGCACGATCGCCGGCCCTTCGCGCAGCGTGGTGCCGTCGTCGAGCTCGAGCAGCGGCACGTAGCCCAGCGGGTTGATGCCGTAGTAGTCGGTGCCGTCCTGGAGCTTGTGGCTCTTGGTGCTGGCCAGCACGGGCTCGAAGGCCAGCCCGGCTTCCTGCAGCGCGATGTGGGGCGAGAGGGAACAGGCCCCGGGGGAGTAGTACAGCTTCATGGCGAGAGAGCTCCTGGTTCGTTGGATGCCGTCGTTGGGCGGATGCGGGGATGCGAAGCCGGCCGCAGCCGGCGTCCGCAGCGAATGTAGCCGGTCGCGCCGGCCCGTGCGCCGTGCCCGACAGCGGTGAGGACGACCGGCGTCAGGGCCGCGCGAGCTTGTCCTACGGGGCCACGCGGGGCGCGCCGTCCGGGGGCGCGGGGTCGTGTTTCTAAGCTCAGTGTCCTGGCAGCGAGGACGCACTCTGCAACCGTCGCGACCCATTTCCAAGGAGCTTCCCCATGTTGAAGTACGCCATCATCTTCGCCCTGATCTCGCTGGTGGCCGGTGCGCTGGGCTTCGGCGGCGTGGCCGCGGGTGCGGCCGGCATCGCCAAGGTGCTGTTCGGTCTGTTCCTGCTGTTGGCGGTGGTTTTTCTGGTGCTGGCCGCACTGGGCATCGGCGCAGCGCGCAAGGCGCTGGATTGACCGTGCCCGCACCCGATACCGCTGCGCATCGCCATTTGCGCTGGCCGCGCCGACGTTCGCTCGGCCAGTTGCTGCAGTCACCCGCCCACCAGGTGGTTCGGGTGCTGCACGTGACCCAGGCCAATTGGCAGTTGCCCGAGCGGCGCCGCACGCGTCGCGGGCCGATGCCTCTGCCGGCCCTGGCCTGAGGGCGGTCCGGCCCCGTCGTTCCTTCGTTTCTTTTCCTTCATCACCATCTGGCAGGGAGGCTGCGCAGCCCACGGCGCGCAGGCAGTCATGCATGAATCGCACATCGACGCCGTCCTCGACTACAAGGTCACGGCGCCGGCGCACCTGCTGCTGAACATCGAGGCGGCGCACTGCGCGTCGCAGTCGATCGTGAGCGAGTCGCTGGAGGTCGATCCTCCGGTGTCTCTTCACCACTACAGCGACGACAACAGCGGCAACCGCTTCGTGCGCTTCGACGCCGTGCCCGGGCCGCTCAGCATTCGCTACCGCGCCAGCGTGCGGCGCGCACCCGTGAGTCTGCCGGCCGAGTTGGCCGAGGCCCCCATCAACCAGGTGCCCGATGCGCTGATGCACTACCTCATGCCGACGCGCTACTGCGAGTCGGACGTGATGTCGCGCGCAGCGCAGCAGCTCTTTGGCGACCTGCCGCCGGGCATCGGCCGCGTGCAGGCGATCGTGGACTGGATCCACGACAGCCTGTGCTACCAGCCGGGCAGCAGCGACTCGACCACCACCGCGCAGGAGGTGTTTGTGGCGCGTGCGGGCGTGTGCCGCGACTTCGCGCACCTGGGCATCACCTTCTGCCGCGCGTTGAACATTCCGGCGCGGCTGGTCGTGGGCTACGTGTGGTTCGATGAGCCCCCCCAGGATTTCCACGCGGTGTTCGAGGCCTGGATCGGCGGGCGCTGGGTGCTCTTCGACGCCACCCGCATGGCCCCGGTCGACCGCCTGGTGCGGGTGGGCACGGGCCGTGACGCCAAGGACGTCGCCTTCTGCACGATCTTCGGACCGGTGACGATGACGAAGAAGGAGATCGTGGTGCGCGAGAAGCAGAACGAGATGATCCCGCCGCCGCGCCCGCCGGAGCCCAGCGGCATCGTCGTGGGCATCGAGAAGCCCGTGCCCGTGGCCGCCGGCACGTCGCCGGTGTGCGAGCCGCCGCCGGTGCAGACGGTGCCGCTGAGCGACTGATCACCATCGCGTCGTTTGCTGCAAAATTGATAGCTGCTGGCGCAGTATTGGCGGGCGTTGCGGCCCGATTTCGCTCTCGATTTCGGGATGCCCATATTTTGAGCAGGTGAGGGCGTGGGCGAATAAAATCGACGCCCTTTCCTCCTCCTGAACGACGCAGTGATGGCCGGTCACCCCCACGGGACCGCAGCCGATCGGCCACTGCGCGACCCTGACCATGCTGTACCCGGAAGAATTCGACGTCATCGTCGTCGGCGGTGGCCATGCCGGCACCGAGGCTGCACTCGCCTCGGCCCGCATGGGCGCGAAGACGCTGCTGCTGACCCACAACATCGAGACGCTGGGCCAGATGAGTTGCAACCCGTCGATCGGCGGCATCGGCAAGGGGCACCTGGTCAGGGAGGTCGATGCGCTAGGCGGTGCGATGGCCATCGCGACGGACGAGGCGGGCATCCAGTTCCGCATCCTCAATTCGAGCAAGGGGCCTGCGGTGCGCGCCACGCGGGCGCAGGCCGACCGCGTCCTGTACAAGGCGGCCATCCGCCGCCGGCTGGAGAACCAGCCGAACCTGGTGCTCTTCCAGCAGGCGGTCGACGACCTGATGGTGGAGGGCGATCGCGTGGTGGGCGCCGTGACGCAGGTCGGCATCGCCTTCCGCGCGCGGACCGTGGTGCTGACCGCGGGCACCTTCCTCGACGGGCGCATCCACGTCGGGCTGGACAACTACCAGGCCGGCCGCGCGGGCGACCCGCCGGCCGTGAGCCTGTCGGCACGGCTGAAGGAACTCAAGCTGCCCCAAGGGCGCCTGAAGACCGGCACACCGCCACGCCTCGACGGGCGGACCATCGACTTCAGCCAATGCACCGAACAGCCCGGCGACGGCGTGCCCGGCAGCGACCACCCGGCGATGCCCGTGTTCAGCTTCATGGGCCGGGCCGACATGCACCCGCGGCAGATGCCCTGCTGGATCACGCACACCAATGCCCGCACGCACGAGATCATCCGCTCCGGCTTCGACCGCAGCCCCATGTTCACCGGCAGGATCGATGGGGTGGGGCCGCGCTACTGCCCGAGCGTGGAAGACAAGATCAACCGCTTCGCCGACAAGGACAGCCACCAGATCTTCCTGGAGCCCGAGGGCCTGACGACGAACGAGTACTACCCGAATGGCATCTCGACGAGCCTGCCCTTCGACATCCAGTACGCGCTGGTGCGCTCGATGCCGGGGCTGGAGAACGCGCACATCCTGCGCCCGGGGTACGCGATCGAGTACGACTACTTCGATCCGCGCGGCCTGAAGAGCAGCTTCGAGACGCGCGCCATCCAGGGTCTGTTCTTCGCCGGCCAGATCAACGGCACCACCGGCTACGAGGAGGCAGCGGCCCAGGGCCTGTTCGCCGGCATCAATGCCGCGCTGCATTGCCGGGGCGAGGACGCTTGGGTGCCGCGTCGCGACGAGGCCTACCTGGGTGTGCTGGTCGACGACCTCATCACCAAGGGTGTGACCGAGCCGTACCGCATGTTCACCAGCCGCGCCGAGTTCCGGCTGCAGCTGCGCGAAGACAACGCCGACATGCGCCTGACGGAAACCGGCCGCCGGTTGGGGTTGGTGGACGACGCCCGCTGGGACGCCTTCAGCCGCAAGCGCGATGCTGTTTCACGTGAAACAGAGCGCTTGAACTCGACCTGGGTGAACCCGCGCAACCTGCCGGCCAGCGAGTCGGAGCGTGTGCTGGGCAAGGCGATCGAGCACGAGTACAACCTGGGCGACCTGCTGCGCCGGCCGGGGTTGAGCTACGAGGCGCTGCTGTCATTGGATGGCGGCAAGTACGCGCCGGAACAATCTCTGGCGGCCGACGAAGTGGAGCAGGTGGAGATCGCGGCCAAGTACAGCGGCTACATCGAACGCCAGCACGACGAGGTGCAGCGGGCCGCCACCTACGAGAACTTGCGCCTGCCGCCCGAGCTGGACTACCTGCAGGTGCAGGCGTTGAGCATCGAGGCGCGCCAGAAGCTGGCCAAGCACCGGCCGGAAACGTTGGGCCAGGCTTCGCGTATCTCGGGCATCACGCCGGCAGCCATCTCGCTGCTCATGATCCATCTGCGCAAGGGCGGCTACAAGGCCTTCCAGACAGCCTCCGCGAACGAGCCGGCTGCCGCATGACGGTCGGCCTGGAGGAGGGTGCTCGGGCACTGGGGTTGGTGCCGAGCGCACGGCAGATCGAGCAGCTGGAGGCCTACGGTGCGCTCATCCTGAAGTGGAACAAGGTCTACAACCTGACGGCGCTGCGCGACGAGGCCAGCGTCCGCACGCATCATTTGCTCGACAGCCTGGCGGCCGTGGCGCCGCTGAACCGACAGCAGCCGGCGCCGGGGCGCCTGCTGGACGTAGGCTCGGGCGGTGGCCTGCCCGGTGTCGTCATCGCCATCCTGCGGCCCGACCTGGAAGTGCGCTGCCTCGATGCGGTGGCCAAGAAGACCGCGTTCGTGAACCAGGTGGCGGCCGAGCTGCAACTGTCCAACTTGAAGGGCCTCCACGCACGCGTCGAGTCGCTGACCGGTGCATACGAAGTGGTGAGTTCCCGGGCCTTCGCTTCGCTGCCGGACTTCTTCCAGGGCTCGCGCCAACTCCTGGCAGATCAGGGTGTTTGGCTGGCCATGAAGGGCAAGGTGCCGAACGACGAACTTGCCGCCCTTCCTGAAGGCATCGATGTGTTTCACGTGGAACAACTGCATGTGCCGGGGCTCGACGCCGAGCGCTGCATCGTCTGGGCGAGAAAAAGCGCCGATTGAGGTGCCGCGGCGTGCCGCCAGGCCCATCGATCGCGGGCTCCTGACTTAGACTCGTCGCCTTCCCCTCTCTCTGCCCACCTCGGGCTTCTTCCCATGTTCGGCATCGCGGACTACGGCGCTTTTGTCGCCGCCATCATCGTCTTCCTGCTCATTCCCGGGCCGGGCAACCTGGCGTTGATCACCTCGACCGGCAAGGGCGGTTTGCGAGGCGGACTGGGCTCCACCCTGGGCCTGATCCTCGGCGACCAAGTGCTGATGTGGTCGGCTGTGGCCGGCGTGGCGGCCCTGCTGGCGGCGTATCCGACCGCCTTCCACCTCGTGCAGTGGCTCGGCGCCGCATACCTGGCCTGGATGGGTCTGAAGATGCTGCGTTCCAAGCCGGGCTCGGCGCCGGTGCTCCAGATCCAGCCGCACCACTACATGCGGCAATCGTTGCTGATCACCTTGCTGAACCCCAAGGCCATCGTGTTCTACATGGCCTTCTTCCCGCTCTTCATCGACCCGGCTCGCCACCAGGGCCTGCTGACCTTCGGTGTGATGGCCGGCACGGTGGCGGCGATCACGCTGGCCTACTGCCTGACGACGATCACGCTGACCCACTTCTTCGCCGAGCGCATCCGCGCCAATCCCAAGGTCTCGGGCGCGTTGGAAAAGATGGCCGGCACCCTGCTCGTCGGCTTCGGCATCAAGCTCGCGCTGAGCCAGTGACCCCATGGCCAAGATTTTCTGCATCGCCAACCAGAAGGGCGGGGTCGGCAAGACCACCACCACCGTGAACCTCGCCGCCGGGTTGGCCAAGGTCGGCCAGCGAGTGCTGATGATCGACCTCGACCCGCAGGGCAACGCCACCATGGGCTCGGGCGTGGACAAGCGCGAGGCCGAGCTCACGGTCTACGACGTGCTGCTCGAATCCGCCTCGGTCGCCGAGGCGCGCATCCGCCCCGAGAAGCTGGTGGAAGCCGGCGCCGCCTACGACGTGTTGGCCGCCAACCGCGAGCTGGCCGGCGCCGAGGTGGAGATGGTCGCGCTCGACCGCCGCGAGAAGCGCCTGCGCACCGCGCTGGCCGGCGTGGGCGCCGAGTACGACTTCATCCTCATCGACTGCCCGCCCAGCCTGAGCCTGCTGACGCTCAACGGCCTGTGCGCGGCGCACGGCGTGATCGTGCCCATGCAGTGCGAGTACTTCGCGCTCGAGGGGCTCACCGACCTGGTCAACACCATCAAGCAGGTGCATGCCAACCTCAACAAGAACCTGCAGATCATCGGCCTGCTGCGCGTGATGTTCGATCCGCGCATCACGCTGCAGCAGCAGGTGAGCGAGCAGCTCAAGGCGCATTTCGGCGACAAGGTGTTCGACACCGTGATCCCGCGCAACGTGCGCCTGGCCGAGGCGCCCAGCTATGGCCTGCCGGGTGTGGTGTTCGACCCGTCGGCGCGCGGCAGCCAGGCCTTCGTCGCCTTTGCCGAAGAACTGGTGAAGAAGATGCCGCCCGCCAGCGCCTTCGCGCAGCCGGCACCGCCGGTGGTGGCGCCCCCGGTCGCGGTGCCGGCCGCAGCGCCCTCCGCATCCGGTGTTTCGGATGAAAACAGCCTGTAGCGCCCGTCCTGCCTGCGCGAGCAGCTATCAAAACAATAGCAAATGAAGGCATCTCCTGAAGTGCTTCTGTTGCCCGGCTGGCAAAACAGCGGCCCCGGCCACTGGCAGACCCGTTGGGAAGCGCTGCACGGCGATCGGCGGGTGCAGCAGCACGACTGGATGCGCCCCTTGCGCGGCGACTGGTCGGCCCAGCTCGAGGAGGCGGTGCTCGCGGCCCCGGGCCCGGTCGTCTTTGCGGCCCACAGCATGGGCTGCCTGCTGGTCGCCGCCTGGGCGGCGCATTCACGCCATACCGGCCGGGTGGTGGGCGCGCTGCTGGTGGCGCCCGGCGACCTGGAGCGCGAGGACCTGCGCCAGCAGATCCCCGGCTGGGCGCCCATCGTGCGCGAGCGCCTGCCGTTCCCGTCCATCCTCGTCGGCTCGACCGACGACCCGTATTGCAGCGCCGAGCGCGCCCGCGGCTTGGCCGCCGACTGGGGCGCACGCTTTGTCGACCTCGGCGCGCGCGGCCACGTCAACGCCGACTCGGGCCTGGGCGACTGGCCCGAGGGCCGCGCGCTGATGCTCGAACTGATGAACCCCGAAACCACGAAGACCCCCTGATGGCCACCAAGAAACCCAAGGGCCTTGGCCGCGGACTCGAAGCCCTGCTCGGCCCTGCCGCCGGCAATGCGGGCGCATCGCGCGACAGTGGCAGCGACGACGGCGAGGGCGCCAGCGCTCCAGCCGGGCGCGACGGCAACCCCAGCACGCTCGCCCTCGACCAGATGGTCCCCGGCGTCTACCAGCCGCGCACGCGCATGGACGAGGGCGCCCTGTACGAGTTGGCCGAGAGCATCAAGGCGCAGGGGATCATGCAGCCGATCCTGGTGCGCCGGCTCGACGCCGCGCAGGCGGCGGCCAAGAACGCGCCCTTCGAGATCATCGCGGGCGAGCGCCGCTTCCGCGCTGCGAAGCTGGCCGGCCTGGCCGAGGTGCCGGTGCTGGTGCGCGACGTGCCCAACGAGGCCGCCGCGGCGATGTCGCTGATCGAGAACATCCAGCGCGAAGACCTGAACCCGCTCGAAGAGGCACAGGGCCTGCAGCGGCTGGTGAACGAGTTCGGCCTCACGCACGAGGCAGCGGCGCAGGCCGTGGGTCGCTCGCGCAGCGCGGCCAGCAACCTGCTGCGCCTGTTGAACCTGGCCGAGCCGGTGCAGGGCCTGCTGATGGCCGGCGACGTCGACATGGGCCATGCGCGCGCCCTGCTGGCGCTGGACCGTGCCACGCAGATCACCGCGGCCAACCAGATCGTGGCGAAGAAGCTGTCGGTGCGCGAGGCCGAGTCGCTGGTGAAGAAGCTCGCAGCCGAGTTCAACCTCACAGCCCCGGTGCGCCGCGGCCCGGCCGAGAAGTCGCGCGACCTGCAGCGCGTGGAAGAGGAACTGGCCGACCTGCTCACCGCCGAGGTCGAGGTGCGCATCAAGAAGCGCAGCAAGCGCAACGGCAAGGTGGAGGAGAGCGGTGAGCTCGCCATCCACTTCGGCTCGCTGGAGTCGCTCAACGGGCTCATCGACCGGTTGCGCGGCAGCACGGCCTGACACCAGCCGGTGCCGGCGTGGCACCGGGGGTGTGACAAATTCCACATTTCTGAGCGTTACATCCGTGGCCGCGGCGCCACGTGACGATCACCGGATGTGACGCGGCGGACGGCCCCACGCGGGCCAGCGGCTCCCATGGTTTGGGGGTCCTGTCCGAATGAGAGAGGTGTCCCGCACTTCCGATGCATGGACGCTCCATCGTTTGACGTTATGCTCACCGGCTGTTTCAAACATTGACAGGGCCTGACCCATGACCTTCGCCAAACTCCCGCTCGCCGCTGCCCTCGTCGGGGTGCTCGCACTGACCGGTTGCCAGACCACGGACATGCAGATGGGCAGCCAGGGTGCCAAGACCGTTGCCACCGGCAGCGCCGCCGGCTCGGCTTCCGCCAACGCCAGCAGCGCGCTGGAACGCTGCGAGTCGCCGCTGGGCACCGTCTCGCTGATCGAGAACCAGTCGGCCGGCTGGTACACCATCGTCACCGGCGAGTACAAACTGCCCCCCACCTCCACGCTGCTGCGCCTGCTGATCCAGCAGTCGAACTGTTTCGTCGTCGTCGAGCGCGGCGCGGCCGGCATGAACGCCATGAACCGCGAGCGCGCCATCATGCAGTCGGGCGAAATGCGCGCCGGCAGCAACTTCGGCAAGGGCCAGATGGTCGCCTCCGACTACGGCATCTCGCCCGAGGTCATCATCAACAACAGCGACGCCGGTGGCATGGGCGCCGCGCTCGGCGGCATCATCAACCGCGGCCGCTACAGCAACGTGCTGGCCAATGTCGGCGGCAGCCTGCAGACCCGCGAAGCCAGCACCATGCTGACCCTCATCGACAACCGCTCGGGCGTGCAGATCGGCGTGTCGGAAGGCAGCGCCTCCAAGACCGACTTCGGCGGCTTCCTGGGCGTGGCCGGTGCGTCGGCGGCCGGCAGCATCGGCGGCTACTCGCGCACGCCGCAGGGCAAGGTCATCGCCGCGGCCTTCATGGACTCGTACAACCAGCTCGTGGTCTCGCTGCGCAACTACAAGGCCCAGACCGTGCGCGGCCAGGGCCTGGGTGGCGGCGGCCGGCTGGGCGTGGACGGGGGCGCGGCACCGTCGCAGACCTACGTGCCGAGCGAGAAGCCGACGCGCCGTCGTCGTTGAGCCCGCGCGGCCCCCAACGACAAAGCCCGGCAGCGCCGGGCTTTTTTCATGATCAAATCGGCCTGAAGCCCCCGCCCAGCGGGCACATTCAGCTATTGAATCGATAGCATCAAAGGGCGAAGATCTTGCCCGGGTTCATGATGTTCTTCGGGTCGAGCGCACGCTTGATGGTCCGCATCATGTCGATGGCGCCCGCGCCGGCCTCGTCGACCAGGAAGCCCATCTTGTGCAGCCCCACGCCGTGTTCGCCGGTGCAGGTGCCTTCCAGCGCGATGGCCCGTGCCACCAGCGCGTGATTCAGCTGCTCGGCCTTGGCGCGCTCGTCGGCGTCGTCGGGGTCGATGAGGTAGCCGAAGTGGAAGTTGCCGTCGCCCACGTGGCCGACGAGGAAGTAGGGGATCCCGCTGGCGTCGACCTCGGCCACCGATTCGAGCAGGCAGTCGGCCAGGCGCGAGATCGGCACGCAGGTGTCGGTGCTGATCGCGCGGCATCCGGGGCGCGAGGCGATCGCTGCGAAGTAGCTGTTGTGCCGCGCCGTCCACAGGCGGGTGCGCTCCTCGGGCGTGCTGGCCCATTCGAAAGCATTGCCGCCATGGCCGCTGGCCAGCTCCTGCACCACCTCGGCCTGCTCCTTCACGCCCGCCGGCGAGCCGTGGAACTCCATCAGCAGCATCGGTTCTTCGCGCAGGGTGAGCTTGCTGTAGGCGTTGACCATGCGCACCGTGTTCACGTCGATCAACTCCACGCGCGCGATCGGCACGCCCAGCTGGATGATCTCGATGGTGGTGCGCACGGCCGCCTCGATGCTCGGGAAGGAGCAGATCGCGGCCGACACCGCCTCGGGCAGCGGGTAGATGCGCAGCGTGATCTCGGTGACGACACCGAGCGTGCCTTCGCTGCCGACCATCAGGCGCGTGAGGTCGTAGCCCGCGGACGACTTCTTGGCGCGCGTGCCGGTGCGGATGACTTCGCCTGCGGCCGTGACCACCTTGAGCGCCAGCACGTTCTCGCGCATGGTGCCGTAGCGCACGGCGTTCGTCCCGCTGGCGCGCGTGGCCGTCATGCCGCCGATCGAGGCGTCGGCGCCAGGGTCGATGGGAAAGAACAGGCCCGTGCTCTTGATCTCCTCGTTGAGCTGCTTGCGCGTCACGCCGGGCTGCACCGTCACCGTCAGGTCGTCGGCATTGACCGAGAGCACCTTGTTCATGCGCGACACGTCGATGCTGATGCCGCCCTGCACCGCGAGCAAGTGGCCTTCGAGCGAGGAACCGACGCCGAAGGGGATCACGGGCACGCTGTGCGCGTCGGCGAGCTTCACGGCGTCGGCCACATCCTGCGTGCTTTCGGCGAAGACCACGGCCGCGGGCGGCGGCACTTCGGTGAAGGCGGATTCGTCGCGCCCGTGCTGCGTGCGCACCGCCATCGCCGTGGAACACTGTGCGCCGAAGCGCTGCTGCAGGGCCTGGATCAGTGCGTCGGGCACATCGCGCTGGGCAATCTCGGGCGTCACATGGGCGAGGGAAGCGGGGGCGTTCATGGCAGGTCTCCGGCGCCGGCGGTGCGCGGCCGAGGGTCGTGGGAAGGAGCGTGAGGCAAGGGGTCTACCATTCTGCAACGGATGGGTGCCGCGTGGCGCCCGGGTCATCCATCACCACAAGGCAGTACCCTCCATGGGCAACCGACTCTCACAGATCGCCACCCGCACCGGCGACGACGGCACCACCGGCCTGGGCGACAACACGCGCGTGCCCAAGAGCCACCTGCGCGTGCACGCCATGGGCGACGTGGACGAGCTCAACTCGCACATCGGCCTGTTGCTGTGCGAGCCGCTGCCCGATGCGGTGCGCGATCTGCTCGTCGACGTGCAGCACCAGCTCTTCAACCTCGGCGGGGAGCTGTCCATGCCCGGCTACACGCTGCTCAAGCCCGAGGCGCTGCTGCAGCTCGACCAGGCGCTGGCCGATCACAACGCCACGTTGCCGCGCCTGGCGGAATTCATTTTGCCGGCCGGCACGCGCGCGGCCTCGCAGGCGCATGTGTGCCGTACCGTGGCGCGCCGGGCCGAACGCGCCGTGGTCGCGCTGGGGGCGCAAGAGCCGCTCAACGACGGCCTGCGCCAGTACCTCAACCGCCTGAGCGACCTGCTCTTCGTGCTGGCCCGTGTGCTCAACCGCATGGACGGCGGCGACGACGTGTACTGGAAGAGCGAGCGCATGGCGCGCGCCGCCGCACCCGCCGCGGACGACTGACCGCCGCATGCGCCTTCGCCACATCGAGGTCTTCAACGCCGTCATGCTCACCGGCAGCGTGAGCGCCGCGGCCCGGCTCATCAACGTCACGCAGCCGGCCGTCAGCCGCACCCTGCAGCATGCCGAACTGCAGCTGGGCTTCGCGCTGTTCCGCCGCGCCAAGGGCCGCCTCACGCCCACCGCCGAGGCGCAGGCCCTGTACCCGCACATCGAGCGCCTGTTCGCGCAGCTCGACGAGGTGCAGCGCCTCGCCGCCAACCTGCGCCAGGCCGACGACGCGACGCAGGAGCTGCGCATCCTCGCCGTGATGGCGCTCACGCACGAGGTGCTGCCGCGCGCGCTGGTCGCCTTCCGCCGAAAGCACCCCAAGGTGACGATCCATGTCGAGGCGCTGCACACGCCTCAGATCGTCTCGAAGCTGCTGCTGCGCGAGGCCGACATCGGCTTCGCCTTCAGCCCCGTCGTGCCGCCCGGCCTCACGCACGAGACCCTGGCCGACAGCCGTATGGTCTGTGTCGCGCCCAAGGGCCTGCTGCCGCCCGCCGTGGTGCGCACGGGCGCCATTGACCTGGCCGCGCTGGGCGACGTTCCGGTCATCGCCCTCGATGCCCGCGACCCCGTCGGCCTGAGCCTGAGCCAGGCCTGCCGCGAGGCGGGCGTGGGCCTGCAGGCCGTGGTCACCGTGCAGACGTATCACGCCGCGCTCGCCATGGCGCAGCACGGGCTGGGCGTCGCGCTCGTCGACGGCTGCACGGCCCTGTCGGCCGACGCGACGAAGGTCGACGTGCTGGCACTGCAACCCGAGCTGCCCGTGCCGGTGCGGGCCCTGCGGCCGGCCGAGGGGCGGGAGTCGGTGGCGGTGAGAAGCATGCTGCGGTGTGTGCAGCAGGTGCTGGGGCAACAGGTCGCGTGATCAGGTGCGCTTGAGCAGCGGGCAGCGTGATTCCGACAGCGGCTGGAAGGCCTGATCGCCAGGCACCACCGCCTTCACGTTGAAGTAGTCCCATGGCTCCTTCGATTCGGACGGCTTCTTCGCCTCCATGAGGTACATGTCGTGCACGAAGCGGCCGTCCTCGCGCAGCCGGCCGTTGCTGGCGAAGACGTCGTTCACGGTCGTCTTCTTCATGTGCGCCAGCACGTCGTCGGCCTTGTCGCTGCCCGCGGCCTCCACGGCTTTCAGGTAGTTCATCACCGCCGAGTAGGTGCCGGCGTGGATCAGGTTGGGCATCCGCTTGTGCTTGTCGTAGAAGCGGCGGCTCCATTCGCGTGTCTGCGCGTTGAGGTTCCAGTAGAAGCCCTCGGTGACGATCATGCCCTGCGCCGCCGCCAGGCCGATGGCGTGCACATCGGTGAGCGAGCCCGACAGCGGCACGACGGTCTGTTTGGGCGTCAGGCCGAATTCGCGTGCTGCCTTCACGGCGTTGATCAGATCGCCGCCTGCATTCGCGATCGCCACGGCTTTGGCCTTGGAAGCCTGCGCCTGCAGCATGAATGACGAGAAGTCGGGCGCACTCAGCGGATGCTTCACGGTGCCGACGACCTTGCCGCCAGCCGACTGGATCGCGGCCGTGGCCTCCTGTTCGATCGACTGCCCGAGCGCATAGTCCACGGTCACGAAAAACCAGCTGTCGATGCCGGCCTTGGTCAGTGCCTGTGCCTGCGGGCGCGATACCGAATAGGTGTCCCAGGTGTAGCTGATGGTGTAGGGCGAGCACTCCTCGTTGGTCAGGCGCATGGAGCCCGGCCCGGTGGCGATCAGCAGCTTCTTCTTGTCGCGCGTGACGTTCGACACCGCGAGCGCCACCGCCGAGTTGATGGCATCGACGATGACGTCCACCTGCTGCGTGTCGTACCACTCGCGCGCCTTGCTGGCACCGATGTCGGCCTTGTTCTGGTGGTCCGCGCTGATGAGCTCGATCCTGAACGCCGGCTTCGCACTGGCCTTGTAGTCGTCGATCGCCATCTGCGCGGCCAGCACCGACCCTTTGCCGCCGAGTTCCGAGAAGATGCTGTTCATGTCGGTGAGCACGCCGACCTTGACGGTGGCGTCGGACAGCACGGGCGCGGACCCGGCGGCGGTGGCGGCGATGCTGGCCAGGGCGAGCGCGCACGCGGTGGTGCAGCGGGTGATGGAAAGCATGGTTGTCTCCTGTTGACGATCGGTGGAAAGGCAGTCCGCCCGGCAACGCTCAGGCGGCCAGGGCCGTCCGGGCGCCGTCCTGCAGCCGGGCGCGCAGCCAGCGCCCGGCGTCCTCGAGCGTGTCCTGCGCCTCAGGCAGGAACGGGAACAGCGTGAAGACGTGCACCGAGTCCGGCACCACACGCAGGGTGACGTCCACGCCCGCCGCTCGCGCCTTGTCGGCGAAGCGGGTGCCGTCGCTCTGCAGCACCTCGCCGTCGACCACCGCGATGTACAGCGGCGGCAATTCGGCCGGGTCGCCGAAGAGGGGCGACACCAACGGATCGGTGGGCTCGTGGCCCTGGAAGTACGAGGCCGCCAGCTGAGTCAGTGAATCCCGATGGGCGGCCGGGTCGTCGCCCGAGTGCTGCGCCACCGTGGGTCCGCTCAAGGTGAGGTCGGTGAACGGGCAGACCGCGAAGACACCGCCGGGCAATGGCAGGCCGGCGCGTTGCAGCGCCATCGCGAGGGCAAGGGCCAGCCCCGCCCCCGACGATTCGCCGCTCAGCACGATGCGCTGCGGCGCCACGCCGGTGGCCAGAAGCCCGCGGTACGCGTCGAAGGCGTCATCGATGGCGGCCGGATAGGGGTGCTCCGGTGCCAGGCGGTAATCGACCGTGTAGCAGGGCGCGCTGAACGCGGCACTCAGGCGGCCGGCGTACTCGACCGAACTGGCTGCCGACCCCATCACGTAGGCGCCGCCATGAAAATGCAGCACCGCTGCATCTGCCGCGCCGCCGCCCACGCGCAGCGCCTTTACGCCGTTGAGTTCGGCCGGCAGGGTCGCGAGGCCCGCCGGCGCCGGAAACCGCGTGAGCAGAAAGCGTTCGTAGGCCGCACGCTGGCCGAGATGGCCGCGCGCGATGTCTTCCGAGCCGATGGCGCCTTTCCAGAGATCGAAGGCGCGCTGGCTCTCGGGCCGCGCCATGCGCTTGCCTTCCTTGGCGGCGCTCAGGCCGACGACCTCGCCCGGCGGCAGCTTGGCGGCGGCGAGGATGTCGTGCCCCCAGGCGAAGGCCCACGAGGTCTCCGCCAGCGGGTCGATGCGCGCAAGCCCGCGCCAGCGGCCATTGCGCCAGCGCACCGAGTCCTCGTCGGGCTCATGCGCCATCTTCACGGCGAAGCGCGCGCCGGCCTGGATGCGCGTGGTGCGCGGCTGGCGGCGGCGCTCGTACTCCAGCAGGGCTGCCTCGATGCCCTGGGCGCCGTGTTTCTTCAGGCACACCGCCAGCACCCAGGCGTCTTCGATGGACTGGCAGGCCCCCTGTGCGAGGTACGGCACCATCGCGTGCGCCGCGTCGCCCAGCAGCGTGATGCGGCCGGTGCTCCAGTTCGGGATCGGGTCACGGTAGTACATGCCCGTGATGAAGCTGGATTCGACCGCGCCGAGCATGGCCTGGATGGTGGGCTCCGCGCCCTGGAAGGAGTCGAGCAGTTCGCCGATGTCGCCGCTCTCGGTCCACGACTCGCGCCGGACCTCGGTGGCCGGCACGGCCGCAAGGATGCTGTACAGGTCGGGCCGGACCCAGTACGAGATGACGTTGCGCCCGGTGCCGAACCAGTTGTTGCCGGCCACCGGCAACGGCAGTCCCTCGAGCTTGGCCTTGGGGATGAGCGCCCGCCACATCAGGATGTTGGCGAACTGCTTGTCCTCCGGCCCCCGAAGGGCGGTGCGCACCACCGAATGGATGCCATCGGCGCCGACGACCGCATCCGCCTCGATCACCTCGCCCGTGCGCAGCGTCACGCGCGCCTGGCGGGCGTCCTGCGCGATCGCGGCGCACTCGGCGCCCAGGCGCACGGTGCCGGGCGGCAGTGCGGCATGCAGCAGGTCGATGAGGTCGGCGCGGTGCACGTTGTACATGAGCGCGCCGTAGCGACCCGCCGCTTCCTGGCCGAGCGGCGCGATGTACAGGAGCCGGCCCGTCGCCAGGTCGCGGTAGTCGTAGCGCTCGGGCACGGTGGCGACCGCCGCCAGGGCGGGCTCCAGCCCCAGTTCGCGCAGCACCAGCGTGCCGTTGGCGGCGATCTGGATGCCCGCGCCGATCTCGCTCAACGCGGCGGCGCGCTCCAGCACAATCGCCTCGATGCCGTGATGGCGCAAGGCGAGGGCGGCGGTCAGGCCGCCGATTCCGCCACCAACGATCACAATCCTCATGTTAGTTTCTCCAATTCGATTAATTAAGCGATTTAGAACAACTAAGTTAGCAAGGTGATCTTTTGACTCCATCAGGTAAAACCCTGCGCGTAGACGGCCAGGAGACGCGTGCGCGACTCAAGGAAGTCGCGCAGCGGCTGTTCGCGGAGCGGGGGCTGGACGGCGTGGGCGTCCAGGACATCGTGTCGGCGGCCGGGCAGCGCAACAACGCATCGCTGCGTTACTACTTCGGCAGCAAGCAGGCGCTGGCGGCGGAGTTGCTCGTCGACGGCGCGCGGCTCATCGACGAGCACCGTCAGTCGATGCTCGACCGGCTGGAGGCCGAGGGGCAGGTGACGGTACGGTCGATGATCGAGGCGCTGACGCTGCCCTTGCTGGCGCTATCGGAGCGCACCGGCCAGGCCACCTACATCCGCATGGTCGCCAATCTGCAACTCAACCAGCGTGAGTTCTTGCGAGAAGCGCTGGAGGATCGCTGGAACACCGGCTACAAGCGCTGTTTCGCGCACTTGGCCGAACTGCTGCCCCAGGTGCCTCGGCCATTGCTCGAGCAACGCTTCTCGCTGGCCGGAGGTATCTACGGCAATGCTGTGTGGGCTGCCTGGGAAGCGGCGCAGGACGCGGCTTTGAAGGACGGGTTCAAGAGTCGTCTGTGGTCGACTCCCTACGCCGTCGACAACGTGCTCGACACTTTGCAAAGCGTGCTCGAGGTACCTCCTTCCGCCGCCACACTTTCCCGGCTGGGCGCAGGCGGTGGCTAAGGTGCGGTGATGCTCAGTCGGCCGATGGCAACCGGTGTGCCACCTCTCGCGCCGTCCCGAACGCCAGCGTGAACCCCAACGCTCCGTGCCCCGTGTTGAACAGCAGGTTGCGCGGCGCACCGGGCAGGGCGCCGACGAGGGGCGTGCCCCTGGGCGTGGCGGGGCGCATGCCGGTCCAGGGCTCGGGCGCGTCGAAGTCGCGCGCGGCGCGCGGGAAGACGGCTTTCGTCGCTGCGATGAGGGTGTCGATGCGGTCCTGCGGGATGCGTGCATCTTCACCCACCAGCTCGGCCATGCCGGCCACGCGCAGCCGGTCGCCCAGGCGCGCGAAGACAGTCTTGCGGGCGCTGTCGGTCACGCTCACGCGCGGCGCGGCACCGGGCGCGGGATCGACCGGCACGGTGATGCTGTAGCCCTTGAGCGGGTAGACCGGCACATGCGCGCCGAGCTGGCGGCCGAAGCGGGCCGAGGCAGTGCCCAGCGCCATCACGAAGGCGTCGGCAGCGAGGGGGCCGGCCTCTGTCTGCACGGCCGCAACGTCTCGTCCCTGGCGGTCGAAGGCCTGCACCGCATGGCCCAGCACGAAGCGCACGCCGCGTGCCGACAGCGCCGCCGCCAGCGCCTGGCAGACCTTGAGGCAATCGGCCGCGCATTCGCTGGGCGTGTGCACGCCGCCGGCGATCTGGCGGTGGTAGCCGGCGAGGGCGGGCTCCAGCGCGGCGCATTCCTCGGGCGTGACGATCGTCTGTGGCGCGGCGCCGAGCGTGCGCTGCAGCTCGACCTGGCGGCGGGCCGCCTCCACGCCGGCGGGGCTGCGGTAGAGCACCAGCTTGCCGGTGGCCGAGAAGTCGCAATCGGGCGCGAGTTCGGCACGCATGGCCTCGAAGCCCTCGCGGCTGCGGGCGGCCAGGGCCAGCAGGCGCTTCGTGGTCGCGGCGGCGGTGCCCGCGTTGCAGGCGGCGAGGAATTCGATGCCCCAGCGCCACTGGTGCGGATCGAGCTGCGGCCGCAGCTTGAGCGGCGAATCGGCCGCCAGCAGCAGGTGCGGCAGCTGGGCCCAGATCGACGCATCGGCCAGCGGCGCGACGTAGGAGTAGCTCAGCTGCGCGCCGTTGCCGCTGCTGGTGCCGCTGCCGGGCAGGGCGCGGTCGACCACCGTGACGGTGTGGCCCTGGCGGTGCAGTTCCCAGGCCGTGGCCAGGCCCACGATGCCGGCGCCGAGCACGCAGATGTGCATGTTGGAAGAAGCGGGAAGGAGAAGGGCGGTTACGGACGTCGATCAGGCGTGCGGTCATCGCTTCCTGAGCATTCGCGCACTCTAAGGTGCAGGGCGAGTTCTGGAAAATGCCGATAGCACCCGCACCCATGCCGCGGGGTAATGGGCCGCCATGCGGCGGCTTGCCACGAGGCCGCGGACCATAAGCTTTGGGCATGGCCGCGGGGCAAAAAGGAATGCCGCCTGTGCCGCCTGCACTGCCACACTGGCCAGGCCCTTGCTTGTACCGAGGCTCTCTCCACTTCGCTCCATTTCCCAGAAAGGTGCCCATGAAGCTCTCCGTTCTTTCTTCCGCCGTGCTGCTGACCGCGATGGCCGCCACCGGGGCCCAGGCCGCGGACACGCTGGCCAAGGTCGCCGAGGCGAACAAGATCACGCTGGCGTACCGCGAATCCTCGGTGCCCTTCAGCTACCTCGAGGCACCGGGCAAGCCGATCGGCTTCGCGGTCGACATCGCCAATGCCGTGGTCGCCGCGGTGAAGAAGCAGACGGGCAAGCCGAACCTCGAGGTGGGCTGGATGGCCGTCACTTCGCAGAACCGCATCCCGCTGCTGTCCAACGGCACGATCGATCTGGAATGCGGCTCGACCACCAACAACACCGCGCGCGGCAAGGAGGTGGACTTCGCCATCAACCACTTCTACACCGGCACGCGCCTGCTGGTGAAGAAGAGCTCGGGCATCAAGAACTGGGCCGACCTCAAGGGCAAGAAGGTGGCCATCACCACCGGCACCACCAACATGCTGGTCGTGCGCAAGTACAACGACGAGAAGAAGCTCGACCTCGACGTCATCGGCACCAAGGACCATGCCGATGCGCTGCTGCTGGTCGAGACCGACCGCGCCTCGGCCTTCCCGATGGACGACATCCTGCTTTTCGGCCTCAAGGCCAACGCGAAGGATCCCGCCGCGCTCGACGTGGTGGGTGACGCGCTGCAGGTCGAGCCCTACGCCTGCATGCTGCGCAAGGACGATCCCAAGTTCAAGGCGCTGGTCGACGGCGTGATCACCGGCATGATGAAATCCGGCGAGTTCGAGAAGCTCTACAACAAGTGGTTCATGGGCCCGATCCCGCCCAAGAACCAGGCCATCGGCCTGCCGATGAACCAGGAGCTCAAGGACAACATCCAGACGCCGAGCGACAAGCCGGCCGTGTGAACCGGTGGTGCCCTGCGGGTGCCGCCACCCGCAGGAGACCTTCACCGATGACCTTCCGACTTTTCTTGCGCGCCCTGAACGTCGGCGTCGCCTCGATGGCGCTTGCGGCGGCCGGGCTGGCTCAGGCGCAGACGACCAACGCCAACAACCCGCCATCCACCCGGCCTGCAAACACGCTCAAGAAGCCGCACAACAAGGCGACCTCGGGCATGCAGCGCGGCACCGACGCCGCCGGCCGCGGGATCGAGCGTGCGGACGATGCGGCACGGCGCGGCATCCAGCGTGGATCCGAAGCGGCGAGCCGGCCGGTGCGCAACGTGGGCGAAGCCTTCGGGCGCAAGCTCGCGCCGGGCTCCAGCGGTCGTGCGGCGCCGCCGCCCGTGGGGCCGCAGGGCAACGCGCCCTGACTCCGCGCCTTCAAGCAAAAAGTGCCCGCAGCGCCCGTGGGACGGGCGCGAGCAGCTATCGAAATCGTAGCAACCGACGTGCTGCCCGCACCTTGACGCCATGATCCGACGCCTCATCAGTTCCGGTTCCACCTTCGAAGAGGAGATCGGCTATTCCCGCGCCGTGGTCGACGGCGACTGGGTTTTTGTCTCCGGCACCACCGGCTTCGACTACGCCACGATGACCATCGCCGACGATGTGGTGGCGCAGGCCGAGCAATGCCTGAAGAACATCGATGCGGCGCTGCGCGAGGCGGGCGCCTCGATGGCCGACGTGGTGCGCGTCACCTACGTGCTGCCCGAGGCGGCCGACTTTCCGGCCTGCTGGCCGGTGCTGCGCCGCTGGTTCGGCGAGGTGCGGCCGGCGGCGATGATGATCTCGGCCGGGCTGGCCGATCGCCGCATGCGCATCGAGATCGAGGCCACAGCCCGTGTGCGGCCGCGCGGTTGAGCGCCCGGGCGGCCCTGGGTGACATTTGTTCACCAAGAGGATGGAGTGATTGCCAACTATTTCACGGTTCCAAGGCGGGCGTCGTGCCACAGTGAGGCCGTCACGCATCGACGCTTCAAGGGAAAGCGCCGCCAGAGCCAGAACGATCCGGCGCAACGTCTCTTCGCGAACCGCAAGGTTCTTTGGGCCCGCTCCACGCGGGCTTTTTTCTGCGTTGGCCGATGAGCGGTGGTGCGTCGCCCGCCCCGGCGGCAGAGCCCCGCGCCCTGACAGGCGCTTACATCCTTCATTCGCGGCTCATCACGGCCGGACGGCGGCGACACATGCGCCCGTCAGCATTGGGGCCATGGTTTCACACACAGAAGGAGTCGCCATGAAGCACCGCCCCACCCCCCTGTCCACCCGCACCCGCCGCGGCGTGCGCGTCATCGCTGCCACGCTGGCCCTCACCCTGGCCGGTGGCGCCATGGCCCAGGGCTTCCCGGGCCGTGGCGATGGCCCAGGCCCGCGCTGGGACCAGGGCCAGCGCTACGAGCGCGACCATGACCGGCGCGACCGTGCCGACCGCTGGGAGCGTCAGGAGCGTTGGGACCGCGACGATCGCCGCGACTGGCGGCCGGGCGTGCCGCGCCCGCATGCGCAATGGCACCGCGGCGGCTACGTGCCCGCCAGCTACCGTGCGCCGCAGTACGTCGTCACCGACTGGCGCACCCGCCACCTGCAGGCGCCGCCCTCGGGCTACCAGTGGATGCAGATCAACGGCGACTTCGTGCTGGGTGCGATCGCCGGCGGTTTGATCGCCGCCATCGTGGCCGGCCAGTGAGCGGATAGGCCGCTCAGCGCCGGCGACTGCCGGGCGCGGCCTGCGGGCCGCGCCCTTTCCAGAAGCCGAACTCGTCCTCGTGGCAGTCGATGTCGAGTTCCTGCACCCGCGCCAGCATGCGCTCCTGCGCGTCGGCCACCGCGGTGTTGTAGACGCTGGGCCCGATCTCCTGCAGGAAGAAATTCAGCAGCGCGCCGGCCTGATGTTGCCGATGCGCTGCTGCAGCTCTTCGTCGAAGTAGCGCTCGATGGACTGGATGGCCGCGGTGCGGGCCTCCTTGGGCAGTTCGATGGGCAATGCGGTCTCCGTGCGGCGGGCGGGAAGTGCGCCATCGTAGACCGCGCGCCGAGGCGACAGGGTCGGCCCGAAGGCCGCGGCTATCCTGCGGCGCTGCACCTCCAACGCCCCCCTCACACGCCATGGACATCGAAAAGGACGCCCACCCGCTGCTCCACGCGATCGGCTTCGACCGCCTGCTTGCCAGCGACGCGGCCGGCGTGGCCCGCGTGCGCTTCGCGCCGCGGCCCGAGTTCGCGCACACGAACGGCACCATCGTGCAGGGCGGCTTCATCACGGCCTGGCTCGACAACGCGATGGCCTTCGCGGTCGCGGCGCGCGAGCCCGGCACCGGCCTGGCCACACTCGAACTGAAGGTCAGCTTCCTCGACCGCGTGGGCGTGGCGCCCGTCGAGGGTGAGGCCCGCGTGCTGCGCTGGGGTGGCAGCGTGGTGTTCCTCGAGGCGGATCTGCTCGCCGCCGACGGCCGCACGCTGGCGCGGGCATCGTCCACCGGCAAGCTGCTGCGGCCGCGCTGAGGCCGCCCGGGCCCCAGCGCCGGCGGTCGCGCCGGCCAACGGCCGGCGGCCCGCCTACTTCTTGCCGGCGCCGCCCTGCTGCAGCAGCTGCGTCACCTGCTCCACGTTGTCGCTCACGCGCTTGCGCACGATCTCGAAGGCCTCGGCCTGCGACTTGGCGGCCACGTCGGCCAGCTCGCGGATGTCGTTCAGCGCCTGCTGGAAGGCCGCCTTGCCCATTTCGTCGAGCTTGGCGAGGTTGGCGCTCATGTCCTGGCCCTGCATGCCCTGCATCGCGCCCTGCCACTCGGTGATCGAGTTGCGCAGCATCTCCGTCTGGCGCTGCACCACCGTCTGCAGGCCCTGGTAGGAGCGCTTGTTGGCCTCCACCAGGGCCTCGATGTCCTTGCGGCCGCTTTCCAGCAGCGTTGCCGCGTTGCCCGTGAGGTTGAGGTTCTGCATGCGGTCGGTGATGCCCTTGAAGGACTGCGCAAATGCCTCCTGGATGGCTGCCGGGTCGGGCAGTCCGGTGCTCTTGTCGGCGCCGCTGGTCTTGCGTGTGGCCATGGGCAATGTCTCCTGATGGTGGATGAGGAAGGGAGGGATGCGCCGGTGCCGGCCCTGCCGGCGGCGCCCGTGCACGATACGCCGCAAGCCGCGCCGGTCAAAGCTTCTTGCCATTTCGCACGATCGTGCGCAAAATACGGCGCATGGACGCCAAGACGCAGAAAAGCGAACTGACCCGTGCCGCCATCGTCGGCGCCGCGGTCGACCTCGCCGCGGCCGAGGGCCTGGAGGCCATCACGCTGCAGCGCGTGGCCGACCGGCTCGACCTGTCCAAGAGCGGCGTGTTTTCGCGCGTCGGCTCGCGCGAGGCGCTGCAGAAGGCGGTGATCGAGGAGTACGGCCGGCGCTTCATCGCCGACGTGTTCGTGCCCGCGATGCAGCAGCCCAAGGGCCTGGCCCGGCTCGAGGAGATCGTGCGCCGCTGGATCGTGCGCATGCGCGACGTCGAGGTCCACACCGGATGCATCTACGTCGCCGGCGCCTTCGAACTCGACGACCGCGAGGGCGAGTTGCGCCAGCTGCTGCTCGACGAGGTCGTGCGCTGGCGCGCCGCCCTGCGCCGCACGGTGCAACAGGCGGTCGAGACCGGTGAGCTGCGTGCCGACACCGACGCCGCCCAGTTGGTGAGCGAGATCAAAGGCCTGGCCATGACCCTTCTGCACGACGCGCGCTTCCTGCGTGACCCCAAGGCCGCCGAGCGCGCCAGCGCGACCTGGCAGCGCCTGCTCGACAGCTACCGCGCCTGAGCGCGCGGACCCGGACCCCGCTCACCCACGCCATTCCAGCCCGCCGCCAACGCGCGAATTAATTTCGCACAATCGTGCGATAAAAGGAGTTTCCCATGGTGATCGTTCTCGCCTTCCTCGCCGGTCTTCTGTCGGCGGCCGCCGTCGGTGCCGTCCGTCGCGCCGGCCGGCGCGCGCTGCGCCAGCTGCCCGGCAGCAACCAGGACTGGGTCTGGTACTGAGGCGGGAGTGCGCACGATGAACACCACGACCGCTGTCCCCCACGCCGCCGCGTCCGGCTTCTACGGCGCCAACCCGTGGGTGCGTGCGCTGCGCCTGGGCCTCGGCGCCTCGCAGCGGCTGTGGCCCGCGCTGGGCGTGCACGTTGCGGCGCGGGTGTTCGGCACGCCGCTGCCGCCGGCCGGGCTGCAGCGCCGGCACACGCCCGGCCCGGATTGGCAGCACCGGCTGCAGGCCTTCGAGCAGGGCCGCCTGGGCCTCTACCGGCCCGCGGCAGATGCGCCGCTGCCCGTCGACGCGCCTGCCGTGCTGCTGGTGCACGGCTGGGGCGGCCACGCGGGGCAGATGCTGCCGCTCGCCACGGCCCTCATGGCGCGGGGCCTGCGCCCGGTGCTGCTGGAGATGCCGGCCCACGGCCGCAGCGGCGGCGGCACCAGCAACCTGGCGCAGTTCACCCGTGCCATCGGCTACGTGGCAGCGCGCCATCGCCACGACACCGGCGCCGGCTTCCACGCCGTGGTGGCGCATTCGCTGGGTGCCAACGCACTGGCGCAGGCCGCCAGCCAGGGGCTGCATGCGCGGCGGCTCGTGCTGCTCGCCCCGCCGGCTTCGCCGGTCGACTACACGCGCTACTTTGCGCAGGTCTTCGGTCTGCGCGAGCGCACGCGCGCCGCGATGCAGCGTCTCATCGAATCACGGGAGGGCATCGTGATGCCGCAGTTCGAGCCTGCGGCCGTGGGCGCGCGCATCGCGCAGCCCACGCTGGTGGTGCACGACCGCGCCGATCGGGTGAACGCCTTCGCCGACGGCGAGGCCTTTCGCGATGCCATCCCCGGTGCGCGCCTCGTGGCGACCGAGGGCTGGGGCCACCGCCGCATCCTCAAGGAAGCAGTGGTGCTGGAGGCGGTGGCGGGCTTCGTCGCGGGCGACTGAGGGATGGGCACAGCAGCAAGCGGCCGCTGTGCCGGTCTTCAGGATCAAAAAGGCCTGCAGCGCGCGTCCATCGGGCGCGAGCAGCTATCAAAACAGGAGCAGACTCAGCGCGCGGGTGCGGCTTCGGGCAGCTCGATCTTGACCTCGAGCACTTCCAGGTCGTCCTGGCGTTCGAGGTTCACCTTGATGTCCTCGGGCTGGATCGACACGTACTTCGAGATCACGGCCACCAGCTCGCGCTGAAGGTCGGCCAGGTAGTCGGGCCGCTTGGCCGACAGGCTGGTGCGTTCGTGCGCCAGGATGATCTGCAGCCGTTCCTTGGCCACGCTGGCCGTCTTCTTCTTCTCGCCGAGCAGAAAGGAGAGAAAGGACATGCGGCTCACCTCCCGCCGAACAGGCGCTTGAAGAAGCCGGGCTTCTCGGCCTCGATGAAGCGCATCGGCCGGTCCTCGCCGAGGAAGCGCGCCACCACGTCCTGGTAGGCCTGGGCGACTTCGGTGTCCTTGTCGTGGATGGCCGGCACGCCTTGGTTGGAGGCCTGCAGCACCGACTCGGACTCGGGAATCACGCCGATCAGCTTGATGCGCAGGATGTCCTGGATGTCCTCCAGCGACAGCATCTGCCCGTCGGCCACGCGGTTGGGGTTGTAGCGCGTGATGAGCAGGTGTTCCTTGATCGGCTCGCCGCCGTCCTTGGCCCGCTTCGTCTTGCTGCTGAGCATGCCCAGGATGCGGTCGGAGTCGCGCACCGAGCTCACTTCAGGGTTGGTCACCACCAGCGCCTCGTCGGCGAAGTGCATCGCCATCAGCGCGCCGGTCTCGATGCCGGCGGGCGAGTCGCAGACGATGTAGTCGAAGTCCATCTCCTGCAGGTCCTTGAGAACCTTCTCGACGCCTTCCTGCGTCAGCGCTTCCTTGTCGCGCGTCTGCGAGGCGGCCAGCACGAAGAGGTTGTCGCACTGCTTGTCCTTGATCAGCGCCTGCTTGAGGTTGGCCTCGCCCTGGATCACGTTGATCAGGTCGTACACCACGCGGCGCTCGCAGCCCATGATGAGGTCCAGGTTGCGCAGGCCGACGTCGAAGTCGATCACCGCCGTCTTCTTGCCGGCGAGCGCGAGCCCGGACGAAAAGCTCGCGCTGGTCGTCGTCTTGCCGACGCCGCCCTTGCCCGAGGTCACCACCACGATTTTGGCCATTGCCTGAATCCTTTTCTCTCGTCTACGTTCGAACCGAATGTCGGGGTGTGAGGGTCGCCGCCGGGGTCAGCCGGCGATCGGTTCCATCACGAGTTTGTCGTCCTGCAGCCGGATCTGCGCCGCCTTGCCGGCCACCCGCTCGGGCAGCGCGACCTCGGCCGTGCGGTAGATGCCGGCGATCGCCACCAGCTGCGCTTCCAGGCAGGTGGTGAAGATGCGTGCCTCGGCGTTGCCACGCGCCCCTGCGATCGCCTTGCCGCGCAGCGGCGCGTACACATGCACGTGGCCGTCGGCGATGACCTCGGCGCCGAAGTTCACCACCTCGGTCACGATCACGTCGCCCCCGCGGGCATACACCTGCTGGCCCGAGCGCAGCGGCCGGTCGATCAGCAGCGTGCCGCCCTGCGGCACCGGCACCTCGCGCACGATCTGCGGCGCGGGGCTCGGGGCCTCCGCGGGCGCGGGCGGCCGCGCCGGCGGCGACACCGGCATTGCGGCGATGGCCAGGCC
>NZ_CABFMN010000096.1 GCF_901875635.1 Xylophilus ampelinus | reverse complement strand
GCATCGAGCGGCCCGGCGTGGGCCGCGTGGCCACCGGCCCGCGCACGGAAGACACGGGCGGCGCGGCCGCCGGCGCCGCCGCATCGGCAACCACGGCGTCGGGGTGCGGCTTGCGCGCCATGCCCAGCGTGGCCGCGCCGCCGGTGGCGGTGGTCCAGGCGTAGTCGGCCAGCACGACGACCGGCCGCCACGGCATGCTCAGCAGTTCGGGGCAGTTGCCCACCCGGCCGCCGCCGTGCAGGCCGCCGTAGTCGCGCGCCCAGTAGCGCGGCACGCAGCTCTTCTGCGGCAGCGGCGCAAGGCAGCCGGGCGCGTCGGCGCGGCGCAGCAGGTCGGCGCAGGCCGGGGTGCCACGCGCCGGCGCTGCCTCGCAGGCCACCAGCGCGTCCTTGGCGATCTGCCCGTTCAGGCCGCCGCGCCGGAGGAACTCGCCGTCGCCGCCTTCGCCGGGGCGGCAGTGCCGATCGACGGTGCGCACCAGCTCGGCCGCCAGCCAGGCGGCGGCGCTGCCATCGCCGGCGTCGCGCAGCCGGCCCCAGCGGTCGGTGAGCTCGCGCACGGCGGCGTCCTGCGCCTTGCGCTCGGCATCGGCCTGCGCGCCCACGCTGGCCACGCCCTGCCACAGCGCCAGCAGCAGTGCGGCCACACCGCCGATGCCCAGCGAGGCCTGCACCACGCCGTGCTGCATCACGCGTGCCTGGATGCGGCTCCAGGTGCCGCCGGCCGGCGTGCCCGCGGGCGCCGCCCCACCCTGCCCGTCGTCGGGCTCGAAGCCGTCGATCAGCGCGGTGCTCGAGGCGATGGCGTCGAGCAGCTTGCCGTTCAGGCGCGCGCCGATCTCATTGCCGAGCTGGAAGTAGCTTTCCCACTGCGCCTCGCTGAAGAACTGGTCGGTGGTGGATTCCTGCGGAAAGCCGGGATGCGCGGCCTTGAAGTTCACCAGGTCGACCG
The DNA here is from genome assembly GCF_901875635.1 of Xylophilus ampelinus. Taxonomy (GTDB): domain Bacteria; phylum Pseudomonadota; class Gammaproteobacteria; order Burkholderiales; family Burkholderiaceae_C; genus Xenophilus. The sequence goes on along the minus strand of NZ_CABFMN010000096.1, from coordinate 57,620 downwards.
GCAGGTCGGCCGACACGTTGGGTTTGACCAGCACGATGCACCCGCGCCGGCCGCTGGCGTAACGCACGCGCGCCAGGGCCAGGCAGGCCTGGCTCTGCATCGACGACAGGTCGTTGAGCGAACCGAAGGCGTGCATGAAAGGGCCCTGCACGCCGGGGCGCGGCTTCATGAAGGCGATGTCGGCGCCGAAGTCGATGCGGGCGCAGCGCACCAGGTTCTCGAGGTCGCAGAAGCGATAGGCCGGGTCGGCGCCGCAATCGGCCAGCACGATCAGCTCGGCCTCCTGCTGCAGCAACGCGTAGGCGCCGGTGTTCTCGAAGTGGCCGCCGTCGCTGAGGAACCAATACGGCTGGCCGATGCCGGCGAAGACGCCGAAGCACTCGCGCAGCACGAAGCCCGTCTTGGCCAGCGGCGAGCGCCACCAGGCTTCGGCCGCCTCCCTGGCCATCGGGCCTGCCGGCCACCAGTAGCCCAGGCGCAGGCCGGCGAACAGGGTCAGCGCCGCCACGCCGCGGTGGGTCATGCGGCCCAGGCCCGGCGCCAGCGCGGCGCCCGACACGGCCGTCCACCCGCCCAGCGTGAGGGCGCCCTCGCCTTCGGGCATGGCCTGCCAGTCGCCGCCCGCGGCCTGTGCCCAGCCGCCGGGCGCGACCGTCATGGGCAGGCCCTTGCGGTCGCGGTTGAACTGGCTGCGGCGCGAATCCAGCGTGTGGTTCACGCACACGTTGACCAGGTGCACCGGGCCACCGGCGAGGTGCGGCCGGTAGCGGTGCTGGGCCACGTCGTCGTCGGCCTGTGTCTCGCCCACAGCGACGCGGCCGCTGTCGAAGCGCTCGACCGCCTCGATCGGCGAGCCGCCCAGGCGCTGCCCGTTGGCGGCGCCCAGGTAGGCACGCACGATGCGCGCCTTGTAGAACACATGCAGCGACGACAGGTTGAGGAAGCCGACGTTGCGCCCGCTCAGCAGCGCGTAACCGCCCACGCCGAGCAGCAGCAGCCACCACCAGACGCCGCCCAGGCCGAAGTTCAGCCCCTGCGGCGTGAACACCGGCAGCAGCAGCGCGGCGTACAGCACGCTCACCCACCACGCGACCAGGCAGAAGCTCAGCACGATGCCCAGCAGTCCGATCAGGCCGAGCATCAGGTCGCGGCTGAGCGCCGGCACCGCGCGGCTGCCGCTGGCGACCAGCGGCAGCACGGCGCGCACCGCCGCGGCCGCCACGGCCAGCGCCAGGCCGCCCGCCGCGCGTCCGGCGCGGTCGGTGTCCTGCGCCAGCCACCAGGCGGCGGCATCCACCAGCCCCAGCAGGCCCAGCGCCAGGGCCGCTCGCAGCAGCAGCGACAGCCAGCGCGTGGTGCGGTTGCGCCAGGCCGCGGCGTCGAAGGGCCGCCGCAGCGTCCACAGCACCCAGAGCGAGGCGCAGACCCAACTGAGCGCCAGTCCCAGCGCGGCCGGCACGAGCCAGGTCGGCGCTCGGTATTCCCCGTCGAGGACGGGCCGGAAGAAGGCGATGGCCGCGGCGCACAGCGACCAAGCCACCAGCCCCGCGCCGGCGCGCCACGCCGCCCGCGCGCGCGGCCCGTCGCGCAGCGCCCAGTAGGCATTGGCCAGCACCACGGCGGGCGGCCCCAGCAGCAGCACGCCGGACCACAGCACGGGCAGCAGCGTCACGGCACGCACCACCGCGGGCGCGACGCCCTCGGCACCCGGATCGATGGCGCGGGCCATGAGGCTCCAGGCAAGCAGGTCGATGCCGCCCAGCACCAGGCCGAGCAGGGTGGCGGCGATGGCCAGCTCGATGTGCGTGGCCAGCAGGTTGCGCAGGAACAGGGCCGCGGCGAAGAGCATGTCGCCCAGGCCGCCCGGGATCAGATAGCGGCCGTTGCCGCGCAGCCACTGGCCGAAGCGCACGCGCTCGAGGTCGGCGAAGGCCGCCTGCACGGCCTGTGCCGCGGCGGGCCCGGCACCGGGTGCCGACGGGTCCGCGGGCGCGAAGCGGTCGCACAGCCGGCCCCAGACCGCTCCGGCGTAACCGCCGCCCGAGACGGTCGACAGCAGGTCGAAGCGCAGCAGTTGCCCCTGCTGCGCCAGCGCCTTGAGCAGCCCGAGGCAGAAGGTCGCGCTGCGGATGCCGCCGCCCGACAGGGCCAGGCCCCAGGGGCGGCGCGGGGTGCTGCCGCCGCCGTCGGTGCGGCCGCCGGCGAGGGGGTCGACGCCGGCGCGGGCGCCGGTGCCAGCGACGGTCTCGGCGTCGGCACGGGCCTCGATGTCGCCGAGCGCCGCGCGCCGATCGGAGACCATCTTCTCGATGGGCTTGTCCATCGTGAAATCCTTCACGCTCCGGGCGCCCTTGCCCATTCGGCAAACGGCCTATGACAGTGACGATTTGCTACTGAATCGATAGCCGCTCGCGCCCGCCCCATGGGCGCTGCGGGCACTTTTGGCTTGAAACTCCGGGGCGGATCAGCTCCACGCGCTGACCTCCAGCCGCACCTTGCCGGTGATGCCCGGCCGGCTGAGCGCGGCGCCCTGGGTCGACAGCGGCACGACGAACTCGAGCTTGTCGTCCTGCACGCGCTGGTAGCTGATGGGCAGCGAGGCACGGCCGGCGGTGTCGGTCTGCCAGCCGTACTTGACGTCCCACTGCCCGCCCGCCGCGCCGTCGGGCGGCGGCGCCATCTCGACCACCAGCGTGTCGCGAAAGAGCGAGCTGCCCTCGTAATGCCCGTCGAGCCAGAACTTCTTGTTCACCTGGTAGTCGGGCACGCGCACGCCCAGGGTCATGGCATAGGCCAGCGTGGGCCGGTCGCGCTTGACTCGCGCGCGGTTGGCCAGGAAGACCGTCGACAGGTAGATCGAGCGGCGCCCGGTGCTGGCCGGATCGGTGAGTTCCTTGTGCGTGCGGCACGCGGGCGAGTCTTCCTCGGCGATGCGCCGGCTGAGGTACCAGCGCTTGCCGCGCGGAGCGGCCAGCAGTTCGACCTGGTAGAGCGCATCGACGTCGGCTCCGGCCGGAATGTCGGGCGGCAGCGCCACCTCGTCGACGTCGAACCACAGGTCCACGCGCACGTCGCCGAAGAGGAAGCGCGTGAGGTTCTGGTAGGCCTCCTCGGAGTTGACGATGCCGAAGTAGCCCGAGTGCGAGCGGTAGGTGTACGCGGTGGCCACGGGCGTGCGCTGGCCCTTCGCGTCGGTGCCGCACAGCGTGGCGTTGTCGATGCGCACCAGCCCGTCGCTGCCGTGGCCGGCGAACATGCGCGCCACGCCCTGCGCCGCCTCGTAGTCGCCGCGGTTGCTGCCGACCATGCAGAAGAAGCGGCTGGCGGGGGGCCGGATGTTTGCGGGCAGCGCGTCGACGCGGCCATCGACCGCGGGAGTGCCCAGGAAGTCCGCCATCTTCTCGCGGTTGAAGGTGTTGATCTCGGCGACCGACAGCCAACCCGGCACGTTGATGCCGGCCGCATCGATGCCGTTGTGCGGCGTCGCATAGGTGAAGACCTTGTCGACGCAACCGCGCGCCGCGTCGTCGCCGAGCGCAGGGTTCTGCAGGAAGGCGCGCACCACGAGGCCGCCCATCGAGTGCGCGACCAGGTAGCAGCGGAAGTCCTCCTGGCGATAGCCCGGCCCTTCGCGCTGCGCGACCAGGTCGCGCACGCGCAGGATGAGCCGGCTCAGCCCCTGCGCGTAGAAGCGGATGTCGCGCGCGTGGCCGTCGCCCAGCAGCCCGGAGCCGCTGTCGTAGTAGCGGTAGACGACGATCGACGCGGCCGGCATCCCGTCGACATCGGCGCCGTCGTCGCCGGGCGGGGGCTTCCAGTCCTCGTCGAGGATGTCCAGGCCGTTCTGGTAGCAGTTCTGGTAGCCGAAGTCGGAGATCAGCCGCACCACTGGCGACTCGAACACGAACTTCTGCGCCGCCGCCTTCTTGTCGACCGTGGCGCGGTACACGGTCGAACCGGCGTTGAAGCCGCAGAAGGGGTCGGCCGCGGTCTCGTCGCGCTCCGAGCTCGTCATCGCGTAGCCGCGGACGTAGATGATGGGATGGCGGTTGTCGGGCATGTGGATCTCCAGGCAGTCGGCGGCGGGCACTATGGCGCCGCACGCCACGCCTGCACATCCGCCGCATGGCCTAGCCGCCGCGTGGAGATGCGCATCCCGCAACAATGCGAAACACGCCGATACCGCGTCGAAATGACGCGCCCCGAAGCTGGCGGCGATGCTCGGCCGTCGCCATCGCACACCGCCGGCGCTACCGTTGGACTCCATGACCGCTGCCCCCACGCCCCCCGCCCCGGCCCCGAGCCGCACCCCCTTTCGCCGCCTGCGCAGCGGTTGGATGCTGGCCGCGGCCTGCGCCGCCGGCGGCTGCGCCACGGGACAGGCGGACGACCTGGCCACGCGCTACGAGCAGTCGCCGCAGTACCGGGCGGAAGACCGGCGCTTCCACAATCCACCCAACCCCGACGCCAGGCCCACGCAGAGCGCATGGCGCATCTGGTCGCGTTTCTTCTTCAGCACCAAGACCGGCACGGTGCCGGTGGACGCCATTCCCGTGAAGGCCGTGACGCGTGCCCAGCTCGATGCGCTGCCCGCCGACGCCAACCACGTGATCCGCCTGGGCCATTCCTCGCACCTGCTGAAGCTGCAGGGGCGCTACTGGCTGATCGACCCGGTGTTCGGCGAGCGGGTGTCACCCTTCAGCTTCGTCGGGCCCAAGCGCTTCCACCCCACGCCGCTGAAGCTGGAGGACCTGCCACCGATCGAGGGACTGGTGCTCTCGCACGACCACTACGACCACCTCGACGTGCCGACCATCGAATACCTCAACGGCAAGGTGCAGCGCTACTTCGTGCCGCTGGGCGTGGGCGCGCGCCTGAAGGACATGGGCGTGGCGGCGGACCGCATCACCGAATTCGACTGGTGGCAGTCGGCCGCGCATGCGGGCGTGCAGCTCACGGCCACGCCGTCGCAGCACTTCTCGGGCCGCAGCCTCAACGACCGTGACCGCACGCTGTGGTCGTCGTGGGTGCTCGAAAGCGGCGGCCAGCGCATCTTCTACAGCGGTGATTCGGGCTACTTCGCCGGCTTCAAGCAGATCGGCGAGCGCTTCGGCGGCATGGACCTCGCGTTGATGGAAAACGGCGCCTACGACGCTTACTGGCCCATGGTGCATATGACGCCCGAGGAAACGGTGCAGGCCTTCCAGGACGTGCGCGGCAAGGTGCTGTACGGCGTGCACAACAGCACCTTCGACCTCGCCTTCCACACCTGGCAGGACCCGCTGGACCGCCTGTCCGCGCTGGCGCAGCAGAAGAACATCGCGCTCGCCACGCCGGTCATCGGCGAGGTGCTGACCATCGGCCAGCCGCGCAGCAACCAGCTGTGGTGGCGCGGCCTGCGCTGAGCTCGCGCAACGGCGTCCGGGCAAGCGGACGACCGAGTCCCTTCACGGGCGGCCAGTGCGAGGATGGGGTGGGGTTCGGCGGGGCCCGCGCCGCTCAAGCCGCCACCACGCAATCGCGCCCCTGCGCCTTGGCGCGATACAGCGCCGCATCGGCACTGGCGAAGAGCGCATCGACGCTGATCTGCGCCGACACCCAGGCCACCCCGATGCTCACCGACACCGGGCCGACCGGCTGCAGCGGCGAGCCGGACTCGAAGGGCGCGGCCACCGCATGGCGCAGGCGGTCGGCGTGGTCGACTGCAGCCTGCGCGTCGACACCGGGCAGCAGCAGCGCGAACTCCTCGCCGCCGTAGCGGCCGAGCACGCCCGCCTCGCCGGTGGCCTGCTGCATGCGCTGCACGGCCTTGCGCAGCACGGCGTCGCCCTGCTGATGCCCGAAGCTGTCGTTGATGCGCTTGAAATGGTCCACGTCGATCATCAGCAGCGCCAGGCCGCGGCTGCCGGCGCGCGGCAGCCGCCGCGCCTCGGCTTCGCAGGCATCGAGCAGTGCACGCCGGTTGAGCACGCCGGTGAGCGGGTCGCGGCTGGCGAGGTACTCGAACTCGGTGTGCACGCGGTCCGTTGCCATGAGAATGGCCGCGATGCTCAGCAGCAGCACCGTGAGCGAGTACATGGTGATGTAGAGCGACTGGATCCAGGTGGCTTCCATGAGGTCGCTGCCGGCGAGGCCGAACACGGCCGACACGAAGCGCAAGCCCGCCACCAGCGCTTGAAGGAGCAGCAGTCCCGTCATCAGCCCCATGCCGAACACGCGGCCGCGATGCCGCACGTAGAGCCCGGCGTGGTTGAGGAACAGCAGCGTGACCAGAAGCGTCACCACCAGCAGCCGCGCCTGGTAGTCGGGCCGCACCAGCGTGAACCAGGCGAGCACCGCGCCCATCGCAAGGTTCACCAGCGTCCAGCCGCCGGTGCGGCTGCGCCCCAGCAGGAACTGCTGGCTGCCGGCGTAGTAGAGGATGCAGGCCTGGAACAGAACCATGTTGGCGAACACCACCGTCAGCAGGTCGGGCAGCGCGGTGCGCGCGGCGAAGAGCATCGTGCTCACGAAGGCCACCAGCGGTGCCCAGGCCCATTCGCGCAGGCCGCGGATGCTGGACGGATAGCTGCGCCGCATGAAGAACACGACGACGGCCATGACGATGCCCATGATCCCGGCCAGCAGGATGATGGAGCGTGGATCGATGACGGTCGGCAGGTTGCCCATGGTGTCGGAATTCTGCCGTGGCCGCAGGGCCGCGCAGCGTGACGACTTTTCCCTTACGCGCGTCGGATGCGGGGCGGCCCGCGAGTCAGGTCGGCCGCGGGAATGGCCGCAGGCGTCTCATTTGCCGTGCTCGCGCCGCTCGCGCGCGCGCCGCGCCTGCCGGCTTTCGTTGGCGAGCGTGGCGGCGCGGTCACGCTCGCGCCGCTTGTCCAGGCGCTTCTGTCGCAGCTTGCGGCCGATCCAGAAACTGAACACGCCGCCCAGGCCGCCGATCAGCAGTCCCAGCGCGCTGAAGTCGATGCCGCCCATCACTCGACCCGCAGCACCGCGTCGGGTGCGAAGGTGAAGGCGCCCGGCTTGCCCTTGCGCGCCCGCGTGCCGCGTGCGTTGTTCAGCGTGCGGATGTCGAGCTGCTCGTCGCGCCGCTTGCCGCGGAAGTCGCCTTCGATGCGCACGCTGCGGGTGTAGGCCGCGGCACCGGCCAGCGTGGCCTTGGGCGCCAGGTCCATCAGCGTGAGGCCGCGGCCGCCCTTGGGCAGCACCTTGAGCTCGGCGATGTCGAAGGTCAGGATGTGGCGATCGCTCGCGGCACAACACACATGGGTGGCGGGCGCGGCCGGCGCGGCCCCGCCCGCGCCGCCGACCAGCGACGGGCGGTTGAGCGCCTCGCCCTCGCCCACGTCGACGAAGGCCTTGCCGCCCTTCTGGCGCGACATCATGTTCTCGATCGCCGCGATGAAGCCGTAGCCGCCGGTGTTGGACAGCAGCAACTGCGCGGCCGGGGGGCCGGCGAAGAAGTGCGCCACCTGCGTGCCGGCCTCCAGTTCGATCATGGTCGTGACCGGCTGTCCGTCGCCGCGCGCGCCAGGCAGGCTGGCCACCGGCACGGTGTAGACGCGCACCACCTTGTCCTTGGCGGTGCCGAAGACGAGCAGCGTGTCGACCGTGCGGCACTCGAACGCACCGTACAGGCCGTCACCGGCCTTGAAGCTGTATTCCGGCCGGGCATCGCCGTTGCGCTCGGTGGCCCAACCCTTCTGCGCCCGGACCCAACCCTTCTGCGAGACGATCACCGTCACCGGCTCGTCGACCACCTTCACCTCGGCGACGGCGCGCTTCTCGGCCTGGATCAGGGTGCGGCGGGCATCCTCGAAGGTCTTGGCGTCGGATTCGATCTCCTTGACCAGCAGGCGGCGCAGGGCCGCGGGGCTGCCCAGGATCTCCTCGAGCTTGGTGCGCTCGTCGCGCAGCTTGGCCAGCTCCTGCTCGATCTTGATGGCTTCCAGCCGCGCCAGCTGGCGCAGCCGGATCTCGAGGATGTCCTCGGCCTGGCGATCGGTGAGGTTGAAGCGCGCGATCAGCGCCGCCTTCGGGTCCTCGGCGGCGCGGATGATGGCAATGACCTCGTCGATGTTCAGCAGCACCAGCTGCCGGCCTTCGAGGATGTGGATGCGGTCGTTGACCTTGTCCAGCCGGTGGCGCGAGCGCCGCTCGACGGTCGCGGTGCGGAAAGCGATCCACTCCTCCAGCATCTGGCGCAGCGACTTCTGCACCGGCTTGCCGTCCAGCCCCACCATCGTGAGGTTGATCGGCGAGGAGCTTTCCAGCGAGGTCTGCGACAGCAGCGTCGCGATGAATTCCTCCTGCGGGATGCGCGAGGTCTTCGGTTCGAACACCAGGCGCACCGGCGCATCCTTGCTCGACTCGTCGCGCACGCCATCCAGCACCGCCAGCAGCGCGGCCTTGACCTGCTGCTGCTCGGTGGTCAGCGCCTTCTTGCCGGCCTTGACCTTGGGGTTGGTGAGCTCCTCGATCTCCTCGAGCACCTTCTGGCTGCTCACGCCCGGCGGCAGCTCGTTGACCACGATCTGCCACTGGCCGCGCGCCAGGTCTTCCACCTTCCAGCGTGCGCGCACCTTGAGCGAACCCCGGCCCGTGCGGTAGGCATCGGCGATGTCGGCCGCGGGGCTGATGATCTGCGCGCCACCCGGGTAGTCGGGGCCGGGAACGATCGCGAACAGTTCCTCGTCCGTGAGCTTGCCGTTGCTCTTGATGAGCGCCACGCAGGCATCGGCGACCTCACGCAGGTTGTGGCTCGGGATCTCGGTCGCCATGCCCACCGCGATGCCGCTGGCGCCGTTGAGCAGCGCGAAGGGCAGGCGCGCCGGCAACTGGCGCGGCTCGTCCTCACGGCCGTCATAGTTGGGCACGAAATCGACCGTACCCTCGTCGATCTCGGACAGCAGCAGCTGCGTGATGCGGGCCAGGCGCGCCTCGGTGTAGCGCATGGCCGCCGCGCCGTCGCCGTCGCGGCTGCCGAAGTTGCCCTGGCCGTCGACCAGCGGGTAGCGCTGGCTGAAGTCCTGCGCCATGCGCACCAATGCGTCGTAGGCCGCGGTGTCGCCGTGCGGGTGGTACTTGCCCAGCACGTCACCGACCACACGGGCGCTCTTGACCGGCGCGGCCGGCGTCGCGCCGTTGGCGCCGCCGAAGCCTAGGCCCATGCGCGACATCGAGTACAGGATGCGCCGCTGCACCGGCTTCTGGCCGTCGCACACGTCGGGCAGCGCGCGGCCCTTGACCACCGAGAGCGCGTACTCGAGGTAGGCCGTCTGCGCATAGTCGGCCAGCATCAGCGCGTTCGGGTCTTCGGGTTCCTGGAGGTCCAGGGTGGGTTGAATGTCGTCCATCGTCGGTCGGTCACTGGAATGTCGAGGGGCCGCGCATCAGTCGTCGCGCGGCCGGGCACTGTCGAGCCGGAGCTCGGGCAGCGGCAGAGGATTGTCGGCGGGCACATTGCCGCGCCCCACGGCGCCGCCGGCCACGCCGGCAGAGGCGCCCGGCAGCTCCATGCGGATGCGGCCCGGCACCTTGCCGCCGCCGCGGCGTCCGCCGGTCGTGGCGCCAGGCTTGAGGTAGGCGTAGATCTGCAGCACGGTGCGCACGTAGTTCTGCGTCTCGCGGTAGTTGGGGATCTTGTTGCCGGCCCGCTGCACCGCGCCCTCGCCCGCGTTGTAGGCCGCCAGGGCCAGCTCCAGGCTGCCCTCGAACATCGCGATCAGGTCGCGCAGGTAGCGGCTGCCGGCCGCGATGTTGATGCGCGGGTCGTAGAGCTTCGATTCGAGCGTACGCTTGCGGTCCGCCTGCACGCCGTAGCGCTGCGCCGTGGCGGGCATGAGCTGCATGAGCCCGATCGCGCCCTTGGGCGAGACGGCCTGGGCGTCGAAGCCCGACTCGGTGGCGACCAGCGCCTGGAGCAGCTCGTAGTCGATGCCGTGGCGTTTCGACGCTTCCTGCAGCGCGGCCTTGGCCGGTCTGTAGGCCGAGGACTTCTCGAACAGCGCGAGCAGCGTCTGCGAGGCCGGCGGCAGTTGGCCGCCGCCCGGCAGCGCCCGGCCGAGGCCGAGCCCGTCGGCCGTGTCGAAGCTCTGGCCGCCCTTGAAGAAAAGCTGGTAGCGCGCATCGAGCTTCTCGGCCGCGAAATGCGCGACGCCACGCTCGTCGACGTAGCCGTAGATGTCGGACGCGCGCACGCCCTGCTGCATGCCGAGCAGCAGCAGTAAGGCAGCCAACACACGCCAGAGAGCGAACGGTTTCATCGCGAAGGAAGGGCCGGCGCCGCGCCGCTTGCAGCGGCGCGGCGCCCGTGCCCGGTGGCAGCAGCCTCAGCGGCCCGCCGGCTTACACATCGATATCGACATCGTCGGCGCGCAGCTCCATGAGCTCGCGCCGCGCGGCGGCCTCGCCCTTGCCCATGAGCTTGGTGATCTCACCCTGCGTGCCCACGAAGTCGAGCCGGCCGAGCCGGACCTGCAGCAGCCGCCGCGTGTCCGGATTGAGTGTGGTTTCCCACAGTTGTTCCGCGCTCATCTCGCCCAGGCCCTTGAAGCGGCTGATGGTCCACTTGCCTTCGGGCACCCCGTCCTTGCGCAGCTTGTCCAGGATGGCGGTGAGTTCGCCCTCGTCCAGCGCGTACTGCTTGGCGGCCGGCTTCTTGCCACGCGCCGGTGCGTCGACGCGGAACAGCGGCGGCTTGGCCACGTACACGTGGCCGGCCTCGATGAGCTTGGGAAAGTGCCGGAAGAAGAGCGTGAGCAGCAGCACCTGGATGTGCGAGCCGTCCACGTCCGCGTCCGACAGGATGCAGACCTTGCCGTACCGCAATCCACTCATGTCGGGTGTGTCGTCAGGGCCGTGCGGGTCGACGCCGATGGCCACCGAGATGTCGTGGATCTCTGTGTTGGCGAAGAGCCGGTCGCGCTCCACCTCCCAGGTGTTGAGCACCTTGCCGCGCAGCGGCAGGATGGCCTGCGATTCCTTGTCGCGGCCCATCTTGGCACTGCCGCCGGCCGAGTCGCCCTCGACCAGGAACACCTCGTTGTGCGAGATGTCCTTGCTCTCGCAATCGGTGAGCTTGCCGGGCAGCACAGCCACGCCGGAGCCCTTGCGTTTCTCGACCTTCTGGCCCGCGCGCTGGCGGGTCTGGGCCGCCTTGATCGCCAGTTCGGCCAGCTTGCGTCCATAGTCGACGTGCTGGTTGAGCCACAGCTCCAGGGCCGGGCGCACGAAGCTGGAGACCAGCCGCACCGCATCGCGCGAGTTCAGGCGCTCCTTGATCTGGCCCTGGAACTGCGGGTCCAGCACCTTGGCCGACAGCACATAGCTGGCGCGGGCGAACACGTCCTCGGGCAGCAGCTTGACGCCCTTGGGCAGCAGCGAATGCAGCTCGATGAAGCTCTTGACGGCGTTGAACAGGCCGTCGCGCAGGCCGCTCTCGTGCGTGCCGCCGGCGCTGGTGGGGATGAGGTTGACGTAGCTCTCGCGCACCGGCGAACCGTCTTCGGTGAAGGCCACGCACCAGTCGGCGCCCTCGCCCTCGGCGAAGTTGTCGGCATTGCGGTCGGCGTGGCCGGCGCCCTCGAAGAGCGGGATCACCGGGTCGGCCGACAGCGTCTGCATCAGGTAGTCGCGCAGGCCGCCTTTGTAGAGCCAGACCTGCTGGTCCTTGGTCTTCTCGTTGACCAAAGTGACGGTGACGCCGGGCATCAGCACGGCCTTGCTGCGCAGCAGGTGCGTCAGCTCGTGCAGCGGGAAGGCGACCGACTCGAAGTACCTGGCGTCGGGCCAGGCGCGCACGGTGGTGCCCTGCTTGCGGTCGCCGGCCGTCTGGGGGCGCAACTGCAGCGGTTCGGCGACGTCGCCGCCGGCAAAGGCCAGCTGGGCGACCTGGCCTTCCCGGTGCGAAGTGACTTCGAGCCGGGTCGACAGCGCATTGGTGACGGACACGCCCACGCCGTGCAGGCCGCCCGAGAAGCTGTAGGCGCCGCCCTGGCCCTTGTCGAACTTGCCGCCCGCGTGCAGCCGGGTGTAGACCAGCTCGATGACCGGGGCGCCCTCTTCCGGGTGCAGGCCGAAGGGGATGCCGCGGCCGTCGTCCTCGACGCTGACCGAACCGTCGGCATGCATCGTGACCTTGATCTTCTTGCCGTAGCCCGCCAGCGCCTCGTCGGCCGCGTTGTCGAGCACTTCCTGGATGATGTGCAGCGGGTTGTCGGTGCGGGTGTACATGCCCGGCCGCTGCTTGACGGGCTCCAGTCCCTTGAGGACGCGGATCGAGCCCTCCGAATAGGCCGGTGGAGTCTTGGGGGGGGTTGCCATGGCGGCGGATTGTAGTCAGCCGGAGGCGCAAATACTGGATGTCCATCCAGCCACTCCGCCGGCGCCCCGGCGCCTCGGGACACGGAATCGTCACGTTCGTTACGAATTTGGCGCCAGCGCCCGGCTGGCGGGCGCTACAGCCCGATTGCACTTTCCGTCCGCATCGCAATTCGGCGCTGTCACCCCCGCGCAGCGCAGGGCACGCAAAGCACGGACAATCGCCCGGCCGCCGCTCGGGCGCTGCACGAAACCAGAGAGACACGCCCTTCCCATGTCCGCTCCCGCCCCGTTGTCCATGCGCCAGGTCCTCCTGTGCGGCGCCCTGGTCGTCACCCTGTCGATGGGCATCCGCCACGGCTTCGGCCTGTGGCTGCAGCCGATCACGCAGGAGCAGGGCTGGACGCGCCAGACCTTCTCGCTGGCCATCGCGATCCAGAACCTGGCCTGGGGTGTCGCAGGCGTGTTCGCCGGCATGCTGGCCGACAAGCTGGGCGCCTTCCGCGTGCTGCTGATCGGCGCGGTGCTCTACGCCCTCGGGCTGGCCGGCATGGCGCTGTCGCCGACGCCGACGCTGTTCGCCCTCACGGCCGGCGTGCTGATCGGGATGGCGCAGGCGGGCACGACCTACGCCGTGGTCTATGGCGTGATCGGCCGTCAGCTGCCGGCCGAGCGCCGCTCCTGGGCCATGGGCGTGACGGCCGCCGCCGGATCCTTCGGCCAGTTCTTCATGGTGCCGGTGGAAGGCCAGTTGATCCTTCAGCTCGGCTGGCACAACGCGCTGCTGGCGCTGGCGGTGCTGGTGCTGCTGATCGTGCCGCTGGCCTTCGGGCTGCGCGAGCCGCGCAAGGGCCCGGGTGCCGCGCGGCGCGAGCAGACCATCGCCCAGGCCGTGGCCGAGGCGTTCCGCTACCCCAGCTTCGCGCTGCTGATGGCGGGCTATTTCGTCTGTGGCTTCCAGGTGGTCTTCATCGGCGTACACATGCCCAGCTACCTCAAGGACCACGGCCTGTCGCCGCAGGTGGCGGGCTACGCGCTGGCGCTGATCGGCCTGTTCAACGTGGTCGGCACCTACATCGCGGGCTCCCTGGGCCAGCGCCTGGCCAAGCGCAAGATCCTGGCCTTCATCTATTTCGGCCGGGCGGTGGCGATCTCCGTCTTCCTGCTGGTTCCGCTGACGCCGTGGTCGGTGTACGTCTTCGCGGCAGTCATTGGGGCGTTGTGGCTGTCCACCGTGCCGCCGACCAACGCGATCATTGCGCAGATCTTCGGCGTGGCGCACCTGTCGATGCTGGGCGGCTTCGTGTTCCTCAGCCACCAGGTCGGCTCCTTCCTGGGCGTGTGGCTGGGCGGCTACCTGTACGACCGCACGGGCAGCTACGACATCGTCTGGTACATCGCGATCGCGCTGGGCATCTTCGCGGCGCTGGTGAACCTGCCGGTCAAGGAAGGCGCCATCCCGCGCGGGGCGGCGCAGCCGGCATGAACCCCGACGTGGCCGCCCCGACGAGGCGCCCCGGCGTGCGCTGGTCGCGCCTGGTCCTGTGGGCGGCGGCCGCCTGCCTGCTCGGGCTCGTGTTCCTGATGTACACGCGCCCCGGCTTTCTCGTGATGCTGGTCGACCAGCTCTGGTCGTGCTTCTGATCTTTTTTCCAAGCCAAATGGGCCTGCAGCGCCCGTACAGCCTGCGTGAGCAGCTATGAATAACGTAGCACCAGAACGCGCTTGCGCGCACGGCGCCGGCGCTCCTTCGCCCTGGATCGTGCGCTGGGCTCATCTCATCCCGGCCGCCGGCAAGGTGCTGGACGTGGCCTGCGGGGCCGGCCGCCATACGCGCTTCCTGCACGGCCTGGGTCATCGGCTCACCGCACTCGACCGCGACCCGGCGGCGATCGCCGCCGTCGCATCCATGGCCGAAGCCATCGAGGCCGACATCGAAGGCGGGCCCTGGCCGCTGGCCGGCCGGGACTTCGACGGCGTGATCGTCACCAACTACCTGTGGCGCCCGCGGCTGCCCGACATCGTGGCTGCCGTCGCTCCGGGCGGCGTGCTGCTGTACGAGACCTTCGCGCAAGGCAACGAGAGCGTCGGCCGGCCCGCGCGCCCCGACTTCCTGCTGGCACCGGGCGAACTGCTGGCCGCGGTGGCGGGGCTGCGCGTCGTGGCCTACGAGGACGGCTTTCTCACCGGGCCGGAACGCTTCGTCCAGCGCATCACCGCCGTGCGCCCCGCTGCGGCGCCTACGGGAACACCCCCGAGGTACCCGCTGGGGCCGGTGTCCGCGCCTCAGTAGAATGCCGGTTTACCTTCCACCGACAAAGAGACCTCCTTGGAGCAACTGACTGGCAGCATCGTCGCGCTCGTCACGCCGATGCACGAAGACGGCAGCGTCGACTACCCCGCGCTGCGGCGGCTCATCGACTGGCACATCGCCGAAGGCACGGACTGCCTGGGCGTCGTCGGCACCACGGGCGAATCGCCGACCGTGGACGTCGAGGAGCATTGCGAGATCATCCGCGTCACGGTCGAACAGGCGGCGGGCCGCGTGCCCGTGATGGCCGGCTGCGGCGCCAACTCGACGAAGGAAGCCATCGAGCTGGCCCGCTACGCCAAGGGCGTGGGCGCCGACTCGCAGCTGCAGGTCGTCCCCTACTACAACAAGCCGACGCAAGAGGGCCAGTACCGCCACTTCAAGGCCATCGCCGAAGCCACCGGCGACCTGCCCATGGTGCTGTACAACGTGCCGGGCCGCACGGTCGCCGATATGGCGCACGACACGGTGCTGCGCCTGGCCCAGGTGCCGGGCATCGTCGGCATCAAGGAAGCCACGGGCAACATCGAACGCGCTCAATGGCTCATCAAGGAAGCGCCCAAGGGCTTCGCCATCTATTCGGGCGACGACCCGACTGCCGTGGCGCTCATGCTGTGCGGCGGGCAGGGCAACATCAGCGTCACCGCCAACGTGGCGCCGCGCCAGATGCACGAGCTGTGCGTGGCGGCCATCGCCGGCGACGCGCGCAAGGCCATGCAGATCCAGCTCTCGCTGATGCCGCTGCACCGCCACCTCTTCGTCGAACCCAACCCGATCCCGGTCAAGTGGGCCCTGCAACGCATGGGCCGCATGGGCGGCGCGCTGCGCCTGCCCCTGACCGAACTGGCCGAGGGCAACCGCCCCGTCGTGGAGGCCGCGCTGCGTGCCTGCGGGCTGATCGGCGATTGAATCCTCTCGCGTCCGGGCGGCAACCTTTGGCCGCCGGCGCACTCTGAACCTGCGGGTGCGCCCACTCCCCCGACCGACCGACTCCATTTCCGCTGAAGGAAGACTACGTTGAAAACCTGTACGCGACTCGTTCTGCTGGCCGTGGTGGCCAGCCTGGCCGCCTGCTCTGTCCTGGAAAGCGACAAGATCGAATACAAGAGCGCGGGCAAGGCCCCGACGCTGGAAGTGCCGCCCGACCTGACCCAGCTCTCGCGCGAAAACCGCTACGCCATCCCGGGCGGCGCCGTGTCCGCCAACGCCTTCGAAGCCGGCCGCGCCAACGCACCCGCCATTCCGACGGCCGTGGCGAGCCTGGGCGACGTGCGCATGGAGCGTGCGGGCCAGGAGCGCTGGATCGTCGTCAACCGCACGCCCGAGCAGCTGTGGGAACCGGTGCGCGACTTCTGGCTGGAAAACGGCTTCCTGCTGACGATGGAGCAACGCAACCTCGGCATCATGGAAACGGACTGGGCCGAGAACCGGGCCAAGATCCCGCAGGACGTGATCCGCAGCACGCTGGGCAAGTTGCTCGAGAGCGCCTACTCCACGGGTGAACTGGACCGTTTCCGCACGCGCATGGAACGCACGCAGAACGGCACCGAGATCTACATCAGCCATCGCGGCATGGCCGAGGTCTACACGGGGCAACGCAAGGATCTGACCAATTGGCAACCGCGCCCGGCAGACCCGGAGCTGGAAACCGAGTTCCTGCGCCGCCTGATGGTCAAGCTGGGTGTCAGCCAGGAGCAATCCAAGATCGCGGCGGCTTCGGCGCCGCCCTCGGCCCGCGCGGCCACGATGGCCACCGTCGGCGGCCAGCCGGTGGTGCAGATCAGCGAAGGCTTCGACCGGGCGTGGCGCCGCGTCGGTCTTGCGCTGGACCGCACGGGCTTCACCGTCGAGGACCGCGACCGCAGCGCAGGCGTCTACTTCGTGCGCTACGTGACGCCCGACCCGGAACGCAAGGAACCGGGCCTGTTCGGCAAGCTCTTCAGCCGCTCCAGCGATGCTGCCAAACCGGCGAAGTACCGCGTTCTGGTCAAGAGCCAGGGCGAGTCGACGACGGTGTCGGTGCTCAACGAATCGGGCGCGCCCGAAACCTCGGCCAATGCGCAGCGCATCGTCAAGGTCATCGCCGACGACCTGAAGTGATGCCCCTCCGCCAGTCGGGCGCCATTCGCGCTCTGCTGCGGCGATCGTCCTGCAATGCCGGCTCCCGCCGGCATTGCAGCTTGTAGGAGTCGCGCGCATGCTTCGTTTTCGCAGCCTGGGCAGCGGCAGCACCGGCAACGCGACACTGGTCGAGGTCCACAGCGCCGGCCGGGTGTCGCGGCTGCTCGTCGACTGCGGCTTCGGGATCCGGCAGCTCGACGCGCGACTCGTACGCGCCGGCGTGGCGCCCTCGGACATCGACGCCGTCTTCATCACGCACGAGCACAGCGACCACATTGGCTGCGCGCACGCGTTCTCCCGCAAGCACGGGGCGGCCGTCTGGATGAGCGAGGGCACCTGGCTGGCCACGGGCGCACCCG
This sequence comes from Xylophilus ampelinus, assembly GCF_901875635.1. Taxonomy (GTDB): domain Bacteria; phylum Pseudomonadota; class Gammaproteobacteria; order Burkholderiales; family Burkholderiaceae_C; genus Xenophilus. Next base: position 40,505 of record NZ_CABFMN010000096.1, on the reverse strand, counting down.
ACTACGCGGGCCGCCTGCAGTTCGCCCGCGACGGCCAGGACATCGTGGTGGGCGACCTGATGCTTACACCTTTCACCGTGCCGCACGACGCGCGCGAGCCGCTGCAACTGCGCTGCACCGACGGCGCCCGCACGCTGGGCGTGCTGACCGACCTGGGCCATGCCAGTGCGCACGTGATGGCGCGGCTGCAGGGGCTGCAGGCCCTCGTGCTGGAGTCGAACCACGACCCGGAGCTGCTGGCGCAGTCGTCCTACCCGCCCTTCCTCAAGCGCCGCGTCGGCGGCAACTACGGGCATCTGTCCAACCAGGCGGCGGCGGAGATCGCGCGTGCCGTGCACCACGCGGGCCTGCGGCACGTGCTGGCGGCGCACCTGAGCGAACAGAACAACCGGCCCGAGCTCGTGCAGGCCCTGCTTGCCGAGGCGCTGGGCACGCAGCCCGAGGACGTGCTGACCGCCAATGCGGCCGAGGGCAGTTGCTGGCTCGACGCCTGATGAGGTCGACCCGCTAGAGGCCGAGCACCGACGCGGGGAAAGCCGGCCGGCCCTGCTGGAATCGCTCGTCGAGCGCCTGGCGCAATCCCACGCGCGCCTCGGTCTCGAGCCCGCAGACGCCACGGCAGCGCTCCGGGTCGATGCGGTGCAGGAACCAGCCTGGCGTCCAGAGCGCACTGGGCACCTCGCTGCTGCCCTCGCCCGGCACCGCCCGCGCCTGCACGATGTGGTCCCACATGCGCCGCCACCGGACGAAGCGTGCATGCTGGCGCTCGACGCCGTCGAATCGCCGCGCCAGCAGGCGCAGGCTGCGGCCCGAAGCCGCCCAGGCCTGCAACGCGTCGACCACTTCACGCTCGCCCAGTGGCCAGTCCAGGAAGTCGGCGTCGCTCAGCACCATCTCGTTCCAGCCCTGCTGCGCGGCTGCGGCGAAGGCGGTGCGCAGATGCGCGACGAAAGCGTGGCGCCCGTCGAAGGCGCCTTCGGGCAGTTCACTCGGCATGCAGCCACCCCGCTTCGTGCCAGTCCTGCAGCAGCTCCAGGGCCTGGGCGCTGGCATGCCGCAGTTCGCGCGGCGCCAGCATGCGTTCGTCGCTGAGCCGGCGCATCAGCGCCGCGTCGCGACCACCGGCGCGGAAGCTCTCGCCATTGATGAATACGTGGCGGGCGTCGTAGAGCATGCGTGTGCGGCGGTCCAGACGCACGCCCTGCATCAGGCTGCCGTTGTCCGACGGATCGAACCACACGTTGGACTTGGGCTCGGTCAGCGACTCGCCCAGCGCGCGATCGATGGCTTCATCGCCGGCCACCGCGCGGCGCACCGCCTCACGCGCGAAGGCCTGCAGGGCCGCCGGAATGGCGCCCGGCCGCTCGACGGCCGGCTGGGATGCGTCGCCGTAGCGCCGGGCCGGGCCGCCTTCGGCCAGCTCGTCGCTGGCCGCATCGGCGACGCGGGCCAGGAGGTCGGCGCCCAGTTCGGCGTCGGTGGCCGCACGCAGGCCGATGGAGTAGGTCATGCAGTCGCCGCCAACGGCCGCGCCGTCGTGCGCATAGCGCGGCGGCAGGTAGAGCATGTCGCCGGGCTCGAGCACGAAGCGCTGCTCGGGCTCGAAGTTCGCGAGGATCTTCAGCGGCAGGTCGGGCTTCAGCGACAGGTCACGCTGGCGGCCGATTGCCCACTCGCGCCGGCCGCTGACCTGCAGCAGGAACACGTCGTAGCTGTCGAAATGCGGCCCGACGCCCCCGCCATCGCTGGCGTAGCTGATCATGAGGTCGTCCAGCCGTGCATCGGGCACGAAGCGGAAGGCCTGCAGCAGCGCGTGCGCGGCCTTGTCGTGCAGGTCGACCCCTTGCACCAGCAGCGTCCAGGCGCGCCGGGCCAGCGGCGGCAGGGCGCGGCGCGCCAGGGGGCCATGGCGCAGGCGCCATCCGCGGCGGGCGTCGTGCTCGACCATGCGGGACTCGACCCCCTCTTCGCCCGCCAGCTCGAAGAGCCGCTGGCGCGCCACCGGCGGCACGATGCCCGGCATGGCCTGGCGCACCAGCAGTGGCTTCTTCTGCCAGTGCCGGCGCATGAATCGTTCGGGCGTGAGGCCGCCCAGCAGGGGCAGCGGTCGGGAGATGTCCATGGGAGAATTCTCCCCCATGGAAATCACCCCCCAATGCGTGGTCGGCCTGACCTGGACGCTCAAGGACACCCTGGGCGACACGCTCGATGTGCTGGACGAACCGGTGGAGTTCCTCATCGGCGGCGACGACCTCTTCGACACCGTCGAGGCGGCCCTGCAGGGCCATGAGGTGGGCGACGTGGTGTCGCTGCACCTGGAGCCCGAGCAGGCCTTCGGCGACTTCGACGACCAGTTGCTGTTCCTCGAGCCGCGCTCGCTCTTCCCGGCCGAGGTCGAGGAAGGCATGACCTTCGACGGGGCCGCCCTGCCGCAGGGCGTGAGCGACAGCATCCCCAAGAACGCGCTCTACACGGTGGCTGAGATCTACCCGGACCACTTGGTGCTGGACGGCAACCACCCGCTGGCCGGCATCGCGCTGCGCCTGTCGGTCACGGTGCGTTCGGTGCGCGAGGCGACGGAAGAGGAAATCGGCAAGGGCACCGCCGGCACGGGCTTTTTCCGCTTCGAGCCGATGGCGCCGGGCAACAACCGCCTGCACTGAGGCGGTTGGAGCGAGCCAAAAAAAGCCGGGTCGAGCCCGGCTTTTTTGCATGGCGCTCAGTAGCGCGATATCTGCCCGTTGTCGATGCGAACGCGGTCGCCGATGCGCAGGTCGCCCGGGCTCGGCACATCGAAGGCGCGGTAGGCGCCGTTGTCGGTCTGCACCGAGACGCGGTAACTCTGGTAAACGCGCGGCGCGTTGTTCTGCGCCTCGATCGTGTTGCCCAGCAGGGCGCCGCCGATCAAGCCCAGCGCCGTGGCCGCTGCGCGCCCGTTGCCGCGGCCGAACTGGTTGCCTACCACCCCGCCGATGACGCCGCCGGCCACCGCGCCGCCGCCCGAGGTGCCGTAGCCGGGCGTCTGCGATTGGATGACCTCGATGTTGGCCACATGGCCCAGCTCGACATACGGATCGGCGCCATAGCCGGCCGGGTAGGCCGGCTGCGCAGGCTGGTAGGGATAGCTCGACTGCTGGTAGTAGACCGGCGCGGGCGCCACGCACGCGGTGAGCATGGAAACCGCCACGGCGGCGGCGGTGATCGACAGGATGCGGGTCAGGCGTTGCATGTGAAGGCTCCTCGAGGCGAGCGGTGCGCTCGCTGGCTGCTGTTGCTCCTTCAACGCCCGCGCACGCCGGGCGATGACAGGTCCAACATTCTGAGATCTCAGATACGCCGTACCTGACCGGGTTCAACCCTTTACCCGGCCCTCACAGTTGCAACGAGGCGCGTTCAGCGCGTGCCGGTGGAGCCGTAGCCGCCCTCACCCCGCTCGGTGGGCGCGAAGGCATCGACCAGGTTGAACCGCGCCTGAACGACGGGCACGACCACCAGCTGGGCCAGGCGTTCCATGGGCTGGATGACGAAGGCGGTCTGGCTGCGGTTCCAGGCGCTGATCTTGAGTTCGCCCTGGTAGTCGCTGTCGATCAGGCCCACGAGGTTGCCCAGCACGATGCCATGCTTGTGGCCCAGGCCCGAGCGCGGCAGGATCAGCGCGGCGTAGCCGGGATCGGCCAGGTGGATCGCCAGCCCGGTGCCGACCAGTTCGCAGGCGCCGGGCGCCAGGCTCAGGGGCTCGGCCAGGCAGGCCCGCAGGTCCAGGCCGGCGCTGCCGGGCGTGGCATAACGCGGCAGTTCGTCCTTCATGCGGGCGTCGAGCACGCGCACGTCGATCTTCATGGTTTCTTCTTTCCTTGTCGGTTCTGCGCGGCCTGCTGCCGCGCCATGTCCTCGAGTGCCGCCTTGAGCCCGGCCGCGCCACCCGGTGGCAGCAGCCAGCGCCGCAGCTGGAAGCCGGCCCACAGCCCGGCGACGAAGACGCCCAGGGCGGCGACGGTGGCGCCGCTGCTGAGCAGCACCAGCAACAGGGCGGCCCAGCCGATGGCCAGCGAACGCGCGAGGCCGCGCATGGCGCCGTCGTTGCCGGCTGGCCGGGCGGCCGTCGATCCGGCAGTCGCTGCCGGCGAGACAGGGGCGCGCGCCGGCGGCGCCGGGACGCTCTCGCCCATACCGACATCCATCTGATGCTCGTGCGACTGCGGCGCGCTCACCTGCCGCAGGGAGCGCGCCGTGAGCTGCTCCACGTAGCGGGCGAAGTCGCCGCCGGGCGGGGTGTTCCAGTCGGGGTTCATGGCGCGGGCCGGTTCCGCGGCAGCCGGGCCGCGATCTCGGTCACCAGTTCACGCGCCAGCTGCAGCTTGGGGGCACGCGGCAGTTCGCGCACGCCTTGGGCATCCACCAGCAGCAGGCTGTTGTCGTCCTGCCCGAAGGTCAGCGGTCCGATATTGCCCACCAGCAGCGGGATGCCCTTGCGCTCGCGCTTGGCCTTGGCGTGCTCGACGAGGTTCTCGCTCTCGGCCGCGAAGCCGACGCAGAAGAGCGCACCCGTCCGGGCCCGTTCGCTGCGCGCGATCTGCGCCAGGATGTCGGGGTTCTCGACGAAGTGCAGCACGGGCGTTTGGCCGTTGCCGTTCTTCTTGATCTTCTGGCTCGCCTGCTCGGCCGGGCGCCAGTCTGCCACGGCGGCCGTTGCTATGAAAACTGTAGCTGCCTGCGCAGCATCCACGGCCGCTGCGAGCATATTTTGGGCTGAAAGCACGTCGGTGCGCTGGACACCCCGCGGGGTGTCCAGGTGCACCGGCCCGGCGATCAGAGTGACCTGCGCGCCGGCCTCCCGCGCCGCGCGCGCGATGGCGAATCCCATCTTGCCGGAGGAGTGGTTGGTGATGCCGCGGATCGGGTCGAGCGCCTCGAAGGTCGGGCCGGCCGTAATCACCACATGCTGCCCGGCCAGCACCTTGGCTTGGAACTGGGCCACGATCTCTTCGAGCAACTGCGCCGGCTCCAGCATGCGGCCATCGCCCGTCTCGCCGCAGGCCTGCCAGCCGTTGCCCACACCCAGCACCCGCGCGCCGTCGGCATCGAGCTGGCGCAGGTTGCGCTGGGTGGCCGGATGGGCCCACATCTCGCGGTTCATGGCCGGCGCCACCAGCAGCGGCACCCGGTCGATCGGCCGCGCCAGGCACATCAGGCTCAGCAGTTCGTCGGAGCGGCCCTGCACCAGCCGCGCGATGAAGTCGGCGCTGGCGGGCGCCAGCACGATCGCATCGGCCTCGCGGCTCAGGTTGATGTGCGGCATGTTGTTGGGCTCGCGCGCGTCCCATTGCGACAAATACACCGGCCGGCCCGACAACGCCTGCATCGTCACCGGCGTGATGAACTGCGCCGCCGCCTCGGTCATGACGACCTGGACCTGGGCCCCGGCCTTGACCAGCAGCCGGCACAGCTCGGCCGACTTGTAGCAGGCCACCCCACCGGTGAGCCCCAGGACGATGTGTTTGCCGGCGAGGTCTTGCATGGCGCGGAATGTAGCAGTCGGCCCCAGGCAGGAATGGCCCTGGCCCTGCGCGGCCGCGCTCCCCCTCGGGGCATTGGGGTCGGGGGGCGCACCTATAATCTCGATTTCCCACTGCCGAATGGCGCGCAAGACTCTGGTTCTGGCGCGCGTTCGCACAAGGCAATGACCAAATTCGTCTTCGTCACCGGTGGTGTGGTGTCTTCCCTGGGCAAGGGAATCGCCTCCGCCTCGCTCGCCGCGATCCTCGAATCCCGCGGCCTCACGGTCACCCTCATCAAGCTCGATCCCTACATCAACGTCGACCCCGGAACGATGTCCCCGTTCCAGCACGGCGAGGTGTTCGTGACCGATGACGGCGCAGAGACCGACCTCGACCTCGGCCACTACGAGCGCTTCATCACGACGCGCATGCGCAAGGCCAACAACTTCACCACCGGCCAGATCTACAAGTCGGTGCTCGAGAAGGAACGCCGCGGCGACTACCTCGGCAAGACGGTGCAGGTGATCCCGCACATCACCAACGAGATCCAGGAATACGTCAAGCGCGGCGCCGGCATCGGCACGCCGCACGAGGTGGACGTGGCCATCGTCGAGATCGGCGGTACGGTGGGCGACATCGAGTCGCTGCCCTTCCTCGAGGCCGTGCGCCAGATGAGCCTGAAGGCCGGCCCGAACAACAGCGCCTTCGTGCATCTGAGCTACCTGCCCTGGATCGCCGCGGCCGGCGAGCTCAAGACCAAGCCCACGCAGCACACCGCGCAGAAGCTGCGCGAGATCGGCATCCAGGCCGATGCCCTGCTGTGCCGCGCCGACCGCCCGATCCCCGAGGAGGAGCGCGCCAAGATCTCGCTCTTCTCGAACGTGCCCGAGTGGGGCGTGATCTCGATGTGGGACGTGGACACCATCTACAAGGTGCCGCGCATGCTGCACGAGCAGGGCCTCGACGGCCTGATCTGCGACAAGCTGCGCCTGAACACGCCGCCGGCCAAGCTGCAGCGCTGGGACGACCTGGTCTACGAGGTCGAGCACCCGCAGAAGGAAGTCACCATCGCCATGGTCGGCAAGTACGTCGACCTGTCGGACAGCTACAAGTCGCTCAACGAGGCGCTGCGCCATGCCGGTATGAAGAACCATGCGCGGGTGAAGATCGACTACGTCGACTCCGAGACCATCCAGCCCGACAACGTCTCGCGCCTGGCCAAGTACGACGCCATCCTCGTGCCCGGCGGCTTCGGCCAGCGCGGCGTCGAGGGCAAGATCACCGCCGCGCGCTACGCCCGCGAGAACAAGGTGCCCTACCTCGGCATCTGCCTGGGCATGCAGGTCGCGACCATCGAGTACGCGCGCAACGTGGCCGGCTTGAAGAACGCCAACAGCACCGAGTTCGACCCCGACACGAGCTGCCCCGTCATCGCCCTCATCACCGAGTGGAAGGACGCGGACGGCAGCATCAAGACCCGCAACGAGAAATCCGACCTCGGCGGCACCATGCGCCTGGGCGCGCAAAGCTCGGACGTGGCCCCCGGCACGCTGGCCCACAGCATCTACGGCGACGTGGTGACCGAGCGCCACCGCCACCGCTACGAAGCCAACGTCAACTACCTCGATCAGCTGCGCCAGGCCGGCCTGGTGATCTCCGCCCTCACCCAGCGCGAGCACCTGACCGAGATCGTCGAACTGCCGCAGGACGTGCACCCCTGGTTCATGGGCGTGCAGTTCCACCCCGAGTTCAAGTCCACGCCGTGGGCCGGGCACCCGCTGTTCAACGCCTTCATCAAGGCGGCGCTGACGCGTCAGGGCGAAGACAAGATGCCGTTGAAGGCCGTCGGCTGATCCGGCAGGAAGCGCACATGAAACTCTGCGGTTTCGACGTCGGCCTCGACCAGCCCTTCTTTCTCATCGCCGGACCCTGCGTGGTCGAGTCCGAACAGTTGCAGCTCGACACCGCGGGCACGCTGAAGGAGATCACGGCCTCGCTGGGCATCCCCTTCATCTTCAAGAGCAGCTTCGACAAGGCCAACCGTTCGTCGGGCACGAGCTTTCGCGGCCCGGGCCGTGAGAAGGGCCTGGAAATCCTCGCCAAGGTCAAACGCGAGCTGGCCCTGCCGGTGCTGACCGATGTGCACTCCGAGGACGACATCACCGAAGCCGCCAAGGTGGTCGACGTGCTGCAGACGCCCGCCTTCCTGTGCCGCCAGACCGACTTCATCCGCGCCGCCGCGCAGTCGGGCAAGCCGGTGAACATCAAGAAGGGCCAGTTCCTCGCGCCGCACGACATGAAGAACGTGATCGACAAGGCGCGTGCGGCGGCCAAGGAAAAGGGCCTGCCCGAAGACAGCTTCATGGCCTGCGAACGGGGCGCGAGCTTCGGCTACAACAACCTCGTCTCGGACATGCGCGGCCTGGCGATCATGCGCGAGACCGGCGCGCCGGTGGTTTTCGACGCCACCCATTCCGTGCAGCTGCCGGGCGGCCAGGGCACCAGCTCGGGCGGCCAGCGCGAGTTCGTGCCGGTGCTCTCGCGCGCGGCCGTCGCCGTGGGCGTGGCGGGCCTCTTCATGGAGACGCACCCCGATCCGAACAAGGCGCTGTCCGACGGGCCCAACGCGGTGCCGCTCAAGCACATGAAGGCGCTGCTCGAGACGCTCGTCGCGCTCGACCGCATCACCAAGAAGAACGGCTTCCTCGAGAACGCCTTCGACGCCTGATCCATCCACCGACTCCCCGGAGACCCATCCATGTCCAGCGGCTACGTCATCGCCTACGTCGACGTCACCAACCCCACGCAGTACGAGGAGTACAAGAAGCTGTCCTCCGCAGCCATGCAAGCGCACGGCGCCGAGGTGTGCGTGCGGGGCGGTGAAGTGCAGCCGCTGGAAGGCGAATGGCAGCCCAAGCGCGTCGTGCTGCTGAAGTTCGCCAGCTTCGAGAAGGCCAAGGCTTTCTACGAGACCGAGGAATACCGCAAGGCCCGCGATGCGCGTGCCGGCGCGGCCATCATGAACATGATCGCGGTCGAAGGCCTGTGAACGCCGTCACCCCGCTGCACACCGATTTCAAAAAACTGGAGAGCCACTGAATGAGCGCCATCGTTGACATCGTCGGCCGAGAGATCCTCGACAGCCGCGGCAACCCCACCGTCGAATGCGACGTGCTTCTGGAAAGCGGCACCATGGGCCGTGCGGCCGTGCCCTCGGGCGCGTCCACCGGCTCGCGCGAGGCCATCGAGTTGCGCGACGGCGACAAGGGCCGCTACCTGGGCAAGGGCGTGCTCAAGGCCGTGGAGCACATCAACACCGAGATCTCCGAAGCGGTGCTCGGCCTGGACGCGAGCGAACAGGCCTTCCTGGACCGCACGCTGCTCGACCTCGACGGAACCGACAACAAGAGCCGCCTGGGCGCCAACGCGACGCTGGCCGTGTCGATGGCCGTGGCGCGTGCCGCGGCCGAGGAATCGGGCCTGCCGCTGTACCGCTACTTCGGCGGCATGGGCGGCATGCAGATGCCGGTGCCGATGATGAACGTCATCAACGGTGGCGCGCACGCCAACAACAGCCTGGACCTGCAGGAGTTCATGATCATCCCGGTGGGCGCCCCCACCTTCCGCGAGGCGCTTCGCTACGGCGCCGAGGTGTTCCACGCGCTCAAGAAGATCATCGACTCGCGCGGCATGCCCACCGCCGTGGGCGACGAAGGCGGCTTCGCGCCGAACGTCGAGAACCACGAGGCGGCCATCCAGCTGATCCTCGAAGCGATCGACAAGGCCGGTTACACGGCGGGCGAACAGATCGCCCTGGGCCTGGACTGTGCGGCCAGCGAGTTCTACAAGGACGGCCAGTACGTGCTGGCCGGCGAAGGCGGCCTGCAGCTCTCGGCCGCCAGCTGGACCGACATGCTCGCCACTTGGTGCGACAAGTACCCGATCATCTCGATCGAGGACGGCATGCACGAAGGCGACTGGGACGGCTGGAAGCTGCTGACCGAGCGCCTGGGCAAGAAGGTGCAGTTGGTGGGCGACGACCTGTTCGTGACCAACACCAAGATCCTGAAGGAAGGCATCGACAAGGGCATCGCCAACTCGATCCTCATCAAGATCAACCAGATCGGCACGCTGACCGAGACCTTCGCCGCCATCGAGATGGCCAAGCGCGCGGGTTACACCGCCGTCATCTCGCACCGTTCGGGCGAGACCGAGGACAGCACCATTGCCGACATCGCCGTCGGCACCAATGCCGGCCAGATCAAGACCGGCTCGCTCTCGCGCTCGGACCGCATCGCCAAGTACAACCAGCTGCTGCGCATCGAGGAAGACCTCGGCGACGTCGCCAGCTACCCCGGCCGCGCCGCCTTCTACAACCTGAAGTGATGCCAGCCCCCCGGCTTGCCGCTTCGCGTGCTGCGCCGCCCGCCGAGGGGGAGGCGCGGCCCGCCTTGCGGCGGTCCGGCCGCGGCCGCATCGCCCCCTGACGGGCCATGCGCTCCCGTTTCGTCGTTCCGATCGTCCTGGTCCTCTTGCTGGTGCTGTTGCAGTTCCAGCTGTGGACCGGGCGCGGGAGCGTGCCCGAGGTGGCCCAGCTGCAGAAAAAGCTCAACGACCAGAAAGAGGCGAACGCCAAGGCGCAGGTCGCCAACGAGCGGCTCGAATCCGAGGTGAACGACCTCAAGGAGGGCATCGAGATGGTCGAGGAGCGCGCGCGGCAGGAACTGGGCATGGTCAAGCCCAACGAGATCCTCGTGCAGATCGCCAAGTGAACGCTACGCGCCGCGCGCGTACCGTTCACCCCGACCACGGCCAGCACGCCCTTCCATCATGACCTGGCTGCTCGACCTCCTGGCCGCTCCCGCCTTCCATATCGGCGGTGCTCCGGCCTCCTGGCTCGAACTGGTCGCCGCGATGCTGGCGCTGGCCATGGTCGCGTGCAACATGCGCGAGATCCACTGGGGCTGGCCGCTGGCGATGCTCAGCTCGCTGCTTTACGTGGGCGTGTTCGCGGCGCACCGCATCTACGGCGACGCCAGTCTGCAGGTCTTCTTCGCCGTGATGGCCGCCTGGGGCTGGTTCCAGTGGCTGCGCGGGCACCGCGCCGACGGCAGCAGCCTGCATGTGGCGCGGCTTTCGACGCGCGGCTGGCTCGCCGCCGCAGGCGCCGCGGCGCTGCTATGGCCGGCCCTGGCCCTTTTCCTGCACCGCTTCACCGACACCGACGTGCCCTGGTCCGATGGCTTCGTCACTGCGCTCAGCGTGGTCGGCCAGGTGCTGCTCGCGCGCAAGTTCATCGAGAACTGGGGCGTGTGGCTGGCCGTCAATGTCGTCAGCGTCGGCCTTTTCGTGCACAAGGGGCTGTGGCTCACGGTGGGCCTGTACGCCGTGTTCGCCGCGCTCAGCGTGGCGGGCTATGTCGCCTGGCGCCGGCGCCTGCCCACGCTGCCTGCGGCTGCCGCACGAACGGCATGACGCCCCGTCTGCCCACCGGCTGCGTGATCGCCGTGCTCGGTGCCGAGAGCACCGGCAAGACCGAACTGGCCCGCGCCCTCGCGGCACGCCTGCAGGCGCGCGGCATCGGGGCCAGCCTCGTGGGCGAGTACCTGCGCGAGTGGTGCGACCGCGAAGGCCGAACGCCGCGGCCCGACGAGCAAGCCGCCATCGCCGACGAGCAGACGCGCCGCATCGCCGCGGCGGCGGCGGGCGGCGTCGCCGTGGCCGACACCACCGCCCTCATGACGGCCGTCTACAGCGACCTGCTGTTCGGCGACACCTCGCTCTACGACGCCGCGCTCGCGGCCCAGCGGCGCTGCACCGTCACCCTGCTCACCGCGCTCGACCTGCCGTGGGTGGCCGACGGCCTGCAGCGCGATGGGCCCCACGTGCGCGAGCCGGTGGACGGACTGGTTCGCGCGGCCCTGGCGCGCGGCGGCGTGCCCTACACGGTCGTGCACGGCAGCGGCCCGGAACGGCTCGCCAACGCCTGGAACGCTATCAATTCCATAGCTGATCGCGCAGAGCCGACGGGCGTTGCAGGCCGAAAAGGCTCTGAATCTCAGGGGTGGATCTGGCCCTGCGAGAAGTGCTCCGACCCGGGCTGCGAGCACCGCCTGTTCACCGACCTGCTGGCTGGCCGCAACGCCTGAGCGCCCTGCCGGCGCTGCTTCACTGCACGACGCTGCTGCCCGGCATCTGGTCGCCCGGCGAGGTGAAGATCTGCGCCGCATCGACCGGGTCGAAGCGGTACTGCTTGCCGCAGAAGTCGCACCCCACCTCGATGTTGCCGCGCTCGGCCAGGATGCTCTCGGCCTCGTCCCGGCCCAGGCCGCGCAGCATGTTGGTCACGCGTTCGCGGCTGCAGGTGCAGGCGAAATGCGGGCCCAGCATGCCGCTGCGCGGCTCGAAGCGCAGCAGCTTCTCTTCCCAGAAAAGGCGCCGCAGGATGGTCTCGACATCCAGCGTGAGCAGCTCCTCCCGCGTCAGGCTGGCCGCCAGCGTGGCGATGCGGTTGTAGTCCTCGTTCAGGCCGATGTCGTCTTCGTTGGCGCGCGCCGTGCCGCCAGCGAGGTTGCCCTCGCCGGTCACCGGAAGGCGCTGGATCAGCAGGCCGGCCGCCACTTTGTCGTCGGCCGCCAGCACCAGCGTGGTGTCGAGCTGCTCGCTCTGCAGCATGTAGTGCTGCAGCACGTCGCTGAGCTTGCCGAGCTTCTCGCCGCGGTCGCCGAAAAGCGGCACCACGCCCTGGTAGGGCTGCTGGCCGGGCAGCCGGTCCTTGGGGTCGAGCGTGATGGCGCAGCGACCCTTGTTGTTCACGTTGACGAGCTCGGGCAAGCCCGCATCGGCCGCGATCTCGCCGACCACGCTGGCCGTGGTGCGCACGCCCAGGTCGGGCTGCGCCTCGGCCACCGCGACCTTGACCGGCCCGTCGCCGAAGATCTGCAGGATCAGCGAGCCCTTGAACTTGATGTTGGCCTGCATCAGCGTGGCAGCGGCCGTCATCTCGCCCAGCAGCTCAGCCACCGGCTGCGGGTAGGCGCCTGTGTGGGTGTTGGAGGCGCGGCGCGCCAACACCTCTTGCCAGGCCTGGTCGAGCCTCACCACCATGCCGCGCACGGGAAGGCCGTCGAAAAGAAAGGTATGCAGTTCGGACATCGCCTTACACCCCCATGCGCCCTCGGCGCTCCCCCTCGAGGGGGCGCACCCAGCGGCCCGGCCCAGCCGGTTCCGCGGGTGCCTTGAGAAGGGAAACGGGGGAGAAGCAGCGAGTGACCTTCATTCAAGCGATCTTTTTCAGGCCCGAGGCGAAGCGCCGGGCGTTGTCCACGTAATGCTCCGCGCTCTGGCGCAGCTTGGCGGCGGCGGCCTCGTCGAGCGTGCGCACCACCTTGGCGGGCGCGCCGATGATGAGGGAGTTGTCCGGAAACTCCTTGCCCTCCGTCACCACGCTGCCGGCGCCGACGATGCAGTTGCGGCCGATCCTTGCGTTGTTCAAGACCACCGCCTGGATGCCGATGAGCGAGTTGTCGCCGATCGTGCAGCCGTGCAGCATGACCTGGTGGCCCACCGTCACGTTCTCGCCGATGGTCAGCGGGCAACCGACGTCGGCGTGCAGCACCGACAGGTCCTGGATGTTGCTGTTGCGGCCGATGGTCAGCGTCTCGGTGTCGCCTCGCAGCACGGCGCCGAACCACACGCTGCTGTCCACGTCCATCTTCACGTTGCCGATGACCTGGGCGCTGTCGGCCACCCAGGCGCCGGCGGCGAGTTGCGGCGCGACGCCGTCGAGTTCATACAGGGCCATGGGGTGTCTCCAGCGTGTTCGGATGAGGGGGGATGAAAGCGCCTGCGGCAGGGGCGCAGGGCCATCGGCGATGCGATCCCTAGAATTGTAGGGATGCACCCCCGCCTGCGTGCCCTGCATGCGCTCCGCCTCACCGATCATGAAGAAAAAGTGGCCGCAACGCGCGCCCTGTGGGCGCAAGCAGCTATCGAATCGATAGCAGACAAGACGTGGAGCGAGGCCATGCGCAGCGCTGGCGACGACCTTGGCGTGCCCGGCCGGCCGGCGCGGCCCGTGCGCGTGTCGGCCACCGAGGTGCCCACCCGCTCGCCCTTCACCGACGAAGGCCGCGCCGCGCTGGTCCATTCGATCTGCCACATCGAGTTCAACGCCATCAATCTCGCGCTCGACGCGATGTGGCGTTACGACGGCATGCCTGAGGCCTACTACCGCGACTGGCTGCGTGTGGCCGACGAGGAGGCGTACCACTTCACGCTGATCCACGATCACCTGCAGACGATGGGCTGGCGCTACGGCGACTTTCCCGGCCACGACGGCCTGTGGACCATGTGCGAGAAAACGAAGGACGACGTGGTCGCACGCATGGCGCTGGTGCCACGCACGCTGGAGGCGCGCGGGCTGGACGCCACGCCGCTCATCCAGGCCAAGCTGCGGCGGGTGAACACACCCGATGCACTGCGCGCGGTGGAGATCCTGGACCTCATCCTGCGCGACGAGATCGGGCACGTGGCCATCGGCAACCGCTGGTACGCCTGGCTGTGCGCGCGCGAGGGGCTCGAGCCGCTGGCGCACTACCGCGTGCTGTACCGCCGCCACGAGGCACCGCGGCTGAAGCCGCCCTTCAACCTCGAGGCGCGGGCGAAGGCGGGGTTCAGCGACGCCGAACTGGAAGCACTGCAGCGACCTGCCTGAGAAACCTCAGGCCTTCGGCCGGCGCGATACCACAAGCTTCGGCGAGAAGCGCTGCAGCACTTCGCCGCGCTGGTTGCGCGTTTCGCAGCGCATCACGACCATGCCGCGCTCGGGCTTGGAGCGCGAAGGGATGATCTCCATCACCTCGCTCTCCACGTGCAGCACGTCGTCCGGCCGCGTGGGTTGCGGCCAGGCGACTTCGCCGCCGGAGCCGATGATGCCTTCGGCCAGCGGAATGCCGCTCTCGACCAGCAGCTTCATCGTCAGCGCCGCCGTGTGCCAGCCGCTCGCGGCCAGGCCTCGGAAGAAGGTGTGCGCGGCCTTCTCCGGGTCGGTGTGGAAGGGCTGGGGATCGAATTCGCGCGCGAAGGCAATGATCTGCGCGGCATCGAGGGCATGCTCGCTGCTGGTGAAGCGATCGCCGACGTGGAGGTCTTCGAGGTACAGGCGCGGCGGGTTGGCATCGCTCATGGCTGGGCTCCGTGTGAATCCGCCGTTGGCGGGACGGCGATTGTCCGGTGGAGTCGCGCGCAGCGCATCAGGGCCGCTCGAGTACCGTCGCAATACCTTGGCCACCGCCGATGCATTGCGTCGACAGCGCATAGCGCCCCTTCTCGCGCGCCAGCAGCGCCGCGGCCTTGCCGGTGATGCGCGCGCCCGTTGCGCCCAGCGGATGCCCGATCGCCAGGCCGCCACCGTCGATGTTCACGGTCGCCGGGTCCAGGCCCAGGTCGCGGATGCAGGCCAGGGCCTGCGAGGAGAAGGCCTCGTTGATCTCCACCACGTCGAGCTGGTCGACAGCCAGACCTGCGCGGGCCAGCGCCTTGCGCGTGGCCGGAATCGGGCCGATGCCCATGATGGCCGGATCCACACCCACGGTGGCGAAGCTGCGCACGCGGGCCAGCGGGGCCAGGCCGTGCCGCGCCGCAAAGTCGTCGCTGGTCACCAGCACCGCCGCTGCGCCGTCGGTCAGCGGCGAAGACGTGCCCGCCGTCACCACGCCGTCGGGCCGGAAGGCCGGCTTGAGCCCGGCCAGCGCCTCCAGCGTGGTGCCGGGGCGGATGCAGCCATCGGCATCGACGAGCTCGCCGTCGCCCAGGCGGATGGGCACGATCTCGCCAGCCAGCTGCCCTTCGTCGCGCGCCCGGGCCGCCTTCTGGTGCGACTGCAGCGCCAGCAGTTCCTGGTCGGCACGGCTCACCTGCCAGCGCTCGGCCACGTTCTCGGCGGTCTCGCCCATCGACAGATAGGCGGCGGTGTTGGAGAGCAACTCGGGGTTGGGCGAGAAGTTGAAGCCGCCCTGCGGCACCATCGTCATCGACTCCACGCCCACACAGAGAAAAGCCTCGCCCATGCCGGCCTCGATCTGCGCCGCGGCGATGTGCACCGCCTGCATCGACGAGCCGCAGAAGCGGTTCACCGTCATGCCGCCCACGGCCTCGGGCAGGCCGGCCAGCAGGCCGACGATGCGCGCCAGGTTGTTGCCCTGCGCCGCTTCGGGGTAGGCGCAGCCGAGGATCA
This sequence comes from Xylophilus ampelinus, assembly GCF_901875635.1. Taxonomy (GTDB): domain Bacteria; phylum Pseudomonadota; class Gammaproteobacteria; order Burkholderiales; family Burkholderiaceae_C; genus Xenophilus. Next base: position 24,770 of record NZ_CABFMN010000096.1, on the reverse strand, counting down.
CGTCCTCCAGCAGCGCGGGGTCGAGGTCGGTGCGCGCGAGCAGGCCCTTGACGACCTCGGCCGCCAGCGTGTCGGGCCGCACCTCGGCGAGCCGGCCCTTGCGGGCGAAGTGGAAGGGTGAGCGTGCGTAGGCGCTGATGAGGGCTTTCATGGATCGATCTCCTTGCATTCGACTACCTACCGATCGGTAGTCTTCTGAGCCAAAGAAAAGGGCATGCGATGCATGCCCCACGAAACAACGCGTCAGTCCAGCAGCACGTCGCGCAACTGGGCTGTCACCTCGTCGAAATCCCGCACGCGCCCGCTCATGCGGGCGGTAATGAGCGCGCCCTGGCAGGTCGCGTAGATCCACGCCGCCTGCCGCTGCGCCACCGGCGCGTCTCGCCCCAGTTCGCCCAGCACGCCGGCCAGCCAGCGCACCTGCGCCTGGCGCAGGCCCTGCACGGCCGCCTGCAGGTCCTCGTTGATGCAGGCCCAGCCCGGTACCAGCGCGCCCGCGGGGCAGACGGCCGAGCCGGCCTGCAGGCCGTTGCGGTACATGCGGAAATACGCATCCAGCCGCTCCGCCGGCGCGCCGGCGCGCCGCGCCGCCCAGGCGTCGAAGGCCTGCGCCGCCTCCTTCAGCACCTCGATGCCCAGCGCCTCCTTGGTCGGGAAATGATGATAGAGGCTGGCCTTGCGCACGCCGACCGCGTCGGCCACGTCCTGGAAGCTGAAGCCCAGGTACGAGCGCGTCTGCACCAGCTCGCGCCCGACGCGCAGGATCTCGTCGCGGGTGTTGAAGGCAGAGGGATTGGCGGCAGCCATCAGCCTACTATAAGGTAGGCTGACGTCGGCCGCAAGCTGCGGGGCGGCCGACCTGCCCTGCTAGTCGGCCTTGATCCCGGCGGCCCGGATGATGCGGCCGTTGCTCTCGTATTCCGCCAGGATTTCGCGGGCGAAGTCGCTGGGACTGCCACCGGTGGGCACGTTGTCGGTGGCCGTGAGCTTGGCGCGCAGCTCGGGGCTGGCCAGGGCCTTGTTGATCTCGGCGTTGTAGCGCGCCACCAGCGGCGGCGGCAGCGCCGCCGGCGCGAAGACGCCGAACTGCGACGACAGGTTGGCCGCGCGGTAACCCAGTTCGGCGAGCGTCGGCACCTGCGGCAGCGTGTCGAGCCGCGCGGGCGCACCCACCGCCAGGGGCCGCAGCTTGCCCGCCTGGATCTGCGCCGCGACGGCCGGGCCGGCATTGGTCGACAGCACCTCGAACTGGCCCGACAGCGCATCGTTCATCTGCTGGCCGCCGCCCTTGTACGGAATGTGCGTGATGTCCACCCGCGCGGCGGCGCGCAGCTGCTCCAGCATGATGTGGCCCAGCGACGCCGGGCCCGAAGTGGCCCATCGCACCGCCCCCGGCTGCGCGCGGGCGACCTCCATCAGTGCCGCGAAATCCGCGCTGGTGCCGGCCGGCGTGGCGAGAAGGAGCACGGGCGAGTACATGACGCTGGCCACCGGCGCGACGTCACGCAGCGGGTCGTAGGGCAGCTTGCCCAGGTGCGGGCTCAGCACCAGCGGGCTGATGGCCGCGAAGCCCAGGGTCGCGCCGTCGGAGGCGGCCTTGGCCACCACGTCCATGCCGATCGCGCCGCTGGCGCCGGCGCGGTTGTCGACGATCACCGTGATGCCCATCTGCGCGGCCAGGCGGTCGGCCAGGGCGCGGGCCACCACGTCGCTCACGCCGCCCGCCGGATAGGCCACGACCAGGCGGATGGTCCTCGGCGGTTCCTGTGCCAACGCCGGGCGCATCAGGCCCGCGGCGCCCATGGCAGCGAGGCCGAGCGCGGCCCGAAGAAAGGGGCGGCGCCCCGTGCCGGTCTCCGTGTTCATGCGTTCATCAATCGAGTTGCAGCTTGCGCTCACGAATCAGCTTGGCCCACTTCTCGTTGTCGGCCTTCACGAAGGCGGAGAACTCCGCCGGCCCGAGCGAATGCACCTCGGCGCCCGCGGTGGCGAACTTCGCCTGCACGTCGGGCTGCGCGAGCGCCTTGGCCAACTCGGCCGACAGGCGCTCCACAATGTCCTTCGGCATGCCGGCCGGACCGACAAGCCCCTGGAAGCCCACCGACTCCATGCCGCCCAGCCCCAGTTCCTTGACCGTCGGCACATCGGGCAGTTGCGGGTCGCGCTTCGGTCCCGTGACGGCCAGCGCCTTGAGCTTGCCGCCCTTGACCTGCGGCAGCAGCACGCTGCCCGCGTCGATGAGGATCTGCGTCTGGCCGCCGATCAGGTCCTGCACCGCGGGTGCGCTGCCCTTGTACGGAACGTGGGTCATGTCCAGCCCCGCGACCTGGTTCATCAACTCGCCGTTGAGGTGCGTCGAGGTGCCGTTGCCGCCCGAGGCGAAGTTCACCTTGCCGCCCTGCTGCTTGGCCCAGGCCACGAACTCCTTGAGGTTCTTCGCGGGATGGTCGGGACGCGTCACCGCGATGTAGCTGCCCTGGCTGATCTGGCCGATGTACGTGAACTGCTTGATCGGGTCGTAGGGCGGCCTGGACTGCAGGTAAGGCGCAATGGCGAAGGGCCCCGTGTTGGCCAGCAGCAGCGTGTAGCCGTCGGGCGGCTGGCGCGTGAGCTCGGTGGCGGCGATCATGCCGCTCGCGCCCGGCTTGTAGTCGACCACGATCTGCTGCTTGAGCGCCTCCTGCATCGGCACCTGCACCGTGCGCGCGGCGAAGTCGATGCCGCCGCCGGGCGGGTAGCCCACGATCAGCCGGATGGGCTTGGCAGCAGGAAAAGCCTGGGCTGCGGCCAGGCCGCTGCCCAGCGCTGCCGCCACGGTCAGTGCGCCCAGCGCGAGGAGCCGCGTCCAGCGGCGTGTCTGTGTCGTCATGTCGTCTCCTGGTTGAATCGATGCGAGAGCTGAGCCTGGAGCGTCAGCGCGTTGCCGACGGCTTCGCCGCCGGCCGTGTTGTCGAGGATGCACCAGCAGGCCGCGCCTTCGTCGCGCGCCTGCTGCAGGCGCAGCGCCAGGCGGTCCAGCAGCGCCTCGTCGTAAGCCGACCAGTACACGCGCGGGCGCCCGTGCAGCCGAAGGTACACCAGTTGCGGCCAGCCGCCTGGCCATTCGCCGCCGACATGCAGCACCGGGTCGGCCAGCACGCGCGCCACGCGTTGCCGCGCCAGCAGTGCATCGACCTCGGGCGCGAACCACGACGCATGCCGTGGCTCGATGGCGACCGGTTCCTCGTGGCGGCGACGCAAGTCGGCGAGAAAGCGCTGCGCCACGGTCGCGTCGAAGGCATGGCTCGGCGCGAGCTGGATCAAGAGGCAGCCCAGTTTCGGACCGAGCCCTTCAACCTCGCCGAGAAACGCATCGAGCGCATCGCGCGGTCCCTCCAGGCGCGCCTCGTGCGTGATGGTCTTCGGCAGCTTGACGGCGAAACGGAAGTGCGCCGGCGTCGACGCGGCCCATCGCGCGTAAGTCTGCACGCGGTGCGGGCGGTAGAAGCTGGTGTCGATCTCCACCGCATCGAAGCGCGCGGCATAGCGTTCCAGGTGGCTGCCCTCGACCGGGAAGCGCGGCCACTGCGCGCGTGGCAGGCTCCACCCCGCGCAGCCGATGCGGATGGCAGGCTCGTCAGCCACGTGGATGGTGCTGCGCATGCAACTGTTTCAGGCGCTCGCGCGCCACGTGCGTGTAGATGGTGGTGGTCGAGATGTCCGCATGGCCCAGCAGCAGTTGCACCGCGCGCAGATCGGCCCCGTGGTTGAGCAGGTGCGTGGCGAAGGCATGGCGCAGCGTGTGGGGCGACAGCGGCACATGGATGCCCGCGGCCGCAGCCTGCTTCTTGACGATGACCCAGAACATCGCGCGTGTCATGCCCGCGCCGCGCGCGGTGACGAAGACATCCGCCGTCTGCTGCCCGCCGAGGATCACGGGTCGCGCGTCGGCGAGGTAGCGTTCGATCCAGCGGCGTGCCTCCTGGCCGAAAGGCACCAGGCGCTCCTTGTTGCCCTTGCCCAGCACGCGCAGCACGCCGTCGTTGAGGCTCAGGTCGAAGGTCTTCATCGCCACGAGCTCGCTCACGCGCAGGCCGCTGGCGTACATCAGCTCCAGCATCGCGCGGTCGCGCAGGCCCAGCGGCGTGCCGAGGTCGGGCGCGGCCAGCAGCGCATCGACCTGCGCCTCGCTCAGCGTCTTGGGCACGCGCAGCACCTGGCGCGCGGGCACGAGGCGCAGCGTGGGGTCGGCCGTGATGCGCCGCTCGCGCAGCGCCCACCGGTAGTAGCGCTTGAACACCGTGAGCCGCCGGTTGGCCGAGGTCGCCTTGCCCTTGTCGGCCATGCGCGCGCCCATGTAGGCCTGCAGGTCGTGTTCGCGCACGGCGTCCATCGCCAGCCCGCGCCCGGCCAGCCATCGACCGAAGAGCGCGAGGTCGCGCCGGTAGGCCGCCAGCGTGTTCTTCGACAGGCCGTGCTCCAGCCACAGCGCGTCGATGAACTCATCGATCTCGGGCGTGGGCGAAGCGGCGGCCGCAGCGGTCATCGCACGAAGATAGCAAAAGAAAGGGCCGCCCGAAGGCGGCCCGGTCAGGGGAAGGTGTCTCGCTCAGTCCAGGGTGAGCTTCTGCTTCTGCACGACTTGCTTGTACACGTCGTACTCGGCCTTGATCTGCGCCGCGAACTGCTCGGGCGTGTTGGCCACGATGATCGAGCCGGTGTCCTCGATGCGCTTCTTGACGGCGGGATCTTCCAGGGCCTTCTTGGTGCCCGCGTTGATCTTGTCGACGACTTCCTTGGGCAGGTTCTTGGGGCCGAGGATGCCGTAGTAGGCCATGCGGTTCACCGGCTCCAGGCCCACCTCCTTGAAGGTGGGCACGTTGGGCAGGTCCTTCAGGCGCTGGGGCGCCGCCACGACGATCGGCACCAGCTTGCCGGCCTTGATGAAGGGCAGCGCCGAAGGCAGGTTGTCGAAGATGATCGGCACCTGGCCGGCCACCACGTCGTTGAGCGCCGGGCCGGCACCGCGGTACGGGATGTGCGTGACGAAGGTGTTCGTCATGCTCTTGTACAGCTCCATCAGCAGGTGGCCGATCCCGCCCGTGCCCGACGAGCCGTACGAGTACTTGCCCGGGCTCTTCTTCAGCTCGGCGATGAAGGCAGCGTAGTCCTTGGCCGGGAAGTCCGGGTTCACCGCGATCACGTTGGGCGTGGCCGCGATGTTGATGATGGGCGTGAAGTCGGTGATCGGGTTGTACGGCGTCTTGGGGTTGATGGCCGGGTTGGCCGCCGTGCTCGACACCGTGGCCACGCCGAGCTTGTAGCCATCGGGTGCAGCGCGCGAGGTCTCGAGCGCACCCACGGCACCACCGCCGCCGGCCTTGTTGATCACCACGACCGGCTGGCCCAGCACCTTGCCGAGCGGATCGGCCACCACGCGGGCGACGATGTCGGTGGTGCCGCCGGGCGCGAAAGGCACCTGCAGCTCGATCGGCTTGTCCGGATAGCCCTGGGCGAAGGCGGCGGGCGCCGCGACCAGCGCGGCGAGCATGGCACTGCCGGCGAGGGCGTTCCACTGGCGACGTTGCATCGTCAATAACTCCTTGTATCTGAAATGGGATGTGCACTTGAAACCAAATGCACAGGACCGCGCATGCTAAAGGCTGCGGCGCGCCCACCCCACCCAGGATTACCCACAAGTTCCATGGAAATACGGCGGCGGCCTACGTCGCGGCCCTGCGCCAGCGTGTCCGGGCCGCTCGAAGGCGCTCCGATATGCTCGCCCGGTGAACCATGCGCAGCTGCTCGTCCCCGACTTCTCACTCATCGCCTGCGGCTGGCTGCTGTGCCGCTACACCGCGCTCGACCGCCGCGTGTGGGACCAGGTCGAGAGCCTCGTCTACTACTTCCTCTTTCCGGTGCTGCTGTTCCACTCGATCGTGCGCAGCCCAATCGACTTCGGCACCACCTCGCACCTGATCACCGCGGGCGTCGGGCTTGGGCTGGCCGGCATCGCCTTGGCGTATGCCCTGCCCTTCCTGCCCGCCGTCGGCCGCCACATCGACCGGCGCGACCACGCGGCCAGCGCACAGATCGCATTCCGCTTCAACTCCTTCATCTGCCTGACGATGGCCGAGCGCCTGGCCGGCGCCGAGGGGCTGCTCATGATCGCCGTGCTCATCGGCGTGTGCGTGCCGCTGATGAATGTGGCGGCCGTGTGGCCGATGGCGCGGCACGCGCAGTCGGGCTTCCTGCGGCAGCTGGTGCGCAACCCGCTGATCATCGCCACCGCGGCGGGCCTGGTCGCCAACCTGATGGGCCTGCGCATCCCGGGCTGGCTCGAGCCGGCGGTGTCGCGCATCGGTGCCGCCTCGCTGGCTCTCGGGCTGCTGGCCGCTGGCGCGGGCATGCAGTTCGCCAGCCTGGCGCGCGGCAAGGTGCTGGCGGCATCGGTGCTGGCGATTCGCCACCTCGTGCTGCCGCTGATCGCCTGGGGCCTGGCGCTCGCGCTGCGCCTGCCGCCGGCGCAGGGCGCGGTGCTGATGGCCTTCTCGGCAGTACCGACCGCCTCGAGCGCCTACGTGCTGGCCGCGCGCATGGGCTACAACGGGCCCTTCGTGGCGGGCCTCGTCACGCTGTCGACGCTGCTGGGCATGCTCAGCCTGCCCTTCGCGCTGAGCCTGCCGCGCTGACCCTCTTTCTTTGAACGAAAAGTGCCCGCAGCGCCCGCCAGCCGGGCGCGAGCAGCTATGGTTTCGATAGCAACCTGGCCTGCGCCAGGCCCCAGTGCACATGCTCGCGCACCAGCGCATCGGGATGCTCGCGGCGCGTGGCCAGCGCCTGCGCGGCCGAGGCGTCGCCGCCGCGCAGCGCGTTGCCCAGCGCGACGGCAATGTTGCGCAGCCAGCGCAGGTGGCCGATGCGGCGGATCGGGCCGCCCTCGGTGCGGTGAAGGAAGATCGGCTCGTCCCAGGCGAAGAGGGCCGCCAGGGGCTCGCCGGTGAGGCCCGGGCGCACATCGAAATCGGCCAGCGTGCCGCGCTGCGCGAACTTGTTCCAGGGGCACGCGAGCTGGCAGTCGTCGCAGCCGTAGATGCGGTTGCCCATGCGAGGCCGCAGCTCGAGCGGGATGGCGCCCGCGTGCTCGATCGTGAGGTAGGAGATGCAGCGCCGCGCGTCGAGCCGGCCGGGCGCCAGGATGGCCTGCGTGGGGCACACATCCATGCAGGCGCGGCAGCTGCCGCAGTGCGCACTGACCGGCTCGCTGTGCGGCAGGGCCAGGTCGACGTAGATCTCGCCGAGGAAGAACATCGAGCCGGCCTCGCGGTCCAGCACCAGCGTGTGCTTGCCGCGCCAGCCCTGGCCGCTGCGTGCGGCGAGTTCGGCCTCCAGCACCGGCGCCGAATCGGTGAAGACGCGGTGCCCGAAAGGCCCCAGCTCCTGCGCGATGCGGTCCGCCAGGCGCTGCAGGCGCGCGCGCATCACCTTGTGGTAATCGCGCCCTCGGGCATAGGTCGACACCACGCCTTCGCCGGCACGCTCGAGCCGCGCCCATTCCACGGCCTGCCAGTCGGACGGCGTCTCGCGCGGCAGGTAGTTCATGCGCGCGGTGATCACGCTCACCGTGCCGGGCACCAGCTCGGCGGGCCGCGCCCGGCGCATGCCATGCGCGGCCATGTAGTCCATTTCGCCATGGAAGCCGTTGTCCAGCCACTGGCGCAGGCCGGGCTCGGCACTCGACAGGTCGATGCCCGCCACACCGATTTGGGAGAATCCCAGTTCCCGCGCCCACCCATTGATGTGGACCACGAGTTTCCGAGTGACGAGTTGAGTGCCGACGACCACCCATCGATTGTAGGAACGCCTCCGCCCGCCGCTGCCACCGTGCAGTGGCAGGACGAGGACGACACCGACCGCTTCGCGCATCGCCTGGCTGCAGCGCCCGCGTTGCGCGACGCGTTCATCACCCTGCATGGCGAACTGGGCGCGGGCAAGACCACCTTCGTGCGCCATCTGCTGCGCGCGCTCGGCGTCGCCGGCCGCATCAAGAGCCCCACCTACGCGGTGGTGGAACCGCATTCGGCGCCCGATGGCCTGGCCATCCACCACTTCGACTTCTACCGTTTCGGCGATCCGCGCGAGTGGGACGACGCGGGCTTCCGCGACATCTTCGCGGCGCCGGGCCTGAAGCTCGCAGAATGGCCGAACAATGCCGCAGGGCGCATCCCGGTTGCGGACCTTGCTATTAAAATAGAAGCAATGAGCGACGACGATCTCCGCACTGTCACGTTGCACGCCCACACTGCGCGCGGACGCGAACTGCTGGCCGCCGCCACCGCTGCATGAGCCGCCGCCCGGCCGCTCCGAAGGGGGCTCGCACTGCAGCGCGTTGCGCGGAGGTTATTCAATGAGCCGAACCGACGACCTCCCCTCCCCCTCTGTCAACGCCGCCGCACGCCGCCAGCTGCTCAAGGCCGGCACGCTGGTGCTGCTGCTGGGCGCCCAGCAGATCGCACGCGGCGCCACCATCGTCGCCGTGCGGGTGTGGCCCGCCAACGATTACACGCGCATCACCATCGAATCCGATGGCCGGCTGCAGACGCAGCAGCTGGTGGTGGGCAGCCCGCCGCGGCTGGCCGTGGACATCAAGGGCATCGACCTTAACCCCGCGCTGCGCGAGCTGGTGGGCAAGGTGCGGCCCGACGACCCCTACATCGCCGGCCTGAGGGTGGGGCAGAACGCGCCGTCGGTCGTGCGCATCGTGTTCGACCTCAAGCAGGCCGTGCTGCCGCAGGTCTTCTCGCTCGCGCCGATCGCCGCCTACCGCGACCGGCTGGTGCTCGACCTGTATCCCGCGCAGGCGGTCGATCCACTCGAATCGCTGATCGCCGAACGCCTGCGCGACACGCGTGGCGGCGGCAGCGACACCACGGTGGCCGGCGTGGCGCCGCGCGAGCTCGCGCGCCCCGGCGAAGCGCCGGCACCCGTGCGCCCCGCGGCGCCAGCGGCCGATCCGCTGGGCGACCTGATGGCGCAGCAGTCGATGAAGCCATCGCCACCGTCGGGGCCCGCCACGCGCGAGACGCCGAACCTCGTGGCGCCCGCGCCGCTGCCACCCGTGGTCGGTACCGCGCCCGTGCGCCCGGCCCCGGCGCCTGCACCCGCGCCCTCGCGGCCGGTGCCCAACACGGCGACGGCCAGCCGCACCGACCGCATCATCATCGTCGCGCTCGACCCGGGCCACGGCGGCGAAGACCCTGGCGCCATGGGCCCCGCCGGCACGCGCGAGAAGGACATCGTGCTGCAGGTCGCCCACCGCCTGCGCGACCGCATCAACGCGGCCAGCGTCAACGGCAACCCGATGCGCGCCTTCCTCACGCGCGACGCCGACTTCTTCGTGCCCTTGCAGGTGCGCGTGCAGAAGGCGCGGCGCGTGCAGGCCGACCTCTTCGTGAGCATCCATGCCGACGCGTTCACGACACCGGCCGCGCGCGGCGCCAGCGTCTTCGCGCTCAGCCAGGGCGGCGCCTCCAGCAGCGCCGCGCGCTGGCTGGCCAACAAGGAAAACCAGGCTGACCGCGTCGGCGGCGTCAACGTCGGCGAGCACGAGGCACAGGTGCAGCGCGCGCTGCTCGACATGAGCACCACGGCGCAGATCAACGACAGCCTCAGGCTCGGCACCGCCATGCTGGGCGAGATCAAGGGCATCGGTGCGCGCCTGCACAAGGGCAGCGTCGAGCAGGCCGGCTTCGCCGTGCTCAAGGCGCCCGACATCCCGAGCGTGCTGGTCGAGACCGCCTTCATCAGCAATCCCGAGGAAGAGGCGAAGCTGCGCACCGTCGCCTACCAGGAAGACCTGGCCGACGCGCTGATGCGCGGCATTCAGCGCTATTTCGCTCAGAACCCGCCGCTGGCGCGCAGCCGCCAACTTTGAGCGCCCCCGGCGCAGAGAAAGTGCGAAGCGCCAAGGCGCCGCCGTACAACGGGCGGCCCTTGCCGTCGCACAGGGGCCATCGGCCGGTTCCTACACCCGTGCCACCGGCGCCTTGCGCAAGATGGGGCCATCACTCACTGGAAAGGTGGACCTCATGATCAACACTCGTCTCTGGATCGCCGCAGCCGCCACGTCGTCGGTGTTGGCACTCGCGGGCTGCGCAAGCGGGCCCAACCAGAATCTCGGCACCGGCATTGGCGCCCTCGGCGGTGCAGCGGTGGGCCACGCCATCGGCGGCAACACTGGCGCGACACTGGGCGGCGCCGCCATCGGCGGCATCATCGGCAACCAGGTCGGCCGCAACGTCGACGAGCGCAACTACTACAACCAGCAGCAGTACTACCAGCCCGGCTACTACCCGAACAACGGCCCGCGTTATTGAATACCGGTGATCGGCAACGAAGAGGCGCGTCCACGGACGCGCCTTTTCTTTGGAGGCGCGCGGCCCGGCGCTCAGGCTGTGGGGGCAGCCTTGCCGGCGCGTGAGCCGCGCCAGGCGCCGAAGATCGCGATCAGCCCGGGAACGATGATCAGCGCCCAGATGATTTTGTCCAGGTGCTCCTTCACGAAGGGCAGGTTCCCGAAGAAGTAGCCGGCCGTGCAAAGGCCGATCACCCACAGCAGCGCCCCGCCGACGTTGTACGCCGTGAACTTGGCCCGGCCCATGGCCGCCACGCCCGCCACGAAGGGCGCGAAGGTGCGGATGAAGGGCATGAAGCGCGCCAGCACGATGGTGATGCCGCCGTAGCGCTCGTAGAAGGCATGCGCCTGGTCGAAGGCCTTCTTGTTGAAGAAGCGCGAGTTCTCCCACTGGAAGACCTTCGGTCCGAAGTAGCGGCCGATGCTGAAATTGCACTGATCGCCCAACACCGCCGCGACGATCAGGATGGGCACCGCCAGACCGTAGCTCATCAGCCCCGCCCCGCACAGCGCGCCGACGATGAAGAGCAGCGAGTCGCCGGGAAGGAAGGGCATGACCACCACCCCGGTCTCGACGAACACGATCAGGAAGAGCAGCGCGTACACCCACATGCCGTAGGCGACGACGAAAGCCTCGAGGTGCTTGTCGACGTGCAGGATGAAATCGATGAGGAAGGCGACGATGTCCATGGGGCTGGCATTATCCCGGGGCCATGACCACCGCCTCCCTGAATTCCCCGTTCGTCATCCGGCCCCTCGAAGCTGCCGACTGGCCCGCCGTGTGGGCCCTGCTGGCGCCCACCTTCGCGCGCGCCGACACCTACAGCTATCCGCCCGACATCTCCGAGCCCACCGCGCATGCGGCCTGGGTCGAGGCCCCGGCCGCCACCTTCGTGGCCTGCGACGCGGACGGCACGGTCCTGGGCACCTACTTCATCAAACCCAACCAGCCCGGCCAGGGCGCCCACGTCTGCAACTGCGGCTACGTGACGGCCGATGCGGCGCGCGGGCGCGGCGTGGCGGCGGCGATGTGCGAGCACTCGCAGGGCGAGGCACGCCGCCTGGGCTTTCGCGCCATGCAGTTCAACTTCGTCGTGTCCACCAACGAAGGCGCGGTGCGGCTGTGGCAGCGCCTGGGTTTCGCGATCGTGGGCACGCTGCCCGGCGCGTTCCGGCACCCCACGCGCGGGTACGTCGATGCCTATGTGATGTTCAAGGCGCTGGTAAACACCGACTCCTAGAATCTCCCGGTGAGCGCCCTTCCCTCCTCCCTGCCGACGCCTCCCGGCGGCCGGCGCCCCATCCGTGAACTGCCCGACGAGCTGATCAGCCAGATTGCGGCTGGCGAGGTGGTCGAGCGGCCGGCCTCGGCGGTGCGGGAGCTGGTCGACAACGCGCTGGACGCCGGCGCGACGCAGGTCACGGTGCGGCTGCTCGCAGGCGGCGTGCGGCTGATCTCGGTGGAAGACGACGGCACCGGCATCCCGCGCGACGAACTGCCAACCGCCCTGCGGCGCCACGCCACCAGCAAGATCGCGAGCCTCGACGACCTCGAAGCGGTCGGCACCATGGGCTTCCGGGGCGAGGCGCTGGCCGCCATCAACGCCATCGCGGACATGAGCGTGCTCTCGCGCCATGAGGACGCCGACAGCGCCTGGTTGCTCGACGGCCGCACCGGCGAGCTGCGGCCGGTGGCACGCTCGCGCGGCACCACGGTGGAAGTGCGCGAACTGTTCTACGCCACGCCGGCGCGCCGCAAGTTCCTCAAGACCGACGCGACCGAGCTCGCCCACTGCCTGGAAGCAGTGCGCCGCCACGCGTTGGCGCGGCCCGACGTCGGCTTCGCGGTCTGGCACGAGGGCAAGCTGGTCGAGCAGTGGCGGCCGGCCGCCGACACCGCGCGCCGGCTGGCGGATGTGTTCGGCGACGACTTCGTGGCCCAGAGCGTGGCGGTCGAACATGGCGTGGGCCCGGTGCGGGTGAGCGGCTATGCCGGCGTGCCCGACGCGGCGCGCTCGCGGGCCGACCAGCAGTACTTCTACGTCAATGGCCGCTTCGTGCGCGACAAGGTGCTCGCGCACGCGGTGCGCAGCGCCTACGAGGACGTGCTGCACGGCCAGCGGCAGCCGGTCTTCGCGCTGCACCTCGCGATCGATCCCGCACGCGTGGACGTGAACGTGCACCCGACCAAGATCGAGGTGCGGTTTCGCGACGGGCGCGAGGTGCACCAGGTGGTGCGCCGCGCAATCGAGAACGCGCTGGCCGCACCGCGCGCCGGCGGCGCAACGGATCCCGAAGCCGCCACCGGCCGGCCGGCGCCGCTTTTCAAGCCGAATGTGCCTGCAACGCCCGCCCCGTGGGCGCAACCAGCTATCAATTTCGTAGCGGAACGCGGCGTGGGCGACATGGCGGCCATGTGGCCCACAGTCCCCGCACCCGCCACGGCCAACCGCCCGCAACCGGGCGACGGCCGATCCGGCTTCGCCGCGCCGACCGCACCCTTCGTGGCGCCGCAGCCCGGCGCCGCAGCGGGCGCGCCCGACGACGCCTGGCCGCTGGGCCGCGCCCTCGCCCAGCTGCATGGCATCTACATCCTGGCCGAGAACAGCCAGGGCCTGGTGATCGTCGACATGCATGCGGCGCACGAGCGCATCGTCTATGAGCGGCTCAAGGTGCAGCTCGACGGCGCCGCAGACGGTGGAAAGATGGCCAGCCAGCCCCTGCTCATCCCCGCCACCTTCGCCGCCACGCCGCAGGAGGTCGCCGCCGCCGAAGCCTGCGCCGAGGTGCTGCCGACGCTGGGCCTGGAGATCACGCCCTTCTCCCCGCGCACCCTGGCGGTGCGGGCGGTGCCCAGTTCGCTCGCCGACGGCGATCCGGTCGAGCTGGCGCGCAGCGTGCTGGCCGAGCTGGCGCAGCACGACGCCAGCACCGTGGTGCAGCGCGCCCAGAACGAGCTGCTGGGCACCATGGCCTGCCACGGCGCGGTGCGGGCCAACCGCCGCCTCACGCTCGAGGAGATGAATGCCCTGCTGCGCCAGATGGAAGCCACCGAGCGCTCCGACCAGTGCAACCACGGCCGCCCGACCTGGCGGCAGCTGAGCGTTCGCGAGCTCGATGCACTCTTCCTGCGCGGACGCTGAGCCCGCGCGTTTGTAACCGTCTGCAAGCCCACGGCCTTCGATCGAGCGCCTCCCAGGCATGGCCACCCGGGCTCGCCCCGTGGTTTCGCGCGGCCTTTCCAATGAATTTCGGCGTCTGAAAGCGGTTACCTGCGGCGACCGACAGGGTTTTCCTCTGTCATCCGACACGCGGGCACGCCCGTTGCATGGTCCGTTGCAGACGTCGCAGAGCGTTGTTTCGGGGAGTTACCAGGATGTGGTGTCGGTCCATTCCCGGTCAATCGGTTTGAACTTTCGACCGGCTATCGCTCTCTTTCTGCCCAATGAAACGCTGGTCCCTGTTCGCATCGGCCATCTCACTCTGCGCCCTGCTCGCGGCGGGCTGCTCGACCCTCGACGAGCGGCAGCGCGAATGGATCTTCCAGCCCAGCGACCGCAGTTGGGGCAACACCGCCGCCATGACGGCCGGCATGCAGGACGTATGGATCGACTTCCAGTCCACGGTGACGGGCCAGCCGGCCCGCCTGCACGGCCTGTGGCTCGGTGACGCCCCCATGACGCCCGACCGTCCGGTGATGCTGTACCTGCACGGCGCCCGCTACAACGTGGCCGGATCGGCCCCCCGCATCCAGCGCATGCACGAGCTGGGCTTTTCGGTGCTGGCCATCGACTACCGCGGCTTCGGCAAGAGCACCAAGGCGCTGCCTTCCGAGGATTCGGCCCGCGAGGATGCCCGCGCCGCCTGGGACTGGCTGGCCAGGAAGTATCCCAGGCAACACCGCTACATCTTCGGCCACTCGCTGGGCGGCGCCATCGGCATCGACCTGGCGTCGCACGTCAACGACGAGAGCGGCGTTATCGTCGAGAGCACTTTCACCTCGATCACCGACGTGGTGAGCAGCTTCAAGTGGGGCTGGCTGCCCTTCAGCGCGCTGGTCACGCAGCGCTTCGAGGCGATCAACAAGGTCAAGACCATCGGCTCGCCGCTGCTGGTGGTGCACGGCTCGAACGACACGCTGATCAACCCGACGCTGGGCCGCAAGCTCTACGACGCCGCCACAGGTCCGAAAATGTTCGTGCTGGTCGAGGGCGGTTCGCACCACAACACCAATTCGATCGGCGAGGTGCAGTACAAGGCCGCGCTGAGCCAGCTGTTTCAGATGAAGGAGGCCGCGCCGGTCGTCGCCGGCGATGAGGCGGCGCCCGTCGCCACCCCGGCCCCTGCGCCGCGCGCCCCCACGGCGCGCGAGGTGCGTGCCCGCGCACCGCGGACGACGCAGGCGATCTGAGCCGCGGCCCGGGCGCGGCACGCCGGCGGCGGGTCCTGTGCATCGGCACGACAATGCCGAGTTCCGTTGTGCGCGCCCGTTCACGCCCATGTTCCCCGCCGACACCCTGCTCGCCTACTTCGCCGCCGTGCTGCTCGTCGTCATCGCGCCGGGCCCCGACAACCTCCTCGCGATCGGTCGCGGCCTGAGCCAGGGGCGCACGGCCGCGGTGCTGTCCTCGGTCGGCGCCGGCCTCGGCATCATGTGCCATACGGTGGCCGCCACGCTGGGACTCACGCTGGTGATCCAGGCTTCGCCCGCGGCCTTCTGGGCCGTCAAGCTCGCCGGCGCGGCCTATCTGCTGTGGCTGGGCATCAAGGCGCTCGCGGCGCGCAACCTCATCGCCTTCGAACCCACGGCGCACCAGCCACTGGAGCGCGTGTTCCTCACCGGGCTGCTGTCCAACGTGCTCAACCCGAAGCCGGGCCTGTTCGTGCTGGCCTTCATTCCGCAGTTCGTGGGCGCCGCGCGGGGACCGGTGGCGGTGCAGATGCTGGTCTACGGCGCGATCTTCGCCCTGGCCACTGCCATCATCTTCTCGCTGCTGGGGAGCTCGGCGGCGCGCCTGTCGCGCTGGCTGGCGCAACGCCCGGGCGTGACCACCGGCCTCAACGTGGGCGCGGGCCTTGCCTTCGTGGCCTCGGGCCTGTCGATCCTCGCGCTGGGCAATCGGCGCTGAGCCTCGCGGTGCACCGGTGACCACGCGCCGCGGCGCCGAAGGCCGGCTGCGCCCATTTGCTACCCTCGGCCCCATGGCCCCGCCCCACGCGCCGGCCCGCCCCGGTGCCGCGGGCGCGGCAGCTCCCGACCACCCCCCTCCTTCCGACCGCCGTGCGACGACGCCGGGCGTTCTCGTGCTCGTCCTGGCGCTGCTGCTCGGCATCCAGCCCGTCACCACCGACCTGTACCTGCCGGCGCTGCCCGCGCTCACGGCCGGCTTCGGCGCGCGCATCGCGCATGCGCAACTCACGCTCACCGCGCTGCTGCTGGCCTTCGGCGTGTCGCAGCTCGTGCTGGGGCCGCTGTCGGACCGCTTCGGCCGCCGTCCCGTGCTGCTGGCCGGGCTGTCGGCCTACGTGCTGGCCGCTGCCGGCACCGCGCTCGCGCCGTCCATCGAGGGCCTGATCGCCCTGCGCGCACTGCAGGGTGCGGCCATGGGCGCGGCGGTGATGGCGGCGCGCGCCATCGTGCGCGACCTGTACCAGCCCGCGGAAGGCGCGCGCGTGATGTCGCGCGCGCTCACCGGCCTGGGCGTGATCGCCTGCCTGTGCGCGCCGGTGGGCGGCCTGGTCACCGACGGGCTCGGCTGGCGCTTCGCGCTGGCGGTGCCGGCGCTCTTCGGCGCCGCCACGCTGGCGCTGGTGGCGCTGCGCTTTCGCGAATCGCTGCCGCGCCCCGACATGAACGCGCTGCACTCCTCGGCCATCGTGCGCACCTGGGGCACGGTCCTTCGGCACCCGACCTTCCTCACCTTCTCGGCGTTGACCACGGCGGCCTACGGGCTGCTGTTCACCTTCCTGGCGTCCTCGTCCTTCGTGTTCCTGCAGGTCCTGGGGCTGTCGCGCACCGGCTACGGGCTGGTGATGCTGTGGAACTCGCTGGCCTACATCGCCGGCACCTTCCTGTGCCGGTACTGGCTGGCGCGGCACGGCGTGCGCGGCAGCGTCGCACGCGGCGCCGTGCTGAGCCTGGCTGGCGGCACGCTCATGGGCGCCCTGGCGCTGGCCGGCGTGCAGACGGTGTGGGCCATCGCCGCGCCGCTCACGCTGGTGATGCTGGGCCACGGCGTGCACCAGCCCTGCGGGCAGACCGGCGCCGTGGGCCCCTTCCCGCAGGCGGCGGGCGCGGCCTCGGCGCTCAACGGCTTCATCATGATGCTGGCCGCCTTCGGCATCGGTGGCTGGCTGGGCACGCACATGGACGGCACCACGCGCCCGCTGGCGCTGGGCATCTGGTTCTGGAGCGGCTGCATCGCCGTGCTGGCCTGGACGGTGGTGCCGCGCTTCGGTGGAGACCCGCGTGGCCGCTGACCGAGACACCCCGCGCTGGATCGGCCTGGCCGGCCCCACCGCCAGCGGCAAGACCGCCGCGGCCCTGGCGCTGGCGGCGCACCTGGCGCCGCGCCGCGCTGTGGAGATCGTCAGCGTCGACTCCGCGCTGGTCTACCGCGGCATGGACATCGGCACCGCCAAGCCCAGCGCCGCCGAACGCGCGCAGGTGCCGCACCACCTCATCGACATCCGCGACCCCGCCGAAAGCTACAGCGCCGCCGCCTTCGTGGCCGATGCGACGGGCCTCATCGAGGCCATCCGTGCACGCGGCGCCCTGCCACTGCTGGTAGGCGGCACCATGCTGTACTTCAAGGCGCTGATCGACGGCATCGACGCCATGCCGGCCGCCGACCCCGCCGTGCGCGCCATGCTCGACGCCGAGGCCGCCGCCCACGGCTGGCCCGCGCTGCACGCGCGCCTGACGGACGTGGACCCGCGCACCGCCGCGCGCCTGGCGCCGCACGACAGCCAGCGCATCCAGCGCGCGCTGGAGGTGTGGCACAGCACGGGGCGGCCGATCTCCGACTTCCATCAGCGTGCCGCTGCGATGCAGGATGCTACAAAAACCATAGCTGCCACCGCAGGCGGGGCGGGCGCCGCAGCCCTTTTTTCCTTGGAACCGCAGGACCGCGCCTGGCTGCACGCGCGCATCGCCCAACGCTTCGACGCCATGCTGGACGCGGGCTTCCTCGACGAGGTGCGCGCCCTGCGTGCACGCGGCGACCTGCACGCCGACCTGCCCGCGATCCGCTGCGTCGGCTACCGGCAGGCGTGGGCGCTGTTCGACACGGCAGGCGACCGGCCCGACGCCGCCGCCATCGCCGCCTTCCGCGACAAGGGCATCGCCGCCACGCGCCAGCTGGCCAAGCGGCAGATCACCTGGCTGCGCAGCATGCCGGCGCGCACCGTCATCGCCTGCGATGCACCGGACGCGACCGCGCAGGCGGTGCAACGCATGGCGGCGGCAGCCTGCGCGACATGACGACCGCCGCGCCGCGCCTGCGCATCCAATCGCTCGCCAAGCACTACGGCGAGCCGCCCGATCGCGTTGCCGTGTTCCGCGACGTGAGCTTCGACGTCGCGCCCGGCGAGTTCGTCGCCATCGTGGGCGAGTCGGGCGTGGGCAAGTCCACGCTGCTGAACTGCGTGGCCGGCCTGGACCACTGGGACGCCGGCCGCATCGTGGTCGACGGCACCGACCTCGGCACCCTCGACGCCGACGCGCGGGCGCTGTGGCGACGGCGCCAGGTCGGCTTCGTGTTCCAGGCCTTTCACGTGCTGCCGCACCTGGACGTGGCGCAGAACGTCGCGCTGCCCCTGATGCTCCTGGGCGAAGCCGACGCCGCCGAACGGCAGATGCGTGTGCAGGAGATGCTGCGCGTCGTCGGCCTCGACGGTCTGGGCGCGCGCCTGCCCCAGCAGCTCAGCGGCGGCCAGCTGCAGCGCGTGGCGATCGCGCGCGCACTGGTGCACCGCCCCACCCTGCTGCTGGCCGACGAGCCGACCGGCAACCTCGACCCCACCACCGCCGCCCGCGTGATGGACGTGCTGGCCGCCGAGGCGCGCAGCCAGGGGGCGGCGCTGGTGCTGGTGACGCATTCCGAGGCGGCGGCGGGGCGGGCGGATCGGGTGGTGCACTTGACGGCGACGGGGGTGCAGTGACGCGTGCACTTTGGTGTGCTGGAAGATGCCCGCGGTCATGCAGTCAAGTTCCTCGGAGGTCGGCCTGTGCCCAATTCATTAGGGCGCAGGGAGCGCGCCGATTCGTACGAACTGGGCGTCATAGTCGTACGTCGGGTCTTCGAAGCTCAGAAACGATGCCGGTGCCAACAGCTCATAAGTGCAACGCGTGCCGTCGCAGCAATAGTTTCCTGTCACGTATTTGGTGTGAACAACGACGTCGGAATCGTCGCTCAGCCCTTCAGCCCATCGCCGGCTGCTGCCAGTACACATACGTCCAAGCCGGCTCGAAGCCGATGCGCGCATACAGCGATCGCGCGAGGTAGTTCTCGACCTCCACCTGCAGGAAGGCGTCCGCGATGCCGCGGCGCTCGGCCTCGACGCCCATCGCGGCCATGAGCTGGCGTGCGAGGCCACGGCCGCGAAAGCGCGGACGCGTGCGCATGCCGTGCACGCCGACCAGGCCGTGGCTGAAGCAGGCGCAGCCGACGGCGCCCAACTGCTCGGGCATGCCAGGCTCCAGCGCCAGGCACACGCCGGCGTACACCGCATCGTGCGCACGGCGCAGCAGCCGCACGCGGTGCGCGCCGTCGACGGGGTCGAAGCCCTCGCCCAGGTACACGCGCGACCAGTCGTCGCCAGGCTGCGTGTCGAGCTGCACCGCCTCGGCGTTGCCGCCCGCGGCCATGGACGCGGCGCTGCCGGTCATGACCAGGGTGGGCCGCGACGGGACGTAGCCGCGCTCGCGCAGCGCGGCGTCGAAGTTGGCGAAGGCCGGCGTCTCGACCGGCAGGCGGAAGACCGGTGGCAGGCCGGCCGCGCGGTAGCGCGCCTCGATCAGCGGCAGCAGCGACAGGTCCGGCGCGCCGTGGTGCAGCGGTGCCGCGCTGTGGGCGCGGCCCACGGTACCGGCGTCCAGCGCCACCAGCCAGCCGGGCTGCTCTTCGAGGGTGTCCGGCGGCACGGCCGCCAGCGTGGCGCGTTCGATGGCTTCGACGGAAAAGGACATACCGCCATTGTCGGCGCGGCGCGTGACACCGCAGTGCCGGCTTTCCCTGCCCGGCGCGGCGGGCATTCGGTCAAGGCGGTGCAGCCAGCCCCAGCGCTTCCTGCCCCTGGGGCCCGACCTGCGCCGCCAGCGCGGCGCGCGTGCGCGCATGGGCAGCCAGCAGCTTCGCGCCGCGGCTGTCGGCACCGAGTTCGTGCGCCGACAGCGCGCGCAGGTGCAGCGTGACCTGCGCACGCAGCGGGTTCAGTGCACGGTCGAAGGCCTGTTCGACGATGTCCAGCGCCAGCACGCACACCGGCTGTACGCGCTGCCGCCCCCAGGCGAAGAGCACCAGCGGCCGCTGCGCCGGCGCGTGGGGCTCGGGCAGCAACAGCGCTTCGAGTGCGGCCAGCACGGGCGCGATGCTCGCCAGCGCCGGGCTCTCGGCTGGCGCGGCCAGGGCATCGAAATGCGCTTCGACGCGGATCGTCTCGACCACCGCAGCCGCCTCGCCCGGCGCGGCACCGGGCGCAGGCCCGATCTGGCGCGTGAGCGTGTCGGGATTGAACTGGAAGACGAGCGCCTGCCGCACCGCAGCGCCGTCGGGCGCCAGCACGAGCAGGCCGGCCTTGAGCAATGCCGCTTCCTTAATCGCCCGGCCCGCCGCTCAGGCCGGCCCACCGAGGGACGGCTCGGCCGGCTCCACCACGTCGATGTCGCGCTCCCAGCCCTCGTTCTCGAGCCGGATGCGCTGGATCGCGACGGCATGGGCGTTGGCGTCGAGCTCGGGCAGCGCAACGAACTCCGACACCCAGGCGCGGTACACCTTGTAGGCCAGCACGAGCTGGCCGGCCTCGTTGTACAGCTCGATCATCAGGTCCTTGCGAAAGTCCTTGAGCGACACCTCGGCGCCCAGGCCGCCGCCGAGGCTCCAGACCTTCTGCGCCCAGCGCTCGAACTCCGCGTCGTGCGTCACACCGCGCTGCAGCGTGATGGCGTCGAACTTCGTGCGCCCGGGCGACTTGCGCACCGACGACGGATCGCCGCCCTCGCGGTACTCGATCACCTCGGTGCTGCGCCGCAGGGCCGAGATGCGGCTCACGCCGGCGACGTAGCGGCCGTCCCACTTCACGCGGAATTTGAAGGCCTTGTACGGGTCGAAGCGGTTCGGGTTGACAGTGAATTGGGCCATGCGCGGCTGCCTCCGGTGGAAGGCCGCAGCATCCGCGAAGGCCGCATGCCGCGGCAATATGGCAGAGGTGGTAACGCCGGCCGCTTCAGCCCGCGTCGTCGGCGCCCCGGGTGTTGAAGGTGCGCGGGAACAGCGCCGCCTGCGAGCGGTCGCGCAGGCGGTAGGTCATGGCGGGCCGGCCCAGTTGCCCGGCCTCGGCGGCACGCATGCCGGCCTCTTCCATGAAGCCGCCGCCCTGCATGCGCTTGCGGAAGGCGCTCTTGTCCACCGGGCGGCCCAGCACGACCTCGTAGACGTGCTGCAGCGCCGGCAACGTGAAGGGTTCCTCGATCAGGAAGGCCGGCAGCGAGGTGTACTCGACCTTGCCGCGCAGGCGCGCCAGCGCTGCGGCCAGCAGTTCGACGTGGTCGAAGGCCAGGCGCTTGCGCAGCGCGCCATCCGCGTCGAACCAGCGCACCTCGGTGGCGTTGGCACCACGCTGCAGCTCGACCGATGCCGCCGGCACCAGCGCATAGAAGCAGTGGGTGGCCGACCAGCCGCGCGGGTCGCGCGTCGCATTGCCCCAGCTGCCGAGCTGCTCCAGGTAGGGCGTGATTGCACCCGTCTTCTCGCGCAGCTTGCGCAGCGCACAGTCGAGCAGGCTGGCGTCGGTTTCCACGTTCACGAAGCCGCCCGGCAGCGCCCACCGGCCAGGGAAGGGTTCGCGCTTGTCGTCGGCGCGGCGCACCAGCAGCACCTGCAGCGCATCGGCCTGGACGGTGAAGAGCACCACGTCGACCGAGGCGAGGGGGCGCGGGAAGTTCGGGGCGCGAACGATGGGGCGCGGTGCGTTCGATGCGGACAAGGGCTGGCTCGGTTCGATCGTTGCGTTATACAACCCAGGCAGGCCAGCCGAGCGGTTCGCGTCCTCAGCCGCGATGCCCTCGGGTCAGCTCGACCACGAAGTCCAGGAAGGCGCGCGTCTTCGAGGGCAGGTGCTGGCGCGACGGGTACAGCGCATAGAGGGGAAAGCGCTCTTCGGCCCAGTCCGGGAAGAGCGCCACCAGGGCGCCGCTGGCCAGCAGCTCTCCGCCGCCCAGGTCCATCATCTGCGCGATGCCGTAGCCGGCGATGCACACGCTGTGCAGGGTGCCCGCGTCGTTGAGCACCAGCCGGCCGCCGGTCGGCACGACGATGCGCCGCCCGCGCCGATGGAACTCCCACGGGAAGGGCCGCCCGGTCTGCGGATCACGGAACTCGATGCACACGTGGCGGCCGTCGGCCAGTTCCTGCGGCCGCACCGGATGGCCGTGGCGCGCGAGGTAGGCGGGCGCGGCCACGGTGAGGATGCGCGTGTCGAGCAGCTTGCGCGCCACCAGGCTCGACGTCGGCGGTTCGCCGAAGCGCAGCGCGAGGTCCATGCCTTCTGACAGCATGTCGCCGAGCTGGGGCCGTGTGGCGAGTTCGAGCTGCAGGTCGGGATGCCGGGTCATGAAGGACTCCAGCTGCGGCCCCAGGATGAGGCGCGAGAAGTAGGGGTCGACATTGACGCGCAGGTGTCCGCGCACGGTGGTTGCCGCGCCGGCTGCCGTGGCCGCGGCCTCCTCCAGCCCGGCGAGCAGCGGCGCCGTCTGCGTGTGGAAGCGCCAGCCCTCGTCGGTCAGCCGCACTGCACGGGCGCTGCGCTCGAACAGCCGGATGCCCAGCCGCGCTTCCAGCCGCGCGATCGACCGGCTCACGCCGGGCTGCGACATCTCGAGCTGTGCCGCGGCCGCGGCGAAGCTGCCGCTGCGCACGATGGCGGCAAACACGCCCATGCCGTTGAGCATGCGTTCGTCGAAGCGCTCCATGCATGCCATTCTGGCATTGATTGAATGACTTCCATGTCATTGAGAAATGGCGTTTGGCTTTCCAGAATGGCGTCCATTGCCCGCACGGTGCGGGTGCAAGGAGCTTCGACGATGTATGCCGTCACCGGAATCACCGGCCAGGTGGGAGGCGCCGTGGCGCGCGCCCTGCTGGCCCGCCATCAACCCGTGCGCGCCGTGGTGCGCGATGCCGCGCGCGCCACGCCCTGGACGGACCGGGGCGCCGACGTGGCCGTCGCCAGGCTGGACGATGCCCAGGCACTGGCGAGCGCATTCGCGGACACGCAGGGCGTGTTCGTCATGCTGCCCGCCAACTTCGATCCGGCTCCGGGCTTTCCGGAGGCACGCGGCCTGATCGGCGCCATCGCGCAGGCGCTGGCGCAGGCGCGCCCCGCCCGTGTGGTGGCACTGTCCACGATCGGTGCTCAGGCCGCGCAGGAGAACCTGCTGACCCAGCTTGGCCTGCTGGAAGACGCGCTGGGCGCCCTGCCGCTGGACGTGCGCTTCATCCGGCCGGCCTGGTTCATGGAGAACGCCCTGTGGGACGTGGCGCCTGCACGCGACACGGGCGTGATCGACGCCTACCTGCAGCCCGTGGAGCGCCCCATCCCCATGGTGGCCACGGAGGACGTGGGTCGCACCGCCGCGGAGATGCTGCTGTCGCCCGGCGACGGCCCGCGCGTGGTAGAACTCGCAGGACCGGCACCCGTGTCGCCCGCCGACATCGCCGCAGGGCTCGGCGCCCTGCTCGGCCGGCCGGTGCGGGCGCAGCCCGTTCCGCGCGCCGAGTGGGAGGCCCGCTTCAGACAGCAGGGTGCGCAGCGCCCCGGGCCCCGCGCACGCATGCTCGACGGCTTCAACGAAGGATGGCTGCGCTTCGAGGGCGTGGCACGGCACGGCACGGTGTCGCTGGCCACGGTGCTGGGCGAATTGGTCAATCGCGCGGGATGACCTGGCGCTGACGGCGTCGTTCCCCGTGGGCCGCCGGTGTCGCCCATGCGGGGGCCACAATGCCCCCATGCTGGCCCTGCTGCGCACCTTTTCCTGGCAAGAGCTGCGGCACCACCCGTGGCGCAACCTGGCCGCGGTGGTGGCCGTCATGCTGGGCGTGGCGCTGGCCTTCTCGGTGCACCTGATCAATGCCTCGGCGCTCGACGAGTTCCAGGGCGCGGTGCGTTCGGTCAACGGCCAGCCCGACCTGGAGCTGCGCGCGGTGCAGGGCGGCTTCGACGAGCAGGTGTATGCGCAGGTGGCGCGGCTGCCGCAGGTGCGGCTGGCGAGCCCGGTGCTGGAGGTGCAGGCCATTGCGCGCACGCCCGACGGCCGGCGCTTCGGCCTGCGGGTGGTTGGGATCGACGCGCTGGTGGTGCCCGGCATCGCGCCGTCGCTGATGCCGGTGCCCACGCAGGGTCCGGACGAAGACACGCGTTTCGCCATGCTCTCGCCGGGCCGCGCGTTCCTCAACCCGGCCGCGCAACAGGCTGCGGGCACGTCGTCCACGCTGCAGCTGGACAGCGCGGCGACCGGGCAGCCGCCCCTGCGAATTGCCGGCACCGTGGCCGCCGGCGGCAGCGCGCTGGCGGTGATGGACATCGGCGCCGCGCAGGACCTGCTGGGCCGGGGCGGCGAACTCACGCGCATCGACCTGCGGCTCGCGCCGGGCACCGACCGTGCGGCCTTCGTGGCCGCGCTGCCGCGCCTGCCCGGCTGGCCCGCCAACGTGCGGGTGGCGGAACCCGGCGACGCGGCCGAGCGTGCGAGCAACCTGTCGCGCGCCTACCGCGTCAACCTCACCGTGCTGGCGCTGGTGGCGCTGTTCACCGGCGCCTTTCTCGTCTTCTCGGTGCTGGCGCTGAGCGTGACCAAGCGCGCGCAGCAGTTCGCGCTGCTCGGTGTGCTGGGGCTGACGCCGCGCCAGCGCCTGCGGCTGGTGCTGGCGGAGTCGCTGCTGCTGGGCGCCGTGGGCAGCGTGGCCGGGCTGCTGCTCGGCGGCACGCTCGCCTGGGCCGCGCTGCGCCTGCTGGGCGGCGACCTGGGTGGCGGCTACTTCGCCGGCGTGTCGCCGCGGCTGCAATGGAGCACGCCGGCCGCCCTGCTCTACGGCGCGCTGGGGCTGGCCGCGGCGGGCGTGGGCGGCTGGTGGCCGGCGCGCGCCGCGCAGCGCCTGCC
>NZ_CABFMN010000095.1 GCF_901875635.1 Xylophilus ampelinus | reverse complement strand
CATCCTGAACCTCCGATAGCCAATCTAGCGGCATCCCACACCGATGCCTAGCCAAGGTGGGATGGCCGGCCGCTTACTCCGTGACTGCCACGTGCCCAGTCCTAGCGGCAGGCGCCGACATCATGCGCTTGTGTATCCCATCGCTACGTCCACACCGCACGGGAGGGCCTTTGCTCGGCCGCGATCCGGTCACAGTTCCGGACACCGTTCGTAGATAGCCTCCGATCGGTGCCGAACGTCTGCCTGCTCGGCACATCTGGCGCGCGCTCACTTGGCGGTGTGCGCTGAGCCCCTGAGGTGAGCTGGTCTGCTGGTTCGCTGCGCGGGGTATGTACCCCGTAGCTGGGTACAGAGAGTCTTTTTGATCAAGATCAAGGTACTGCCTTCACCTCAGCTCTATGCTGAGCTTAACAAGCCACATTTGGCACGGGTCGATCATGCTCAGAAACTATCGAGGACTTTTTAGCGGGGCCATGGAAATCTCCGGTGTTCAGCCCCATTCTTCTGGCATACCTGTTTTATGGATGGGCCTGATCAGCGCCCTGCACGGCACTCGAATGCGGGAATCTCGCCAATCGACAAGGGTCAACTTCACGAAGGAGCATCGCCATGAATATTCCGCCCGATCGAAGTAAGAGCACAGGAAACGGCCCGAACTGGTCTCGCATCAACCAGTGGCTGCTGTGGCTCGGCCTCGCCGCCGCCGTTGCCTGGATGTTCTACCGCCACAACGCCCATCTTCTGCAACTGCTTCCCTTCCTCTTCATCCTCGCCTGTCCGTTGATGCACATCTTCGGCCATGGCAGTCACGGCGCACATGGCGGTCATGACCATCAAGATCAGCCGCCTCGGGGCGATGAAGGGGGTTCGCCTGCGCGCCAATCAGACGACCGGAGCCGCCCGAAATCCGTCGACCAGTCCGGGCACCACCACTGAAACCACCGGAGCATCATCATGGAAACCATCGAACTCAAGGTTGCCGGCATGACCTGCGCCTCCTGCGCGAACTCGGTCAGCAAGGCGCTCAAGCGCGTAGCTGGTGTGCAAGACGTGCATGTCGATCTCGCTCGCGGCGCAGCGAGTGTCACCGGCGACCAGACGGCCCAGAAGACGCCTGAGCTGATCGCGGCCTTAGCTGCCGCGGGCTACGAGGCATCCGCTGATTCCTCGCCGGGCATTGCGGCGGGTGCCGGTGCCTCCCATGCGCCGGCCGCTGCCCGTTCAAAGGGGCATGGCGGCTGCTGCTGCCGCTGATCGACGCCATGGACGCACGCACGAACTCCCAGGGTATCGCCGCCGCACCGCTTGGGCTCTTTGCTGCCTACTGGGGCGACATGCTGTGGCGGACCGTCGCGTCCGGCGAAGCGCTGAGACAGCGCGCCAACAACATGACCGAACACGAAGCGGCGGGTATGCCGCCGCTGCTCCACTTCGAGTCAGAGCAGGTGGCTGACGGCCACGACTTGCAACCGGCGAGCAACTACCGGCTCCTGCGTGTCACTCGCTGTGGCACCGACGCCTTGGAGAAGCATGTGCGCAAAGGCGCCGCGCCGGTGCTGGTGGTCGATCCACGCGCCGGCCACGGCCCTGGCATTGGCGGCTTCAAACGCGATTCTGAAGTTGGCATGGCACTGCTCGAAGGCCATCCCGTGTACTTCGTAGTGTTCGATCCGGAGCCCGTCGAGGGCCAGACCATGGGCGCAGTCGTCCAGACCCTGGCCACATTCATCGACATGGTGGCCAAGCGCCACCGAGGCAAGGCCCCGATCGTCTACGGCAACTGCCAAGGCGGTTGGGCGATCACGCTGGCGCTGTCGCACTGCGAGCACCGTGCCGCCTTGGCAGTGCTCAATGGCTCGCCGCTGTCGTACTGGGCAGGCGAGAGAGGCATCAACCCCATGCGGCTGCTCGGTGGGTTCACGGGCGGCATCTGGCCGGCGCACTGGGCGTCGGACCTCGGCGCCGGGCGATTCGACGGTGCCTGGCTGGTCCAGAACTTCGAGGCGTTGCGGCCCGAGGGCGTGTTCAAGAAATACGACACGCTCTTCGCGCAGCCGGAGACTGAGCGCGATCGCTTCCTGGAGTTCGAGCGTTGGTGGAATGGCTTCTACCAGCTTGCCCGCGAGGAAATGTTGTCGATCGCAGGCGATCTTTTCGTAGGTAATCACCTGGAGAGCGGCGAGGTCGTGGTCGATGGCCACTGCCGCGCGGATCTCAGCCGCATTGGCGCACCGCTGGTGGTCTTTTGCTCCAACGGCGACAACATCACACCGCCCCACCAGGCGCTCGGCTGGCTCAAAGCGGTATATCCGACGACCGCAGACCTGGTGGCGGCGGGCCAGCGCGTGGTGTACCTGCTGCACCAACATGTTGGCCACCTTGGCATCTTCGTCTCCGCGGGGGTGGCGCGACGCGAGCACCGCGCCATCTTGCATCATGCCGAATCGATCCAGGCACTCAAGCCTGGACTCTACGAGATGGTTCTGGAGGACAGCGCCTCTTCGGAGTCGGCCGCCGCTGCGCAGTTCCAGCCGCGGCGGCTGGAAGACCTGCCTTACGACGCCAACCCGGCGGGGTTCGACAAGGTCGAAGCACTCTCGGAGATCACCGAGCGCTTCTATTCGCAGTGGGTGTCGCCGTGGGTCCGCTTCGCCGTCACCCCCGACTCGGCTCGTGAACTTCGCGCGCTGCACCCCATGCGCGTCAGTCGCAAGGTCTGGTCCGAGCAGGTGACCCCGGCCCTGGCGCTGCTGCCATGGGTGCAACGATGGCTTGAGCAGTGGAGTGCGCAGGATCCCCATCGGGTCGAAAATCCTTGGTATCAGCTTGAGCGAACTGGTGCAGACGCGATTGGGCAGGCCATGGAATCATGGCGCAAGAGCCGGGACCTGTGGGCTGAGCTTGTGTTCGAGCAGGCCTATGCCAACTGAACGACCCTCCACTGTGGCTGCAAAAAGAGACGCTCACGGGTCGCAAGCAGCACGCTCCTTGTCGGAGGCGATGCGCCTGCCACGGCCGATTTCGCTTTTCAGCGTCGTCCAGGCACGGATCAAAGTTGGATTCTCCCGTATCACCACGCCAGCAACGGCGCTACAGCATCGGAAGCATGGGCCTGATCGGCGGCCTCGCGTGCTGCTAGCGCCGAGCGAAACTTGGCAATTCGATCTGATGAACGTTGCCAATGGCGGCGACGTCGGCACTGACCGGCGCTGACGGAGCTCCGACATGCGCGTCCTCGCCATCAATGCCGGCAGTGCGACCCTGAAGTTCGGAGTTTTCGAGTCGGCTCGTACCTTGCCATTGATCGACTCGGCGATTGATCATCCTGCGGTGGATGCTGCGACCTTCGAGGAGATCGAGCGGCACTTGCACAGGGCGGGTGTCACAACGCTCGATGGCATTGGTCACCGCGTCGCACACGGTGGCCCACTGTTGAGCAACGCGGTGCTCGTGGATGAAGAAGTCGAACGCGAGATCGGCAAGGCTTCGGCTCTGGCGCCGCATCACAATCCTGCCGCATTGGCCGGCATACGCCTGACCCGTGAGCGTTGGCCCGGCGTGCGCCACGTCGCGGTCTTCGACACCGCTTTCCATGACGACATGCCCGAATACGCCCATTCCTATGCTGTTCCGCCATCGTGGCGCGCGGCAGGGGTACGGAGATACGGCTTCCATGGCCTGTCCCACCAGGGTGTACTGGCCGCCGTCAGCACCGAGCTGAAACGGCCGCCGTCAGAACTTCGTATCGTGAGCTGCCACATTGGAAGCGGCGCCAGCGTCTGCGCGATCGATCGCGGAAGGTCGGTCGATACATCTATGGGAATGACCGCGCTTGAAGGTCTTGTGATGGGCACGCGCTGTGGAGACCTCGACCCTGGCGTACCCGGCTTCGTCGCACGCGCACTGGGTTTGACGTTGGCGCAGATCGAGGCGGCGCTTTACAGCGACAGTGGACTCAAAGGATTGTCGGGTGAGAGTTCGGACCTGCGGATTGTGGAGAAGCGCGCGGGAGAAGGAGTCGCAGCCGCCCAACTGGCAATGCAGGTTCACGCGTACCGCGTGCGCAAATACATCGGCGCCTACGCCGCCGCGATGGGCGGTTGCGATGCTGTGGCCTTCACTGGCGGAGCTGGAGAAAATTCGGCCGCGTTGCGTCGGCGCATCGTTGATGGCCTGGAGTTCATCGGCCTGGAACTAGACGAAGAGCGCAATCGCGCCTACTCGCCCAACACTGAAGTCGCCCAGTTGCAGTCATCCCGATCCGCCGTCGCCGTGCTGGTGGTTCAAGCACGCGAGCAGTTAGCGATCGCGCGTGAGACGTTCCGAGCGCTGAATGACCAGGCAAGTGGTTTGGTATAGGCAATGAACTGGGACAAGACCACGATAAGTCTTCCTCCGGGCCGGGAGCCACGCCCGTTGATGCTCGCGCCGATGATGGTCCAGTTGCCCATCCAACCGCACGTTGAAGGAAGAAACGGAGCGGTTCAGACACCGGGCCCTTGACCCATGTGCAGCACCTGGGTTCAAACTCGCTCGAAAGTGAAGGGATTCAAGACAACCTTGCTGGAGGATGGTGATGCAACTCATTGAATGCGCCAAGGCGGCAGGCGTCACACCGGACACGTTGCGTCACTACCTTCGGGTGGGGCTTGTGGTGCCCGATGGCCGGGGCACGAACGGCTACCGCGCATTCTCGGATCGAAGCGTCGCCCGGGTTCGTTTCATACGCAATGCATTGGCCCTCGGCTTCACGCTCAAGGACGCTGCAGAGTTTGTCGAGATGAGCCAGCGCGGTGCATCGCCTTGTCCGCGCGCGCGGGCGCTGCTGAGCGAACGGCTTGACGAGCAGGCCCGGCGGCTGAAGGAGGCGACAGATTTGCATCGCCGCATGCAGCAGGCAGAGCGCGACTGGAAGCGGCTGCCGGACGGCGTCCCGGATGGCCATTCCGTCTGCGGTTTGATCGAAGGAGCGGATGCGGACGTTCAGCGCAATTCGGTGCGCGCGAAGTCCCGTCGTGTACGCGCATGAATCGCTCTGATCATCGTCGACATTCCCCGGCATCACGACGCTCTACGTACATGCGGTGCAGCGGTTGTGGTCGTGCCGATCACGCCAGCGCCAAGTATGAGTCGTCTATCCACTTCGCAGCATCCGCTGCACACGAGCGAGCGAGGCGCCCCCAATGAGCCACCTCACGACACGGGATCGAACCGTATCGCCCGATGGATATGCCGCCGCGCTACGGATCTTGCGCCGGCTGCTGGCCGGCATCGAGCGCCCGCCGGCGTTGCGTCTGGGCGATATGCTCTTGCACGAGCTCGAATCGCACCCGGAATACACCCTGATCATCCGTGACCCGGGTCTGCTGCGTCGCTTGGTCCTGCGCCCGGATCCGCTGCTGCTGGCGGAAGCCTATTTCCGCGGCACCATCGACATTGAGGGAGACCTGTACACCGCGCTCGGGCTCAAGGCGCATTTCGAGAGGTTTTCGCTCTCTTGGCGCGACAAACTGGCCCTGTTGCGCGACGCACTGCTGCTGCGCGTGTCCGACCAGGACGGGTTGAAGCCCTCGCGGAGTCTGGCCTCGCGCGTCGCACGTCGCTTCTCCCATCGCCATTCGCGTCAAACCGATCAGGCCGCGATCTCCTTTCACTACGATGTGTCCAACGCGTTCTATGGACTCTGGCTCGATGCCGAGAGGGTCTACTCATGTGGCTATTTCAAGGCGACGGATGACACGCTGGACCAGGCTCAGCGCAACAAGCTGGAGCACATCTGCCGCAAGCTGCGCCTGCAGCGAGGCGAACGCCTGCTCGACATCGGCTGCGGCTGGGGCGCGCTCGTGTGCTGGGCGGCAAGAGAACATGGCGTCCGTGCGCACGGCATCACGCTCAGCCAACAGCAACTCGAATACGCGCGCGAGCGCATCCGCTCGGAGGGCCTGCAGGATCTCGTCACCGTTGAACTGCGCGACTACCGTGACCTCGAAGGCACGGCCGTTTTCGACAAGGTGTCAAGCATTGGCATGTTCGAGCACGTGGGACTCGCGAACCTACCGGCCTACTACGCGGTGGTCCAGCGGGTTTTGCGGCCAGGAGGACTCTTCCTCAACCACGGGATCACCCATGACGAGGAGGGCTGGAGCCGAACCGTCGCGACCGAGTTCATCAACCGCTACGTCTTCCCCGACGGCGAATTGGACTGCGTCAGCAATATCCAGCTAGGGATGGAGCGCTCCGGCTTCGAGATCCATGACGTCGAAGGTCTTCGACCCCACTACGCGCTGACCTTGCGTCATTGGGTCCAGCGACTCGAAGCGCGCCGGGAGGAGGCCTTGCGGGAGGTCGATGAGGTGACCTTCCGCATCTGGCGCTTGTACATGGCGGCGTGTGCACTGGAATTCGAGGCCGGGGGGACTGGGATCTACCAGATCGTCGCGTCCAAACGCGACGGCGGAAGCTGGCCCGTGCCCTTGACCCGCTCTGATCTTTATGGATAACACAGCCATGAACGCTAGATGGCCGTGCCGCTGGCGCGCGAAAGACGATCACAGACGCCAGCCTTCCCAATCTCGCCGTCGCGCTTACCTGCGTGCCGGCTCTCAAGGACTTTCCACATGAACCACGAGCTTCCCTGGGTCGCCGAGCGCGTCCGCGTGTTCCGCGAGTCTGATCCCGAGTTCGCCCGCTGGGCGCGCGGCCACGGCCCCATCACCCACAACGATCTCACGCAACTGCGAGTCCACGATCTCGCACAGGTGCTGGTTGCCGAAGGCAAGGCGAGCGACACAACCGCGGTGTATCGCACGCTCTGGTCGGCGGACCGCCTGGCCGTGGCAGGCATGTGGTTGACGGTTCACATGACCTATGCCGACCGGGTCTATCCCGATGGCCGGGAGATGAGAGCCGAGGATTTCAAGGAGACGCCGGAGGGGCATACCGGTGGGGCGCTGAACATCGTGCCGGCCTATGTCGGCTACCTGGCCGCGAACGCGCTCAGTGGGTTGACGCGTGGCTGGTTGATGGGCCAGGGCCATTGCGTCGCGGGCATCGATGCCTGCAACCTTCTGGTGGGCAACATGACGCCGCGCCACGCCGAGAGATACGACCGCAGCGAAAGCGGCCTCACGCGCTTTGCCCGGGATTTCTATAGCTACGCGATCGACGCACAGGGGCGTCCCGCCTCGCCGCTGGGCAGCCACGTCGGCCCGAATACGGCAGGCGGTCTGTCCGAGGGCGGCTATCTCGGCTTTGCCGAACTGCAGTACGTGCACATGCCCTTGCCCGGCGAGCGGCTGGTGGTGTTCCTCAGCGACGGCGCTTTCGAGGAGCAGCGTGGCAGTGACTGGGCGCCGCGCTGGTGGCGGGCAGAAGACAGCGGCTTCGTGGCACCGTTCATGATCCTCAACGGTCGCCGCATCGAACAGCGCAGCACCATGCAGCAGCAGGGGGGCCGAGAATGGTTCCACCAGCATCTGCGGCTGAACGGCTTCGACCCGATGGAGATCGACGGCACCGACCCCGCCGCGTTCGCCTGGGCCGTTCACGCGATGGAGGAGCGGTTGTCGGCCTGCGCGGCTGGAGTTTCGCAGGGCACCGTTCAGTACCCGGTACCCCTCCACTACACCATCGCCGAAGCGCCCAAGGGATTCGGCTTCCCCGGTGCTGGAACCAATGCCGCGCACAACCTGCCGCTGGAGGGGAACCCCCGGGTCGACCAGATAGCGCTTCAGCAGTTCAACGAGGGTGCTCGCGCTCTCTTCGTGCCGTCGCACGAACTCGACGAAGCGGTCGCACTACTGCGCCGGCACGAAGTGCAGCATCGTCCCCTGGAGCGGGACCATGCCCTGGCGCACCGCCAGGTGGCGGCCCCCAGACTTCCGGTTCCGCAGTGGCATGTTGCGGGCCAGGGCGAGGTCTCGCCAATGGCGGCACTCGACGGAGCCTTCGCGGCCCTCGTCCAAGCCAACCCACAGCTGCGTCCGCGGGTAGGCAATCCGGACGAGCTGCGCAGCAACCGCATGGGCCAGACATTGGACCTGCTCAAACACCGCGTCTTCACGCCCGAACCGGGCCTGGCGGAGGCCGTCGATGGCGCCGTGATCACGGCGCTCAACGAAGAAGCGGTGGTCAGCGCGGCGCTGGGCAACAAGGGCGGCATCAACTTGGTCGTCTCTTACGAGGCATTTGCCGTCAAGATGCTGGGCGCGCTGCGCCAGGAAATCCTGTTCGCGCGACATCAGGCGCAGGCAGGCACACCACCCGGATGGCTGTCGGTGGTCACGGTTGCGACGTCCCACACCTGGGAGAACGGCAAGAACGAGCAGTCGCACCAGGATCCGACGCTGGCCGAAGCGCTGTTGGGCGAAATGTCCGACACCTCGCGCGTGTTGTTCCCGGTCGATGCCAACAGTGCCGTTGCGGCGCTGCGCGCGGCCTACGCCTCGCATGGCCAGTTCTGGACGCTGGTCGTTCCCAAGCGGGCCGTCGCCAGCCAGTTGAGTGCCGAGCAGGCCGAACGCTTGGTCGATCAGGGTGGTTGGGTGGTGAAGCCCTGCGACGCCCCCGACGTGTTGCTGGTTGCCATCGGCGCATACCAGCTACAGCAGGCCCTGCTTGCGGCGCGGCGCCTCGAAGCCGCTGGACATCGGACCGCAGTGACCTGCGTCATCGAGCCGGGCCGCTTCAGAGCACCCCGCGACGAACGCGAGCAGGACTTTGTGGCCGGCGACCAGGCCTTGCGCGCCCTGTTCCCGGAGACTGCCGCCGTGCGCGTCATCGTCTCGCACATGCGACCCGAGCCGACGCTGGGCCTGATGCGTCGGATCGATACAGGGGCGCGGCAGACCCGTGCCTTGGGCTACCAGGCGCGCGGCGGGACACTCGATGTGGCCGGCATGCTGTTCGCGAACCGTTGCACGTGGGCGCACGTCGCGGCGGAGGCGGCTCAAGGGCTCGGTGTCGATCCGCAGAGCTTGCTGAGCGCCGAGGAGTGGGCGGCCGTGCAGGGGCGTGGCGACCCGCGCGTCATCACGGTCTCGGCTTAACCCCCTTCCAGCACGACCCACGACCGGACGCTGATTGCGCCGACGCACTCTGCTTCTTCATGTGCGTTGCCAGGTCGCACTGGGTTCGGATGTCTGACGAATGGCTGTGGGACCGATGGCCACGTCGCGCCTGAATGTCGTCCTCCCGTGCCAAGTAGCACTTCCTTGTCCGGGCGTTCAGCGCGAGGCGTCAACCATTTTCCCGCGCTGGAGAGGGGATTTGCCAGGCGAAAGCATCCGCGCAATCGCCAACTGAATCGCCCGTCTGCGCGCCTCGTGCTCCTGCGAATCCCTCGCCGCCGGTGCCATGCACCACGTTTGCACGATCGTCGCTACCAGTCGCACGATCTCATCAGGCGTGAAATCCGCTGTGATGCGTCCTTCCGCCTGGGCAGCGGTGATGGCCGCATGTTTGGCTTCCAGTACGCTGTGACCGGCGGGGAGCAGGAGCACTTCTTGGCCTCGCTCCAGGTGGAACCAGGTCATGAGCCGCCATAGGTGCGGCCGCTCGGTGAGCAAATCGTAGGTGCGCCCCGCATAGCCGGGAAGATCGTCCGCATCGAAGCGCTCGTCCTGCGCCGCGGCGAGGATTTCCCGGCTGAGCACGGCGTCGAAGAGAGCCTCCTTGTCCCCGAAATGGACATAAAGCATCGGCTTGCTGATGCCTGCTGCCGCCGCGATCCGGTCAATTCGTGCCCCCGCCAGCCCGTTCTCGGCAAATTCCCCCAGCGCAGCGTCCAGCAGCATTTGCTGGGTCTCGGCGGGACGTCTCTTGGCCATGGGCCGTTACTCCTCAACAACATTTCATCCGAGCGCCCATCATCGCTTGACACGGGCGCCATTAACTTACAAACTAGTTGGTAAGTAAACCACAGGAGTGCATTTATGTCCAGACATTGGTTCCTCACCGGCGCATCCAGCGGCATCGGTCGCCATCTTGCTGAAATCATCCTGGCTTCGGGGGATGACCTCACGGCCACCGTCAGGCGTCCCGAGACGCTCGACGACCTGGCAGCACGCTACGGTGACCAGCTCGTTGTCGAACGGCTCGACGTGACCGTGAAGGGGGACATCGCACCCGTGGTCCAGCGCGCCGAGGCCCGCCGCCCGGTCGATGTCCTGGTCAACAACGCCGGCGGCGGCATCATCGGCGCCACCGAAGAGTTTTCCGACGCGGACATCGAAGGGCAGATCAGCCTCAACCTGCTGGCGCCGGTGCACGTCACGCGGGCCTTCATTCCCGCCATGCGCACACGGCGAGCCGGTCGGATCATCCAAATCTCCAGCGCCAGTGGCCAAGGCTCCCTGCCGACCAGCAGTCTTTACCACGCCGCGAAATGGGGTCTGGAAGGCTTCAGCGAATGCCTTCGCCAGGAACTGGAGGGGTTTGGGGTCTTCGTCACACTCATTGAACCGGGCGGCGCTCGCACGAGCTTCAGCCGCAATTTGCAGTACGCGCCGGCGAACCCCGCCTATCAGGACACGCCCGCTGGACAGATTCGCGCGATGTTCGAGAACGCGGGTGACGAGTTGTACACGCTCGATCCGCAGAAGATCGCGCACCGGATCTTCGACACGGCCACGAGCGAGAAGCCACCGCTTCGGGTGGCGCTGGGCGGTGACGCCTTCGGCGTCATCCAGGCGGCGCTCAAGGGCAGGCTGTCTGCCCTTGAAGCGCAGGAGAGTCTGGCGCGATCGGTGGCCTTCGATAGCTGATCGCTGTTTCAGGTCAAGCCCAGGGCGACGGCAAAGCCAGCAGCAGCCATGGCCGCGTACGACGGGAGCACTCTCCATGCGAGCGCCCTACCGCCCAGCGACATCAACAGGACAAGTTTGGTGACCTGATTGACGGATGCGGCGATGAACAAGGCCAGGGTGGCCGAAGCGGCGGTGACGGCGCCCTCGGTCACCAGGCGGCCAATCGAGAGCGTGATCGCATCGACGTCCACCAGACCCGAGGCAGCGGCGGTCAGCATGACGCCAGCATCCCCGAAGCGATCGGCAAGAAAGCGGCCTGCCAGCATCACCGCGGCCAGGAAGGCTGCGAACTGGAGCGCGGAGCGCAGCTGCAATGGGTTGCCAAGCTGAAGTTCGGGCAAGTCGTCGGCGGGCGACCGCGCCGCCAGGAACGTCCCCAGAACACCGCCAGCCACGGCCATGGCCACGAAGATGACCACCGGGTCCCAGCCGATGCCGGGGGCTGCGATGGCGACGAGAGCCGCCATGCGCGCAAACATGGCTGCGCAGGCGAGCGCCGCCCCCGCCGCTGCCAGTGGATGCCAGCCTGGCGTCTGCCCGGCCCAGCGCGCCAACGTGGCCGTGGTGGCGGTGCTCGACACGATCCCGCCGAGCAGCGCTGTGAATACCAGCCCTCGTTTCCTGCCGAGCGAGCGCATCAGGACGAACCCAGCGAACGACAGCACTGCCAGCAGGACAACGGCCCACCAAAGGCGATAGGGATTCAACGCCTCATAGGGGCCAAAGCCACGATCAGGGAGTACGGGCAGTACGACCACGCTGATCAACAGCAACTGCGTGCCGCTGCTGATCTCCGCCTCGGACAGCTTGCCGACGCCGGCGTGCAAGAGCTGCTTGAAACGCAGCAGCGCCAGCACGACCACGGCGGCGACCGCCGAAACGCGCCAAGCGCCACTGGTCGCCAGCGCCCCGATGGCGAAAGTCGCAAGGGCGGCGACGGACGTGGTCAGTCCCATCACGGCATGCATATGCGCCGTCACCAGGTAGCCCACCACCAGATACACCCCGACGAGTACGAGCAGCGCGATGAGCATGCCGGCTCCCCAGCGCTGGGCCAGCAGCCCGCCAAGGCCGCCGAGCAGGCCGATCAGCGCAAAGGTGCGAACGCCCGCGACGCGATGTCCCTCGGGCCGCTCGCGTTGCTGCCATCCCCGTTCCAGGCCGATCAGAAGTCCCGAAGCGAGTGCCAGCCCGAGCCCGACCAGCGCGGGATCATCGAATTCACTCATCGTCGAACCTGGACGCGGTCACGGATGAAATCACGCTGCAGTCCCAGCGAAGCATCGGTGCGCGCCATCGACACCTGGGGATCGGTCTCGATGCCGCTCAAGGCGCGAATGGCATCGATGGTCTCGGGGATTACGATCGCCTGGTTGAAGACCTGGTAGGTGTAGTACGCCTGATCGCCATCGACCGAAAGCACGTCCTCCCACAACGCGACCTCCCACAGGTCGCCGCGCGGGCGGCCGAGATCGGCCATCAGTTCCACCGTGCTGTTGAGGGCCACGAGACCATCCGAGGATCGCACGAACGCGATCCGTGGCGCAGCGCGAAAGGCCGCCAGCACCTCGTCGCGCGTGGCCGGCCTCGTCAGTTCGACCCACCAGGTGTGCAGGTGGCTGCTGTTGTGCGGCGCCTTGACCGCGATCGTGACGACGTCCAGGTCCGGGATCACAGTGCGCGCGTCCGGTCCCTGATGGCTGGGGATCGTCTTCTCCGGCACGAGCGTGTTGATGATGCCCTCCGCATGCGCCTCCCACGGGTCGGAAGCCCGGCGGATCAGCGTCCCGCGGGCTCGCTTGAGCAGGCCCGCTGTCCGAAGCGCCCCCAGGGTGCGCACGATCGACGTCGTGTTGCAGGACACCACCCGGGTGGAGGTGCGGCCGATCGCGGTTGCGTAGTTCTCCTGCGCGACGAACGAATGACCGGTCAACGCGTGGGACTCGCCGCCATGGAAGATGGACTTCACACCGGCAGCGTCGTACGCCCTCTTGTTGACCGCGGCGACTTTCTTGGGTGTGCAATCGACCACGACGTCCGCGTTGGCGAGCAGGTCGGCCAGATCGCCCGCGACAGGAAGCCCCGCAGCACGCATCGATTGTGCGGCTTCAGCGGTCGCCGCGTAAATCGGGAAAGCGCGCTGCGCGGCCACCTGCAGGCGATAGTCGTGCACCACATCCGCGACGCCGGCTAGCGCCATGTCCTCCTGGAGTGCGACCGCATCCGCCACCCGCTTGCCGATCACACCGTATCCGTTCACCGCCACTCTGACCTTGTTCATGCCTGACTCCTTGCTTGATGAGGCGCCTCAGCCGCGGCTGCGCGCGATGGAAAACGTGAACCGGATCGCCAGCGCATAGCCCAGCAGCGCGAGTACCGGCATGTCGCCCCAGCGCGGGCCCACGCCGTGCTGCATCAACAAGCTCGATGCGATGTACAGGCCGAGCGTCACGAGCGCCAGCGCGACGCGACGGCCGAGGCGGTC
Organism: Xylophilus ampelinus; assembly: GCF_901875635.1. Classification (GTDB taxonomy): domain Bacteria; phylum Pseudomonadota; class Gammaproteobacteria; order Burkholderiales; family Burkholderiaceae_C; genus Xenophilus. The sequence continues at coordinate 172,508 of NZ_CABFMN010000095.1, read as the reverse complement.
GATCCCGCTCAGCATCCTGGCATCCGGCTTGATCGACAGTTGCAGCAGGTCACCCTGCCGCAAGACGCTGTGCAGACGCCGCGCCATCAGGGAGGGCAGGGCGTGGGCCGCGTTCCCCAGTTCATATGGCAGACGCTGCGATGCCGCAGACTTGGGCTCGTCGAAGACGCCCGTGGTCGTGTGGCGAGAGATGGCTTCGATGATGGAAAACTCGGGTGCCAGCAGTCGCACCGTCCCTTCGAGCAACAACAGGGTACGCGTGAGCACGAGGAGGTCCCTGGGCAGCCGGACTTCCTGGGTCCGGCCCGCCGCCACGAGCTGCGCGAGAGCACCTGAGAGCGACCAGTCCTTCAGCGGCCTCTGTGCGCAGTCTGCGACCAGGGCACGCACGACAGGCACGAACACGGCCCGATCGGTGCCGTCGCCGAGCAGGCCCAGGTCGAGCCAGGCATCGACCACCCATTCGGCATCCTGCTCGACGAAGGCCAGGGCGAACGCCACCAGCGCCCGCCGCATGTTGCCGTCGACCCGGCCCACGATGCCGAAGTCGTGCAGGCATATGCGGCCATCGTCCATCACGAAGACGTTGCCGGGATGGGGGTCGCCGTGGAAGAAGCCATCGCGGAAGATCTGGGCGACGTAGCTGTCCACGAGTTTGCCCGCGGCCGCCACCGCGGTGGACGAAGGCAGACCGTGCAGGTGAGCTCCGTGGCTGAACTGCTGGACCATGACGGTCGGCGTGCACAGGCCGTCCACCACGTCGGGGATCACGATGTCGGCAGAGCCGCGCCAGGCGTCGGCGAAACGTCGCACGGAAGCTGCCTCGCGCGACAAATCCATCTCGTAGCGGAAGTTGGCCGCAACCTCGTCCACGATGGCTGCCAGCCCCCAGCGACGCAGCGAGGGCACGAGCCCCTGCATGACCAGGACGATGCGGCGCAGGATGCGCATGTCGGTCTCGGCCTGCTCGGCCGCGCCAGGGCGGCGGATCTTCACCACCACTTCCGTCCCGTCCGGCAGGGCTGCACGATGAATCTGGGCGATCGAGGCCGCGGCGAGCGCGTGCATGTCGAAGCGTGCGAAGAGCTGCTGCCATGGGCGGCCGAGCGCCGCCTCGACCTCCTGGACCGCCTGCTCGGGAGGAAACGGCGCCACATTGGCCTGCAGGCTGGCCAGAGCCTCTTGCGCATCGGGCGCCAGAATGTCGGCCCGCAGGCTGAGATGCTGGCCCAGCTTCACGAAGGTCGTGCCCAATCGCTGCAGCACTTCGGCGAAGCGGTCGGCCGCCCGGTGGGTATCGCAGCGCATCAGGCCCCGGTGCCAGGCCACCCAGAGCAGGAACCCGCTCAGGGCCATAGCGATCTGCGTGGCCCGGCGCAGCGCCGAGCGTTGCGTTGGGCGGCCCGCAAGACGCACGGTGGAAACGGGGCGGTTCGGTCGCGTCATGGCTCATCCAACCTGTTGCGCAGGCGGCCCGCATGCCAGGCTGCGATGTTCGAGATGGTCTCGTCGAGGATGCGCGCGATCGCCTCCGACGTATTGAACCCGACATGCGGTGTCACGAGCACACGCGGATGCGTCAGCAGTGGGCTGGATGCCGACCAGCCGGTATCGCAACCCAGTCCGCCGCAGCCCGTGGGCACTTCGGGAGACAGATCCCCTTCCTGTTCCAGCACGTCCAGTCCTGCTGCGGCGACGGTACCTGCCTCCAGTGCGTGCAGCAGGGCGGCGTCGTCGATGAGCGCACCCCGTGCCGTGTTGATCAGTACCATGCCCGGTTTCATGCGCGCGAAGGCCTGGCCATCGAGAAGGTGGTGCGTGGCCTGCGTGGCCGGAACATGAAGGCTCAGAACATCGCTGCTTTGCAGGATCTGCTCCCACGTCACCACGCGGACGCCGGCGATGGGTGCTGCCGTGATGTCGAGCGATGGGGCGAGGGCCGGGTCGTACGCGAGAACTTCCATGCCGAAGCCCAGGGCGATACGGGCCACGTGGCGCCCGATCCGGCCCAGCCCGACGATGCCCAGCGTCTTTCCTTCCAGCTCGAAGCCGGTGAGGCCGCGGTAAGCGAAAGAACCTTGGCGCGCCCGCTCGTGGGCTTGTGTCAGATGGCGAGCCACGCCCAGCAGCAGCGCGAAGGCATGTTCGGCGACGCTGGCGGACCCATAGTCCGGCACGTTGCACACGGCAATGCCGCGTCGGCGGCAAGCCTGCAGGTCGATGTGATCGAAGCCCGCGGAGCGCGTTGCCACGAGCCGCACGCGCGGCAGCAACCGGAGCACCGATTCGTCAACGCGCGTGCGCACGAAGACGCACAGCACCTCGGTGTCTTCATCGCCGACATCGGATACCACCAGGCGTTCGTTCTGGACGAAGTGCGCGTGCCAGTGGGTCGGAAGCCGTTGCTGCAGCGCGGCCTGGTCCGCCGGTGCGATGTCGGAGAACAGAACGGACAGACGGTTTTGTGCGGTCATGAGCCCTCCTCGATTACCCGGTGCAGGGACAGGATGCAGAACGCGGCGATGAAGTGCCCGGTCTTGGTGCCTTGCGCGAGTTCCGCTTGCGCGAATACCGTCGGCAGCCGGCCGGCGACCGCATCGCGCATGGTCTCGAATCCGTCGAGCAACTGAACCGTGAAGAACGCCGCGCGGCGCATCGGGCCCTGCGTGCGGCCGCAGTCCGCGTAGGCCAGTGCGGGCTTGAATCTGGCCGGAGGATTCGTCATGGCACGGCCAGCCTCGCTCGGGGCTCACGGAACTGCCACAGCACGATGAAGCTGAGCACAGCGGCAAAGAAGCACCACACCGAGATGAACCAGGTTGCATAGAACATGTAGGCGGCGATTGCGGAGACAAAGGCGGCCACCCCAAAAGCCGCCACGCGCCGGTGGCTAGAAACCATCAGGCTTGCGCAGGTGCCGATCAGATACAGGGCCATCGTGGTCATCACGTAGAAGTGCGGAGAGTCGTAGAGGATGTGCTGGCCGACCACGCGGGCCGTGATGGGCAGCTTCACCAGCATCGCCAGCAGGTACAGACCGACGAGCGCGCCCGCGACTGCAATGGCCACCAGAACCCGACGGCGCCAACGGACGCTCTCCAGCGCCAGCGCAGCCAGCGGGACGTAGATCGGCCACAGGACGTGCGAGAAGAACGAGTAGAGATGCGTCAGCGCCACGTTCAGCAAGGGCGCGCGGTCGGGGAACGTCAGCCACAGCATGCCTTCGAGCAGTTGCTGGACCCCGAACAGCAGCGGGATGGCGGCATACGGCAGTTCGCGCCGTGAGCGGGCCCGGCGCATGGTGACGGTCCCCAGGCCCAGCAGAACCGCTGCGGCCGTGAAACTGGCGGGTGCGGAAAAGCACATGGGCAGTCATCTCCCCTCGATCGTGAGCGTCATGGCGAGCGCGGCGCAGCGGCTCATGGCGCGCCGGCTTCCATCAGTTCCTGCACCGCTGTCGCCAGCGGTGCCACCACGCTGATGCCGTTAGAGACATGCGGCACGGTGTCGCAGGTCACCACCCGCTGGGGCCCTGCCGCAAGAAGTGCGTGGTACGCGTCGGCGGCGAACAGGGCGTGCACCCCAATGCACACCGGTGGCGGCAATCCCACGCTGCGCACACTGGCGATTGCCTGGATCATCGTGCGCGCGCTGGACACGATGTCATCGATGAGCACAGGCTGGCGGTCTGCCAGGGCCGCGGTGTCGGGAAGGCTGACCTCCACGTCCTTGTCGCCCCGGCGGATCTTCTGCAACACCGTGAACGGCGCGCCAGCCAAGCGCGCGACTTCCTGGACCCATTGCTCGCTTTCCGCATCGGGTCCGATCAACACGGGACGGTCCACATGGGCTGCGACCCAGGCCGCGATGGCGGGCGCGGACTGGACCACACGGGTCGGCACCCGGTAGACCTCGCCGAGCGAGCGGTAGCGGTGCAGATGGGGATCGACGGTGACGATACCGTCGAACACCGTCGACACCAGCGCAGCGAACGTGCGGGACGTGATGGCTTCGCCCGTGTTGAAGCGCCGGTCCTGACGCAGGTACGCCAGGTACGGGGCAGCCAGCAACACGCGGGTGGCGCCGAGGTCGCGCGCTGCGTCCGCGGCGAACAACAAGGGCAGCGCCTTGGCGTCCGGCTGTGCCAGGCTGGCCACGATCACGACGGTGCGGCCGGTGACGTCGGCGTCCAGCCGCACCAGCGACTCGCCGTCCGGGAACCGGTGCAGTTGCAGGGCAGCCCGCTGCGCGCCCAACGCCCGGATCAGTCCATCGGCGAAGTCTTCGTCGCCCGGCAGGTGAAAAACGAGAGGTTTCATAGGTTCTCCGAAATCTGGAAGATCGGTGGGCGCGAGCGGACGAACTGCAGCGCATAGGCCAGCTCGCCCGGCGCCTGGGCGTGCAGCGTGAAGAGCGGCTGTCCCGCTTCGACCTGGTCGCCCAGGCGCGCATGCACGTCGATGCCGGCGGCAGCGGCGGTCGGTGCTCCGGCGAGCTTGGCCGCCCGCGCGAGCAGCCGGTTGTCGATTCGGGAGACCCGTCCCGTGGACGGCGATGCGACGGTGTGCCGATGCGTTGCCACCGGGATGCTGCGCAGGCCGCCCTGCTCAGCGCAGATCGCCTCGAACGTGGCCCAGGCGCGGCCGTCGGCCAGCACCTGCGTGGCGAGCGTCAGGCCGCCGCCGGCGGGCGCTGCACCGCCCATTTCGAGGATGTCCGCCGCCAGCCGCAACGCTCGCTCCCGCAGGTCGGCCGGGGCCTCGGGCGTCCCTTGTAGGACGGCCAGCACGTCGCGGGCCTCCAGTGCCGGGCCGATCCCGCGGCCGACCGGCTGCTCACCATCGGTGACGCGCAAGGCCACGTGCAGGCCGATGGCGCTGCCCACCTCCTGCAGGCGCCGACCGAGCGCCGCCGCGGCCTGCGCGCTGCGCACTTTGGCGGTGGCACCCACGGGCAGGTCGATCAGCACATGGGTCGAGCCCGCAGCGGCCTTCTTGGACAGGACCGAGGCGACGAGCTGGCCCTCGCTGTCCAGGTCCAGCGGCCGCTCGACGCGGATGAGGATGTCGTCGGCGGGGCTGAGCCGTACCGAGCCGCCCCAGACGATGCAGCCGCCCGTGCGTTCGACCACGCGCCGCATGCTTCGCACATCCAGGTTCACCGGCGCCAGCACCTCCATTGTGTCGGCCGTCCCGGCCGGCGAGGTGATGGCGCGCGAGGAGGTCTTGGGCATCGTGAGGCCGCAGGCGGCCACGATGGGCACCACGAGCAGGGTCGTGCGGTTGCCGGGCAGGCCGCCGACGCAATGCTTGTCCACCACCAGCGGGCGCCCCCAATCGATGCGGTCACCGACGCCAATCATGGCTTTCGTGAGCGAGACGGTCTCCGCGAGGTCCAGGCGATCGCCGGCGCAGGCGGTGATGAAGGTGGCCAGATGCAGGTCAGAGTAATGGCCCGCCGCGACGTCGGAGATGATGGCGCTGAACTCGGCATCGCCCAGGGCATTGCCGTAGACCTTGGCCCGGACATGGCTGAGCGAATCCAGCGTCGGTGCATGGGTCACCGTGACCAGCTGGCCCGGCTGCGCCCCCAGCGACGCCCATGCCGATTCGGACAGGCCAGCGACGTTCTCGGCCAGCCAATCCCCATCGACGACGCTGAGCGTCGCCACGATGCTGCGGCGGCCGGCCGTCAGCTGCACGCGCGCCTGGGTCGTGAAACCCTCCGACCGGCAGACAGGGCAGTCGCGCCGCATGTAGACCACCGGCTCCTGATGGGTGTCGATGCCGGTGCGCCACGCCTGCAGCGTGTTCACGCCATCCTCTCCGGTGCCGGTGCCGGTCTCGTGCAGGTGCGCCGTCATACCAGATCCACCGTCTGCAGGTACTCGGGCACGGCAACCGACCAGCCCAGTTCATGGTCGATCCGCGCGCGCAGCGCATCGGCCGCCTCCGGCTCGCCGTGGGTCACGAAGGTTCGGCGCGGTGTTTGCGTGAAGCCGCGCATCCACGCGAGGATCTCGTCGGCATCGGCGTGGGCGGAAAGGTTGTCGAGCGAGGCCACCTCGGCGCGGATCGGCACGTCCTGGCCATGGATGCGGACGGTGGACGCGCCGTGCACGATCGCGGCGCCACGGGTGCCGCCCGCCTGGTAGCCGGCGAACAGGATGGTGTTGCGATGGTCGGGCGCGAATGACTTGAGGTGGTGCACCACGCGTCCTCCAGTGGCCATGCCACTGGCGGAGATGATGACCATCGGTCCACGACCGGCGCTGAGCGCCTTGGACTCCTCGACCTTGTTGACGATCTTCGCGGCATGGCACATGCCCTCGCATTCCTCGGGCGAGAGCCGGTGCTCGTCGCGATGGGCGTGGTACAGCCGTGTGGCATCGATGGCCATCGGGCTGTCCAGGTACACGGGCAGGTGCTGGTGGATGCGCCCTTGCTTCTTGAGCTGGTAGATGCCGTACATCAGGCTCTGCGCTCGGCCGACAGCGAACGCTGGGATGACCACGACCCCTCCACGGGCGGCCGTCTTGTTGATGACAGTCTCCAGCTGCGCCAGTGCGTCGGACGCTTCATGCTTGCGGTTGCCGTAGGTGGATTCCACCAGCAGGTAGTCGGCGCCGGGGACCTGCACCGGCGGGCGCAGCACCGGGTCGTTGGGCCGGCCGATGTCGCCGGAGAAGAGCACGGATCGCCGGCCGTCGTTGAGGTGCACGAAGGCCGAGCCGAGCATGTGCCCGGAAGGCGTCAACCGCGCGGTGAGTCCGGGCAGCGCCTCGAAGTCCTGAGAGAACGGACGTGGCGCGAACAGCTTCAGGCAGCGCTCGGCGTCCTCACGGGTGTACAGCGGCAGCGCGGGCTGGTGTTTGGAGAAACCGTGCCGGTTGGCGAACTTCGCCTCTTCCTCCTGCAGATGGCCGCTGTCGGTGAGCAGGATCTTGCACAGCTCGTGCGTCGCGGACGTGCAGTAAACCCGGCCGCGAAAGCCTTGTCGCGCCAGCAGTGGCAGGTAGCCGCTGTGGTCGATGTGGGCGTGGGTGAGCACGACCGCGTCGACGGTCTTGGGCGCGACCGGCAGCGGCTCCCAGTTGCGCAGGCGCAGCTGCTTGAATCCCTGGAACAGGCCGCAGTCCACCAGAATGGTCGCGTCGCCATGGCACAGCAGGTATTTGGAACCGGTCACGGTGCCGGTGGCACCCAGAAACTGAAGTTGCATGGTAGGTCTCCAAGGATGTTGTCGTTCAAAGAAGGACCGGCCGATCCGGCAACTCGTTGCCGTGGTCCGCGCCCCGCGGAAAGTGCTGCACCAGCAGGTGGCTGACGGCCACGATGCCTTCCAGGGCTCCGGCCTCGAAGCGTCCCTGCGCAAACTGGGCTTCCATGCGCTGGCACACAGCCGACCACCTTTCGGCACCGCAACAGGCATGGATGCCGCGATCGGCCACGATCTCCACGGCCCGGTCGGCCAGCAGCACGTAGATCAGGACGCCGCTGTTGTGCGCCGTATCCCACACACCCAGGCGTGCGAACAGGTCCAGCGCCCGCTCGCCCGGCGATTGGTTGCGCCACAGTGGCGATCCGTCCAGCGCACCCTCGACCACGAAGCGCAGTTGGCCCCCATGCTGGAACTCTCCCGTGCGGATGGCCTGCTCGATCGCATCCAGGGCACGCGGGGGGAAGGCGCGGCGGACTGCGCGATCCGTGGTCGCAAGGTGGCGAAGAAGTCGTTGCATGTTCATCTCACCACCGTCCTGACGCGCCGCCGCCACCGAAGCCGCCGCCGCCGCCGCGGAATCCTCCGCCCGGCCAGCCGCCTCCCCGGTGGCGCCCGTGCAGGCCGCCGTGGCCACCCATGCCGATGCCCAGCAGCGTGACGAGGAATCCCGCCAGTCCAGCCACCGCGGCCACCGCGAAGGTGCCCACCAACAGCCACGCAGCGGCACCCAGCACGCCAGCCGTGACCAGGGAGCCTGGAAGGCGGCCGAGGGCGTTGCGCAGCACTCCGCCCAGCATCAGGGCCGCGACGAACAGGAAGGGCCAGGCCTGCCCGATGTCGTTGGTCTGCCCCTGCCGCCGTGGGTCCGCCGCAGGCAGGGCCTCGCCATCGATCACCCGCATGATCTGTTCGGCGCCTGCGGCGATGCCGCCGTCGAAATCGCCCTGGCGCAGGCGCGGCGTGATCACCTCGTCGATGATGCGCCGCGATACCACGTCGCTCAGCGCACCCTCGATGCCGTATCCGACTTCGATGCGCACGGTGCGGTCGTCCTTGGCCACCAGGAGCAACGCGCCGTCGTCCACCTTGCGACGGCCGAGCTTCCATTGCTCTACCACCCGCAGGGTGTACTGCTCGACGGGTTCGGGCCGCGTCGAGCGGACCATCAGCACGGCGATCTGCACGCCCTTGCGTTGCTCGAAGGCCCGAAGCTGCGCATCCAGCGCGGCGACACGATCGGCGGCGAGCGTTCCCGTGAGATCGGTGACGCGCGCCTGCAGCGGGGGAACGGCGACCAACTCCTGCGCGGACGCGACCGAAAGGAACAGGCTCAGCAGCAGCCAGGCCAGAGCGTGGGCCAGCCGAAGAGGGGCCGCCGGAGAGAGCACCGCTGTTCTGGGCGTTCTCATGTCAGGGGCGCGCCGCCGGCGCCGAGGCGCCGAAATCGACCTGTGGCGGCGCCGCCATGGCCTTCTCGTCGGCGACCGAGAAATTGGGCTTGACGACGTAGCTGAACAGCTTGGCCGTGATGTTGGTCGGGAAGCTGCGCGTGAGCACGTTGTAATCCTGCACCGCCTTCACGTAGCGCCCACGCGCCACGGTGATGCGGTTCTCCGTGCCCTCAAGTTGGGCACGCAGGTCTTGAAAAGCCTGGTTCGCCTTGAGTTGCGGGTAGTTCTCGCTCACCACCAGCAGCCGGCTCAGCGCGCCGGACAGTTCGCCCTGTGCCGCCTGGAACTTCTGGAACGCCTCGGGGTTGTTGACGAGTTCCGGCGTGGCCTGGATCGAGGTCGCCTTCGCGCGGGCCTCGACCACCCGGGTCAGCGTCTCCTGCTCGAAGTTGGTCTCGCCCTTGACGGTCGCGACGATGTTGGGGATCAGGTCGGCGCGCCGCTGGTACTGGTTCAGCACCTCGGACCAGGCGGACTTGGTCTGCTCGTCCAGCCGCTGGAAGTCGTTGTAGCCGCATCCGCTCAGCGACAGGGCAAGCGCTGCGAGCAGGGACATCAGGATCAGTCTCATGGTTCGGTTTCCGTGGAAGTGAGAAAAGTGCGGGACGGTGAAGCGCTCACCAGGACGGGGTTGGCTGGCCACCAACGCCGCGGAATGAGCAGCAGCGCGAGGGTGGCGGCCAGTGGAATCGACAGCCACGCAAAGGTGCTCTGCATCACAGCGCCGAATAGCCATCCGGTGGCGGCCGATCCCAGTGTTTGTCCGAGGCCGGCTGCCGCGGCGAGCCCTCCCATCGCGATACCGAGCCGCCGCGCCGAGGTGCCGGCAGCGAGGTAGGCCAGGGTGGGGAGCACGAGACCCGTGCCCGCAGCCGTGAAACTCACGCCGACGTACAGCCACATCTCGCTGCCATGGCGGGCCAGCATCAGGAGCCCGGCGATGCCCAGGACCATGCCGCAGGCCAGTACGCGGCGTGGGTCGGCGCGCTCCAGCAGGCCGGTGAAGAACAGCACCGCGTTGACGCCCAGCATCACCAGACTGCACTCGGCGAACATCAACGACACCTCTCGGGAGGAGAGATCGGGGTGGCGCTGGCCCTGCAGCACGATGCCGAGTTCAAAGCCGGCAAGCACGAACATGACCACACCGTTGAGAATCCAGAGCGCCAGGGAGCGGCTCCGGGGTGCTCCGTCGTGATCGGCTGCGTCCGCCTCTCCAAGGGAGGAAGGTGCGGGAAGCGTTGCGGCCAGGCCCAGCATCATCAGCGCGCCGAGCGCGGCCGAGAGTGCGATTACGAGCGTGGTCGATGAGCCCTGTACCAGCACGCTCAAGAAGCCCAGGCCGACAAGCCGTTCTGCAGCGGCGTTCAGGCCGGGGCCGAACAGGAACCCGAGCAGCGACATCGCACCCAGCCATGCAAAGCGCCTGGCGCGAATCGATTCTGGGGTGTACTGCGCGACGAGCGCCGGCACCACCGGCACGACCGCGGCCACAAAAAAGCCCGTCGCGCCGCGCAGCGCATAGATGCCGACCACGCCCAGGGACTCGGGGCGCAGCAGCGGGAGCAGGCTGGCCACGTAGCCGATCAGGCCCACCAGCAACACGCGGGCACGCCCCAGCCTGTCCGCCAGCATGCCCCACAGGGGCGCACCCAGCAGGATGCCCGCCGTGTAGATGCCGCTGAGGTAGCCGACATGGCGCGCAAGCGCCGCAGGATCCGCGTCGCCCATCAAGGGCCGCAGCCAGTCGGGGATCAAGGGCATCAGTGCCCCATATCCGGCCGAGACGACGAATACGGCCGCAGCGAGCCAACCCAGCTGCGCGACGCCGAGGTCTTGCTGGCGGGTGGGCCCGGATTCGCGCGGTGATCGCATGGCGCGGCTCTCTACCATGGTGGCCCGCCGCTCAGGCTGACGCGGCCGCTGGGACACTGACACGCGACGTCACGCGCTTGATCCCCGGCAGGCGCGTGCGCTTGAGCATCAGCGCATTGATCGCGACGATCGCGGAACTGCCCGACATGGACAATGCAGCGACCTCGGGCGACAAGGTGAACGGATACAGCACCCCGGCCGCCAGCGGGAAGGCGATCACGTTGTAGGCCACGGCCCACCAGAGGTTCTGGTGCATCTTGCGCAGCGTCGCCCGGGACAGTTCGATGGCCCCGACCACGTCGTAGGGGTCACTCTTCATCAACACCACCTGGGCGCTTTCCATCGCAACGTCCGTCCCCGCGCCAATCGCAAAGCCCACGTCGGCCTGCGTCAGCGCCGGAGCGTCGTTGATGCCGTCGCCGACCATGCCGACCTTGTGACCCTGCTGCTGCAGTTCCTTGATCTTGGAGGCCTTCTGCCCGGGCAACACATCCGCAAGCACGATGTCGATACCCAGTTCCTTGCCGATGCGCTCGGCGGTCGCCTGGTTGTCGCCGGTCAGCATCGCGACCTTCACGCCGCGTGCCTGCAGCTTGGCGATCGTCTCGCGCGAGGTCGGCCGCACGGCATCGGCGATCGCGATGAGGCCGATCAGCCGGCCACCGCGCGCGACGTGGACCACAGTGCGCCCCCCGCCTTGCAGCCGCGCCGCCTCGCTGGCAAGGGGGGCCAGATCCACCTGTTCCGACTGCATCAGCAGCCGGTTGCCCAGGAGCACCGTCTCGCCCCCGATAGTGGCCCGTGCGCCTTGCCCATCGATGTTGGTGAAGTTCTCGGTGACCGCCGTCGGCATGTCTCCCGCACGCTTGAGCACTGCGAGCGCGAGGGGGTGCTCGGAGAACTTCTCCACCGCGGCGGCCGTCGCCAGAAGCCGCGTCTCCTCGACACCGGGCGCGGCCACCATCTCGACGACATCGGGCTGCCCCAGTGTCAAGGTGCCGGTCTTGTCGAACACCACGACCGTCAACTTGGTGGCGTTCTCCAATGCGGCCGCATTCTTGAAGAGAATGCCGTTCATTGCGCCCAGCCCGGTCCCGACCATGATGGCCATCGGGGTGGCCAGCCCCAGCGCATCAGGGCATGCGATCACGAACACGGTGATGGTCAAGGTGAGTGCGAACAGTAATGTCTGTCCCATCACCCAGTACCAGACGCTGAAGGTCAGCAGGCCAATCACGATCGCCGCCAGCACCAGCCACTGGGATGCGTGGTCGGCCAGCAGCTGGCCGGGGGCCTTCGAGTTCTGGGCCTCCTGGACCAGCTTGACAATCTGCGCCAAGGCCGTGTCCGCGCCGACCTTCGTGGCCTTGTAGCGAAAGCTCCCGCTCTTGTTGATGCTGGCGCCTACGACGGTGCTGCCCACGCCCTTCTTGACCGGCATGGACTCGCCCGTCAGCATCGACTCGTCCACTTGCGACGCGCCCTCGACGATCTCGCCATCCACCGGGATCTTGTCGCCGGGCTTGATCACGACCAGTTCCCCGGCTGCAACCTCGGCGGTCGGTACCTTGGTCTCCACCCCGTTGCGCACGACCGTGGCCATGGGTGGGGCGAGATCCATCAACGCGCGAATCGCGTCGGATGCGCCCGCGCGGGCGCGCATCTCCAGCCAGTGCCCCAGCAGGATGAAGACCAGCAGCACCGATGCCGCTTCATAGAACACCTCACCCTCGTAGAAGAAGGTCGCGCCGATGCTGAACAGGTAGCCGGTGCCCACCGACAGCACGACCAACGTGGCCATGTTGGCGACGCCGTTGCGCAGCGCGCGCCACGCCGCCACGTAGAAAGGCCAACCTGGATAGATGATCGCGGCACTTGCGAGGAAGAAAAGAAAGAGCTTGTCGTCCAGCCCGAACGGCGTCTGGAAGTCGCCGAACATCTTCCCCATCGGGGAATAGAAGAACACGGGAATGGCGAAGACCAGGGCCACGAAGAAGCGATTGCGCATGTCCCGAGCCATGTCCTGCATCGAGCCCGACCCGTGGCCCATGTCGTGCATCATGTCGTCCATCGCAGGGTCGCCTGCGTGGGCCTGGTGCGCAGCATGGGCGGCGGGCGTCGTGGCCGCAGCCTTCGCGCGTGCGGCCGTGGCGGGGGCATGCGCGTGGTGCCCCTCATGCCCCATCTCTTGCGCCTGACGTGCGGGTGCGCCGTGATGGCCGTGCACCGCATGGCTGGGGTCGGCAGAGACGCCAGCGGCGGGCGCGCACACGTGCTTGGGCGTCTGCTCGCCACGGCAGTGATAGCCGCATTCGGCGATGCGCTGGCGCAGATCCTCGACACTGAGTTGTCCCTCATCGAGATGGACCGTTGCGCTTCCCGCAACATAGTTGACATCTGCATGATGGACGCCGGGAAGCTGCAGCAGCTTGCGGCGTACTCCCTCCGCGCTCAGGCTCGATACGAGCCCTCCGACTTCAACGTTGATCGACTTCATGGCTGTTCTTCCTGTTCGCTGTGTTCGTGGTCTCAACGAGCGAGTCGGCCCGAGTCCAGGCAGTCCTGCGAGAACTCGAAGACGATCTCCCGGTCGGGAGCGATGACCTTGTGCTTCTTGCCGGCGTAGTGCAGCCGGGAGAGGATGTCTCTGATCAGGTTGAGCCTCGCCAACCGTTTGTTGTCGGCGTGCACGACAGACCAGGGCGCCGCGGCCGTATGGGTGCGCATGAACATCTCGTCGCGCGCCCGTGTATAGCCGTCCCAGTGCTTAAGCGCGACGGCATCCACCGGGCTCGACTTCCACTGTTTGAGGGGATCACGGCGGCGTTCCCCGAGCCGGCGGCTCTGCTCCTTCTTGCCGATGTCGAGGTAATACTTCAGCAGCTTGATACCGGAGTTGACCAGCATCTCCTCGAACTTGGGCACTGAGTTCATGAATTCCTCGTGCTCCTCGGCGGTACAGAAGCCCATCACCGGTTCCACGCCCGCACGGTTGTACCAACTGCGGTTGAACACCACGAGCTCTTCGCCAACTGGCAGGTGCGGGACGTAGCGCTGGAAGTACCAGCCCGTGCGATCCCGGTCGGAGGGCTTTCCTAGCGCGACGACCCGTGTTTCCCGAGGACTCAGGTGTTCGACCAGCCGCTTGATGCTGCCGTCCTTGCCTGCGCCGTCCCTTCCCTCCAAGAGGATCAGGATACGGTCGTTGCATTTGATGAAATGCCGCTGCAGTTTCACCAGTTCGATCTGCAGCATGTGCAACTGTGCTTCGTAGTCCTCGCGGCCGATCGAGCGTGTCGCTGTCTCGTCGCGCGCTGAGCCGTGGGCAGTGCCGGTGCCGTCCACATCGGCCTTGTGCTTGGCGCCTTTGGCGCCCTTCTTGTTCTTTGCCATGGGTTCTCCGTTAGGTCTGGTCGCAGGCGATCAGCATTGCGTGTGTCGACGCCCGGCGGGGCGCGGCGCTCATGTCCGCATCCGAGCGGGAGCCGCAGCCATCGCCTTGTCCGTAGGCTGCAGCCAGGTACGGTCGATTGATGCGCTGACGCCAGCGGGTCTTCTTCATGTCAGCCTCGCTGGCGCGTGTCCGAGAGGGAGGGAAGGAAGCGCGGCGTGCGCGCGGCATAGGCGTCGAACTCGGCGCCGAACTGCTTGCGCATGTCCTTCTCCTCGTTGACAGCCAGCCTCGAATACATCACGACGAGGAAGGGGAACATCAGCAGCGTCAACAGCGTCGGCCACTGCAGCAGAAAGCCGAAAAGGATCGCCACGAAGGCCACATACTGCGGGTGCCGAATCCTGGCGTATGGGCCGCTCACGGCAAGTTGGGCGTGCCGTTGCGCGTGGTAGAGCACCGTCCAGGCGCTCGACAGAAGCCAGAAGCCGCCCCCGATGAAGATGTAGCTCGCGATATGAAGCGGGCTGAAGTGAGGGTCGCCGCTCTCGCCCAGCAGGGTCGACCAGAGATGGCCGCTGTTGTGCGACAGCAAGTCCAGACTGGGATACTTGGTCTGAAGCCAGCCGGACAGCACGTACAGCGTCAGCGGAAAGCCGTACATCTCGACGAACAAGGCAACAATGAACGCTGCGAATGTCCCGAAGGTTCTCCAGTCGCGCGAGGTCTGCGGTTTGAAGAAGCTGAAGGCGAACATGATGAAGACCGCCGAGTTCACGAGGACGAGCAGCCAAAGCCCATAAGCGGGCGCATCGTGGTTCATTTGCGCTCTCCCGGGTACGGTGGATTCGCCTTGCTACCGTCGCCTGGTACGGCATGGCGATGCATCAGCACATGAGCGATGACGCAAGTCGCCAGGAGGACCAGTGGCAGCGCGGCCAGGTAGTGCCCGCGGTGTTCCGTCAGCAGCATGTAGATGCTCACGGCCAGGAAGACCAGAAAGCCCAGGAACCATCGCGAGCGCGAAAACCTTGGACCGGTGCGGTGAGAAGTTGTCATGGTCGTCCTCCTCACTTCGCCGGCTCAGGCATCCGGTCCATCATCATCTGCATCATGGACTGGCACATGTCCATGCGCATTTCGAGCATTTGCTGCCGCTCAGCTGTCGGCGCCGACTCGGCTCCATCCTTCATTGCGCCCATCATCGCCATGCCAGCCCGCATGGCCTGCATGTGTTCGGCCATGAGCGCCTTGCGCTGCGCAGGCGTCTTCGCAGCCACCATCCGTTCGTGCATGGCCTGCATCGACTTCAGTTGCGCATCCATGCCCTCGGTGGTCGGCGCCCTTGGCGTCTCGGCCGCGGTCGGACTCGCACCTGCGGGGTGATGGGCCTGATGGTTGTCCTGCGCGAACGCAGACAAGGTGACCAGTGCGGCGCCAACGATGGCCGCGATCGAATGCGTGAATTTCATTTCTCTCTCCTTTAGCCGCGGGTGCCTGCCATTGGGGCGAAACCGATGTCGCCGCAAGCGGACAAAGCCCTATGAAAACTCCGTAGTCGGGTACAGAGTCAAGGCTTATGAGTTGTGCGCCGGGTGTGACCGACACGGCAACTCAAAGGAGGCGCTACAGCGCGAGACGCTCGAACAGCAGCCACGACGGCCGCTTGGGAGGTGGTCGCTGGTGACCCCTCGATGGGATGGCTCGCAGAGCCAACGTCGGAGCCAGCAGCTGGTCTCCATAGGCGGGAGGCGCCAAACCGACGAGGTCGAACGCGAAGGTTGGTGCTTTCTGAATGGCGGACTGGTTGACGTCGCCGCAGAGCTTCAGGCACGGGGCCTTCGACGGGTCGTGGGAACCTTCTTCGTGCTTACCATGGAGGCCTTCATGATTTCCATGCCCGGACGATGGGACATGCTCATACCCGACAGCATGCCGATGTTGCTGCGGAGACTCCAGAAGGCAGGCATTGGCCACCCCGGCCCCGAGCGCAAACAGCCATACCCCGAGCACCATCCACGCGATGGCGCGAATCCTGCGGTGGTTGAGAAGTGTGCGCATGTGCGGCCTATTGACCCATTGACACCTGTGATCCTATTCCCAACTGAGCTGCGGGAAATTGATTTGGATCAAATGGAGGCAAGGGTCAACTACGCGGTACTGCGTTATTCTGTGTTGCTCGTGAATAGACAGTGGATCGCTCGATGAACGAAGGTTTGGGTGATTGGATGACGGTTGGCAGGCTGGCGAAGGTCGCTGGCGTCGGCGTGGAGACAATCCGCTACTACCAGGGACGCGGCCTGTTGCCGATCCCGAAGAACGCCGGCAGCTTCCGGCGCTACCCCGCTTCGATGATCCAGCGGATCGGCTTCATCAAGCGCGCTCAGAGCCTTGGGTTCTCGCTGGACGAGGTGAAGTCGCTCTTGGATCTGGAGGATGGGCGGAATCGCCGGGCTATTCAGACGGTGACACGGCGGCGCCTTGACCAGATCGATGAGAAGGTTGGCGACCTTCAGCGCATGCGAGGCGCTCTGAGAGACATGCTGGAGAGGTGCGAAGACACGGGAGAGGCGCTTCCTTGCCCTATCATTGCTGCGCTCATGGGGCCTTTGAATACGTCCGAATGATTGCGCGCTGTGAGGAACAGACGAGACCCAAGGAAAGCGAACGAGGCCTGTCGCACTTCGTTGGTAATGGTCGTGCGGACTGTTCGCTGCACAAAAATGCCGAATGAATTTTCAGCAATCTCACGGCCGACTTAGACGACGTGAACTGCGGCGGTCGGCGTAGCGGATACATCGCCCTACGTCGACCCTGCCGGCGCGATCCACTCAGTCGACTGTCAATCTCACAAGTCCCGCCTATTCTCGCTCAAGGATACGCGCACCGGGCCCCTGGCCTGCGAGTATGTCGCCCGGATTACGCAACGGGCACTCTTTGAGAGAGAGACAACCGCACCCGATACATCCCCCGAGTTCGTCCCGCAGCCGCATCAACTGCGTAATGCGGTCGTCAAGGTCTTCACGCCACCTAGACGCCACACGGCGCCAATGCGCAGCAGTCAGATGAACGCCCGGCTGATACTGCCCGAGAGCGTCGAGCACTTCGTCCAGCGATAGTCCGGCCCGCTGCGCGACTTTGACGATGGCCAGATACCTCAAGATAGCGGGCGAGTATCTCCGCTGATTTCCGGACGTGCGTTCGCTCTGGATCAGGCCCTTGGACTCGTAGAAGTGGATCGTGGATACGGGCAGGCCGCTGCGCTGTGACACCTCTCCAACCGTCATGCGAGGCTCGCAACCTAGCCTTGTCAGTCTTGCGGGTGAGTTGGCCTATGGAGCGATTGTTTCCGCGGATCATCCTGGCGCTTCGGTGCGGGAAATGGTTTTGCTCAGCGCCGCAAGGCAGACTGCCTTACGTGGCGGGCGAGGACGTGGCGCGCACCGCTGCGGCGGTACTGCGGGCGGACCCTGTTCCGCCCGGAGAGCTGGCGATCACCGGCCCGCAGGCTCTCACCGCCGAGGCGCTGGTGAACAGCATCAATATCATCTTCGGAGCCAGCATCGACCTGGTGCCCGTCAGTGAGGAAGCCCTGGCGCTGCATCTGCAGGTCTCGGGCTTTCCGAAATCCACGGTGCGAGAGGCGCTGATCATCGAAGAGGTGTCCAAACGCGGGCTGGCGCCGTTCTCCGACGGTGTCATCGAGCAGATGACCGGTCAGCCGCCGCGCAGCATCGAGGCGGTGCTGGTCGAACACCGCCTCGATTTGCTGTTGTCCACCAGCACCCCCCGGCTTTGAGACGAGTCGACTTCTTCGACTCTAGAGGCTGCAGGCGTGCTTGCTGCAGTACATGATCCACGCCGAGACGATGATGAAACAACGATCTGTACGAACAGCCACCCCGACGACGGTGGTCGCCAAGCCTTTTGCCACGGAACGTGTGCCAATTGTTGGCGACGTCGCCAGCCTCGGCGGCGTAACCGTGTCCAACGTTCGTTTCTATGAAGCAGAGAGGTTGATCCATGCTACGCGCACGGCAGGCAACCAGTGCCTCTATGGGCCCGTATCTAGCACCTATGCCAGTTTCAAGTAGGGATTGTTCGGTGGCCGCTCATCGAACAGTTGGCCAGGGTCATCGAGTAAGTAGCCATGCAGCTTGCGCGACTTGCGCGGGCCGGTGACCTCGCAGGTCCAGATGTTTAAGCTGCTGGGCTGCTTGCGATGGACCTGCAGCTTCTCGAAGCGCTTCTGGACCCATTGCCAGTCGACAACGGCATCCTGCTTGGCGAGTGCTGGAACTTGAGGATGCTCCTGGACATAGCGCTGAAACACCCCAGGGCTTACCAGGAACACCGTGTCGTCCACGGTATGCACCAGTGCCTTGGCATCGTTGAGAATCAGCTTTCGGCTCTGCAAGCCATGCCTAAGCCAGCCCATGAAGTGCTCGCCCGAAGGCTGCTGTGTCGATGCCGAAGATTTAGACGCTGGCACAGGCAGTACCAGCGAACTCGTTGCGAAGGCCGGGACGGGCTCTGCATCCTGTCGCGTCGCAAGGAGGTGTCCGGAGCCCACCATCGCCAGCATGTCTTCCATGACGTCAGGCAGGGGCTGAACTGCGGGCGGTGAAGCCAAGTTAGCGGGGCTGCTGCCTTCCCAAGGTGGCGTCGTCTGTTCTTCCAAGACAGGCTTCGCGGCAGTCATAGGCGGGGCAGCCTCCGAGCCAGCATCCTTCTCGATTGCCGCAGCGTCGATTGCCACCGTGCCGGTAAACGATGCTGGCCGTTCGCCAGCTTCCCAGATCAGCGCGGGAGCTAGACGCAGCAGGGTAAATGAGTGGGACCAGCCGGTCGCACTGGTCACGGTCGCGCGCCAGACCGCCTTCCCGTCCGACGTCGGCTGCAATATGCCGTGGTCCTGAAGCACGTTGAACACCGCAGTGTTGTTCGTAGGGATGCCATCGATGCCCTCTGACAGCAGGTGCGCACGTAGCTTGTCCGAAACCGTCTTGCTCACCAGCCACAAGGCGTCCTCGGTGAGCCAGCCATCGGAGGCTTCGGGCTGGTTCAGCTTCAACTCTTCCTTGAGCAGGTAGCGCAACCCGTCCAGCAGCTTGCGTTGCAGCGCGTGCTTGGGGGCGGCCATAGCGCGCGCGGGATCGCCTCCCAACTCTTGGGCCACGGAAGCGCGGTCGGCCTGTACGACAAGTTCGCCCAGCACGCCGGCGTGCTCGTACTGGCCGGCCAGGACGTAGAGCAGCGGTCCCCACAGGTCGGGATAGCCACTGAGCCAGTCCAGGGCATCACGGTCGAGGAGTTGGCGGTAGAGCAAACCTGTCGCAGCGCTGTGGAGCCGATATTCTCGATCGTCGCGGTAGCGGAAGCGGTATGGCTGGTGCAGCGGGCCGTGCCAGGGGTGCCACAGCGAGCCGTCGGCCAGTTCGACGTGCAGATCGACGGCGATCTTGCCGATGTCGTGCAGCAGCGCGGCATAAGCGACTGCGGCAGTCCAGGCTTCAGACTGCGCCGCCTGGTCTTCGGGACTGGCGCCAATGGGCAGCAGATGGGACTGCCGCAGCTTGAGCGCATAGGCGACGATCTCCAACCCGTGATCCAGCATGCCGCCGGGGTAAGCGTGGTGATGGCTTTCCGATGCGGGGAATTGTTGGACCAACTCGGCGTAGTGCTCCAGGGGCGCCCGGTACAAGGTGGCGAACTGCTTACGTGAGAGCGACGTGCGCTGCCAGATGTGCTCCAGCAGCTTCTGCCGGCGCGGGGTGGCCAGCAGCGATGCGGCCGACTCGGGCCGCATCAACCCTTTCGGGAGGTCGGTGACCGATGGTGGCGTCGGAGCGGCAGCGACCGCGGGCCGTTTTCGCTGGAACAGAGAAAGCATGCGGGTGTCCTGTCGGGGGCCGAGCGGGAGGCCTTTTTGCCTTTTGGGGATAGAGCCTTTCCCCTTGCACCCCATTCCCTTGCCGTTTCGGCCCTTTGGCCTTTAACCGTTTCGGTATAGCGGGGCATGGGGTGCGGCTCCAGCGTCAATGGGGAACCCGCTGGAATGGATTGGACAGCGAGCCGGTGCCGGTCGCGGCTCTATGCTGCCTGGACGCCACTTCCGCCAGGCAGGTGCGTAAGGCGACAAAGTTGACAAACGCGACAAGGGAGACTAGAGTGAATCCTGTCTCAAACCTGCCTGGGAGATCACCATGCCCAATGCCATTGAATTCATTGCCGACCATCTGCCGCGCGTCACGGTGGAGGATGTGCGCCGCTTCGCGGATACCGTCGAAATCCGGGATGCCACGGCTTTCGCGGCCGAGTTGCAGGCGTTCGTCCACGAGCGTGTGGAGGCGGTGAAGCTGCCCGCCAGCCTGGAAGCGGAGACGGTGCAAGAGGCCCTGGCACGCAAAGCGGGCGCGCTGCGCGCCGAGACGCGCTGGGCGCCGAGTGAAACCGACGTCCAGCGTGGCCGCGCTGCGCTGCTGGAAACCTTCAACCAGCCGCACAACCTGGCGATCCCCGAGTACGCCAAGCTGGCGGACAAGTCGCGCCAGCAGATCTACAAGGACATCCTCGCGCGCCGGCTGCTGGCGCTGAATGTGGGGCCGCGCGGCCAGAAGCTGCCCGACTGGCAGCTCGACCCGGTGAAGCAGCAGTTGACCCAAACCGTGCTTCAGGAGGTCGAGGGCATCGACCACTGGACGATCTACCGCGCGCTGTCCGAACCGCTCGAAGGCTTGGGCGGACGCTCGCCGGTGGATACGGTGACGCATGGCACGATCGATGACGTGGCCGAAGCGGTGTTCAACGTGCTGGGCGTCCAGGTGCATTGAGGCAAGACTGCCATGAGCCGCGAACTGCCTTTGTTCCTGATCGATGCGGGTGAACTGCTCCAGCATGTGAGCCGCGTCGTCTATCGGGGCAGCCCGCTGTACTATGGCCGCAGCGGCACCAATCGCTACGACGACCCGGCGCGGACCTACGGCGTGCTCTACCTGGGCCGCGACCTGCCCACGGCGCTGATGGAGTCGGTGTTTCACAAGCACCAGTGGCTGGCGGATGAAAAGCGCTCGATCGCGCTGAAGGAAGTCGAGAGCCGGCTCTTGCGCGCCGTGGGCGTCCTGGACGACGTG
Organism: Xylophilus ampelinus; assembly: GCF_901875635.1. Classification (GTDB taxonomy): domain Bacteria; phylum Pseudomonadota; class Gammaproteobacteria; order Burkholderiales; family Burkholderiaceae_C; genus Xenophilus. The sequence goes on along the minus strand of NZ_CABFMN010000095.1, from coordinate 151,437 downwards.
CGGCTGGCCGATCTCACGGCCGAGGGTGTCATGGCGGGTTACTTCGGCCTGAACCTGGAACAGTTGGCCAGCCGCGACTACACGCACACGCAGCAGGTGTCCGCGCAGGTGCATGCGATGCTCGGAGACGACGGCCAGCCGCTGTTCGACGGGGTGCTCTATCCGTCGCGCAACAACTATCCCGCCAAGAGCATCGCCCTGTTCGAGCGTGCGGCAGCAAAGGTTGGCGTTGTCGATGACATCGACCTGGTGGACCATGTGGACTGGCCGCGCTTCGTTGCCACGTATCGCGTCGGCGTGGAACCCGACCCCGGCCCGGTGGAACCGGATGACGAAGCGTCCTGAAGCAGCAAGAGAGCACATTGAAGCCCCAAACAGAATGAAATGGACCAAACTGGAATAGGCCTCTGTAGCAAGAGACGACCATGAACACCACGACCCGCATCAGCACTGCAGAACGCCTCGGCCGCACCTTTGGCCGCGGATGGCGCGCCTACGCGCGCGGCGAACGTCGGGCGTCGAACTGGTTGGTGTCCAAGGGGGTGCCGGCGGCCATTGCCACCGCGCTCGTGCGGGTGGTCAAGCTTGTTGCGCTCGGGATTCTGGTGTACACCACCTTCTGGCTGGCCCTGCTGCTGGTGTGCGTCATGGTCGTTGCCTGGATGGCCCGTAACGCCGACTTGGGCGAAGGGTTGCCCGAGCCAGAGTGGCGAAACGGACCAGCAGGATTCGGCCTATACACCTATGACGGTTTTCGCATTGATCCTCATGTCGAGGACGACTAGCAGTCATCACTTCTTCGAAACTGCATTGATCGCAATGCTTCCGCCCCTCCCGCCAGCAGCCTTGGCATCTCCGGTGGCACCAGCGAGGCCTTGGAGCACGTTGCCGGCGCGAACGCCCGCCCAAGCCAGGGCCATGATCCAGAACGTGGGCAGTACGATGAACATCGTGCCCGTGACGAACATCAGGAGCATGTCGCCGAAAGCGTTGTTCAGGCCCACCAGCGGGTCGAAGTTGGTATGCGGCCGGTTCCAGCCGAAGCCCCAGCCATAAAGCGCATCCAGGATCGTTGAATCGATCCAGCGCGCAAGCTGAAACCAGAAGTCCGTGAAAAACAGCGCAAACTGCACGACGCTGACCGTGACGACCGTCTTCAGGTCATAGGTGCCCACGACCAACACGAGCGGAATGCAGATGACCAGCGCCATTTTTAGCAATGCAAGCACCATGGGCAGGGCCTGCCTCGCGACGTCCATGGCTGGAAATGCAGCAATCGCGCCGACTGCCATCCCAACATCGCCCGTGGCCCGCGTCACGATGTTTGGCAAGGTCTTGTCGATCTGGCCACCGTAGTCCGTATAGACGCTGCCTTGGTTCAACTTCTGCTGCCGCGGTGACGCGATCGTGCGGATCACCGAATCGTCCACCTCGGCCCGGCTCAGGAAGCCAGCCCAGCCCGCCAGGCGATTGAGCAGGCTCGGGTCCACCTGACCCAGCAAGCGTGCCCGCAAGCCATTGCTCCCATCGCTCCACCACTGGCGGCAGGTAGGGTAGCCGCCACCGCTGGCCACCTGCGCAAGCCCTGCGTCGCGGGTGCTGTCATAGGGCCAGTCCTCGCGCGGGGTGCTGGAACGGTATGTGTCGTAGTAGCCGTTCGTGTCCGTGAAGAAGCGTGAGCCGATCCAGGTCACGTCGTGCATCTGCTGCTCATCGAGTTGAGGCCGCTGCATGAACAATTTCGCCCGCGCAGCCCCATAGCAATCCCGCGAGAAATCCGCTACTTCCTGAGCCAACACTGGGTCGTCAATGCGAGTCGCGTCGATCTCCATGCGCATCTGCCGCAGGTCCGTGCCGCACGGGATTGCCGCCACCGAAGCGCCGGTGACGGCGCGCGAGAGCGTGTGCATGAACGCCCACCACACCGGCACCTTCGCCGACTGGTTGTTGATGGTGCTGAAAGATTGCGACCAGCCGGTATTCGAGGGCTGCGGCACACTGACCTGGCACTGGGCCGAGCGTGAGCTGTCGTACTGGATGGTGTTGAGGTCCACGTCGATGAACGGGATGCCCGCGAACATCACCACCACGATGGCGACGAAGACCCGGTTCTCGATGCGGGCGGCGCTCAGCACGCCTTTATTGCCCTCGTCGGCGCCTTCTGCACGGGCCTTCAACCACTCCTGCACGATGATCGCCACGAAAGGCAGCGCGAAGACGCCGCTGGACACCAGCACGGCCCAGATGCCGTTGTTGACGATCCAGGACACCAGCGTCAGGTAGTACTCCAGGTAGTCGGTCGTGAACAGCGTCATGGCGCCATCTCCCCTCAACCCGCCTGCATCAGCAGGCTGGCTTCCAGCGCCACGATGGCGACGACGCCCGCGATCTCGGTGCGCACCAGGCGGCGCCGCGCCTGGGCGTCGTCCTCACGTACCAGCAGCCGGCGGCGCATCCAGATCCACCCGTACACCGTCGCCCCGTATAGACACAGCCGCCACACGAAGAAGTAACCCGCGGCGGCGAGCCACCGCTCCCAGCCGGCCACGCTGCCGACCAAGTAGATGCCGGCGATGTTGGCCGCGACCGCGTCGGCAACGATCAGCACCGTCCACAGCAGCGCCTTCGCCGCACGCCGGCTGAACAGCCAGCGCAAGGGGCGCCAAGTCATGCGCGCCGCGCTCATGGCCTGGCTCCTGGATTGCCCTTCTGCAACTGGTCGAGGCGGTCGGGCACCGGATCGCCCTCATAGATGCCGCGCGAGCCTGCCGCGCGCGTGCCATGGCGCTGGATGATCGCCATCGGCGAGTTGTTCGCCAGCTCGCGCCGCAGTTCAAGTTCGGTCTTGAGGTTGCGGATCTCCCGGTCGAGCGTGTCGCTCTCGTGGTTCACGGCCTCGACCGCCAACTCGTTGGCTGCCACGTTGGGCTCTTTCTTGCCGGTGAGCAGCGTGCGCTGGAGCAGCAGCGCCTTCTCCAGCACCGACGACAGCGCCACCTCGGACGCGAGGCGCCGCGCCAGCAGGTCCTGGTCGGGCTCATCGCGCAGCGCCTCGATCACGCCGCGCGTGATCGGCAGCGACGTGCTGCCAGCCTCGCGCAGGTTCTCAAAGGTGGTATTGCGCGTGCCGGAAACCAGCTCCTGAAGGACCTCCAGCTTCGCCTCGTACTCTTCCTGGATCAGCGGCGTCAGCCCGACGCCGGGCACCGTCTCGGTCTTGGTGCAGGAGTCGCACGTGCGCTGCACCTGCTCTCCGAGGACCCGCGTGGCCCATTCGGTCGCCTGCTGCGGCGACGTCCAGGTCTGGCAGGACAGGCTCGCGCAACTGGTGGACGCGATGGAGGAGGTGTCCGTCACGCCGCGACCGTTGACCAGGTTGTAGCCCGCGCGGGTGACGTCGCCGACCACCCGGATGGCGGACTGGCCCGCACCACCGGCATTGCTGCCGCCCACCCAGGGAACGCCGTCGTTGCCGCGGCGCGTCTCGGCCTGCTCGACAGCCGACACGGCATCGTTGCTGCCAACCGCGTCACGCAAGGCCATGCCTTCGGCCATTTGGCTCCAGCCAAGCTGGCCACCCGCCGTCTCGGCCATCTTCTCCGCCATGGCGCGGCACGTCAGCTTGGAGCGGTCGAAGTCCAGCCGCGCCTGCAGCACGCCGTTGGTCAGCAGGTTGTACAGGCCCGGATCGGCGCGCTGAATGATCAGCGCCGGCAGCGATGCAACCGCGCTGGTCGCGCTCTGGATCACGTTGCTCATGATCTGCTGAAAGCCGTTCGTGATGCCGTTGAGCTGATTGCGCAGCGTGGTCTGGATGCTCATATCGCCGCAGATCAGGTTGCTGTTCCACCCCACGCCGACCCCGATGGAGCGCATGCCGGCCGCGCGGCCCATGGACACCGCACTGCCACCGCCGATCGAGTACATGACGTCATCGCCGAGGACGGGGCCGCTGTTCTGGTATCCGACCTGCGCCCACGCCAGGCCGCAGACCAGAGCGAGCGTGCCGGCCAGCGCCGTCGGGCGCAGCAGGCGGCACGCCTTGGCGGAAAGGTTGATCGGTTCAGGACGCTTCATCGTGGCACCTCAGAGGAAATCGACGCTGCCCAGGAACACCTGCCCGCGGCGTTCGCAGCACGCATAGGGACGCCACAGCGCCCAGGCGTAGTCGCCTTGCTGGGCCTGGGTCAGCGTGCCGCTGTGCGGGAACACCACGCAGGTGTTGGACAGGCGCGGCGTCAGCTCCTGCCACTTGCCCGTAGAGGCATCACCCTCCATCAGCGCGCCGGCCGGCCAGTAGCCGTCGCGGGCGTTGGCAAGCAGCGGCTGGTACACGTGGATCTGCCCGCGGCGCGTGACGACATCGCCCGCGCGCTGGGCCACCACTGCCCCGGATTTGTGGTCGTCGGTCTGGTGCAGGAAGCCGCCGCGCGGATAGACGTTTCCCCAGAGATTCATCGTGGTGCGCGCACCGACCTCGCGCATGCCCGGAATCAACGCCTCCGGGTAGGCCATTTCAGGCACGTTGTAGCGCCAGGCCAGCGTGTCCAGGGTGCTGAGCAGATACGGCATGAAGGCCGTGCCCGCGCCCTGGCAGAAATAGCCCGACGACGACGCGAACTGGTTGAACACCTCCCCGCCAGGATGGCCGATGACATCGCTGTTCTTGAATTTGGCGAGGTTGTTTTCGTGGTCTTCGTTAGTGGTCCCATCGCCGCCGGCCTGTGCGGAGGGATTGGGCGTGCTCATCGCCTGCACCTCGACCCAGGGGTTCTCGCCGGTGTTGCTGTAGCTGGAGACGACCGCATCGGGCACGTAGTGCCTGACCTTGACCGACGTGCGCACCGAGCAGCCGCCATAGGTGCAGTACAGCCAGTAGCAGATGCCCACCACCCGGTACTCCAGGCAGTCCGGCGACATGACGGACGAGACGATCGTGGCGGTGTTCAAGGCGTAGCTGCCTGTGGCGGTGGCCAGCAGCAGCGAGGCCACGGGCACGCGCAGGCGGCGCAGCAGATCGAATGGGCGCGTCATGGCTGCGCCCTCCGGTGCTGCTCGATGCGCGCGATGGCGCGGGCGACGTCCGGCTCGCCATAGACCACATAGCGCTGGTCCACCACCACGGCCGGGATGGTCGTGACACCCAAACTCCATGCGTCGGTCACGCCTTGGTAGGCCATCGCGATGCGGCGCTGAAGGTCGGCGCCTCCCTGGTTCAGGCCTTGCCGGACGATGGCTGCTGCCCGCTCAGGGTCGGCTGGAAGATTCGCGGAAAGCTCGGCCTCCATCCGGGGCGTTTCGTCCAACTCGATCAGTCGCTCGCCACCCATGGTCTTGACCGGGTGGCGGCTGTCGGTGACGACCACCACGTCGGCGGCGAAGGTGGCCGGGCTGAACACCGCCAGAGACACCGGCAGCGCTACGGCCAGGCCAAGGGTTCGCCAGCTTGGTGCGAACCGGATAAAAGCTGCTGGCATGTCATGCGCCCCGGAAGTTGATCAGGGCCATAGTCAAACGCCGAACCCCATGCGGGCCCAACAAACAATGCGCATCGCGGCCACCCCGCATAGCTGCTTGTGTCGCCACGAAGAAAAAGCGGAGGCCGAAGCCTCCGCGCTGATCAACGAAGCAGTGCAACCTTTACAGCAGGCCGGACTCCGCAAAGGAGAACGGGGCACCCTGGCCGATGATGATGTGATCCAGTACCCGCACATCGATGAGCGCGAGTGCGGCTTGCAGTTGCTGGGTCAGCATGCGATCCGCGCTTGACGGCTCGGTGATACCCGAGGGGTGCTGGTGGGCGAAGACCACCGCGGCGGCATTCAACTCCAGCACACGCTGTACGACGACACGCGGATAGACCGAAGTCGAGTTGATCGTGCCCCTGAACAACGGCTCGTAGGCCAGCACCTGGTGCATGCTGTCCAGGAACACAGCGGCGAATATCTCATTGGGCTCGGCGACCAGTTTCAGACGCAGGTAGTCCCGCACAGCGGCCGGTCGGCTGAGGCACGGCCCAGCTTTGAAAATCCGTCTCTCCAGCAGCACGATGGCTTGCTGGATGATCCAGTCCTCGTGTTGGGCAGCGATGGCGGAAAGCGACTCCAGGCAGGAGTCATTGACGACGAAAGACATGGCGAACCTCCAGACGGTGAGATCGGAGGGCGCGCGCCCTGGGAGGGCAAGCCCTCCTGGGGAACGAACAAGGTGCATCCATCACCGCGGCAGCGGTGATCGTTCGCGGCCAGGATGCGAGGCGAACGGGTTTCGGTCAGCGCAGTGGACTGCGCCGTAGCCTTGAAGACCGGGGCTACCTGGGCATGTCGCCGACGACGTCGGCAGGCATTTCCGATGTAGTAGGTGTGGCGGCGGGATCGCCGGCCGCGAGCATGTCCATGGCCGACAGCAAGGCATCGCCCTCGATCGGACCCTGCAGCAGGATCGCCTTGCCGGTTTCGCGATCGTGCAGCCGCAGCGACGGCGTGGCGGTCACGCCGCTGCTCGTGGCTTCCGCAGTTTGGGCGCGAATCGCCGCGTCGGGCCGCTCGCTCGCGATGCACTGCTCGATGGGTGGCGTAAGGTCGGGGTAGCGCAGGTCCTCGGGCAAGCCCTGACCGTCGCTGCGCGTGTGGGCATATACCCACTCGACGGCCTGCCAGAAGGCGGCATGACCGCTGGCTTGGCCCGCGCATTCCGCCAGGCGCGCTTCCGCGGACGCGGCCGGCTCATGCGCTGCCAACGGGAGGTGATGCCATTGCAAGGCCACGTCCGCATTGCCGGCCACCCAACGCTTGAGCACTGGGAAATAGGACCGGCAGAACGGGCATTCGAGGTCCGCGTAGAGCGTCAGCGTGAAGCGTCCTTCCGGATTGCCCATCTGCCACGGAGGCCCAGCCACCTGCGTCTCGCTGACTGGCGCTGAAGTCTGAGGCGTGGACTGCCCGGGCCAACGGGACACGAGCCAGATCAGCAGCAGTGCAACCAGCGCTGCGGCCACTGTCCAAGGCCAGCTGGGCCGCCAGTGCCGACGGCGGAACGCCTGCACCTGCATCGGAATGGAAGGACGTTTCTGTTCCAAGGCGTTCTCCGGTGTACGGCAGATTCAGGGCAGGTCCAGGGTCGGCGACTCGATGCCACGTGCCCGGTCGATCTTCTCAGCCACCTTGAAGGCGGCATCCAGCTCGCTGACGCCGTGCTGCTGCATGAGCTGGTAGCGTTCTGCCTTCTCCTCGGGCTCGGTTTGCGCGAGCGCGAGGTAGAGACTTGGCGGCACGGCGCGGAACAGCACTTCCATGCTCTTGGAGAGGATGACGCCCTCGGTGAACTTGCCCGCTTCCTTGCGTGCGGAGAGCATCAGCGCCTTCTGCGCCGGCGAGAGTTCGCGGAAGCGCGCGATCTTCTCCACCTCGTCCGGCGGCATCGACAGGCACACCCACCACTCGATCATGTTGAGCATCGGCTCCGCTGCACGTGGCAGGTCGTCGATGTTCTGCGTCGCCAGCCAGAACCAGGCGCCCAACTTGCGCCACATTTTTGTAATTTTCACGACATAGGGCGCGAGCAGCGGGTTCTTGGTGATGATGTGACCTTCGTCGGTCACGTTGACGATCGGCCGTCCCAGGTACTGGTCGCGCTCGGCGATGTTGTTCACCGTGCTGATCAGGCTGATGTAGGCGATGGAGAGCTGCGCGTTGTAGCCCTCGCGGGCATAGGTCGCCAGATCGACCAGCGTGATGTCGGCCTCGGGCCACGGCGTGCCGTCGCGGTCGAACATCTCGCCGTCCGTGCCTTGGCAGAACATGTCCATCGCGTCCGCCATCTCCAGCAGCCGCGCACGGCGCATCTCGGGCAACGTCGGGTCCTGGCCACGGGTGCGCAGTGCATTGCGCACATCGCGCGTGAGCACGGTGCGCTTCTCCGCCACGCAATGTTCGGCGGCGTCGAGGATGCACTGGCGGATCAGCGAGCGGTCGGCCCGCGTCATCCGCGCTTCTTCCTTGTCTTCGCCGCCCGTGATCATCAGCCGTGCCGTGATCTCCAGTTCGCCGAGCACGTCGCGCTGCTCATCCGCCTCCATGGCCGAGGCATCCGGTGGCAGGTCTTCGTCCAGGGCATCGGCATCGAGCGTCTGCACGTCGCTGGGCGTTTCGATCAGCCGGCGTGCGTCGGCGAACGGCGCCAGGCTGATGCCCGATCCGGGGGCCAGCTTGACCCGGTTCACGGTCAGGCCCAGGCGCCGCGCGAAGTCGCTGAACAGGCCGAAGCTGTTGCCGGCTTCCACGATGAAAAGCCGCGGCCGGTAGATGGCCGTCACCTGGTTCAGCAGGTTGTTGAGCGTGGCGGACTTGCCCGAGCCCGTAGGGCCAAACAGAAACAGATGGGCATTCATCTGCCGATCCAACCTGTTCAAGGGGTCGAACGTAATCGGGCCGCCTCCGCGATTGAACATCGTGATGCCGGGGTGCCCCGTGCCCTGGGCGCGGCCCCACACCGGCGACAGGTTCGCCGCGTGCTGGGCGAACATCAGCTGCGTGTACCAGCGGCGCCGATCCTTGCCGGGGTTGTAGCAGCACGGCAGCCAGCGCAGGTAGCTGTTGAGCGGCGCCACCTCGTCGTCCTCGCGCACCGGCTGCAAGCCGGCGTTGAGCATGACGTTCGCCAGGTCCAGGCCGCGCCGATCCAGTTCCGCCTCGTCGCGCCCGCGCAGGTAGAACGCCAGCGTGCCCCGGTAGAGCTTGTGCGCGCTGCCGATCAGGGAGCGGGCCTCGTGCACGTCCTTGAGGGTCTGCTCCGACGCCAGCGTCTCGCCCACGGCCTTCTTCGCCAGGTGGTTCAGATCCGATTCCAGGACATCCTGCGGCGTGGCGACCATCGTGAGACACATCAAGGTGTCCTCGGGCATCTGGTCGAACAGCGTGTTGATCGCGTCCCCCTTGCGGGTCTCGCCGGTCAGGTGCCCGGTGCCGGGCGGCATGCGCAGCCGGTCGGTGATCAGCACGCGGTGCGGCATGCCGTCGAAGTACCAGGCCCCTTGCGCCACGTCCGAGCGCGGCTGCCCGAAGAACAACCGCTGGCTGAAATCCCGCCCGCTCGCCAACTCGATCTCGCCGGCCTCGGTCTCGTCCGGGTAGCGCGCCAGCGAGTAGAAGCGCTCCCGGTCCTCCGCCCCAGGACCGAGCAGCGTGGGGCGCGGGTTGAACCATCGCAGCAGCCAGTCGTGAACGTCCGCTGCAACCATGCGCCGGGCCTGGATGCCGGCATTCGCCAGCCCGCCGCACAGGCGATCGCAAACGATGCCCAGCATCTGCTCGGGTGTCTGGCCGCGGCGGTTTGCCTGTCCCTGACCGCTCGCGCGGCGGTACACCACCATGCGCACGCGCCGCGTCTGGCCGCGCCAGCGCAGCCGCGTGACCACCGTGTCCTCGAACAGGCCGCCGGGCTTGGCCACAGCGCGCAGGTGGTGGCCGAAGAAGCGCAGGTAGAACTCGGTGAACGCCGAACCGCGCGCACGTGACTGCACGTAATCGCGCAAGGTCTGCATGTACTGGTCGAAGCTCGGTTCGTCCTGGGCATAGAGCTGGAGCACCCACGGGTTCTCGTCCAGTTCATCGAAACTGTCCTGAAGCGCGTTTTCCAAGGCGTCGCGGGCATGCGCGAGCCAGCCAGGCTCCCGGCCCTCGGTGCCCAGCGGCACCAGCTCGAAGAAGGCGGCCACGGATTGACCGTCCTCCAACAGCATCGCCTTAGACTCGGGCAAGAACTCCACCCAGGGCAGCAGTTCCACGAAGGACGGGGCGACGTCGTACAGCGCCTGCTCCTCGGCCACGGTCGCCGGCCTGCGGCCCTGCACCGGGGCGCCGGGTTCGGGGATGCCGACCTGCTGCAGGGCATCAACGTGGCGCTGCCAGCCGTCCGGCTGCTCATCGCCAGCCGGGCCGCTGATGCTGGCGCCCGTCAGCTTCGACCAGGGAAGTTTCCACCGCATCAGTAGTCCTCCACGCGCTCGCCCGGCATCGCGTACTGAATGCGCTGGTACAGCGGGAAGACGGTCGTGTAGCCCGGCACCGGCACGGGATCGGTGCCGGCCAGGTGCGGGTACACGTACATCACGAGATCGGGATTGGGCAGGCGCTGGAACTGGCGATGAACCTCGTTGCGGGCGGTGCGCGTATAGCGCATCTGCTCGGCAGGCGCGGCCTGCATGTCGGCGTCGGTCAGCGGCCGACGCAGGCTCTGGCGCGCATCGAGCAGTTGGCGACCGGCATTCCGTCCGGCTGCGCCACCGCCGTCGCCGGCCTCCTGCTGCCAGATGTCCATCATCGTGCGGTCACCGTGGGTCAACAGCTTTTCCTTGCTGGTGGCGCAGCCGGCGAGCACCGCGACGGCGAGGGCCAGTGCTAGGCCACGGGCCAGGTTAGTCAAGTTCAAGGGCATGGCTTTCTCCTGCGCGGTGATCGACCTTGCGGCCTTCGGGATCGAAGTCGATGGCGAGCGGCTTTTCGAGGTGGACGGCAACCTTGGCGCCGGGTTGGACATAGACGGCGGCGAAGGCTTGGCCGTAGAGCTTGTTGACCCAGGCCGACATGTCCCGGACACCGCCCGCGAGAATCTGGCCGACCGCTTCTTGGCCGGTGATGCCCACGGTGCCGATGGAGCCGTCCGAGCCGACATAGGACATGCGGCCGCTGTCACTCTCGATGAGCGAGGCCACACCGGCACCGGCCGCGGTGATTAGGGCCTGCGAGCCGAGGTATTGCTGGGCGTTGCTGCGCCGCTCGCCGCTGACGCAAGGAATGCCGTGGGGATCGCTGATCCAGCCCAAGCCGTCGCGCTGTTGGTTGTTCTGCTGGTTGCCCTCGCGGTCTTCGGGGATCGTGCGAATCGTGCCGTCGTTGAAGACGAACGTGATGCTGCGCACCTGACCGCGCACGCACGAGAGCGTCCAGTCGCCCGAGGCGGTGCCGCTGAAAACGGCGCCGGCCACGTCGGGAATGTCGATGCCATTGGCGGTCAGGTTGTCCGGCCCGACCAGAACTTTGAACGGATAGGGATCGTTGACCGTGCCGTCGATCGGCACGCGGCCGATCAGGGCCGTCATCGCCACCGATCCCATCAGCGTCGAGTTGGTCGGCACGGTATAGACCGGCTTGGCACTCTTGACCCCGGCGGCGCGGGCGCCCGCGTTGGCCACGGTTTCAGTGGTGGTTAAGAGCGTGCTCTGGGCCGGGCCGAAGCTCGTGGGGAAGCTCATGCCGCCGCTCGCGCCACGCCCCCCGTTGCGCCCCTCGGCGGGCTTTGCGTCGTCCGGCTCGACCCACCGCACGCCGCCCTCCATGCCGGCCTCGTCGCCGCCCTGCAGCCCCAGGCCCACGGGCAGGTCCGCATGGCCGCCGCCGCGCCCGCCGATGCTGTCCAGGCGCCGCTGCAGGTCGGCGAGCAGCCCTTCGGTCTGCTGGCGCGCGCTGGCCGCCTGCTCTTGGTCGCGGCGCAGGTTGGACCGCTCGGATTCGAGCGCCGAGTTGATGCGCTGGTCGATGGAGTTCTCGCGCTGGCGCAGCCGCTGGTTCTCTTCACGCTGCGACTTGTTGTCCGAGAGCGCGGTCTGAAGCTCGGTGCGCAACTGCTTCACTTGGGCAACGAGCGTCGCCACGGTGTCGCGCGGGGTGTCGCCTTCGATGCCCAGCGCCTTCATTTCCTCGGGCGTGAGCTGGGCGCCGTTGTCCGCCGCGGGTGGCGCCGTGCCGCCTCCACCCGAGAACAGCCGGATACCGGCGAACAGCACCAGGATGGCGACAGGGATCATCAGCCACTTGAGCAGGCCGTTACTGCGCATGGCGGGCCTCCTTGGCGTTCTCGTCGCCGTCCGGCTGCGGCAGATGCACGGCAGGGTCGAAGCGGTGAATCGCCGGCAGCAGCGACTGCGCGAGGCCGCGGCCGCGCGTGACCAGGTACAGGACGGTCGTGTCCTCGGGCGTGCCGCGCGGGCCCAGCGCCTCGTGCTGGAAGGTGGCGGTGAGGAAATCGCCTTGCAGCACGCGCGGGTCGAGCGCGACCCAGTCGGCGCCGGTGTTGGTGAGGCGCACGGCAGTCACCCATTGGTCTTCCAGGCGCCACGACGCGAGCACGGCCGCGCGCACCGGCAGCGTTGGCATCAGTGTGTCCAGGTCGAGGTCGCGGGGCAGGTTGACCCGCATGACGCCCGGAAGCGGCTCGACGGTGCGCAGCGGTGCGTAGAGGTTCTGCGCGGCGAAGCGCGTCAGCACGACAGGGACCGGAGTTTCGCGCCGCGCGGTCCGCGCACCTGCCTGGCCCTGGGCGCGTGCCGGGGCCTCGGCACTGTCGGCCTGCTCGCCATAGCGTCCCGGTGCGCTGTCACCCTCGACGATGCGCACCGGCTCCAGCTCGGCTTCCCCGTCCTTGGGCGGTTCGGCTACGATGTCCAGCAGGATCAGCGCGCCCGTGTCGGCGTCCTGCAGTTGCAACCGCGTGGGCTCGATCGGCTCGCTGGCACGCAGGTACACCGCGCCGCTCGCACTCTGCACGCGCAGGCGCTCGCCCACGCCTGCGGGCACGCCCACGCGCACGTTCCGGTCGATGAATACGATGCGTTCCTGACCGACCTTCAGCGGCACTGCCAGTGGCATGCGTTCCCAACGCAGGATCTCCACCGCCTGGGCGACGGGTGCCGCGGCCACGGCCAGTAGCCCCAGCAGCGCGAGTACAGGATGCTTCATGGGGTGTTTCCTCCTTGAGGCGCTTGCGGAGACAGGCCACTCGGCGCCGGGCGCGTCGGCTCCGGTGCACTGATGCGCTGGGGCGCGCCGTCGTAGCAGTCCAGCGCCAGGCCGAACGGGTTGCGGGCGGGATCGACGTCCACCCGCGTGACCTTGATCGGATAGCGCACCAGGGCGCGCTTGACCTGCTCGGCGCCGTAGTACTCGTCCGCCGTGATGTCCAGCGTCACCACCCAGTCGCGATCGGACACGGTGCGCACGCGCGCCGTGGGGTCGTCGCCATAGCCGCGGCCGGGAATCTCGTAGATGCCGCGCACGCGCTGACGCAGCTCGCCCGTGGAGCGGCGGTAGTCATAGTCCGCCCGCAGGAAGGCCTGGCAGGACGGGGTGAGGTACGGCGAGAGCGTGTGGAGGTTGCGCGAGTAGTCTTCTTCGCCATTGGTTGGCCAGCGGTTGAGGGTCTGGAACACGTAGAACGTGAACGCATAGACCGATTCGGGCGGCACTTCCCACCACTTGCGGGTACTGCCGGAGCGCAGGTCGGGCGGGACGTGGATGGTCAGGTCGCGCGGCGCGCTCCACCAGCCGCCGCCCATGACCAGGGCGACGACGACCAGCGCGCCCGCGCCCAGGCGCAAGGTCTTGATGTGCGCCTGCAGATGGGTAATCTCGTTTTTGAAGCGGCTCATCGCATGCTCCTGCGGGTGGACCAGAAGCCCGAGCGCGAGATCAGCACATGGCCACCGACCCAGCCTGCCATCAGCGGATGGCGCGTGGCGATGCGCCATTGCAGTTGCCGATACAGCCAGGTGTCGGGACGCCCACGCTTGAGGCGGCGCAGGATGCCGCCGCCGATGAAGACGCCGAGCGCCACGCCCAGGACGACGAACGTCGGCGCCAGCGCGATCGTGCGGAACACCCAGGACAGCGGCGCGCCGACCAGCAGGCCGGCGGCGCCGGACAGGCCGCAGCAAATCCAGAGTTCGTCAGCGGTGAGGCCGCGCACCACAACGGGATGGCGGTTGAGCCGGTGCGGAAGGAAGGTGACCGTTCCGTCCGCACGGACGTGCTGCTGCTCGGACATACCGGCCTCGCTTACAGGATGCCGGTGGCTTCGGTGAGCAGCCAGATGCCGATCACGAGCAGCACGGCGCCGATGGCGACCGTGAGGCCGAACTGGCCCCACGTCTTGCGGCCGGTGTGGATCTCCGCGTAGGTCCCGTAGGCGTGGTAGCAGACGCCGATGAACATCGACGCCACCACCAGCAGGGCCACGAGCATGATGATGTCGTAGCCGTAGTTGCGGATGGTCTCCATGATGCCGTTGCCGGTGCCGCGCGTGGGGTTCTCCAATTGCGGCAGACCTTGCGCGAACGACAGCGCGGGCAGCGCGGCGGCGCCCAGGGCCACGGCGGCGCGCTGGGCAAAACGGGAAGTGAGGTTGCGGTTGTGCATGGTCGGGCCTTTCAGGTCAGGACAGAAGGAAGAAACTCAGGACGAGGTACATCGCGACGAAGCGAATGCAGACGCCGAGGAACTGGCGCTGGTTGAGGCGGCTCTCGGACCACCCCACGTAGGCCGTTCGGATGGCCCAGACGCCCCACACGAGCAGGACCGCGAGCACGACGCCGACCAGGACGGTCGCCATCGCGGAAGGCGCGATACCGCTGTTGGCTTGAAATGCCGAGACCTGGGCGCCGTTCATTGCTCGCCCTCCGCAGTCGTCTTCGGCGATGGCGAAGCGGCCCGCTCGGTGCGGTAGTCGCCGGCCAGTTCGGAGGGGTCGCGCGGCTGAGCGCGTGATGGCGTCAGGTGGAACTGGATGCCGGCGCGCACGCGCGCCAGGTCAGCCAGCAGCCGTGGGTAATCGAAGTGGTAGCGCTCGCCCGGCTGGATGGGGGCATGCGCGGCGCTGTCCGCGACGGTGCGTTCCAGCGCGTCGAGCTGGCGCAGCGCGGCGACCAACTCCTGGCGCTGCGCCGGGGACTCGGCCAATGCCATCGGGGACTGGCCCAGCACGAGGGCCGTCACGAAAAAAGTGGGCACGCCGCGATGCGCGGCGCGCAGCCAGATCGAAGCCACCATCGCGCCATTCCTGTGTGATCAGCAATGGGTTGATCGTGGAGATCAGGGCTGTTTCAGGCCGCAAACAATAGGAACTGGCGGACGACCGGATTGGGCATGCTGCGAGCGAACCTACAAAAGCCCGGGTCGCGTTTCGATTATTGCGTTTTTCGAGTATTTCGAATATGATCGGCTCTGCAACCGTTTTCGCTTAGGAGCTACCCATGACCACCGCCACTGCCCAATCCAAGATGACCCTTCCCGCCGCGGGAGAGGTGAAGGCAGCCGTCCAGGGTCAACGTGCCTTGGCGGCTTACCTCGCAACCCAGTTCGAGACGCAGCACATCCAGATCTTTGATGACCACAAACAGGCTCATCAGGTGGAACTGCCTACCTCGGCTTTACGCCTGCTGGTCGACATCCTGGCCGAGTTGGCCGATGGCAATGCAGTAAAGGTGGTGCCCGTCCATGCAGAGCTGACGACCCAAGAGGCGGCGGACTTGCTCAACGTGTCCCGTCCCCATTTCGTCAAGCTGCTCGAAGATGGGGTGTTGGCATTTCATCGCACCGGCAAGCACCGCAGGGTGAGGTTCGCCGATCTGATGCAGTACAAGGAAGCGCGCGAGCGCGCCAGTGAGCAGGCGATGGCCGAACTCGCTCAGCAGTCGCAAGAGTTGGGAATGGGATACGAATGAGGCATTCCCCATTCACCGCCGTCTACGACGCGTGCGTTCTATATCCCGCGCCACTGCGGGATTTCCTGATGTGGCTCGGCCTGTCTGGCCGCTTCCGGGCGCGGTGGAGCCAAGCCATTCATGAGGAGTGGAAACGCAACCTGTTGATCAACCGCCCCGATCTCACCCGGGTTCAGGTCGACAGGACGTCGGATCTCATGGACCGGGCAATTCCGGACGGCTTGGTGGAGGGCTACGAAGCGCTCGTGGCAGGCCTGACATTGCCCGATCCGGACGACCGGCACGTCCTGGCTGCGGCGATTCGCTGCGGTGCGAGCGTGATTGTGACGTTCAACGAACGGGATTTCCCGAACGATCTGCTGGCTCCGTACGGCATCGAATCGCAGCACCCCGATGAGTTTGTGGACAACCTACTGGATCTGGACGCGGCCGCCGTGGTGTCGGCTGCGCAGCGCCAGCGTGCCCAACTCAAGCATCCGCCGATCGAGGTGGACCGCTATCTCGAAATCCTGCTGCGCCAAGGCCTTGTGCAAACGACCAAGGTGCTGGCGACCTATCGCACCATTCTCTGACCCGCCGAGAGCCACGGATGACCAAGAATCCTTCATCAGACGCCACTTTGCCGAAAGGCATCCATCGAAGCTGGAAGCTGCCGGACACGTCGCTGGGCGCCCTGTGGGATTCCATCGTCATGGACGAAGCTCTCAAGAAGCAGTTGCTGTCACAGGCGATCGTCAACTTCACGGTGCGCCCCAAGGTGGAGCGCACGGTACTCCCCCTGCACGGCGTGATCTTGTTGGTCGGCCCGCCGGGGACTGGGAAGACCTCCTTGGCACGGGGCTTGGCGCATCGTGTGGCCGAATCTTTTTCTTCTGCGAAGTTTCGATTGCTGGAAGTAGAGCCTCACACGCTGACGAGCTCTGCAATGGGAAAGACTCAACGCGCCGTGGCAGACCTGTTCTCGCAATCGATCGCAGAATCCGCAGCGGCGGGCCCGACGATCGTCCTTCTGGACGAGGTCGAAACGCTTGCGGCTGATCGAGCCAAGCTCAGCCTGGAAGCCAACCCGGTTGATGTGCACCGGGCCACCGACGCGGTGTTGGTGCAGTTGGACATGTTGGCCGAACGCAACCCGCATCTGCTGTTCGTGGCCACCAGCAACTTCCCACAGGCCGTCGACAGTGCCTTCCTATCTCGTTGCGACATGGTGATGGAGGTGCCACTGCCCGGCAAGGATGCCTGCAAGCAGATCCTGGTGGACTGCCTGAATGGCCTGGCAAAGACATTTCCGGGGATTGGCAAGCTTTCCTCGGCTCACCAGTTCGACGCGTGCGCTGGCGAGTGCGTCGGATTGGATGGTCGGGCCATTCGCAAGGTCGTAGCCAACGCCCTCGCGGCCGACCCGCAAGTGGCTATCGATCCGAACAAGCTTTCCGTAGAGCACCTGCGCAGTGCGATACGACAGGCAAAGCAAATGCGCCTTCAAGGAGGGAAGCAAAAATGACCACCGTTGTCAGCCGGACGTTTCGCAGCTCGCCGCACCGCGATGCGTTGCAGACGTGGGATGCCATTGTCGAACTGCTCACTCAGGGCAAGGACGGCACGGCTCGCTCTGAACTCAGGGCCGTGGCGGGCGTGGCCGCCAGCTTGATCGCCGACCAGGCACCCAAGAGCGCGCCCATCGTTGCGACATGCGATGGACCACGGACCAGGATCTACTGCCTCTTCGACGAAGACGCGATCGATGGTGATGATGCCAACGAAGAAGTCTTGGGGTTCGAGCCGTTGAAGGGAGACTGGGGAGTCTCGCTGCCGTGTCCGAAGGAGCAGCTCGGCTGGGTGCAAACCGCGCTCAAAAAGCACAGTTCTCGCATCATTGCACGGGACTTGAGCCAAGGAATTGCCACGCAGGCGCAGGCCGATGCTGGACAAGCGCTGTCGCTCGACCTCGGAGGTTTCCTCAAGTCATGAGCACCGTCGCCACCTACTCGTACACGCACTCGGTTACCTATGTGACCGACAACATCCTCAAGAGCTTGAAAGACATCATCCTGCTCAGTGGGCTGGACCCCGAGCACTTCGCGGATCGCTGGGAGAGCAATACCCGAGCCATCAAGACGTGGCTCGGGACCGGTGATCTGCGCAAGGTGATTCTGGAGATCTACAACCCGGCAACCGACAAACTCGTGACCCGATGGGATATCGACATCGTGTATGGGTGGTCCGATGGCGACGGCAGCTTCTGGACAGATACCGAGCAGTTGAAGTACGCGATCAAGAAAGCTGGGCTGCTGCCATCGCAGGCCAAGTACAAGTTAATGCTCGATACAAAGCCAGGGCGGCCTGATGTGGAGGGGTGGAGCAAAGGAAGTTATCGCTCGACGGATGGAATGGTCAAGCAGAGCCTAGGCTCGACTGTCGAACACAGCGGCCTGGCGGGTCAGGCCGGATATTGGAGGCAACGCTGATGCTGTCGATCGATGAAGCTTTTCGCAAGTTCAAGTCGCGTCTGGAACTCAACGAACGCGAACAGAAGAATGCCTCGCAACGCCAGAACGAAGTGCGGGACTACCTGCAGACCAAGTTCGGCATCGCGCGCAGCTTCCTGACCGGGTCCTATGCTCGATACACGAAGACGAAGCCGCTCAAGGATATCGACATCTTCTTCGTGCTGAAGGACTCGGAGAAGCATTACCACGGCAAGGCCGCATCGGTAGTGCTGGATGATTTCCACTCTGCATTGGTGGAGAAATACGGTTCGGCGGCCGTGCGCAAACAGGCGCGCTCGATCAACGTGGATTTCGGTGTTCACATCGACGCGGAGGACAACACGGACTACCGGGTGGTCAGCGTGGATGCGGTGCCCGCATTCGACACCGGCGACCAGTATGAGATCCCCGATACGGCGTCCGGAAAGTGGATCAAGACGGACCCGGAGATCCATAAGGACAAGGCGACCGCAGCGCACCAAGCCTATGGCAATGAGTGGAAAGGTCTCGTGCGCATGGTGAAGTACTGGAACAACAATCCCAAGCACGGCGATCAGAAGCCGGTGAAGCCCTCGTTCCTGATCGAGGTAATGGCCCTTGAGTGTCTTTACGGCGGCTGGGGAGGATCGTTCGATCGCGAGATCCAGTCGTTCTTTGCCACGCTTGCCGATCGTGTTCATGACGAGTGGCCGGATCCCGCCGGACTTGGCCCGGCAATCAGCAACGATATGGATGCCGCGCGCAAGCAGCGCGCGCAGCAGCTGCTGTTCCAGGCGAGCCAGGACGCAAGCATCGCCATCGACCACGCGCGTCGTGGTCGCAATATCGAAGCGCTTCGCGCCTGGCGCGCACTGTTTGGCCCCAAGTTCCCACTGTCCTGATTCCATCGGCTTCCATACACGTCCCATCGAGGTACAGCATGTCCCAGTGGTCGCTTTCCCAGCTCCTGTCGTCCCTGCATGAAGACATCCAGCAGCGCTTGTCCGTAGTACGCAAGACCTTCGGTCACCCGGGTGCGAAGGGGGATGCGAGCGAGAACGTCTGGATCGACATGCTGGATACCTATCTGCCCAAACGGTACCAGGCGGCGAAGGCGCATGTGGTGGACAGCCTGGGGAACTTCAGCCAGCAGATCGATGTGGTGGTGTTTGATCGGCAATATTCGCCTTTTATCTTCACCTACGAGAACGAGACGATCATTCCAGCCGAAAGCGTGTACGCCGTGTTCGAGGCCAAGCAGACGGCTGACGCGGGGCTTGTGGCCTATGCCCAGGAGAAGGTCGCCAGTGTGCGCAGGCTGCACCGCACGAGCCTGCCGATCCCGCACGCTGGCGGGACCTACCCAGCGAAGCCGTTGATTCCGATTCTGGGTGGCTTGCTCACCTTCGAGAGCGAATGGAGTCCTGCATTGGGCCCATCCATGGACAAGGCGCTGAACGCAAACCTCACCGAGGGGCGTCTGGACATCGGATGCGTTGCCGCCCACGGGCACTTTTTCTATGACCAAGCCAGCGGCGCGTACAGCTACACCAACGAAAACAAGCCGGCGACCGCGTTTCTTTTCAAGCTGATCGCGCAGCTTCAGTTCAGTGGAACGGTCCCCATGATCGATGTGGAGGCTTACGGTCAGTGGTTGACCAAGTGAGGGGTCGCTGTGGCAAGCATACGTTCGGAGTACCACCGGTTCCTGGCGCACTTGACGCAGCGGCACGTGCACGACGACGTGCGCCGGCTGGCGCACCTGGTGCTCGATCACCTGCAGCCACTGGCCGAGGTCGGTGCTGCACGCCGGGGGCGCTCCACGCGCTTGGCGCCGCTGGCCATCGCGCATCTGGCGCAGATGCCTGTCGCCTACGACGGGGACGCGCGCGGCCCCGAAAACGGGCCGGCGCTCGGGCGACTGCACCAGCTCGAAGTCGGGCCGTTTCGAGGATTCATGCGGCAGGAGACGTTCGACCTCAGCCATGACATCACCTTGGTCTACGGTGCCAACGGCACCGGCAAGAGCAGCTTCTGCGAAGCCTTGGAAGTGGCGATGCTCGGTTCGATCAGCGAAGCGCAGGCCAAGCGGGTCGACCAGCGGACGTACTGCAACAACGCTCGCCTGCGCCGCCACATCGCGCCAGTCCTGTCGTCTACGGCGGCGGGCGAGGCGCAGGCCGTCCAGCCCGACGAAGCTGAGTATCGCTTCTGCTTCATCGAGAAGAACCGCCTCGACGATTTCGCCCGAATCGCCGCGCGGACCCCGAGCGATCAGCGCCAGCTCATCGCCACCCTGTTCGGCGTGGACCAGTTCAGCGAGTTCGTGCGCGGCTTCAACCCCTCGCTCGATCAGGACCTGATGCTTGCCGGCGTGCAGGCGGCGCAGCTGGCGCAGCGTCGCCTGCAGTTGGCGAACTCCGAACAGACCATCGCCGCCTACCCGCAGAAGATCGCAGCGGTCGAGGGCCTGGAACAAGCTTTGGCGCAGCGCATGTCACCTGGCGCGACCTATCAAACCTGCGTGGACTGGCTGCTGGGTACGCCGCAGCAGCAAGGACGGCTACCGTATGTCCAGGCTCAGCTGGACGCCAACCCGCCTGCCATTCACGAGGTGACCCAGGCCCGCCTGCAAGCGTTGCTGGCAGAGGCCTACCGCGTCCAGGGACTGTGGCAAGCGTCTTCCGCGCAACTCGCGGCCCGCGCCGGCGAGGTGTCGTACGCGAAGCTCTACGAGGCCGTGCAAGCGTTGGCGGACGGGGCGACCGCGTGTCCGGCATGTGGAACCGAACTGGCCGCCGTGGCGCAGGACCCGTTCGCCAGGGCGCGAATGGGCCTGGAGCAGCTCGCGCAACTGGCCGTCCTGCAGCAGCAGGAGGCCGGGCATCGGACGCAGTTGAGCGAGGCGGTCCGAGCGCTGTGTGACGAAATGCGCCGCGTGGTGGCGGCGGCTGGGGTCGCTTGTCCTGCCGAATCGCAGGCCGCGGGCCTGCCACTGCTGCCTCCCACGTCGGCGGGCAATTGGCTCGGCGGCGGGGTGAATGGGGACCAGCGCGCCTGGCAAGCCCTCTTACGGATCGCACAGATCATCGAAGGCTTCGACGCGCGGGCGCGCGACGTGAATGCCCAGCGCGGCGCGATGGCCCAGGAGCGGGACCGCCTGCAACAGCATCAGCTGGAGATCGAACGGCTGCGGACCATGCGCACGACTGCGGATCAGGAGCTGGCGGCCGCCCGCCAAACCGTGGCCCAATTCGACGACGCGAACCGCGGCCTAATCCAGGCGGCCACGGACGAAATGCCGGTGGTGGTGCACCATCAGCGGGTCAAGGCCGCCTACGACGGCTTCCTGCCCGAGATTCAGGCATACCTAACCGCTCTGCCGGGGGTTCTGCTACAGGGGCTGGGAGACCAAGCCCGCCATCTCTACAACGCATTCAACCGGGCCGATCCGCCCGGCGATCTGCTGCACGCGCTGTGGTTGCCCGTGGCCGAGAACGGCAAGATCGAGGTGGAGTTCGCCGGCGAGCCGGGCGCGCGCTACGACGCGTTGATCGTCTTCAGCGAAGGGCACATCAAATGCCTGGGCCTGGCGATTCTGCTTGCCAAGAACCTCGCGCAGG
This sequence comes from Xylophilus ampelinus, assembly GCF_901875635.1. Lineage (GTDB taxonomy): Bacteria > Pseudomonadota > Gammaproteobacteria > Burkholderiales > Burkholderiaceae_C > Xenophilus. Next base: position 129,853 of record NZ_CABFMN010000095.1, on the reverse strand, counting down.
GCTGCCCCGTGGTCATATTCGATGACGTCGTCAACGCGATCGACGACGACCATCGCGATGGCATCTGGCGTACCTTCTTCGAGGACGGTTTGCTCCACGGCAAGCAGGTTATCCTCACCTCGCACGCAGAGGAGTTCCTGCACCGCATCCAGCAGGAGTTGGGCGTGCGCCGCGCCGCGGCCATTAAGCGCTACAAGTTTCTCCCGCATCAGGGAGAGCACGAACTGCGGGTCGACAGCGACCCGCCAGCGAAGAACTATGTTCTTCTGGCCCAGCAGGCGTTGGCGGCTGACGAGAAACGCGAGGCACTGCGTCAGGCCCGGCCGGCGCTGGAGAGTCTGACGGACCGCCTGTGGACGTGGCTGGGTCGGCGGGCGGACGGCCGGATCGACATCAAGCTGAGCGGGCCCCGCGCGCCTTGGGAGCTGAACAATAAATGCACCAAGTTGCGGTCGGCCGTCGAGCGTATCGCGGCGCAACATGCGGGTGCGCCGGATGCCGTAGGGGCGTTGGTCCGGCTGCTCAATGTCAGCGGTACGAGTATTGAATGGGGTTACCTCAATAGCGGTGTGCACGACGCTCAGCGCGATCATGAGTTTGATCGGGCGACGGTAAGAACGGTCGTCGAGGCGGTTACGGCGTTGGATGCTGCTCTTGATACCCTGCAGAACCGATGAACGGCACACGGCTTTGCAGAGCCGTGCCGCCCGTGTCACCTCATAAGTACTTCTTGAAGCTGCCTGCGGTCAGGCTGACTGCCATCCCCAGCAACGCCGCGCTGGGCAGCAGGATGACCAGAGGATGCACCGATATGGGCAGAGCGAGATAGGTGACCCAAGGCAGCACGGCCAACGGCATCAGGCTGGCCTTCGCGCGGTGGTAGATGAAGCCGGATTCGCGGCCCGCGCCGAACCGGCGCACATCCCGTCGCACCAGGCCGTCAATCAGGCCGACGAATGCCGCCGTGAGGATCAGCGGCAGCGTGAGCACCAGGACCAGCAGGCGCACCAGGAAGGTGAGCGTCGTGAAGGCCGCAGCGATCAGGTAGCTTTCGGCCCAGACATAGACTTGGCTGATGTAGTAGCGGAAGTTGCGGCTCTGCCCGTGGCTGGGCGCGCGGACGCGCTCGGCGGTCCGGCTCATGCGCTCCAGCAACCCCGAGCGCACGAACACCCACTCGTACCCGGTATCCACCAACTCGTGCGCCGTGCGCCCGGGCTCCTGTACCACCACGCTGCGCGTGAAGTGGTTGGACAGGTGCCCGAGTTCGTACCGCAGCATCTGCTGGGAGTGGCGCCAGCCCTGGTCCTTCCAGAACAGGTGCATGCCGACGCACTCCACCACGATCGAAAACAGCAGCGAGCCAATGAGCACCCCGAGCAGCCGGAACGGTAAGGTGATGGTGCCGACGATCAAGCCTTGGCGATGGTTCTGCTCCCGCTGCGCGGTCGAGGCGGCATCCTTCATGGCACGGCCTCGTTGCCCGCGCCATCGTCGGCGCCGGTGGCCACCGCGCCGGGCTCGGCCGCAGCGGCATCGTCCAGCAGGTCGTCGGGCAAGGCCGCATCCTGCAAGGCCGACGAGCTGGTGAACTCCCACCACTGCGTGGCCTCGCTGTAGCTCTGGCGCATGTACCCGGCCAGTTGCTGCAGGTCCGCCGGCATCACTTCATCCGGGTCCGGCGCCGGCAGCGGCATACGCACCTTCCAGAGCTGGCCGCCCTGCAGCAGCGCGAAGCACTGGCCCTTGGGCAGGCCGACGACGTGTGACGGCTCGATCATCGGCACGCTGGCCATGCTGATGCGGTCCTGGGTGTTCGACGTGAAATCCGTCGCGCCGCGGATGTCTGAGCTGTCCGTCGCGCCCGAGACGATGGTGGTTGTATAGACCTCGACCTTCGGCAACTGCCTCGTCAGCAGTTCCGCGGTGGCCGTCTCGCGCACGCGCAACATGAATAAATTGTTGAAATTCCCGATCACTTGGCCGGCCTTCGCGCGATTTCCGATGCGGGCCTCGATGTCCGAGAGCGTCTGCGTGTACGCCGTGACTTGCAGGCCGGCACCGCCGCCCTTGTTGATGAGCGGGATGAATTCATCGCCCATCAGTTCATTGAATTCGTCGGCATGAACGTTGATCGGCACGCGAGCGCCAGCCACTGCGCCGGGCAGGCCATCGTCGATTCCGTGCTTGTAGATGTGTCCGGCCACCGAAACCAGGTCAGAGAACATCGAATTGCCGACCGCTGCGGCGACCTCGGCGTCAGACAACGCATCCAGACCCACATAGACGATGGCCCGCTTTCGGATGACCTGCATCCAGTCGAAGATCGGGCGCGGGTCGGCCAGGTCGGAGTAGTTCGGCGCCAGGAGATGGGCGATCTTGCCGCTCGTGAGCTTTTCCAGCAGCGGCAGCAGCGATGCAACGATCTTGTCGAAGTAGGTCTTGTCGTAGCGCACCGCCGAGCGCAGGCCATCGAGCACAGGGTCGTAGTTGCGCGCCTGGGAGAGGTATTGCTCCAGCGCCACCACACGCTTCTCGCGCCCGATCATGTTCCTTGGGATGTTCTTCTCGTTGAGCTTGGCCTCGATCTGGACGATCACCTCCCAGGCCTTGGGCTCCGTCTTGGCAAAGTAGTGCTGGGCGTACTCAATGAACAGCGCGTCGATGTTGATGACGTGGCGCTGGATCAGCATGTAGTCCGGGCGCTGCCCCAGTTCCACCAGGGCGCGGGCGATGATGTTCACGAAGCGCCATGCGAACTCGCGGAACGCCGCGCTGTTGCCTTCGCCGGAGAGCTGCCCCGCGATGCGTGTCGCCACTTCCGAGATCCGACCGAAGCGGCCCACGGCGTTGTAGCGGGCGCTGATTTCCGGCCAGCCCAAGTGGAAGATGTAGAACTCGCCTTCGCGGCCAGCGCGCTGGGCTTCGACGTACATCCGTTTCAAGAGATCGGCATCCCCCTTGGGGTCGATGACGATGACGACCTCATGCTCGCCGGCAGCATTCCTGCGGCGGATGTCCTGCGTGACGAACAATTCGGCCAGGCGCGTCTTGCCCACCCGCGTGGTGCCCAGCACCAGCGAGTGCCCGACGCGCTCGCCCAGCGGCAGGCTGACGTCCACTTCGTCGGGCTCGATGCCGTGCAGCCTTGGCAGGCCGCCGACAGGCGGCAACGGGCGCACGGGGTTGAAAGGCACGTCCCAGCCGGTGAGCTTCGGCAGGCGAGAGAGCGGCAATGGCGCGAACTCCAGCCGTTCCTCCAGGCGCCTGGCCAGCCGGTAGGCCGGCGTCGGCTCGACGTAGCGGCGGAACTCGGGCCGGTACGTCTGCATCAGCCGATGCGTGTGCTTCTGCTCCCAGAGAAAGCCGCGCCCCACGAATAGGCGCTGCTGGCTGACCGGCACGTCCTTGCTGGTCATCACGTAACGCGGCAGACGGCGGATGTTGCGCCGGTAGCGCAGGATGATGCGGGCATCGCGGTAGCGGATCGCGCCGTAGGCGCCGAACGCCAAGGCGCTGCCGATGCCCATGGCCGGGCTCAGCGCGAGCGACCATGGGGCCACCAGGCACAGAAACGCGGCGCCTGCACACGCCGCGACGGTGTATAGCTCCACCGCTGGGCGTAGCAGAACCTCGACCGGCTGTTTGCCTGACATGGCTTCATTGCTCGATGCCGGTGGCCGTGATCAGCGCCGGGTAGTGCCGCAGGCCCAGGCGATCGGCCAGGTCGTCGCCGGCCACGGGCGCGAGCGGTACGCCAGGCACCAGAGCGCGCAGCCGTGCCAGGCTCTGCGCGGTCTCGACGTTGACCACCAGGCCGACCGCGCCGCGTTCACGCAAAGCGGCGGCGCGGCGCTGCAACCAGACCCGGGAAGCCTCGTCGTCGCCGATGACCGCGAACGGCCGCAGGCCGGGCGCTTCGATCACGCGCCGCGCGACGGTACCGGGCGTGAGCTTGCTGCTGCGCACCGGCAGCATCGCGGCTTCGTCCGCTGGCGTGGCGGGAACCCGGGGCGTCGGGATGGGGGGGCGGGCCGGCGCGTTGGCGCGCGGCTGGAGGTTCAGGGCTTCGTAGTACGGCAATGCCGACGTGCCGCCACGGTCCTCGACCACGATCAGCGGCTCGCCAGCACGCGAGGCCAGCGGCAGGCCTGACAGCAGCATGAGCAGGCCCGTGAGCGCGAGTTGGACCGGATGGGGTTTCGTCATGGGGAGGTCTCCTGGCGCGCGGCGAAGACCGCGGCGGTTGGGCGCGTGCCCTGCACGCGGGCAAGGTGGCGGGACACGCTGCGCCGATAGCGGACGGCGGGCTCGCCGCCAGCGGGGCGGTGGTAGCGGCCGATCGCCAGCAGCCAGTCCTCGCCGGGGGCGTGCTGCTCCTTCAGGATCTCGGCGGCAACGGCGAGGTTGCGGTACGGGTCCAGCAGATCGCACGCGCCGGTGAAGCGGTGCTTGTGGTAGCCAAGGTTGATCTGGCCCAGGCCCGCGTCGATGCGCGTGTGCGGCGTGGCGCGCATCGCCTGCTGCAGGCCAGCGCAGGCGTCGGCGCGCGTGGCGAAGCGGCGCGATTGGCCGGCGACGTTGAGGGACCACGGCCATGGGACGATGCGCCCGTTGCGCCGGATGCCGCTCTCCTGCAAGGCCACGGCGTAGAGCACCGTCGAAGGGATGCCCGCGCGCTGGGCGGCAAGCTGGTAGGCCGGTGGCGGGACCTCCTGGGCATGGGGGGTGCTGGCATACACGCCTGCAGAGAGCACCAGTGCGCGCAAGAACTGCGATACGGGGGCAGCTACGGCTGGCGCTGCCATTGGCCGTTCACCTCGCGCACGGCTGCGGGCAAATCACCGGGCAGGCCCAGCGACAGCCAGCGGCCGCCATCGTGGTTGAGCGTGATGCTGCCGGCGCGCACGCGCGCCGGGTCGATCTGCGCGCGCTTGGCCCAGTCGCGGATGCGCGCGTCGTCCTGGCGGCTTCCGACCATGTACAGGTCGAAATCGGCGCCTGAGGATTGCAGACGCTGTACGAGCTGCCCGCAGGCAGCGCAGCCATCCTTGACGAACACCGCGGTGCGGCCTCTACCACGCACGGGACCGGCGCCGGGCTTGTCGTCGGGCAGGTTCACGCGCTGCATGCCGGGGTTCAGGCGCTGCCAGGCTTCGTCGTAGGCGCGCTGGTAGGCGAGCAGCTTCTCGACGCGGCGCGCTTCGACCTGCACCTGCAGCTCTGCGTAGCGCCGCCGCTCTTCGTCAGTGCGTGCCTCGATGCCCAGGGCGGACAGCGGGTCCAGGTTGGGCGAGTAGATGCCCAGCGGCCCGTCCATCAGCTCGCGATAGCGAGTCCACTCCTGCGGTTGCAGGCCCCATTCACTGGCCGCCCGATCGTCCAGCACGCGGGCGGCCAGCGGGCGCTCCTGGCTTTGCGCATTGCGCGCCGGGGCCGTTGCGGGCTGCTGCGCCCAGATGGGCCACTGCACCGACGCCAACACGAGCGCGGAAAGGAGGATCGACGGCTTCATGGGGTGCTCCGGTCAGGGAATCGCCACACGGCGGGTCTGGTTGCCGGCCTGGAACACTGCGGTGTTGCCCTCGATCGCCTGCAGGCGCCACGGGCCGACCGCATCCCCGGGCAGCAGCACCTGAAGTTGGGCGGGCATGAAGTCCCCGGTGCTCGGCGCGACGGACACGCTGCGCTGGCCAGCGCGCAGTTCGGCGCCGACGACGCGGAACGGCAGCGGCGGCGGTTCGGCCTTGGAGGCGGCGGCCGGGCGTGATGCGCGCGGCTGGGCGGGGGCTGCGGCACGCGCGGCGGTCTGGCGCGTCTTGATCTGCTCGATTTCGGCGCGTAGCGCCTGAAGGTCATCAGCGGCGGCATAGCCGCTCAGCGACTTCTCGACCTGGGCAGCGCGTGCTTCCAGGACTTGGCGGGTGTCCTTGAGGTCAGCGGCCGTTGCGACGGCTGGGCGCTGCTGGATGGCCTCGATGGTCTCGGCCAGGCCAGTCGCCTGCGCTTCCAGGCGCTGCAGGCGGGAATCCAGCCGATCCTGGTCGGTTTGATCGCGCATCGCCAGGTAGCCCAGCGCCACGATGACACTGAGGCCGATCAGCCAAAGCCAGAACAGGCTCTGTATGACAACCGCCGCGGTTGAGCGTTGGGCGGGATGCGAGGCATTCATGGCTGGCCTCCCGAAACCGCAGGCGCCAGCGGGAACGTCTGCACCGTCTCGGTGGCGAGTGGCCCGGATGGGGACTCGGCGACTGCACGGTCGCCGGGCCGATCGAAGCAGATTTGCCGTGCGCGGTCATCCGCGTGCAGTTCCCAGGACGGCCCAGCCAGCGTGAGCAGCGCATGGCGCAAGGTCATGGGGCCGAGATGCAGATGTGCCGCCGGCAGCGGCAGCGCGTACAGTTCGATCACGGCATGCGCGGTCTCGCAAAGGCCGTAGCCGCTGCGCTTGAGCACATGCCGCATCCCGTCGCCGACCGTGGCGCGGGCATCCTCGGGCATGGACACGTCGATGGTCTGCAACAGCAGGTCGCGCTGCGCTGCCGTGGGTGCCAACTCGACCAGCGTGTAGCGGCCGTAGCGCACGACCGGGATGTACTCGGGCGCCTCGGGTTCGGGCGCGGCCGAGACTTCCTCGATGGCATCGGGTGCGAGCGGCGCCGTGGTGGTCGCGCAGCCACTGGCCAGGGCTGCGGCCAGGAGGCCGGCGCCGACCAAGTGCCGGGATACATGGATTGCGGGCATGGCATCGGCTCTTCTGTTGCGATGCCGATACCTTGGCCGCGCGCGGCGGCGCGGTCAGTCAGGAATGCGAACTGGGAGCTACCCGCTTTTGCAGTCCAACACATAGCGCAACCCGCAAACCCAACTGTGGTTTGCACATTGATTCAATAATTGTTGTATTATCGAACCATGCAAGAAGATCAAGCCATTTCCGCCTTAAACGCCCTGGCTCACACCCAGCGCCTGCGCGTGTTCCGCGCCTTGGTCGTTGCTGGCCCGGGCGGACTGACGCCAAGCACGCTAGCCGACCAGCTCGACGTGGCCCGCAACACCTTGTCCTTCCACTTGAAGGAGCTGGCCCATGCCGGCCTCGTCACCATCGAGCAGCAGGGTCGCAACCTGATCTATCGGGCCGAGTACGGCCACATGAACGGCCTCATCGGCTACCTGACCGAGCATTGCTGCCAAGGTGGCGTATGCGAGGTTTCTCCATCCAAGACCTGCTGCTGACCATGACCGATACCACTTACAACGCCTTGTTCATCTGTACGGGCAATTCGGCCCGCTCCATCCTCGCCGAAGGCATCCTCAACGACATGGGCCAGGGGCGGTTTCACGCCTGGTCGGCAGGTAGCCATCCGAAAGGCGAAGTTCACCCGCTGGCGCTCGCCACGCTGGAGCGGCTGCACCTTCCGACAACGGGCTACCGCAGCAAGAGCTGGGACGAGTTCGTGAAGCCCGATGCGCCGGTGTTCGATTTCATCTTCACCGTCTGCGACAACGCAGCCGGCGAGGCTTGTCCTCTATGGCCGGGCAAGCCGGTGTCGGCGCATTGGGGCGTGCCTGACCCGGCTGCCGTGGAAGGCTCCTTGGAACGACAAAGCAAGGCGTTCTTCGATACCGCCATGACGCTGCGCCGACGCATCGAGTTGTTCCTGTCGCTGCCGATCAAGAGTCTAGATGCCATGTCGTTGCAGCGCGAACTGCGCGACATCGGCCGCCAGTGAGGCCTGAACCGATGAGCGCAACCGATACCGCCGGCCCCGCGCCAGCAAACTCCGCCATGAGCGGCTTTGAGCGTTACCTGACGCTATGGGTGGCGGTGTGCATCATCGCGGGTATCGCTCTGGGCCAGTTCGCGCCCGCCGCATTCCAGGCCATCGGCCGCATGGAGATCGCTCAAGTCAACCTGCCGGTGGGCTTGCTGATCTGGGTGATGATCATCCCTATGCTGCTGAAGGTGGACTTCGCCGCGCTCGGCCAGGTGCGCCAGCATTGGCGAGGCATGGGGATCACGCTGTTCATCAATTGGGCCGTCAAGCCGTTCTCAATGGCACTTCTGGCGTGGATCTTCATCCGCCACGCTTTTGCTGATTGGCTGCCCGCCGACCAACTCGACAGCTACATCGCCGGCCTGATCCTGCTGGCTGCCGCACCGTGCACCGCAATGGTTTTCGTTTGGAGCCGACTGACTGGCGGCGATCCGGCATTTACGCTGTCGCAAGTGGCCTTGAACGACACCATCATGGTGCTCGCCTTCGCACCCATCGTCGGCCTGCTGCTGGGCCTGTCCTCGATCACGGTGCCTTGGGACACCTTGCTGGTGTCGGTGGGTTTGTACATCGTCATTCCGGTCATCCTGGCCCAGCTTTGGCGCCGGGCGCTGCTGCGCAAGGGACAGGCCGCGTTCGACAGGGCACTGGAACGCATCGGCCCGTTGTCCATCGCCGCGCTGTTGCTGACGCTGGTGCTGCTGTTCGCCTTCCAAGGCGAGGCCATCATCCGGCAGCCGCTGGTGATCGCCATGCTCGCGGTGCCGATCCTGATCCAGGTGTTCTTCAATTCCGGGCTGGCGTACTGGCTCAACCGCCAGGCGGGCGAAAAGCACTGCGTCGCTGGGCCATCCGCGTTGATTGGTGCCAGCAACTTCTTCGAGCTGGCCGTGGCCGCCGCCATCAGCCTATTCGGCTTCCATTCCGGTGCGGCACTCGCAACAGTGGTCGGCGTGCTCATCGAGGTGCCGGTCATGCTGCTGGTGGTGCGGGTGGTCAACCGCTCACGCGGCTGGTACGAACGCCGCGCGACCACTTCGTAATCTCCAAGAGGCATCCATGAGCACCATCACGATCTACCACAACCCAGCCTGCGGCACATCGCGCAACGTGCTGGGCCTGATCCGCAACAGCGGCGAGGAACCGACCATCATCGAGTACCTGAAGACGCCGCCCGGCCGCGACACGCTCCAGGCGCTGATCGCGGCGATGGGCGTGCCGGTGCGGGACATACTGCGCGAGAAAGGTACGCCCTATGCCGAACTCGACCTGGGCAACCCGAAGTGGAGCGACGACGACCTGATCGGTTTCATGCTCCAGCATCCCATTCTCATCAACCGGCCGATCGTGGTCACGCCGCTGGGTGTGCGCCTGTGCCGGCCATCGGAAGCCGTGCTCGACCTTCTGCCGCAACCGCAGCGCGGCGCGTTCAACAAGGAAGACGGCGAGCCGCTGGTTGATGAGAAAGGCCGTCGTGTCTGAAGCCCGCCTCGACCTGCCAAACATCGACGCGGCGCTGTTCCAGCAACCAGACGCCGAACACCTGTTCGCGCCGGCACGGACCACCCACGCGCCGCGCTTCCTGCTGCTCTACGGCTCGCTGCGCGAACGCTCGTTCAGCCGCCTCGCAGCCGAAGAAGCCGCCCGCATCCTGCGGGCGCTGGGCGGTGAAACCCGATTGTTCAATCCGTCCGGCCTGCCGCTGGTGGACGATGCACCCGCTGATCACCCCAAGGTCAAGGAACTGCACGAACTGGTGCAATGGGCCGAAGGCATGGTGTGGAGTTCGCCGGAGCGCCACGGCGCGATGACCGGCCTGATGAAGACGCAGATCGACTGGATTCCGCTGTCGGTCGGCGCGGTGCGCCCGACCCAGGGCAAGACGCTGGCGGTGATGCAGGTGTCGGGCGGCTCGCAGTCCTTCAACGCGGTCAACCAGATGCGCGTGCTCGGCCGCTGGATGCGGATGCTGACCATCCCGAACCAGTCCTCGGTCGCCAAGGCATACCAGGAGTTCGACGAGGTCGGGCGCATGAAGCCCTCGGCCTATTACGACCGCATCGTGGACGTGATGGAAGAACTGATGAAGTTCACGCTGCTCACGCGCGACGCGGTCCCGTATCTGGTGGATCGGTACAGCGAGCGCAAAGAGGGCGCTGAATCACTGTCCAAGCGTGTACGGCAAGGTGCAATTTGACGATGCAAGGCACTGAAAAAAGCCGACGACCTCTCGGTCGTCGGCATTGTGTGAAGTTCAGGCGGCGACCAATTGCCGGGCCAGTGCGACCTCGACGGAATCACCATCCTGGTTCAGAACATCGAGCCCGGATTCAGGCACGTCGCCCGAGGTGGACTGCGAGACCATGATCTTCTTGGCCATCAGCTCCAGGCAGGTCATCTGCGAAGAACCGGCATAGCCAAGGTAGATCACGCGCACGGGCTGCTTTTGCCCGATGCGCCAGGAGCGGCGTGCCGCCTGCTGGAGCGAGTACACGTTGTAGCCCGACTGCATGAACACGATCGTCGGGAACTCCAACAGGTCCAGCCCCGTCTTGACCAGCTCGGGGTTAGTGATGAGCACGTCGATGCCACGGTCCAGTTGCTCGGCGATCCAGTCTTCGCGGCGGCTGGCGTCCACGCTCGCGCGCAGCACCGCCACTTTGAAGCCCTCCTGCTCCAGCAGCACCTTCAGGCGCGACGTGGTGTCGCGCGTGCCGGTATAGACCGTGTAGGCCAGGACCTTGCGACCCTGTGCCTTCTCCTCTTTGCAGATGTCGATCAGCTCGCGCTCTTTCGGTGTCACCTCGAACTCGTTGAACTGAGCCGGGACGAACGCCAAGGTGTTGCGCGTGCGCGGATGCACCACGGTCTCCGACCGGAAGCAGCAATCCGGCCAGGCCAGCAGCACGTTGAGAACCACGCCCAGCAAGGTCGTATCGCGTCGCGCCAGAGCCTGTTTCAGCTCGGCGGTCAGCCGACCCGCCAGATCGCGGTAGGCCGCGGCTTGTGCCGTGTCCATCGCGACTTCACGGAACTCCTCGTCATAAGGCGGCAGGACGTTGCCGCCGATGTCCTTGAGCTTGAGGAAGATCGTGAACGGCAGGATGCAGCGCAAGACGCCCTTGGGGCCGAAGCCCGGGGCCTTGACCGTGCGCACCGATACCTTGGTGCCCTTGGCCGTCTTGTGCGCCGTGCCGGTGCTCTCGGAGTAGATGTCCTTCAAGACCCCGTGATCGCGCATGAACGCCATCGCAGCCGAGGTCATGCTGCCGCTCGTGGTCGGGCGGTAGCCGTCTTCGATCATCCGCCCAGGCAGGGCTCGGAACAGCAGATAGAACAGGTCGTCCCCATAGCCGCCCATCAGCGTGCCAGTCAGCAGCAAGGTCTTGCGAGCCTTCGCCGCCAGCACGCCCATGGCCTGGCCTTGGGCACTGCCGCCGTTCTTGTACTCATGGGCCTCGTCGGCGATCAGCAGGTCGAACGTGCCTTGCGGCAGGTACCTCTTGATGAACTCGGACGGTTGGTAGCCGCCCTCGCCGAAGCCGAACTCCATGTTGGCCATCGCACGTTCCATGCGCGTGGCCTGACGGTCAGAAAACACCAGCTCGCCGTTGCCGTCCATCAAGTTGATGAACTCGTGGATGTTGTCGCCGAGCATCGATGCCAGGAACCCGTCCCCGAACTTCTGCATCAGCTTCTGCGCGGTGACTTCCCCGATCGTCGGAATGCGCTTCAAGGCTTTGAGCACGGCCGAGGATTGATCGCTGCCGGACAGGCTGCGCGGGCGGATCAGCGTCCACAGGGGCGCGGCGCAATGGCTGCACTTCCTGCGGTACTCATCGGCTTGGAGAGCGACCGGGTTGACCGGCTCGCCGTCGAGGTCGGTGATAACCGTGCCGCAGTCCGGGCAAGCCGCCACGTCGCCGTGGCGGGTGCGTCGCGTGGTGAAGACAGGCTTCCAGTGGAAACCCATCCGCATCCTGACGCGCCCCAGGACGAAGAACTCCTGGCCCGTGGGCTGCACACCCAACTGCTCACGCAGCTTGATGAGTTTGACGAGCGTATCCGGCCCATTGAGCACCCATACCTTGGCGCCGGCCACCGTCTCCTGGATCTCCCGCCGCCACTTGTAAACCAGGTGCGGTGGCGACAGGACCAGAGTGCGGCGGTAGCCTTCGGCGTTGAGCACGGCGGCCGCGGCGATGCCGACGGTCGTCTTACCGCAGCCCATCTCGCCATTGACGATCGCGGCGCGTTCGCCACGGTCGATCAGCAGCTCGGCGGCGGCGTGGACGACTTCGGCCTGTGCTGGGAACAGCTTGCGCTTGAGGCTGGCGACGACGAGTTGCCGGTGCGCCTGCGGTTGGCCGGTATAGACCGGCGGGTTGGCGCTGTTGAGGGCGTCGAGCAGTTCGTCGCCGAACTCGCCGACGAAATCCTGAAGGCTCAGGGTCAGAGGGTTGGATTCCGCGTCCAGCAGTTCGCCCTGCACGGGCGTGGCTTCAGCGGCAGTGGTTTCGAGATCGAGGGACATGGTGATGCTCCAAAGAAAAATGGGGCATGCACCACCCCCAGCGGGGCAATGGCATGCCCCGTGGTGGGAGGAGAATCGGCGCGTGGCCGAAGGTGGTTGAAGATGCTGGCCTGGGTGGCCCGCGGGTGAACCGTGCTCAGTCCTCGGACGGCAGCACGATGGCGGTGATGCTGCGCCCCGTATCGGTGATGATGCGAATGGCGAGTCCCGGGTGGATCACGTAGTGCGATTCCAGCGGCGCGCCTGATTGAAGCGCAGAGCTGTTGGCCTCCCATTGCTGGGCGGTGACGTCGCCCCAGTCGCCGCGGGCGTGCCGTCTGAAGTACGGAATCGGGTCCAGGCGACCCGCGTTGAACAGGCGGTTGATACCTCTGCTGAAGATGAGCGCCCCAATGGGGAACGTCAGCCTGTGGCAGTAGGTTTCGATACGATGCGATGCCATGGGCTCCTCCTTGATGGTTCATTGGGCCACGACACCCCTGCCGGAGTGAAGTGGCTCCGTCAGGTGGATGAAGATGACGATGTGGGGCCTCAGATCAGGTCCCGCTCTTCGGGAAGCTGGACCACCGTGGTCTGGTGGTCTTCGCTGGTCTTGACGATCAGCGCCAGGTCCGGCGTGATCCTGAACTGCGAAATCATCAGGTTGTCCTGTTGGATCGCCACGTCGTTCGCTTGGCGGGTGGCCTCATCGATCTCGCCCCAGTCCCCGCGCACATGGCGCTGGACATAGGCCAAGGGGTCAATCAGGCCTCGCCGGGCCAGCCAATGCACCTTCTCGCTCAACTTCAACGTACTCGGTGTGAACAACGGTTGCTTGTGCGGCGCAGGCCGCTTGAACGGATTGGGGATCATGGTGTTTCTCCTTCGAGTTGGTACAGCAGGACGGCAGCGCGTCCGGTGGATCAGCGGATGGTCAACACCTCGCCCCGTGTCGGGGAGCCAGGCGTCATGTCCCACGCGCGGATGACAGGCACGAACTTGTCGGTGAGGATGCGTGTCTCGGCGATGGAGCCGTCTTCGCGTTCGGTGAATTCCCGCTGGAGCGTCTTGTCCTTGTGGGTGTCACCTTTGACGACGAGCACGCGCCCCGTCTGGGAGCGCACGACGCCGGAGATCGCGCCCGCGGCCAGAGCCAGGGCGAGATGCCAGTGGGACAAGGCCCGCGCCGGTGGACGCAGCGACTGCTGCGCGGTCCCCAAGTGCGTGTCCAGCGACGGCCAAAGGCCTTGCAGCCGGCCAACCTCGTCGGCGAACTGTTCGGGCTCCATCGTCACGCGGAAGAAATGCTCCGGCTCGGCCGGACTGGCGGGGACGATGTACGGCAGGAACGGCCATTCGCTCGGCAGTTCCTCGGCTTCGACTTCGCCAAGCCCAACCTGCAGCAGCAGATTGCGCACGGCCTTGACGCCATCGGGTGCCAGCTCCCGCTGACGGACCCGGCGGCCGAAGATCACCACCTGCTTGAACTGCGTTTCCACCGCTCGGTAGATACGCAGATCGGTGTAGTGGCGCGTCAACCAGCCGACCAGCTCCGCGTCGAGCACGTAGCCGGGGACGATGAAGACCAGCACGCCGCCGTATTGCAACAGCGACAGCGAACGCTGATAGAACAGCTTTTCGAGGCGGGCACGGCCCTGGCCCTGATAGCCGATGTTGCCGTTGACGTCCTTGGACAGGTCGCCATACGGTGGATTCAGCCACAGTAGTCCGAAGGACTGCTTGGAGATCATCGTGTCCATCAGGTCCGCGTGCAGGCAGTGATCGACCAGGCCGCGGGCATGGCGCGCCCGCTCGGCGTCGAATTCGACGGCGAACGCCTTGGTCTGTTCGCGCCCGAGGGCATGAGAGGCTTCGGCGATTGCCACGCCTTCACCGGCGCAGGGATCGAGGATGCACATCGGCCCGTCGCTGGGCATCAGTGCGTTGAGGGCTCTTTCGAGCGTGGGTTCGTCGGTCGGGTAGTACCCATTTTTGGCGAAATTGCGGGCGAGCCGCGGGAACATGAGAGCCATGGAAGTCTCCTGGTTGGCGGGGATGAATGACGGAAGCACGCCAAGGCGTGCCTCCGAGGGTGGGTCAAGCCGCTACCGCTTCCGGCGTCCAAATCTTGGCCGGATAGGGATAGGCGGTGAGCGCGTCACTGCGGATCAGGGAGCCCAGCGCCAAGCTCAGCGCCGGCACGTCGATGGCGAGCCGATGGCCTTCCAGCGGCCCGAGGGCGAACGGAAGGCGGGCCAGCATCTCGCGGCTTTGCAGCAGTTCCAGCACGGTCTCGCGCCAGTGGTCGAGCAGCGGCAACGGGCAGGTGTCCCGCACCAGCATCCACAGGCGGTCAAGCCGGTGGGCGCTGTCACGTGGCAGCAGTGCCAATGCGCTGGCGTTGGCCTTGTCGGGCTTGACGCAGCGCCGGTCGAACAGCCACACGTTGGACAGCGAACCGAACAGCGTTCGCCGGTAGGCGCGCGTGATGCGCTTTTCCAGGCGATCGACGTTGCCGATGAATACCGGGACGCTGCCGCCCTGGTCGGTGATGACGTGGAACTGGTCCAGTCCCTGCTCGTCGCGCCCGAGGGTCAGGCGTGCAAGGAACTGCTGGACGGCGGTGTCCCGCGCCCAGATGGACAGGAAGATCAGGTTGCCCTGGTCATCGCCGACGCAGGCGTCGGCCATCACGTCCGGGCATTCGTCGATGCGGTACAGCGTGGAAGAAGTGTTTGCGGGCATGGTGGTGTCCTCGGATGAACGGGAACAGCACCGCCCGCTGGGGCAAGTACTGCCCCAGGGGGTGGAAGAAAACCGCTCAGTCCGGCTCGAACTGTTGGGTGTGCGGATTGAAGTGAAGCGCCTCGTCCACCGCGGTGATCGGCGTGAAGCCGTCCAGGTAGATGTTGTTGAGGTACTGGTCGCGGTAGGTCAGCGCCTGCCGTGCCTGCTCCTCGGTGAGGCCGTTGTCGATGAAGTACCCCAGCATTTCCTCGTCGGAGGAAACTTCGTCGTTGGACAAACTGCCTTCAACGAGCTTCAACAGCGAGAGCGGGAGTGCAGCCAGGATCGGGTCCATGTCGGTTCCTCCTGGCTCAGGCCAACAGCGCCGCGGCGGGTGCCGTGACAGCCGTGGGTGTGCGCCGCCGGGCGTGGTAGGCGCGAACGCCTGCACGCCAGTCGGCGGACTGCTCCGGTGCGAGGTCCAGATAGGACAGCGGGCACGAGTAATAGTACGGATGCATGGACTCTTCCAGCGGCTTGTAGCCCCACTGGTTGCCGCTGCGTTCCAGCAGATCGCAGCGGATGTAGCGCAGGGACTGGCCCGGCGCGAGATCACGATGCACACCTTCGACCTTGGCGGTCAGTTCGACCACGGACCACAGCACGTTGCCGCGCAATGCGTGAGCGATAACCTTCGCGCTGACGCGCTCGGTCTGCTGTGGTGCGATCAGTTCCGCGATCAGTTCAGACCGCGATTGGGGAGAGAAATACCAGCCCATGAGAGGCCTCCTCGAAAAGTTGAGCTGGAGGCCTCCCCGTGGGGAAGAACCCCCAGTGGGTGATGGAATGCCGCAGGTGCAGCGAAGGAAAACCTATGCCTTGGCCTTAGTCCCAGTCGTCATCGTCGCGATCACAACCGGCCGGGCAGCAGCCGAACTCGATCCCATGCGAGCAATAGCCATGCTCCGCATTCCAGTCCTGGGTTTCCTGCCGTTCGGCAGGTGTTGCGTAGTCCCATTCCTGGGCCGCGATTTCGAGAGCCTGAGCACGTTGCTCATCCGGCAAACGATTGGCCTGTGCGTCGATCGCCGAACTGAAGAGCGTCACGTAGTGGTCGTAGGACAAGCCGCAACCGCGCTGGGCGTGTGCGGCGGCCGCCTTGCAGAGTTCCCGCCACGCGGGTTCATCCAACGTTGAACGCGGGGTATCGCAAGCGATGGTGAACATAATGGGGACCTCCAGAAAATGGCCAGGGCCTCCCCCGCATGGGGAAGGAACCCCGGCAGGTGGATGAAGAACACCGCGCATGCGGCGTCTGCTCACGCAGCTTGTGGTTCGGCCTGGCGGCTCCACTCCTGCGTCTTGAAGTCCAGCGCGTAGCCCAGCTCGCCCAGGCGGGCGATCTGCGCGCGCAGGGTGCGGCGGTCGATGGTCGAATCCAGTTTCACGGACTCGCCCAGCGGCCACAGCAGGCCGAACAGCGCGGCGTCACCGTCTTCGGTGCTGCCGGGGGCAGCGGCCGCAGCAGGCGGTGGCGCATCCACGCCGAAGGGCGTGGTATCGACCAGCGGGTCCGCGGACGCCTGCACGGGTGCGGGCTTGGCAGGCCTGGATGCCTTGGCGGGCTTGGCCGGCGTTGCCGCAGGCTGCGCCCCTTGCTCTTCATCGAGCGGATCGACGTCCTGGGTGGCGAAGCTGCGGGCTTCGTCGCGGCTCAGTTTGTCGATGCCATTGAGCGTCATCCCGTCGAGGCTGGCGCGGATCTCGAACCGCATGCCGCCCCCGACCGGGTAGGACTTCGGAAAGATGTAGCGGATCACAAACTCCCCGTCGTATTTCCCTTCGGGGTACTGCTCCAGTTCCGGGTCTTTGACCTCGAACGTACCGAGGTGCGTCGCGAGGCGGCCGACCGTGAACGGGCCGTTCTTGCCGCGAATGGTGCGCAGCGTGAGCTGGCCGGGGACGACGATGGGCGCGACCGATTTCTCGGGTGCCGGTGTGGCTGCCATGATGGTTCTCCTTGAAGAATAGGAAAAAGCAAGGCCCCGTGAGGGGCCATGCCGGATCAGAACGAAGCAGCCAATGCCGGCTCCTGCTCCTCGACTTGCGCCTCGGGCTCGCGCTCGGCGGGCTCGGCAGGCTGGTCTGCAGCGGGGTCGGCAGCAGTGTCGATGGCTTCGTCGGCTTCGGACGCGGATGCGTCTTCGGCCGGCGACGCCTCGGCTTGCGCCTGGCTCGTCGGATAGACCTGGGTACCGTCGATCTTGATGAGACCGATGTGGACCAGCGTCGATTCCAGGCTTGCGGCCGGTTCCCCGGCGTGCTCGCCCTTGGTGCGGATGTACGGATCGATCTTCATGTCGTTCAGACGGAAGGCGATCAGGACCTTACGGTCCCCCTCGATGGCCTGGACGCACCGGCGAGCCAGATGCTCGGCTTCCGGGGTGGCGACGATGATGTCGAAGTACCGATACTCCGGTTCATCGACAGGCCCGGCCAGTGCTGCGACCGTGCAAGAGAGGAACGAGTCGCCAGCCTTCGGGGTGACGTCCTTCACACGATTGAGATAGCCGATGCCGCGGGTGATCAGCTCGTGCTGCTCGATCGAAGCCAGTTCGGCCCGGTCGATCAGTTCGGCCTTGAGCAGTCGCGCCTTGAGGGACGCGGCGGCCTGACCCTTCTGCTCACCCTTGTCGCGGATGTACGCATCGCCCCACAGGTCACCGAGGCGAAAGCGCACCAGCGGGCGCTGCTTGGGATCGTCAACGCCGATGTAGCGCTGAACGAGCTTCTTGGCCTCGGCTCCCGAGACCTTGACGTCGAAGTAGCGGTAGCTGGGGTCCCGGGCGGGGCCGACCAGCGCGGCGATGGTGCAAGCCAGGAAAGGCTGCGCACGGCGGCCGCCCCGGACGGGCACTTCACGGACACGCTGGATGTAGCCGATGCCCGAGGTGTGGAGGTCGAAATACGATTTCTCGTTGGACGTGGTGTTCATGGTGAATCTCCATTGGGATGAAGCGGAGACACACCGGCCCACGCATGCGGGGAAGGTGCGTGACCCCGCGGTGGGTTGATAAGGCGAAAGCATCCGCCACCAGAGGCTGGTGGCCGCTCGCGGAAGGATGCGGTGCGAGCTGGCTCGGTCACGCAGTGGGAACTGCGCCGCAACCTCGAAGACCGATGGTTGCCTGGCATGTCGCTGACGACGTCAGCAGGCATGGGGCCAGCATGGCGGGGCCTCGCGCGCGCGGCAGCAATCAATCGGCACCCGGGCGCTTCCCTTTGTCCGCGCCACCCGGCGCCTGTCACAGGCACTTGGCGCCGCGCAGGTGCTCGGGGGTATCGGCGCGCGGACGGCCGGGACGGCTCCAGGCGCCGCCACCGCGCGCGCCGATCAGCCGCCAGCCGGCGGCGCGCAGGCTGGCGCCACCTTCGTCGGGCATGGTGTAGGTGAGCAGGCGTATGTAGCCCAGCGCCCTTGCCGCCTGCCAGGCCGCGCCGTAGAGCTTGCTGCAGGCGCTGGGTGTGCCGTCGGTGCACAGCCGCGTGACTTCCAGCGTCCAGGTGCCGCGCGACCGGGCGGCCGACAATGGCCACGCCGTGGATCAGGTCGCTGTCGCTCAGCGTGACGGCCAGGGCGAACTTCGCGCCCTGGACCGGGCGGTGGTGGCGATGGTGCGACAGAACGAATGCATTGGCCGTGCGCAGCGACACCGGTAGGAGGTGCAGCCTCGGCGAGGTCGATGGCGTGTTCATGCGGTTGTCTCCGGTGGCATGCCGGCGTTGTGGCCGGCGGGGCGTGCCTCGGCGGCTGGAGACAAACGCGCACGCGCGGCGATGGCGGCGGTGCGAACAAAAGAAGGCCCCCGATGCGGGGGCTGCGAGGCGGTTGCCGCGTCAGGCGGGAGGCACCACTGCTAAGGACAGGTGCGTGGCGGTGGCGGAAAGCACGAGATCGTCCGCCGAGTGCTGGAGGCGCGTGAACAGGCCGTCCTTCGGGTCGAAATACTCCGCGAAGTCATCGCCGCCCAGCTCGCGGCCGGCGAGGTGCCACCAGTCATCGAACGGGTCGGTGTCCGGGTTGCATCCGACGGCGTAGGCGAGCAGTGCCTGGCGCCCATCCGGGCGACGCTCCCCACGCTCGGCGAGGAAGTACACGCCCTGATCCTTGACCAGGACAATGCGGCACTGATTGGGGACGTCTCAGAAAACGGAAAAAATCGTACGCTAAGCCGGTTGCAGCGGTCGTAGCGGCCTGAACTTGCCCGCGCCGATCTTGGCGCTGCTGCGCCAGAGGTAATCGCCGGTCAGGTTGATGTGCTCCCAGCCCAGCGGCGACAGGTACTGCAACAGGGCGTCATCGACAGTCTGGCCGTGACCGCGTAAGGCGTTTGAGGCCCGTTCCAGATAGACCGTGTTCCACAACACTATGGCCGCCGTCACCAGGTTGAGGCCGCTGGCCCGGTAGCGCTGCTGCTCGAAACTGCGGTCGCGGATTTCGCCCAGCCGGTTGAAGAACACGGCGCGGGCTAGCGCGTTGCGGGCTTCGCCCTTGTTCAGTCCGGCATGCACGCGGCGGCGCAGCTCGACGCTTTGCAGCCAGTCCAGGATGAACAGCGTTCGCTCGATGCGGCCCAGCTCGCGCAGCGCCACGGCCAGGCCGTTCTGGCGCGGGTAGCTGCCGAGTTTCCTGAGCATCAGCGAGGCCGTCACCGTGCCCTGCTTGATCGAGGTGGCCAGCCGCACCTTGGCGTTGATCGCCTTGCCGGACGCCTGGAACTGCTGCTGATGCTTGTGCTTGGCAGCGTTGAACAGCTTGCCCAGGATGCGGTCGTGCAGGTCGATGATTTCGTCGGTGACGGTGGCCATGCCCTCGATGGCGAGCGCACCAGGGTCGCGTAGCGGCGCTGTGCCTCGAACTTGGCCAGATCGGCGGGCGTCATCTGGCCGCCTTCGCGGGCGATCTTGAGCAGGCGGTTCTGGTGCACCGACCGCTCGATGCCGGAAGGCAGGTCGAGCGCCTGCCAGGCTTTGAGGCGCTCGATGTGTTCGAGTATGTGGCGCGAGTTCGGCTTGACGGGCGACTGGCGCAGCCAGGCCAGCCAGGTCGTCTTGCCGTTGTCGTGGCGCTTGAGCAGATCGTCGAGGCGGTGCCGGTGGGTGGCCGACAGGGGATCGGACAAGGCCGCGTAGATGCGGCGGTTGGCGCGGCTGTAGGCGTTCATCGAACACCTCCCTTTTCCTCATCCGGCGCAACAGGACAGTTGCTTCACGTCCTTGTTGAAGGTCTGCGCCGCGAGCTTCAGTCCCTCGACCATGGTCAGGTAGGGGAACAACTGGTCGGCCAGCTCCTGCACGGTCATCCGGTGGCGGATCGCCAGCGCGGCCGTCTGGATCAGTTCGCCCGCTTCTGGCGCGACCGCCTGTACGCCGATCAGCCGCCCTGAGCCAGCTTCCGCCACCAGCTTGATGAAGCCGCGCGTGTCGAAGTTGGCGAGCGCCCTCGGCACGTTGTCGAGCGTCAGCAGCCGGCTGTCGGTCTCGATGCCGTCGTGGTGCGCTTCCGCCTCGCTGTAGCCCACGGTCGCCACCTGCGGATCGGTGAACACCACCGCCGGCATCGCCGTCAGGTCCAGCGCCGCGTCGCCGCCGGTCATGTTGATCGCGGCGCGCGTGCCGGCCGCCGCCGCCACATAGACGAACTGCGGCTGGTCGGTGCAGTCGCCGGCAGCAAAGATGTGCGGTGCGCTCGTGCGCATGGCGCGGTCGATGACGATGGCTCCCTGCGCATTGACTTCGACGCCTGCCGCTTCAAGGTTCAGGCTGCGCGTGTTCGGCGCGCGACCGGTGGCGACCAGCAGCTTGTCGGCGCGCACTTCCCCCTGCCCGGTGGTGAGCACGAATTCCCCGCCCGCATAGGCAACGTGGCTCGCCTGGGTGTGGTCCAGCACCTCGATGCCCTCGGCGCGGAAGGCGTCTGTTACGGCTTCCCCGATGGCCGGGTCTTCTCGGAAGAACAGCGTGCTGCGCGCCAGGATCGTGACCTGGCTGCCCAGCCGGGCGAAGGCTTGCGCCAACTCGACCGCCACCACGGAGGAACCAATCACGGCCAGCCGCTCGGGGAGCGAGCTGCTTTCCAGCGCCTCGGTGGAGGTCCAGTGGGGTGTGTCCGCAAGGCCCGGGATTGGCGGAAGCGCCGGGCTCGCGCCGGTGGCAATCAGGCAGCGGTCGAAGTTCACCTCGTGCGTGCCGCCGTCAGCGGTCGCCACGGTCAGCGTGCGCGTGTCCCTGAACCGGGCCTCGCCGCGCAGCACGGTGATGGCCGGAGTGCTTGCCAGGATGCCTTCGTACTTGGCATGGCGCAGCTCCTCGACGCGGCCTTGTTGCTGGGCCAGCAGCCGCTCGCGCAGTACAGCGGGCGCTGCGGCCGGCAGGCCAGCATCGAACGGGCTTTCGCGGCGCAGGTGGACGATGTGCGCGGCGCGGATCATGATCTTGGACGGCACGCAGCCGACATTGACGCAGGTGCCGCCGATGGTGCCGCGCTCGATCAGCGTGACGCGGGCGCCTTGCTCCACGGCCTTCAAGGCAGCCGCCATCGCCGCGCCGCCGCTGCCTATCACAGCCACGTGCAGCGCTTGTTCACCGCCAACATGCTTCGTTTCGCCACCGAGCCAGCCCAGCGCCTTGTCTAGCAGGCCGGCAGGCTTGTTCGGCGTGTCGGTAAGCCGTGCGCGATAGCCGAGCGTGGCCACTGCGGCAACCAGCGGGGCCACGCTCACGCCTGCATCCGCCTCGATTTCGGCCTGCCGCTGCGGATAGGACACCGAGGCCGCGCGCACGCCGGGCACGTTCGTCAAAGCCTGCTGGACGTGCTCGGCGCACGACGTGCAGGTCATGCCTTCGATGTGGAGGGTGATCGCCTCGGCCATGATTACGCCCTCACTGCTTGACGCTGGACGGGTAACCCGCGTTTGCGGTGGCCTTGGTCAAGGCGTCGGCATTGGTCTTGGCCTCGTCGAAGGTGACGACGGCCTCCCGCTTCTCGAAGCTGACTTCGG
This sequence comes from Xylophilus ampelinus, assembly GCF_901875635.1. Taxonomy (GTDB): domain Bacteria; phylum Pseudomonadota; class Gammaproteobacteria; order Burkholderiales; family Burkholderiaceae_C; genus Xenophilus. The sequence continues at coordinate 107,774 of NZ_CABFMN010000095.1, read as the reverse complement.
CCTTCTCGACGCCGGCGACCTTGGACAGAGCCGTCTTGACCGTGATCGGGCACGCGGCGCAGGTCATGCCGGGCACCGACAGGGTGACGGTCTTGGTGGCAGCCCAGGCGGGCGCGCTTAGAGCGGCGGCCAGGGCGATGAGGGTGGTGAGGGTGGTGAGTTTCTTCATGGTGATCTCCTTTCAGTAGAACAGCGGCAGGACGTAGGGAAACGCGAGGGCAACCAGAACCAGGGCGGCCACGATCCAGAAGATCACCTTGTAGGCAGTCCGCACTTGGGGCACAGCGCAAACGTCGCCGGGCTTGCAGGCATGGGCTGGTCGGAAGATGCTGCGCCAGGCGAAGAACAGCGCGATGAGCGCTGCGCCGATGAAGATCGGCCGATACGGCTCCAGCACGGTCAGGTTGCCGATCCACGCGCCAGAGAAGCCGAGCGCGACCAGGACAAGGGGGCCGAGGCAGCAGGCCGAGGCGAGGACGGCCGCGACGCCGCCGGTCGCCAGTGCGCCGCGGCCGTTCTTGGGTTCCGACATAAGGTTCTCCTTCCGGGACTTCGCTTGATGCTGTAACGTTACTTCCGTAGTCAACTACGGAGTCAAGCGCCATGGAGAACGCTCAAGAGAATCTGACCATCGGGGCCTTCGCCAAGGCAGCCCGGGTCAACGTGGAGACGATCCGCTTCTATCAGCTCAAGGGCTTGCTACCCCAGCCGGAGCGGCCCTACGGTCGCATCCGCCGCTACGGGCAGGCGGACGTGGCGCGGGTGAAGTTCGTGAAGTCAGCCCAGCGCCTGGGATTCAGCCTGGATGAAGTCGGCCAGCTCCTGAAACTGGAGGACGGCACCCATTGCAGCGAGGCGGCCGAACTGGCTGCTCACCGGCTGGCCGATGTGCGCGCACGCATGGCGGACCTCACGCGGATGGAAGAGGCCCTGTCGACGCTAGTGAGAGAGTGCAACGCGCACCATGGCAATGTTTCCTGCCCGTTGATCGCAGCTTTGCATTGCTGCTAAAGGGCCCACTTCGGCTCTTAGCGTACGATTTTTTTCCGTTTTCTGAGACGACCCCTGATTGGCGATGGCTTCGGTCAGCACGGGGCGCAGGTCAGCGCCTTTGAATCGCAGTGACATGGATGAAATCTCCTGTGTGGAAGAATGAGAAAGGCCTCCATCCGATGGGATGAAGGGCCTGTAGTGCACGCGGCCGGAACGGCTGGAACGCCGTGGCGGATGCCTCGGGTCAGCCGCAGGACCGCCTGGTTTCGCTGCGGGGCGTCATGCCGGGACGGCCTGGCGCTTGCGGGCCGCTTTCGCGTCGAGGATGCTCACGTCGATCTGGCGCCAGCGCCCGTCGTCGATGAGCCTCTCCAGCACTTCGCCGAGCATGTCGAAATACACCTCGTCGTGCCGATCGACCAGTTCGACCGATTCACCGTTCTGACGGTGCAGTTCCACCACGTAGGTGTCTCCGCCGCGGTCGTAGAGGATCGTCACCCGGCCCTCGAACTTCGCGGTCGAGACCGTGAAGCTGATCGCCGGCGGGGTCTCGATGATCTTGGAGGGCGTGGGATCGACCCAGGTGAAGTCGCGGGCACCGGCATCCACCAGCATGTGGGTGATGCGCCGGAAGCGATCGGGGGCCGGCATCTCCTCCAACTGCTCGATGAGCTGGCCCAACTCCATGCACTGCGGCGTGGGAATGGGCAGCTTGGCCGGCGCCGAGCCGAGGATGTGCCTCGTGATGGTGTACGGCGTGCCGTCCGAAGTCTCCTCGGTGATGACCTCCGGCGTGTCCGCGCGCAGTCCGTCGAAGCGACGACGGGCATAGGGTTGGACATGCACCTTGGCGCCTTCGGCAGGAACCGTGGTCACCAGGCTGGGATCGAGCACCGCGAACTCGGAAGGCTTGAGCTTGACGACGATGGCATCGTCGGTCGCGGCGACCACCTTGCCGTCGAAGGGTTGGGGGTCGATGGCGAAGCCCAGCGTTGAGGACAGCGGCTGATCATCGAACACGCGGTACTTGAACGACCGCACGTTGCGGGGCACATGGCCTGCGACCAGCGAAGGCATCATGGATTTGATGAGGGAACGATCCATGGGGAAACTCCTTGAGGAAAAACAAGGGATTCCCCGCCCGCAAGGGAGAGGTCCCTTGTGGGTGGCGTGGATGGACGCGGTAGGTCCGTAGGAAGAAACGACCAGCACGGTTTCCCGCGCTTGCAGCCTCGAAGGTCTCGACTGCCTGGGCATGTGCCGGCAACGCCGACGAACATGGGGCAAGCATGGCCCTGGGGCGGTCTGCCTGCCCGCAGGAAACGGCACCGCACCACAACCGTTTTCCTGTGCTGCGGGCAAGAAAAAGCCCCTCGAAAGGGGCTGGAGGAATCAGGCTTGGTACACGAAGTAGTGCTCGCGCTGACGCGGAAAGAACACGTGTTTCCACGTGTCGCCGCTTGTGTTGCCACCGTCGAAGACGACCATTTCGTAGTCGTCCACGTCGGTGTCCACCAGGTCGGCGCTGGCGATATGGCGCATGTGCAGCGTGCCGCTCATGCGCTCGAATACCAGGATCTGGCCGATGGCATCTTCCTGGCTCATGGCGTTGACGCAGGCTCCGAGTTGGTGCTCGAAGTCGGATGCGGGTGTGATGAGGTCGGGGAACATGGGATCGCTCCTGTGAAAGTGCGCCGGCCCGGCTCTCTGGCGGGAGACCGGGCCGGCATGCGGTGAGGACAAGGAAGGCCGGGGATGTGTGTGGCAGCTATTCGCCGGCCAGCGATAGGCCCGGCAACACGGGTGCGTCGGCATCGAGGATGAGGATGCGCACGTCGGCCTGGCCGGCCAGTTCAAGGATCTGTGCCAGCTCGTCCGGCATGCCCTTGCTGCGGTGCTCCTGCCGAAGCTGCTCGGCGGCGATCCCCTCGACGTCCTGCAGGTGCTGGTCCGTCCAGGGCGTGGAGATCAGCTTGACGCCGATCGCCGGGCTGTAGGGAATCCGGAACGCGATGAACAAAAAGGCCTCCGGCGTCGCGAGGTCAGCCAGGTTGGCCAGGTACTGGCCGGTTTCGCGGCTGATGTGCGCGCTGCTGATTTCCCAGCACCGGCTGTAGTAGCCGGTCTCGAAGCTCAACCGCTGCACGACTTCCCGTGCGGCCTCGGCCGAATAGGTGTCGCCAATGTGGACGGGGCGGCCGTCGAAGTCGTCGCCGTGGATCGCGTACACCACGGCACCCACCATGCCTTCGCCGCTGCCCCCTTCAGCCGCGTCGCATTCGGCGATCAGTGCGGCGCCGACAGGTTCGGTGCCAGTCCTGACCACCGCGAAGTCGCTGGTGATGATGCAAGGAGAAGAAACCAGCGCCGCGTCGCAGAGGTGCTGCTGGCTCGGGTGGATGTTTCGCCAGACATGCGGGCTTCCGTCCTCGTAGCTGATGGACAGCGTGCGGACGATTTTCAGATTCCAGTAGCCGCGTAGAAAGGGATTGGGATTCTGGGACATGGGATTTCTCCAACAGAATAATGATGGAGCAAATCCCCGCCACCGGGAATTGACCCCGGTGGGTGGAAAGAAAGGAAACAGCGTCAGGTGACGCTGATCGTTGGCGTTTGGGCCAATCGCTCGGCGACGCGCCGGCGCAAATTCATGCGGAATGGCTCGTCGCTGACGCCCGCCAGCAGATTGATGGTCTCCAGCGCGATCAGGGCCGAAGCCTCTTCGATGTCGGCGGCCACAATGGTCTTGCGCAATTGGTCGCCGAGCTGGAGGGCCTGGGAGGAGGAGCTGATGAAGCGGACCTCGCGGCTCAGGTAGCAGCCGTTGCCGCCGAACTCGAACAGCCGCGGCTTGCTGCAGTACCAGCAGCCCTCGAACTGGATGGCGGTCAGGTGGTGCCCGTCATCGAACCGGGTGGCGATCAGAAACAATGCGTCGAGATCGGCGGTGTCCTCGAACGAATGACGGTCGATCAAGTTCCCCAGCTCTTCGTCCTCATCGGCACGGAAGTGCACGGCGAGCAGTTCGAGCAGCGGCGGGATCGACAGCCCTTCGTCGTCCGGCATCGGAATACCGAGTTGCGTGGCCAGGTCTTCCAGGCCATCGAGCACGTCCGGCCATTGCGGATTGGTGGTCTCGGCGATCTGGGCGATGTAGGCCTGCCCGTTGCCGGGGTGGCTCTCGTCCAGCGCGAAGGCGCCGAACAGCGCCTGGATGACGGGCGTCACACGGTCGAGCACGAGAACGCCGGTGGCTTCGTAGTAGTTGTTGGCCATGAAGGCTCCTTTCGATGAATGAACGGAGCCAGCCCTTGCGGACGATGGCATCCGCAGGGGAAACCGCCTGATGCCGGATGGCGCTGGGCGGGGAGAAAACGCGAGGGACATGGCCTCGAACGAGGCGCATGTCCCTCATGGGGTCCCGTGAACGCAGTGATGAAGGTGTGCCAGGGACCGGCTCACCAACCGCTGTAGTTCAGCAGCAGGTCGGCGATCACCTGGCGACGTGGCAGATCGAGGCCGTCGAAGTCCGACAACCCGTTGAAGTGGCAGCGCTTGAGCATGGCACCGCCCTCGCGCGCGTTGTAGAAGCTGACCATCGCGGACAGGAACATGCGTTCCCCGCTGCTCAGGACGCCGAGGGCGTCGTTGAGGCGCAGCATGTCGGGACGCAGATCCCACTTGCTCTTGGCCTGGTTCAGACCTTCACGGGTGCCATCGCCAAACCATTGCGGGCCGGCGATCTCGACACCACGCTTCCATGCCTCGAAAAAGGCTTGGGGCGCGGCGCTGAAATGCCGTTCTTCCCGAACGATCTGATCGACGACTTCCTGTGGCAGTAGCTGGTTCATGACGTGATTCCTCCAGTTGGATCAGGGAATGGCGAGCTGGGACCAGCCGCCTCTTTCGAGGGCACGTTGAGCCGCGGCATGGCTGCGGAAGTACTCACGAGATTCCCGCGAGACGGGACCTTCGGTATCGCGCGTGCCGATGTAGTGGCCGGCGGCGCTGTGCAGGACTTCGAGCGGCAGGAACTTGCCGCAGTAGGTCAAGGCCAATTGACCGAATCGGCCGAAAGAGGCTTGCTGGGACATGGATGGGCTCCTTGGAAAAGCGGGGCCCTGTCCCTCACGGGATGGCAGCTCCCGCACGCGGTTGAAAAAAAGCATCAGCGTCTTGGGGACGCGCGTCCGCGCAATGGATGCGATGCGGACTGGTGGGTTGCGCGGAGAGAACCCCGCGGCAGCCTGAAACCCTGGCTGCTGGCATGTGCTGACGAATCAGCGAACATGCGGACAGCTTCGTGAGGGTGCCGCGCCACGTCAGTTGGAAATCGGCATCTGGTCCAGCCCCGATTGATGTGCGCAGGGACAAAGAAAAGCCCCGCAACGAGTGCGGGGCGGTCATGACGGTGCGGTGAGGCTGGATCAGCGGGGCTTGTCGCCCAGGACATGCTGCTTCCAGATGGCGAATGCCTCGTCCGCTGGCAGCTCGGCCAGGATGACGATGGGCTGGTCCTGTCGGCTGCGCAGCTTTGCGAAATATGCCGCGCGTTCGGCAATGGCCTTGAGCTTGATGCCCTTGAGGAACAGCAGCCGGCCGTCCTTGATGAACAGCACCTTGTTGCCGATGTCGCGGTTGAACGCGGTGCGCAGCTTGCGCTCTGCGTGCATGGCATCGGCCAACTGGTCCACGAGGAAGTCGAGCGTCATGTCGATGAGAAGTGGCTCGTCGTCCTCGCGCTCGACGTCGAGCGATGCCGGCGGCAGGCTCTTGGCAAATTCCTCGGCTTGGGCCAGCAGCGCGGCCTGGCCTTGCAACGCGCGCACGAACGTCGAGCCGCCGTGTCCGTCATTGCGGGCTTCGGCGATGGGCCTGCCGTCGAACATGACGGTGGCGGTGAAGCACAGCGTTTCCTCGCTCGCGAAATCCGCGACCTTGAGGTTCTTGAGCGTGATGCGGTCTTGTCGGGTGATGGTGTCCATGGAAAGTCCTGATATCGACCGGGTTGACGACACGCCCCTGACGGGACGCGGCATACATCCCGTGGGTTGGAGGAAGGTGGCATCGATGCCCGGTGGGCAGCGTTCGCCGGAGAGATGCCGGGGCGAACTGGCGGGTGGCGTGGGAGGAACCCACGGCAGCCTTGACACCCTGGCTGCTGGCTGTTGCCGATGCGTCGGCAATGCAGGAGGGAGGATCACGCGGCCCGCCGGCCGCGTCGTGCATCAATCCGAAGCGCTCGATCCCGTCTTGTGCAGGCACTGCACCAGCCGCTGGCCCAGCCACGCGACGCACGGCACGGCCATGGAGTTGCCGATCGCCTTGTAGCGCGGCGCGTCGGCGGAGGGCCTGCCGCGGTACGGCACCAGCGTGTAGTCGTCGGGCATGCCTTGAAGCCGCTCGCATTCGACCGGCATCAGCCGACGCACCCGCCACTGCGACCAGTCGCCCGGACCGGGGTTATTCCAGTCGTAGCGGAAATGTGCCTCGAAGTCCGGTGCCAGCACATGGGGCTTGTCGGCACCGCCGCTGCTGGTGCGCAGCGCGGTCGAGACGCCATCGCCCAGTTCAGCGGCCAGGCCTTCGGTGCGACCGCGCAGCGCCACGCCGATCACCATCGGCCGGCCTTGGCCCGGCTTGCCGCCACCCGTGGAGAGCGTCCCGGCAAGCTGGCCGTGGCCGGATTCCAGCCGCAGCTCGCCGCGCGAGTTCTGCGCGAACGCGATGGCCGGCACCACGCCGGCGTTCGCGTGGCTGAGGCGATGTCTGCCGGCACGCAGCGTCGGTGCATGGTTCGTCGTCGCATCCGCCCCGCAGCCCTGTGCGGTGAAGGCAATGATCGGCACACCCTTGCCGGTGCCGTCCTCGCTGCAGCCCTTGCCGCCGTTGGCGGTGCTGAGCGTGTGGCTGATGCTGCCCGCGATGGACTGCGCCACGAAGGTCTCGACCTCGAAGTCGTTCTTCGGGCCGGGCGCCGCGGTCAGGCAGGCCGCGACGTCGATGGGTCCTGCGGTGTTGCCCCCGCCGAATCCGAACGTCACCGTGGCCTTGCCGTAGGGCTGCTTCAGTCCTGCATATCCCGAGTACCAGCCTGCTGCCGCAGCGCCCGATCCAGCAGCGCCGGCAGCGTCTTGCCACGGCGCGAAGCCCGGCGAAGAATCCCCGCGCAGGCCTGGGCGCTCAAAAAGTACCTCGGCGGGATCGACGCCACCTCCACCACTTGCCACAAGAAACACGCGACGGCGCCGTTGGGCGACGCCGAAATATTGAGCATCGAGCAAGCGCCAGGCGATGCGGCGCCGGGGTCCAGACACACAACCTGCGTGCGCCCATTTTTGCCCTGGCGGTTCGAGCGCACGGCTTTCGCCGGCCAGTGCGCCCAGGAAGTGTCCGAAGGCGTTGCTGCAGTCGCTGAGGACGCCGGGGACGTTTTCCCAGACGAGCGTTGCCGGCGGGCGGCGGTCTTGGCGGCGGGTTTGGTCGATGGCATTTGCAAGCTCCACATAGGCAAGGGTCAGGGCGCCGCGCGGGTCAGCCAGGCCACGGCGGGCGCCGGCCACGCTGAACGACTGGCACGGCGTGCCGCCGACCAGGAGGTCTGGCGCGGGCACGGTGCCGGCGCGGACCTGGCGGGCGATCGTGGTCATGTCGCCCAGGTTGGGCACGAGGGGGTTACGGTGGGCGAGCACGGCGCTCGGGAACGGCTCGATCTCGGCGAACCACGCGGCTTCGAGGCCGAGCGGTTGCCAAGCGAGGCTCACGGCCTCGATGCCGCTGCAGACGCTGCCGTAGAGCAGCGGCGTGTTGCGTGGCGGTGCGCAAAGTTTCGGGTGCATGTCGGTCTCTTCGTATGGCGCAGGGCCATCGCCCTGGCCGGGGCGTTGAAAGGCAGGAGAAAGGCGCCGAAGGCCCCAGGGGCCTTCGGCTCGGGAGGAAAGAAGAACCACCCGTGGGCTGATTGGCAGGCCCGGTCGTCGCTAGAACCGTCTGCTCATCCAGCAATCACACCCGGCCCATGTCGTGGCTGGGGCCGGCATCGTCTGGCGCACATCCGCGCACAAAGGGAGCCCGTTTTTGCGCCGGCGGGCACCGGCACCGAATACCGCTGACCACGAAGGGTCTCCGGGTGGCTCGCACAGGCAAGCCATCGGGGGACCCTTCGCAGCGTGCGGAAGAGATGCGGACGGGGAGAACGCGCGGGGTGCGGTTCGCGGAGAAGCTACCTTCAGGTCCCGCGGCCGGGGGCGGCTGAACGGGACGCGCACACGGACAAGAAGGCGTTGCGCGCTGGGCGTCCCGCAGGGCATGCGGAACACGGGCCACGCCGCCGATGGCGGGCACGGCTCACGGGGAACGGGGGTCGGTCAGGAGCCTTTGCGGCCGCTCTTGCGTGGGCGCGAGGCACCACGCTTGGACGTGCCGGTTTCGACCGGCAGCGTGCCTTTGCAGTCGGGATAGCGACTGCACGACCAGAACGGGCCGCTCTTGCCGGTGCGTTGGCGCGTGGGCGCGCCACACTGCGGACAAGCCGGTCCTTGGGGCACCTTGATGGACAGGGACGTGCTGCCGTACTGCGCGATCAACTGCGAAATCCATGCAGCCTGCTTGCCGATGAACACATCCAGGGTGAGTTGTCCGGCCTCGATCATGTCCAGCGCCTGTTCCCAGACGGCGGTGGTGCCGGGGTCGGCAATCGCCGCGGGCACGGCGTCTATCAGCGTGAGCGCCGCATCCGATGCGCGGATGGAGCGTCCCTTCTTCACGATGTAGCCGCGGGCGATCAGCCCGCTGATGATGTTGGCCCGGGTCGCCTCGGTGCCGATGCCCGTCGTGTCCTTGAGCTTCTGCTTCAGGCGCGGGTCGGTCACGAAACGCGCAACGCCCTTCATCGCCTTGACCAGTTCGCCCTGGGTATAGGGCTTGGGCGGCATCGTCTTGAGGGCCTTGATGTCGGCCCCGGCGACCTGACATGCCATCCCGTCGCGCAATGCGGGCAGCACCTGGCTGCGCGGGGCATCGCCGTCCTCGTCGGCGCTGCCTTCACGTTCTGGCTCGGCCAGCACCAGGAGCCAGCCCTTGACGACGACCTGCTTGCCCGTGGCCACCAGCTTCTGCTGGCCGCAGGAGAGGTCCGCCACGGTGCGGTCGAACTCGTGGTGCGGGAGGAACTGGGCCAGGTAATGCGCCCGGATCAGCCGGTACACCGCCTGCTCCTTCTCGCTCATGGCGGAGAGGTTCGCGGGTTCGAGCGTCGGGATGATGCCGTGGTGCGCCGTCACCTTGCTGTCGTTCCAGGCGCGCGAGCGCTGGGCGCGGTCGAGCTGGCCCATGATCGGGGCCAGCGTGGGATCGGTCTTGAGCAGGCTGTCCAGGACCGTGGGCACCTCGGCGAACATGCTTTCGGGCAGGTAGCCCGAATCCGAGCGCGGGTACGTCGTGGCCTTGTGCGTCTCGTACAGAGCCTGGGCGATCTCCAAGGTTTCCTGCACGTCCAGCCCAAGCTGCTTGGAACAGACTTCCTGCAAGGTGCCCAGGTCGAACAGCAGCGGCGGGCCTTCGCGCACGCGCTCGGTCTCGACCGACACCACCTGGGCACTGCCCGCGGCGCGGATCTGTTGCGCGGCCTGCTGTGCGACGGGCTGCTGCAGGCAGCGGCCGGCGTCGTCGGTGCTGGCGTCGGGTGCCACCCACTGCGCGGTGAACGTCTGACCGCCTGCGGACAGGGACACGTCGATGGCCCAGTACGGCACGGACACGAAGGCCGCGATCTCTCGGTCGCGGTCCACCACGAGTTTGAGCGTCGGGGTCTGTACACGCCCGACCGACAGCACGCCGTCGTAGCCGGCCTGCCGCCCGAGCACGGTGAACAGCCGGCTGAGGTTCATGCCGACGAGCCAGTCGGCGCGCGAGCGCGCCAGCGCCGAGTAATACATCGGCAGCGTCTCGGCCGAGGGCCGCAGCTTGGCGAGCGCGGTGCGGATGGACGCATCGTTGAGCGCCGACAGCCACAGGCGTGCTATGGGGCCGCGGTATCCGCACAGGTCGATGATCTCGCGGGCGATCAGTTCACCCTCGCGGTCGGCATCGGTGGCAATGACGAGATGGGTCGCCTTCGCCAGAAGCGTTTTGACGACCTTGAATTGCGTGGCGGTCTGCGGTTTGACCTCGACCCGCCACTGCTGAGGGATGATGGGCAACTGCTCCAACGACCAGCGCTTGAGCGCCGCGTCATAGACCTCGGGTGCTGCCGCTTCGACGAGATGGCCGATGCACCAGGTGACCGTGACGCCGGAGCCGTTGAGGCAGCCTTCACCGCGCTGCGTGGCGCCGAGAATCCGGCCGATGTCTTTGCCCTGGGAGGGCTTCTCGCACAGAAACAGCCGCATGTCCGTCCATCCGCTTCCCGTTGTTCATGGAGTTGCTGGGATCGAGGATGCCGAGCGCCTGTTGGGGCAGCAGCAAACAAGCTGCATGCGGCAGCGACCGCTTTCACGAGATGGGATGGCTGAGGCGGGGATGGCGTGCGGCCGGCGATGTGCGAGTCGGGAGCCGCGATGTTCGGGAGCGCGTGGAAGCCGGTGGACGCTGGTGGCGCTGTCCCCTGGGGATAGCTCGCGAGGACATGGGGGGCGGCAACGTACTGCGGCCGCCCCCCCGTCGGATCACTTCCTGCGCTTGGGCTCCTTCGGCGCAGCCGGTTCCTGGGCGGCCTGGGGCTTGGGCTGCGCGTCCTGTGCGGTCTCCTGCGATTTGGGGCTCAGGACGACGGACTCGATGCGGAACGGCAGGATGCCGACGCTGCGCGCGTTGATCTGCCAAGTCTCACGTGGCTGATCCTCGTTGTCGGTCCAGGGTTCGCGCTCCATGCGGCCGACGACCAGCACGCGCATGCCCTTCTGGTAGAGGTCCTTCCAGTGCGCGGCGTCGCGGTGCCAGATTTCCACCGGCGCCCAGAAGCCGCCGCGATCCTCATAGTCGCCGCCCTTGGTGGGAACGGGGTTGTCGAAATACACGTTCAGCCGCAACAAGCGCCGCGGTTCGTCGTTGCCGTTGGGGAACTCCCGGTACTCGGGGGGCGAGCCGATGTTGCCTTCGCCCGAAAAATGCGTGCTCATGTTGCAATCTCCTTGGTGGTTGAAATACCCGCACCTGGTCGGCGCCGGGCGCGTGCTGGGATGCCCGGCGCAATCACCGATCGCGCATTGCGGCGGGAAAGGACGTGAGCCGGCGCAGGTAGGCGTCTTCCGCCTCGGCGGCCTTGCTGGCGCACTCCTGCGCCTGCCTGCCCAGGGTGTGCAACAGGCTGATCTGCATGTTCAGCGTGATGCGCTGCAGCTCGATCGCGTGCAGGTCGGCCAGCAGGTTGACCGGCGTGCTGGTGCTCGCCATCAGCTCCTGCCACAGGGCCACGCCCATGGCCGAGCGGTCGTGCCTGCGCCAGCGCAGGAACGTCGTTCCCGCGCCAGTGGTCTGCTGGGCCAGTTCCACGGGCAGCAGGTGGAAGGGATGCCCACTGGCCTGTTGCAGCACTTGTCGCTGCGCCAAGCCGATCAACTCGTCGCGCATGGCGAAGCACTGGCCGGCCCAGGCCTCCAAGTCCCCTTTACCTTTAAAAGGCTTTAAAAGGCCTTTTAGAGAGGCCGCGTGTTCCAGGCGCATGAAGGCTCCCTGTTGCAGGCCCCGGAAGTAGCGGGTCGGCTGGTTCAGATCGCTCATGCGGATTCGTCCTCGCCGGCAGTGGCTGCGTTTTCGGACGGGTCGGCAGCAGCGGCCGCATCACCATCGACGCTGGTAGCGGCTGCGGCAGGACTCTCACCGCGCTGTTGCAGACCACGGCGCACGATGGGTGGCGCAAACTTCGAGCGGCGCGTGCCTTCGAGCACGTCCTGCGGCAACTCGCCGAACTTCTCCAGCGCGGCCCGCGCTGCCGCATTCTTCGCCGCGAAATCGTCGCGGGTGCAGCCCGAATAGCGATACTGCTGGGCCAGCGAGAACAGGCTGCGCAGCGCGTGCGCGCCCTCGTTGAGCCAGCGCTCTAAGGTGCTGCGGTCGATCAGCGCGGTGTGGTGGGCGAGGATCAGCTTGCGCGCGATGTCGTCGTAGTCGGCCAGGAGATAGACAGCGGCAAAGCCCAACTGCGCATTGACGAACAGCGGCAGCTTGACGGGCTGCACGTTGAGGTTCTCGCCCAGGGTCAACGCGGCGGGCACGCCGGCCAGGGCCTGGTCCACCTGTTCGCGCAGCGTCTGCAGCGTGGTCTTGGTCTGGTCGAGCTTGTCCTCGATGCGCAGCATCCACCAGTCGCTGTACGGGTCGTCCTGCTCCGAGCCGCGCTTCATTTTGTTCATGACGGCGATGTAGCCGTTCAGGCCGACGATGCCCGGTCGCCCCTCGGCGGCGGCGCGGCCATGCCAGATGCGCGAGGCGTGGTGGGTGTGCAGCGTCAGCGACATTGCGCTGCGCAGGGAGCCGAGGTTGAGTTGCAATGGTTCGTTGCTGGTTGCCATGGTGATCGCTCGCTGGTGGACAGGGAGCCGCCAGCATCCGCATGCGGCGGAAGGCAGTCAGTCAACAAACCGAAATGAGCCGGCCCCCGGTTCTGTGCGCGCTGGCGGCGCAGCGCGCAACGGTCCCCTGGGGACCGCTCCGCAGATGGGCATTCACGTTGGCGCTCCGGGCCTCGGTCGTCGACGGGTTGCGTGCTGCACCGCACGTCGCGCTGTCGTTCGACACCATCCTTCGCAGCACGGCCGTCCCCAGGGGACCGTTCCGCTGAGCGCCATGGAGGTTTGCTTCATGGCCTTGCCAGGCGCTTTGCCCAGGTTTCGCGCAGCAGGTCGCGCCGTCACCCGGCGCTTCACCGCACAGCCGTCCCCAGGGGACCGTTTCTGCCGACCGCCATGGAGATCTACTTCACGGCTTTGACGAGCCCTGTGCTCAGGTCTTGCGCAGCAGGTCGCGCAGGCGCTCGATGTGCTGCCGGGCCACCTCGGGCGGCACGACGTTGCGCGGCGGCTCGGATGGTGGCGCTCGCGCCGCCGATGGTGTTGGCGGTGCCGGGCCGGTCTGCTTGGCCCACGCATTGAACTCGCCGCGCATGGCGCGCTGGATGATGCCGAACAGATATCCGGCGGGGTTGCGGATGCCATGCTTGCCGCACCGTGCGGCCCATTCGTCCAGCACGGCCTGCCCCAGGGCAGCGTCCACCTGCTGCAACGCCATCCTGGCTCCGGCCTGCTGTTCCGCCTTCAGTTCCGCGAAGCGCTTGGGCCATTGCAGGTCGCCCAGCGCACGCGCCTGCGCGGTAGTACGTACTTCATTAATACGACTACTACGTACTGTACGGTCCTGCTTCGGATTCCGAAGAGCGCCGTCTGGCGCGGGTTTCGGCCCTGCTTCGGATTCCGAAGAGGGGCGTTCGCCATTCCGAAGAAGGCTCGCGGGCCCTTCTTCGGAATCGTGGATCGCATCCTCCTGTGGATAACTTTGAGTGGCGGTGATGCCCTGGTCGGCCAGGCGCTCGGCGAGCACTTGCAGCCGCGACGGCAAGGTGCGTCCGGACAACATCGGGTCGTCCGCGATCTCCTGGAGGGTGTTGAGTCCCACCACCTGAACGGCCTTGGCCGAATGCCCCAGCGACTGGCTGACCAGGGCCAGGTAGTCGGCGTCGAGCTGCATGGCCTCGAACGGTGTCAGGGGTTCGTCATGCAGGACGTAGAGGTTTCCGAGGATGCGGCCGGTCTTGGGGTCGCGCCGTCGTCGCACGAGGCTCAGCCAGCGCGTCAGGCGCAGCAGCGTCAGCGCCCGCGCGACGGTCTCGTGGGAGGCTTGTCCCGCGCAGGGCATGGACGCCAGCCAGGGGCGCAACTGCTCATAGGTCGGGAACGCCGTGACGCCGTCGTCGTTGAGCATCAGCCGGAACACCTGCCAGGCGTTGCGCTCCAGCGGTGTCAGGCGGCGGTCGAGGAACAGCCGCCGCGGCACGCTCTCGTGCCGATTGCCACTGAACAGGAAGGCGTCGCCGGACGCGGCAGGCGTGGGCACTGCCATGGGCGCTGGCGCGCTGGGATGTGGCTTGGGCGTGAGGTCCTTCAGCGCAGCGTCGAACAGGTCGGCGAGTGCGACGGGGCCTTGACGCGGGGCTCGTGGGGCGGTGTCGTCCACGGCCATGGCCTAGCCCAATCCCTGATCGACCCAGTTCCTGATCGCGGCCCAGACCACCGAGAGCGGCAGTGACATACCCTCGGCCAGGTCCATGGCCGCATCGAGAATCGAGGTCTCGTCCTCCAGATCGACGTTCCTGCTGCTGGTCACGGCTTTCCATTGCCGCCACAGTTCGGTGTCCTGGGTCTCGTCCAGGACGGGGTGGCGCCCCTTGCGCTTGGGCAGGCCGAGGATCTCCCGCCGCAGGGCGACTTCCTGATGGGTCAGGCCATAGAAGCGGCTGACCATCTCCGTGCTGGCCCCCAGCCGCAGCATGCGATCGACCGTGGCGATTTCCTTCTCCACGTCCTGTGCCTGGTTGAGCAGGCGCTGCAGCACTTCGCGGTTGACCGTGACCGAGCACCACGAGACGCTGGCGTTGGCCAGCACGCTGATCAGCGCGGGGTGCTTGAGCGCATCCAGCTCGGCCTCGCCGAAGCCCATGGCCTTGCAGCGGCGCAGTTGGCCGTTGCGAAGGTCATACAGCGCCTGGGCGATCACGGCCTGGTTGAGCGGATGCGATGTGGACATGCGACCTCCCTCGCTCACGTCCCGGGCGCCGTGGTGCCGGCTTCCAGGTCCAGCAGACGCCGGGCCAAGCGGAGCAGCCGAAAGAGCTTGACCAACGCGGTGTCGCTCAAGCGCCTTGCGCCGCTGCCATGGCCTTGGCTCTGGCCGTGCAACAGGGTCGGCAGGTCGGCGGCGAGCTGCGCGCCGTCCAGGCCCGCTTCGGCGACGGGCTGACCCGTCAGCGAAGTGAGGAGCGTCAGCACCGCGCGGCCGAGCGGCGACGGGGCTTGGCCGCGGGCGCGGCACGCAAACCCGATGCCATCGGCGCGATCCTCGATGTACTCGTCCAGGCCTGCCTCCCCGGCGATCTCGCGCGCGAACTGCGCGATGTGGATGCGCAGCCGATCGGGCGTGTCCAGGCCGGCGTCGATGTACCAGACATCGGAGATCGGATAGAGTCCGCCGGCTTGCACCGGGATGGACTGCAACACGCTCGCCGAGAAGTCGGGCGGCAGCGCATCGCCCAACTGGTCGGCGACCATGCGCTGGATCGACTGCAGCCGTTCGGTCGTCGGTGCCGGCGAGACGATGTGCTCACGAAGCAGATCGCTCGGTGCAGCCGCCGGGCTTCCCGTGGCCGCTTCGCCAGCCGCCGTGTCGTCGTGGCGCAAGGTGGGCTCGGACGCCGGAGGGCTGGCGGGTGGAGGACCGGCCGCCGCTGCAGGCGTGGCGATGGACGATGCTGCGCCCGGCGGAGTCGGCGTGCCGGCGGTGGGCGGAGGCAACGCCGGCTGCGCCGCAGGTGGCGTCGGGTCACTGACCAGCGCCCGGTGGCGGCTTTCCGATTCGGTCAGGTCCAGCGCCAGCACGTCGTAGCCGATGCCCAGCAGCTCGGACATCTGGCCGATCAGCTCGTCTTGCACGCGCTGCGGCGCGAACTCGTCGCCCTGCGTGTCGAACTGCGCCAGCACCTCCTGAAAAAAGCTGTCGAAGTCCAGCGGCAGCGAGCGGTCCTTGGCGTAGTGCTCCCAGGTGCGTTTGCAGGCCGTGCGCATGACCGACAGCCGCTCGACCTGGTGGCGCCCAAGGCCGCCATAAAGCACGGTGGGAATGGCGGGCAGCAGGTAGCGCACCGCGTCGGCCATGCGGGTGATGTGCGACCGCTGGACGGGGAAGCCATCGGCCGCCAGGCGGCGGGCCAGTTCCGACTGGCTCAGGGCGGCGCCGCTCTCCTGCTCGTAGAACTCCCGTGCTTTCTCGACGCCGAGCGCGCGCTCGATGAACGTGAGGCCGCCGCGCAGTTCGTTCTCGGCAAGATGCCCGGTCAGCGCGACGATTTCACCGCGCTCCGGCCATGGTCGGAACAGACACGATATGCGGAAGAAGCGTTCTTCCTTGGTCTCCGACCAGAGTTCGCGCAGGATCGCCAGCCGCGTGTTGCCGCCGTTGCGGATGATGTAGTGGTCCCCGCCGGGCCGGCGCGTGATAGCCGGCGCCGCGTCCAGGCCGCGCTCGCGGATGGACGCCTTGATTTCCTCGTAAGCCGGGTTGCGCTTCATGCGCGGGTCATGGTCGTAGGGCCGCAACTGGTCCAGCGTCACGACCATGGGCGTGTCCGCGATCGGGTCGCTCAAGGCCGTAGCCGCTGGGCCGCTGCGCTCGAAGCCGGCCGCGAGCAGCTTGCCTGCCATGTCCTGCGAGGTCATGTCAGCCATGGCCGCACCCCTCGCAGTCCCCACGACCGCCGGCCGGCGCCATGCGGGCCTCTCGCTCGGCGCGGCGGATCTGCGCACGGGCGTTCAATTCGGCCCGGTGGTCACTCGCTGTCGAACTCGTGTAGATCGCCGCGCAGCCGGCCTTGGTGAACTTGAGGTGCCCGCCCGGCGTGCGCTTGACGTGCCAGCCCTCACCGACCGCGAACTCGATCAGGGCGCGCAGCCGCTTGTGGCCGCGGGCCAGCTCATGTGCGTTCGCCATGGGGCCTCCCAGGATCAAGAGGTCGCTGCGGGCGGCCGGATACTTGAGCCAGTCGGTCCTGCCATTGCGGGAACAACTCGCTGGCGAGCGCGCGCATCGTGTCGAGCGCGGCAGGGGCGACTCTGCCGGGCGGCTGGCGGTGCTCGACCCGATGCACCGGCAGGCCGCGCGTTGCGGCACGTGGATACGCTTCTATGGCCGGCACGTCGGTGGCGAGCACGCGGATGCCGGCGCTGTCCTGGAACAGGTCGCGCAGGGCCTGCTGGATCAGCCGTGCGTTGGCGGACACCGGGTGGACGCGGTTGATGAGCAAGTGCAGCGGCGGCGGTTCGATACCCAGGTGCCGGTACGGCGCAATGTCTTCGAGCAACTGCATGGTGCCGCGCCGCAGCTCGCGTGCCGCGAGGATTTCCGGCGTGACGGGCGACAGCGCGAGATCGGAGGCGAGCACCGCCATCTCCAGCAGCACGGAACGCGCGCCCTGGGTGTCGATCAGCACCAGGTCGTAGAGGGGAGCAAGTGCTGGCAGCAGATGCCGCAACCGCAGGCGGCCATCCGGCGCATGCAGCAACAACGTGTTCAGCTCGCCCCGGTGGTCGTTGGACAGCACCAGGTCCAGGCCCGCGATGATCGTGCGGGACACGAGCTGGCCAAGGTCGCGCTCGTTGAAGGCCAACAGCTCATAGATGCCGCCCGGCGCGCGCTGGGTCAGTTCGTAGTAGGAGGACAAGGTGGGCTGCACGTCGAGATCGAGCAGCAGCACGCGCAGGCCCGCGTCCGCGGCGAGCCCGCCCAGGTTGGCGGCCGTCGTGGTCTTGCCGACGCCGCCCTTCGTTGAAATGATGGACACGACCTGCATGGCGCTCTCCGGCTGGGAATGGGAAGTCCGCGGGAGAGCGGGTCAGGTCCGGTGGTTGAGGCGCTCGGCGATCCACTGGTCGATTTCGATCGAATCCCAGCCGACAGCGCGCACGCCCAGGCGCAGCGCCTGAGGGAACTGGCGCTTCTTCATCAGGTTGTAGATGTGGGCGCGTTTGAAGCCGGACTTCGCTTCGACTTCATCGAGCCGCAGGATGCGGCGCTCGTTCGGCGGGAGTACAGGGGTCTGCGACATGGCGGTCACTCCTGAACGCTCGGTGGCGTTTGTTGGCGTGACCTCTATTCAATAGACCTGGCTGCGGAAAGACATTGCAAATGCAATCTCCGCGATTGCACATACAAGCTGGATAACCTCATGCGCTTGCGCTACGAACGTACCTCTTAGCGTTGGCGAACTTTCCGTTTAAGGTGCGCTCAGTGATGCCCATGGTGCCGCCGTAGTGGGCGACCAATGCAGAGACAAGGGCCTCCTGCGTTTTGAAGCTGGAATAGGGCACGCCTGAAGGCGACTGGCTCAGCATCAGCGTCAACATCCCTCCAATGATGTTGAGATAGGTCGTTTCCGCCCGTTCGCTGATCTCGCATTGCTTGGATGCCAACAGCACCGAGGATTGCTTGAGTAGCGTGTCGTGCTGCTCCTGCAGTTCTCGCATCTCACGTCGGGCTTGTTCAAGCGCGGCCTGAAGGGCCAGCCGCTCCACGAGGATCGCCTGTCCTGTTTCCATGGTGATGAAAGGATGCGCCATGCGTTCGCCACGGCTGAACAGAAATCCTGGCCGGTGCTCGGGATAGTGGGTGCGCATCCAGCGTTTTAGATCGACATGGCGAACAGTCAGATCCAGAGAATTGAGCAGCTTCGGATCATTGAGCGTGATCCCGTTCTTGCCGTAGGGCAGCTCTCCGTTGAGGATGCCGTCATAGATACGTTCCGAGTGCAGCCGGCACTCATTCCATCGAGGGCAGTTCAGCGACCGAGGCAGGACACGCGGTGACGCGATCGTGGCCAGGATCATCGGGAGATACCGCAGCAACCCAGCCCATCGGATGGCCGCCTCGATGGGACGATAGAACACCTTTGATGTTGAAATGTCCTTGTGCATGTCTTCGTCTCCTTTCGGGTGCGCTACATCACCGGCTCCTTTCTTGCCCAAGGGCTGTTGTGTCGTTATGGCCTGCGACGGACGCTTGAGGCGATGCCCTAAGCGAAGGCGGAGGAGGCCATTGGCGTCCGCCGCAGGTGGCCTTGTCTTGCTTGATATGCAAGAATCGATCAGTTGCCGGCCCATCGAGCGATGAGGACGCAAGCTCGATATTGGCGCTCACGGTACCAGCGTCATAGGTGGCGCAAAGCCCATCAAGACCGATTTGGTATAGTCTGATATCCAGACGGTTCAAGACCAGCGAGTTGAAGCGTTCGACGCCCCTACGTCCAGTTGGTGACTGGAAATCAGCGGTTAGTGATGCATCGCTCCACATGCTGATATATCGACAAAGTATCTGCCGCAGTACCAGTGACCCTGCCAGGTTGCCCCAGCACATAGGAGACGGAGATGGCTGAACATTCCCATGAACATCAACATCACACATCCGGTCAGATGGGTAAGCACGGCCGACCATACGCCAAGTTCTGGGTGAACATGGTGTTGGGCCTCGTCGTCATGTACTTCGTAATGTTCAGCATGATCGACGGCGCCAGGGACTTCAGAAACAATCTCAACATGCTCTACATGGCGGTCACTATGTGGGCGCCAATGGGCATCTTCATGCTAGCGACAATGCCCGGCATGTTTCCAAACCGGCGGCTCAATCTCGTGCTGTACGGCTTGTTTGCCGTTCTCACACTCGGTTCTTTTGCCGCGACCCGTGCTCAAACCGGAATCGGCGATCGACAGTTCATCGCGTCTATGGTCCCGCACCATTCGGGAGCGATCCTCATGTGCCGCGAGGCGCAGCTCTCAGATCCGGAACTCGTCAACCTATGCCAAGCGATTTCCGATGGCCAGCGCGCGGAGATCGAGCAGATGAACCGGATTGCTGCACGCCTTCGTTGAGGCTGGCTGCCACTACACTGGCGCCGCGTTGCGCTCCGGCGAAGTTAGCCGCAGCGATGTAAAGATGAGTACTTGCGGTGTTCCGATGCCGGCGGTTGTGTCCTACAGCCGTCCAGGTGCCAGGCAGTCCACGCGACACCACCCCGCGCTGCCTGCGGAGCGAGCGCAAGTCATGATCGTCGCAAGTTGGAGTTCGATAGCGAACCCGCTCAGCAGCTGGACGCATCAGGCGTAACGACGGGTGGATGGATCATCCTTGGACGCTGGTGGAAGTGGTTGGATGAACTTTGTTGCCGAGGGCGAAAAACAAGGCTATAATTGAGTTCTTCGCTGATCACCACAGTGGAGAAAGTGATTGGGAAACAGAGACTTAGCGCTCTAGTGCATGACTCGTTTCCCGCTCCAGTTTTCTTCTGCCTGTCTGAAATGTGCGGGAATAGCTCAGTTGGTAGAGCGCAACCTTGCCAAGGTTGAGGTCGACGGTTCGAGACCGTTTTCCCGCTCCAGTTTTCAAGAAAGGGAAGCATCTGCTTCCCTTTTTTTCAGGTGTGCCCCGGCCGCCTGAACGGCGCGATAGCAAAGCGGTTATGCCCCGGATTGCAAATCCGGTTAGACCAGTTCGACTCTGGTTCGCGCCTCCACCCGACACGGAGCGGCCTCTGTTCAACGGCGTTGATGACGGCGTGAAAAGAGGCCGCTTTGTTTTGGGTTATCGTCGTTCAATCCCGGCGCCCGGATGGTGAAATTGGTAGACACAGCGGACTTAAAATCCGCCGCTTTCCTGTGAAGGGGCGTACCGGTTCGACCCCGGTTCCGGGCACCACATCCACGAGTACAAGGGAGCTGCTCATGCCTCGCTACAACGCTCCATTCGAGATCCATGTGCATGGCGACGTGCCGCTGCGCTCGGACGTCACCTACGACCAGATCCAGGAAGCGCTCAAGCCGCTGTGGACCTACGCCGGCGCCAAATCGCTGGCCGATGGCGCCACGAGTTCCTACGAAGAGGAGCCGGGCATCCGTTACGAGCAGAAGGACAGCATGCTGCAGATCTGCTGGACCGTCGCCGGCGACGAGGACTTCCGCCAGGCGCTCGACGAGATGTGCATGGGCGTCAACGAACTGGCAGAGCAGGGCGCGGCCATCGAGGTCACCTTCTACGACACCGAGTTCGACGAAGAGGAAGACGGCGACCCCGAAGAGGAATCACGCGACGACTTCGTGATGCTCTTCGTCGGCCCCAATCCCGCCGCGATCATGCAAGTGCAGCGCGACCTGCTGGTCGAGGACGTGGTCAACCTCATGGAACGCCACTTCGACGGCGCCGAACTCGGCGGCGTCGTGGCCGAGATCGACAAGCTGTTCAGCGACCGCTTCGATGCGCTCGTGAATTCGCTCGAGATCGGCAAGCGCCCACGCGGCGGCGGCACAGGCGGCCCCGGCGCGGGTGGACATGGCGGCGGCCGGCGGCCGCGCCACCTCCACTGATTGCTGCCCCGCACGCGACGACGAGATGCCCGCTTTCGCGGGCATTTTCTTTGTTGGCGCTGCAACGGGCTCCGCTATGCTCGCGCCGTCCCGACCTCCAAGGCCTGTGCGTGGCGCTCTTTCCCTCTTCCGTATTGCAGCCCGGCGTGCGCAAGCGCGAAGTCTTCGGCTGGGCGATGTACGACTTCGCGAACTCGGGCTACACGACGGTGGTCATCACGGCCGTGTTCGCTGCGTACTTCGTCGGAGGCATCGCCAAGGGCGCGCCCTGGGCCACCTTCGCCTGGACGCTCGCCCTGAGCATCTCCTACGCCCTCGTGATGGTGACCATGCCGGCTATCGGCGCCTGGGCCGACCGTCGTGCGGCGAAGAAGCGCGTGCTGGTGCTGGCCACCGCGGGCTGCGTGCTGGCCACGGCCGCGCTGGCGCTCACGCCGCGCCTCGCCGCGGGCAGTGCGCCGCTCGCGGGCGTCGCGATCGCGATGGCACTGGTCATCGTGTCCAACACCTTCTACTCATACGGTGAATCGCTGACGGGCGCCTTCCTGCCCGAGATCGCGACCGCCGAGGGCATGGGCAAGGTGAGTGGCTGGGGCTGGGCCTTCGGCTACGTGGGCGGCATGCTCACCCTCGGGCTGTGCCTGGCCTACGTGCTGTGGGCGCAGGCGCGCGGGCTGCCGGCTTCGCATTTCGTGCCGGTCACGATGCTCGTCACGGCGGCCATGTACGGGCTGGCGGCTTGCGTGACCTTCGCGCTGCTGCCCGAGCGTTCGGCACCGCAGGCGGGTCGCCCGGGCGGGGCCATGCGGCAACTGCTGCACACCCTGCGCGAGGCGCGGCGCTACCGCGACTTCATGTGGCTGCTGGCCTGCACGGTCTGCTACCAGGGCGGCGTGGCGGTCGCGATCACGCTGGCGGCGATCTATGCCGAACAGGTGATCGGCTTCGTGCCGCACGAGACGATGGTGCTGATCTTCGTGCTCAACCTCGCGGCGGCCGCGGGCGCCTTCGGCTTCGGCTACGTGCAGGATCGCGTCGGCCACCGCCTGTCGCTCGGCGCCACGCTGGTGGCGTGGGTGGTGGTGTGCGTCGTGGCGGCGGCCGCCACGACCAAGGGCGGCTTCTGGATCGCGGCGGCGATCGCCGGTCTGGCGATGGGATCGAGCCAGTCCGCCGGCCGTGCGATGACCGGGGTGCTCGCGCCACCGACGCAACTGGCCGAATTCTTCGGCCTGTGGACCTTCGCCACGCGCCTGGCCAGCATCGTCGGGCCGCTGTCCTATGGCGCGATCACCTGGGCCAGCGGGGGCAACCAGCGCGTGGCCATCGTGGCGACGGCGGGCTTGTTCGTGGCCGGCCTGGCGTTGCTGGCGCCGATCGACATGCGGCGCGGCCGAGCGGCGGCGCTGCAGGGCGCCGACCGGTGATTCAGGGCGTGCGCAGCGACTTCGGCACGCGGTAGCGCTCGCCGTCGTAGTGCAGCACCTCGGTGCTGTAGTGCGGTGTCAGGGCGCGTTCGTGGCACTCGCCGTCGTCCTGCAGCTGCGCGCGGCTCTGCGTGAGGCTGCGCGCGAGCGACAGGTCGGCATAGCCGTCGCTGCGCGCCTTGCCCACCGACAGCATGGTCCTGAGCTGTTCGAAACGGCCGTTGCAGCGCAAGTCCCACTCGCCGCCTTCGCGCTCGACCTCCACTTCGCCCAGCACCTCGCGCAGCCGGCTGCCCTGGGGCACGTACAGGCGCAGCGTCTCGCTCGACAGCGGGTGGGTGCGCGAGCTGCTGCTGTACCGCACGCGCAGGCCGAAAGCACGCGCATCGGGCGAAAGCACGTAGCGCCCGGTGTCGATGCGGATGTCCTGGATGCGGATCACGTCCTCCTCCAGTGCCTCGGGCTGGAAGAGCCGGGCGAGCACGGTGTCGCGCTCGGTGTTGCCGTTGTCGGGCCGCTGGATCACCAGCACTTCGAGATCGAGGACCTTGCCATGCGCCGAGCCCGCGCCGTTGACGAGCGGCAGCACGACGATGCTGCGTCCGGGGTAGGCCGGCCATGGCTTGCAGGCCGCGAGCGATTCGTCGAGCTTGCGCTTGGGATGCAGCTTGGCGTGCATGCGTTCGGCCAGGCCGCTTTCGCAGGCCGCATGCGCACCGGCGCCGGCCAGGGCCGCCAAGGCGAAGACGAGAAGGCAGGGAAGACGCCGGATGCGCATCCGGCGATTGTCGGCGCGCGTTCAGGGGCCGGCGACGGCGGCGCCTGCAGGCAGTGGCGCCGAAGCGGAAACTTTCGGCAAAGATGCCGGTGAGGGCGCGAGCCAGCGCGCCGCCGCTGCTCTCAGGTGCGCCAGATCGGCGCTGCTGCGCAGGGTCAGGCCCGGCGCGGACGCGGGCGCGTCGGCCAGCAGGCCGTGCGTGGCCAGCACCCGGCGCGTGTGCAGCGCGACCGGCACGCCGGTGTCGATGAAGCGCACGCCCGCAGGCGCCTGCGCGTGGAGCAGTGTCTCGGCGAAGGGGTAGTGCGTGCAGCCCAGCACCACCGTGTCCACCTCGCCGGTTTGCAAGCCAAATGGGCCTGCAGCGCCCATGTAGCTTGCGCAGAGCGCTCCTGTTTTGATAGCGTCTCCGTGCTCGATGGCATCGGCCAGGCCGTGGCAGGGTACGAGCCGGAACCGGGCCTGGCCGGCCAGCGTGTCGTGCAGGCGCCGGAACTTGTCGCTGGCCAGCGTGCCCTGCGTGGCCAGCACGGCGATGTGGCCCGTGCGGCTGGCCGCCACCGCGGGCTTGAGCGCAGGCTCGAGCCCGATCACCGGGAGCGCCGGCCACTGCGCGCGCAGCAGGTGCACCGCGGCGGCCGTCGCGGTGTTGCACGCCACCACCAGCGCTTTGATGCGGTGCGTGTCGATCAACCCATGGGCCACGGCGAACGAGCGGTCGATCACGTACGCGTCGCCACGCTCCCCGTAGGGCGCATGGGCCGTGTCGGCGAAGTAGACGAAATGCTCGTGCGGCAGTTCGGACTGCAGCGCCCGCAGCACGCTCAGGCCGCCGACGCCGCTGTCGAACACGCCGATCGGCCGGGCGGCGTTCGATGCACTGTCGATCGGTCGGGCGGCGCTCGACGTGCTGCCGACCGCGCCGTCGGCAGGTGCAGCGGACACGTCCCGCAGGTTCAAGCCGCTTCCAGCGCGATGCCCTTGAATTCGCCGCTGGCGATGCGCTTGCTCCACTCGGCAGGGCCGGTGATGTGCGCGCTGGTGCCGCCGGCGTCCACGGCCACGGTCACGGGCATGTCGACCACGTCGAACTCGTAGATCGCTTCCATGCCCAGATCCTCGAAGCCGACCACCTTGGCGGTCTTGATGGCCTTGCTGACGAGGTAGGCGGCGCCACCCACGGCCATGAGGTAGGCCGACTTGTGCTTCTTGATCGCCTCGATGGCGACCGGGCCGCGCTCGGCCTTGCCGATCATCGCGATGAGGCCGGTCTGCGCCAGCATCATCTCGGTGAAGCCGTCCATGCGGGTGGCCGTGGTCGGGCCGGCGGGGCCGACGGCCTCGTCCTTGACCGGGTCGACCGGGCCGACGTAGTAGATGACGCGGTTGGTGAAGTCCACAGGCAGCTTCTCGCCCTTGGCCAGCATGCCCTGGATGCGCTTGTGTGCGGCGTCGCGGCCGGTGAGCATCTTGCCGTTGAGCAGCAGCGTGTCGCCCGGCTTCCAGCTCGCCACTTCAGCGGCCGTGAGCGTGTTCAGGTCGACGCGCTTGCTCTTGTTGTAGTCGGGCGCCCAGTCGATCTTGGGCCACAGGTCGAGCGAGGGCGCCTCGAGGTACACGGGGCCCGAACCGTCCATCACGAAGTGCGCGTGGCGCGTGGCCGCGCAGTTCGGGATCATCGCCACCGGCTTGCTCGCCGCGTGCGTGGGGTACATCTTGATCTTGATGTCGAGCACGGTGGCCAGGCCGCCCAGGCCCTGCGCGCCGATGCCCAGCGCGTTGACCTTTTCATAGAGCTCGATGCGCAGGGCTTCGACCTTGGTGAGCTCCGCACCCGAGGCCTTCTTGGCCTGCAGCTCGTGCATGTCGAGGTCGTCCATCAGGCTCTCCTTGGCCATCAGCGCGGCCTTCTCGGCCGTGCCTCCGATGCCGATGCCCAGCATGCCGGGCGGGCACCAGCCGGCGCCCATCGTG
The DNA here is from genome assembly GCF_901875635.1 of Xylophilus ampelinus. GTDB lineage: Bacteria > Pseudomonadota > Gammaproteobacteria > Burkholderiales > Burkholderiaceae_C > Xenophilus. The sequence continues at coordinate 82,491 of NZ_CABFMN010000095.1, read as the reverse complement.
GGCACGGTCTTGAGCACCCAGTCGACCACGCTGTCGCCTGGGTTGAGCATGACCATCTTGCTCTTGTTCTCGCTGCCGCCCCCCTTGGCGGCGACGGTCACTTCGAGCTTGTCGCCCGGCACGATCTCCGTGAAGATCACCGCGGGCGTGTTGTCCTTGGTGTTCTTGCGCTCGAACTGCGGGTCGGCCACGACCGAGGCGCGCAGCGTGTTGTCGGGATGGTTGTAGCCGCGGCGCACGCCTTCGTTGATCGCGTCGTCCAGGCTGCCGGTGAAGCCGCCCCAGCGCACGTCCATGCCCACCTTGAGGAACACGTTGACGATGCCGGTGTCCTGGCAGATCGGGCGCTGGCCGGTCGCGCTCATCTTGCTGTTGGTGAGGATCTGCGCCATCGCGTCCTTGGCCGCCGGGCTCTGCTCGCGCTCGTAGGCCTTGGCCAGGTGGGCGATGTAGTCGGTGGGGTGGTAGTAGCTGATGTACTGGAGCGCGGCCGCGATCGATTCGATGAGGTCCGCCTGCTGGATCGTCGTCATGGTGGGTGTCGTGGGAGAGTGGGGAACGCGCGCCCGTCGTGGCGGGCAGCCCGCGATTATCGGCGGCGCCGATGCCCCACGGCGCCGCTCGGAAGACCATGCAGATGAGAACTGCTCTCGTTCGGCCGATACTGGCGCTTTCGACCACCGAGCAACGAACGCCATGACGACCGCCACCCGCACCGAGAAGGACACCTTCGGCCCCATCGAGGTCCCCGCCGACAAGCTGTGGGGCGCTCAGACGCAGCGCTCGCTGCAGAACTTCGACATCTCCGGCGAGCGCCAGTCGCGCGAGGTGATCCATGCGCTGGCGCTGGTCAAGCGCGCCTCGGCGGTGGTCAACCAGCAACTGGGCCTGCAGGACACGAAGAAAACCGACGCCATCGTCGCCGCGGCCGACGAGGTGCTGGCTGGCAAGCACGAGGGCGAGTTCCCGCTCGTCGTCTGGCAGACCGGCTCGGGCACGCAGTCGAACATGAACGTCAACGAGGTGCTGGCCAACCGCGCCAGCGAGCTGCTCGGCGGCCCGCGCGGCGAAGGGCGCCTGGTACACCCCAACGACGACGTGAACCGCAGCCAGTCGAGCAACGACGTGTTTCCCACAGCGATGCACGTGGCCGCCGTGCAGGGCCTCACGCACAAGGTGCTGCCCGCCATCGCGAAGCTGCGCGCCACGCTGGCCAAGAAGTCCGAGGACTTCATGGACATCGTGAAGATCGGCCGCACCCACCTGCAGGACGCCACCCCCCTCACGCTGGGCCAGGAGATCTCGGGCTGGGTCGCGCAGCTCGACCAGAATGAGAAGCACGTGCGCGCCGCGTTGCCGCACCTGTGCGAACTGGCGCTCGGCGGCACGGCCGTGGGCACGGGCCTGAACGCCCCCAAGGGCTATGCCGAAGCCGTGGCGGCCGAGCTGGCGCGCCTGACCGGGCTGCCCTTTGTCACTGCGCCGAGCAAGTTCGAAGTGATGGCCGCCACCGACGCCTTCGTGCACGCCCACGGCGCGCTCAAGACGCTGGCCGCGAGCATGAACAAGATCGCCAACGACGTGCGCTGGCTGGCCAGCGGCCCGCGCAGCGGCATCGGCGAGCTGTCGATTCCCGAGAACGAGCCGGGCTCGTCGATCATGCCCGGCAAGGTCAACCCGACGCAGAGCGAGGCCGTGACCATGCTGGCCGCGCAAGTGATGGGCAACGACGTCGCCATCAACATCGGTGGCATGAGCGGCAACTTCGAGCTCAACGTGTTCCGGCCGATGGTGGCCCACAACTTCCTGCAGAGCGTGCGCCTGCTGGCCGACGGCATGGTGAGCTTCAACGACCACTGCGCCGTGGGCATCGAGCCCAACCGCGAGCGCATTGGCGAGCTGGTGAGCCGATCGCTGATGCTGGTGACGGCGCTCAACACCCACATCGGCTACGACAAGGCCGCCTACATCGCCAAGAAGGCGCACAAGGAAGGCACCAGCCTGCGCGAGGCGGCCGTGGCGTCGGGGCACCTCACGGGGGAGCAGTTCGATGCGTGGGTGGTGCCCGAAAACATGACCGGGCGCTGAGCGCCACCTTGGCCGTTCGCACTGAGCCTGTCGAAGTGCCGCTCCGGGCTTCGACAGGCTCAGCCTGAACGGATGGGGTTGGACCTGCCCTAGAAGGGCGGCCCGCCCGCCTGCTGGGCGGCGAGCTGCTCGCGCAGCGACGCGTTCTCCGCCGTGAGTTCGGCGATGCGCTGGCGCAGCGAGACGATCAGCGCCGCGGGGTCCGTCGGCTCGCCCGCGTCGGTGGCCACGGACGGCGCGGCTTCGGGCGCCGACGCCTCCTCCCGCGGCTTGCGCTTGGCTTCGCGCACGCGCTTCGCTGCCTGCTTGAGTTCGTCGGCTCCGCCGCTGGCGGCCGCGATCTGCTCCTCGGCCGGCAGGCTGGCAACGGCCGCTGCGGCGCTGAGCGAGACGGCGCCGGACTTCACGGCCGCCACCAGCTCCGGTGTTGCCTGCTTCTGGATGCGTTCGATCATGCCCACCTGGCTGCTCGACAGCTTGGCCGCGCGCGCCAGGGCTTCGCGGGTGTCGATGGGGTCGGGCGGCGGCTGGGGCACGGCCGTTGCGGGCTCGGCGGCGGCATCGGCCGCGGCGCTGGTGGATGCTGCCTCGGGCGCAGGCTGGCGCCGCCGCTCGGCCACGATCTCGCGCTTGCGCAGTGCCAGCACGCCGCGCTGGAAGTCCGACAGGCTGCGCCGGCCCAGGTGCTGGTCGATCATCCACAGGTGCACGTCCTCCATCGAGCGAAAGCGCGTGTTCTGCACCGTCTGGAAGGGCAGTTCGTGCTTGCGGCAGATGCCGTAGCGGTTGTGGCCGTCCACCAGCACGTTGCCCCACAGCACCAGGGCGTCGCGGCAGCCCTCGGTCAGCAGGCTGCGTTCCAGGGCCTCGTACTCGTCGGGCGTGAGGGGGTCGATGTAGGCTTGCAGGTCGGGGTCGACGACGATGTCCATGGGGGCGGGCAGGGCGGGGCGAAAAAGGGCGGGATTGTAGGCAGCCCCTTGGCAGTCCCTTCCGCGCCCCTTGCGAAACCTTCGTGCCCTCTGCGTTCGGCTGTCCCAATCCTCTGCGCAGCGCAGATGCCGGGATTCGGCCGGCAGCGCCAAACTGTCAATTTGCTACCGAATTGATAGCTGTTAGCGCCCGCCAGTCGGGCGCTACAGCCACTTTTCGTTCAGAAAGCAAGGGGCGGTCAGTACCCGACCGTGAAGCGCCGGCGCGAGTGCTTGGGCTGCTCGAACTCATCCAGCAGTGCGATCGCGAAGTCGGCGAAGGTGATCCAGCTGCGGCCCTCGGCGCTCGCCAGCAGGTCGTCGTCGCCCAGGCGGAATTTTCCGGTGCGCTCGCCTTCCACGAACTCGGCCGAAGGCGAGAGGAAGGTCCAGTCCAGCGTGGGCTCGGCGCGCAGGGCGTCGAGGAACACGCCGCCCGCAGCGGCCTCCTGGCGATAGGCGTCGGGAAAGCCCGGGGTGTCGATCACCTTCAGGCCGGGCGCGGCCATTAGGCTGCCTGCGCCGCCGACGACCAGCAGGCGCGGTACGCCCGCGGCCTTGACGGGCCCGATGACGGCGGCCGGCGGCACGGTGGCGAAATGGGCGGCGCTGAACACGGCGTCGTGGCCTTCGAGCGCGGCGGTGAGCGCCTCGCCGTCGAGCACGTCGAGGTCCACGGCCCTCACGCCGGGGCGGCCGGCAAGCTTGGCGCTGGCGTGGCGGGCGATGGCGGTGACCCGGTGCCCGCGGCGCAGCGCCTCTTCGAGCAACTGGCTGCCGGCGCGGCCGGTGGCGCCGATGATGGCAATCTGACTCATGGATGTTCCTTTTCAGTCATCTAACAGGATGGCGCGATCGTAATTTCTTGATTCGAACGGATAAACCGCAAAGCTAGGCCAGCTTTGTTGCCAAAATCGTGCAGATGACTTCGAAGCGAGGCTGTTCGTGGATCGCCTGAAGGCCATGCAGGTCTTCCTGGCCGTGGTGGAGGGCGGTAGCCTCAGCGCGGCCGCGGCAGCGCTGGACCTGTCGCGCCCCGTGGTCACGCGTTGCGTGGCCGAGCTCGAAGGCTGGGCCGGCGCCCGGCTCCTGCACCGCAGCACGCGGCGTCTCACATTGACGGCGGCCGGGGAGGCGCTGCTGCCCGCCTGCCGACAGATGGTCGAGCTGGCCGACGGCATGCGCGCGGCCGTTGCCGCACCGGATGCGGCGCTGTCGGGCCAGATCCGCCTCACCGCCAGCCACTCGCTGGGCCAGACCCAGCTTGCGCCTGCAGTCGCCGCCTTCGTGGCGCGGCATCCCGGCGTGTCGGTCGATCTGATGATGGCCGACCGCACCGTCAACCTGGTCGAGGAGCGCATCGACCTGGCGATCCGCATCGCCGTGGAGCTCGACCCGAACCTGATCGCGCGGCGGCTGTGCGACTGCCATTCGGTCGTGTGCGCGTCGCCGGCCTGGCTGACAGCGCAGGGTGCGCCGCGCCATCCGGCCGAGTTGGCCAAGGTCAACTGCCTCACGCATTCGTACTTCGGCAAGAGCGTCTGGCGCTTCCACGGGCCGGACGGCGCGCCCGAGGCGGTGGCCGTCGGCGGCAACCTCTCGGCCAACGACGCGATGACGCTGCTCGCCGCCGCGCGTGCCGGTGCGGGCATCGCGATGCTGCCGGTGGTGTTGGCCGCCCCGGCGCTGGCGGCGGGCGAGCTGCTGCCTGTGCTCGAGGGCTGGACGCCACAGCTCGCCGGCGTGCACGCCGTGTACGCCTCGCGCCGCCACATGCTGCCGGCGCTGCGCGCGCTGCTCGATTTCCTGGTCGAGCGCTTTGCCGGCGATCCGGCCTGGGGCCGCTGGCCGCCGGCGTCTGCGGCGCCTGAGCGCCGGGTCGAATCTGCTATCGAAAAGTGAGCTGCCGACCCTCGCCCACCGGACGCTGCGGGCCGATTTTGCTCATGAAAGACGCCGTGTCACCGCTGCGGGATTCGGCGGGATCAGTGGCCATGGTTGGCCGATGCCGACATCAGCTTGTCGGTGTAGGCGATGGCCATGGCCGACAGCAGGAAGGCGATGTGGATCACGGTCTGCGCGATCAGCACCTTGTCCGTGTAGTTGTCGGCGTTGATGAAGGTCTTGAGCAGGTGGATCGAGCTGATGCCGATGATCGACAGCCCCAGCTTGACCTTCAGCACCGAGGCGTTCACGTGGCTCAGCCACTCGGGCTGGTCGCGGTGGCCGTCCAGGTCCATGCGGCTGACGAAGGTCTCGTAGCCGCCGACGATGACCATGATCAGCAGGTTGGAGATCATGACCACATCGATCAGGGCCAGCACCACCAGCATGATCACCGTCTCGTTGAGCGAGGTGGGCGGCGCGTCGGTCTTGTAGCCGATGCTGGTGACCAGGGCCTGCAGCGCGGTCTGGCTGCCGAAGGCGGCTTCGACCAGGTGCGTGAGCTCGACCAGGAAGTGCACCACGTACACGGCCTGCGCGACGATCAGGCCCAGGTAGAGCGGCAGCTGCAGCCAGCGGCTGGCGAAGATCAGCTTCGGCAGCGGCCGCATGGCGGAGGAGGGGCGGAATTCGGCAGGGTCGCGGTCGGACATCGGAGGGGTGCCCCGGTTCGGGGCGGCAAGAAGCGAGGCAGGATTCTAGGAGGCGGGCGGGCTACCATGGGCATTCCCGTCGCGCAGCGTCAGTGCACCGTAAGACACCGCCGTGACATTACGGCCGCAACAAACAGCTTCAGGAGACAACGCGTGAGCAGCAGCACGTCCACCATCGAATCCGTCCTGATCGAGAACCGCGTGTTCGAACCCGATGGGCGCGCGAAGCAGGGCGCCCGCATCGCCGGCATGCCCGCCTACGAGGCGCTGTGCAAGGAGGCCGAGGCCGATTTCGAAGGCTTCTGGGCGAAGCAGGCCCGCACCCACCTGCAGTGGACGAAGCCCTTCACCCGCACGCTCGACGAATCGAAGGCGCCGTTCTACACCTGGTTCGACGACGGCGAGCTCAACGCCAGCGCCAACTGCCTGGACCGCCACATCGGCACCCCGGTCGAGAACAAGACCGCGATCGTCTTCGAGGCCGACGACGGCACGGTCACGAAGGTCACGTACAAGGAACTGCTCGCGCGCGTGAGCCAGTTCGCCAACGCGCTCAAGGCGCAGGGCATCGCCAAGGGCGACCGCGTCATCGTCTACATGCCCATGACCATCGAGGGCGTGGTCGCGATGCAGGCCTGCGCGCGCATCGGCGCCACGCACAGCGTGGTGTTCGGCGGCTTCTCGGCCAAGGCGCTGCAGGAACGCATCATCGATGCCGGTGCCAAGGCCGTCATCACCGCCAACTTCCAGCTGCGCGGCGGCAAGGAGCTGCCGCTCAAGGCCATCGTCGACGACGCCATCGCGCTGGGCGGTTGCGACACGTTGAAGACCGTGCTGGTGTACGAGCGCACGCCCTCGGCCTGGAACAAGGTCGAAGGCCGCGACAAGACCTTCACCGAAGCACTGCAGGGCCAGAGCAGCGAATGCGCGCCCGTGCCGGTAGGCGCCGAGCACCCGCTGTTCATCCTCTACACCTCCGGCTCCACCGGCAAGCCCAAGGGCGTGCAGCACGCCACCGGCGGCTACCTGCTGTGGGCCAAGATGACGATGGAGTGGACCTTCGACATCCGCCCTGAGGACGTCTTCTGGTGCACTGCCGACATCGGCTGGATCACCGGCCACACCTACGTCGCCTACGGGCCGCTGGCCGCGGGCGCCACGCAGGTGGTGTTCGAGGGCATCCCCACCTTCCCGCACGCGGGCCGCTTCTGGCAGATGATCGAGAAGCACAAGGTCTCGATCTTCTACACGGCGCCCACGGCGATCCGTTCGCTCATCAAGGCCGCCGATTCCGACGAGAAGGTGCATCCGAAGAACTGGAACCTCGACAGCCTGCGCATCCTCGGCTCGGTGGGCGAACCCATCAACCCCGAAGCCTGGATGTGGTACCACCGGAACGTGGGGCACGAGAAGTGCCCGATCGTCGACACCTTCTGGCAGACCGAGACCGGCGGCCACGTCATCACGCCACTGCCGGGCGCCACGCCGCTGGTGCCGGGCTCGTGCACGCTGCCGCTGCCCGGGATCATGGCCGCCATCGTCGACGAGACGGGCAAGGACATCCCCAACGGTTCGGGCGGCATGCTGGTCATCAAGCGGCCCTGGCCCTCGATGATCCGGACCATCTGGAACGACCCCGAACGCTTCAAGAAGAGCTACTTTCCCGAGGAGATGGGCGGCACCATCTACCTGGCCGGCGACGGCGCGGTGCGCAGTGCCGACCGCGGCTACTTCCGCATCACCGGGCGCATCGACGACGTGCTCAACGTCTCGGGCCACCGGCTGGGCACGATGGAGATCGAGTCGGCGCTGGTCGCCAAGACCGACCTGGTGGCCGAAGCGGCGGTGGTCGGCCGGCCCGACGACGTGACCGGCGAGGCGGTATGCGCCTTCGTCGTGCTCAAGCGCTCGCGTCCCACCGGCGAGGAAGCCAAGGCCATTGCCAACGAACTGCGCAACTGGGTCGCCAAGGAGATCGGCCCCATCGCCAAGCCCAAGGACATCCGCTTCGGCGACAACCTGCCCAAGACGCGCAGCGGCAAGATCATGCGGCGGCTGCTGCGCTCCATCGCGAAGGGAGAGGCGATCACGCAGGACACGTCGACGCTGGAAAATCCAGCGATCCTGGAGCAGCTGGCCCAGACCAACTGACCCATCGGCCAGAGCCCGCGGCCCGCGCCCGTGGACTACACGGCCGCGGGCCGTTGTGCGTTACAACCCAGCCTTTTCCAGATTCCAAAAAGGAGAGGCCGCCATGGGCGTTCGTACGGGCATCCTGTTTTTCATCGTGCTGGTGATCGCCGCGCTCGCCGCGCTCAACTGGGGCACGATCGCCACCCCCACCGTCATGTCGCTGGGCTTCATGCAGGTCACGGCGCCGCTGGGCCTGATCATGCTGGGGCTGACCGTTCTGCTCGGCCTTTTCTTTCTGGTGTATGTGCTCTACATGCAGAGCACCGTGCTGGTCGACGCGCGCCGCCATACCAAGGAACTGCAGGCCCAGCGCGAGCTGGCCGACAAGGCCGAGGCCTCGCGCTTCACAGAGTTGCGCAACTTCCTCGAGGCACAGGAAAACAACCACATGGCGCGCAACGGCGACCGCCACGCGGCGCTGCTGGCCCGCATCGAGCAACTGGAAAACACGCTGCGTGCGCGCGCCGAGCAGGCCGACAACACGCTGGCTGCCCACATCGGCCAGCTCGAGGACCGGCTGGACCGGCGCGTGACCGACCGGCCGCGCGATCCCCTCAATCCGGTCGACCCGCTCGACCGTCCGGTCCTGACCACCCCGTTGTGAGGCGCGGGGTGCGCCGGCGACCTACTTGGTCGACAGCACCCAGGCGGCCAGCTTCTTCGCGTCGGCCTCGCTGACCTGCGTGTTGGCCGGCATGGGCACCGGGCCCCACACGCCGGCGCCGCCCTTGATGATCTTGGTCGCCAGCAGGTCGGTGGCGCCCTTGTTGTCCTTGTATTTGGCTGCGATGTCCTTGAAGGCCGGCCCCAGCACCTTGCGGTCGACCGCGTGGCAGCTCATGCAGTTCTTCGAGGTGGCCAGCGCCAGGTCAGCGGCGGCCGGCGTGGCGACGCCTGCCAGCGACAGCAGGAGCGCAAGAGCGGGCAGGGGGCGGTTCGTGGACAAACTCATGGTGGGGCGGTGCGTGGGCTGCGTTACATTCGTTTCAACGCGATTGTAGGAAGCGGCGTGCACCCGGGCGGCCCGTTTCCCCTGCCAAGAGCTCGACGTCCGAAGGGGTCTTTCCATGTGGTTTCTGATGCTGGGCGTCCTGGGCGTCCTCCTCAAGTATTTCGAGGTCGGCTTCGTCGCAACGCTCAGCTGGTGGATCGTCCTGATCCCCTTCGGCTTGGCGATGGCCTGGTGGGCCTGGGCCGACGCGTCCGGCTACACCAAGCGCAAGGCCATGGAGCGCGAGGAGCGGCGCAAGCAGGAGCGCATCGACCGCCAGCGCAGCCAGCTGGGCATGCTCACCAGCCGCTCCAACCGCAGCAAGCGGCGCTGAAAAGAAAAAGCCTGCGCGGCTTGCTATCGAAACGATAGCTGCTTGCGCAGGCGGGACGGGCGCTGCGGGCCGATCAGGCTTCGAAGTTGTCGAGCACCGCGCCCGAGCTCGCGCTCGAGGCATTGAAGGCGAACTTGGCCAGCACGCCGCGCGTGTAGCGCGGAGCCGGCGCCTTCCAGCCCTTCTTGCGCTCGGCGATCTCGGCCTCGGGCACGTTCAGCTCCAGCTTGAGCTGGTGGGCGTCGATGGTGATCGAGTCGCCTTCCTTGACGAAAGCGATCAGCCCGCCTGCGTAGGCTTCGGGCGCCACGTGCCCGACCACCATGCCCCAGGTGCCGCCCGAGAAGCGGCCGTCGGTGATGAGGCCCACCGATTCGCCCAGGCCGGCGCCGATCAGCGCGCCCGTGGGCGCCAGCATCTCCGGCATGCCCGGGCCGCCCTTGGGGCCCAGGTAGCGCAGCACCATCACGTCGCCGGCCACGATCTTGCCGTCGAGGATGGCCTGCAGGGCCGACTGCTCGTCGTCGAACACGCGCGCCGGGCCGGTGATGACTGGGTTCTTCAGGCCCGTGATCTTGGCCACCGCGCCCTCGGGCGAGAGGTTGCCCTTGAGGATCGCGAGGTGGCCCTCGGCGTACATGGGCTTGTCGATGGGGCGGATCACGTCCTGGTCGGCGCGCAGCGGCGGCACGTCGGCCAGCGTTTCGGCGATGGTCTTGCCGGTGATGGTCATGCAGTCGCCGTGCAGCAGGCCGGCGTCGAGCAGCACCTTCATGACCTGCGGGATGCCGCCGGCCTGGTGCAGGTCCACCGCGAGGTACTTGCCGCTGGGCTTGAGGTCGCAGATCACGGGGATCTTCTTGCGCATGCGCTCGAAGTCGTCGATGGTCCATTCGACCTCGGCCGCGTGCGCGATCGCCATGAAGTGCAGCACCGCGTTGGTCGAACCGCCCGTGGCCATGATCACCGCCACCGCGTTCTCGATCGCTTCCTTGGTCACGATGTCGCGTGGCTTGAGGTCCTTCTTGATCGCCTCGATCAGCACCTTGGCCGACTCCTTGGCCGAGTTCTGCTTCTCGTCGTGCGGGTTGGCCATGGTGGACGAGTAAGGCAGGCTCATGCCCAGCGCCTCGAAGGCCGAGGACATGGTGTTGGCCGTGTACATGCCGCCGCAGGAGCCGGTGCCGGGGATGGCGTTCTGCTCGATCTCCTTCAGGTCCTCGTCGGAGAGCTTGCCGGCCGCGTTCTGGCCCACGGCCTCGAACACGCTGACGATGTTCAGGTCCTGGCCGCGCCACTTGCCCGGCAGGATGGTGCCGCCGTAGACGTAGATGGCCGGCACGTTGGCGCGCAGCATGCCCATCATGCCGCCGGGCATGTTCTTGTCGCAGCCGCCGACGACGACCACGCCGTCCATCCACTGGCCGCCGACGCAGGTTTCGATGCAATCGGAGATGACCTCGCGGCTGACCAGCGAGTACTTCATGCCCTCGGTGCCCATGGCCATGCCGTCCGAGATGGTGGGCGTGCCGAACACCTGGGCGTTGCCGCCCGATTCCTCGATGCCCGCGATGGCCGCATCGGCCAGCTTCTGCAGGCCCGAGTTGCAGGGCGTGATGGTGCTGTGGCCGTTGGCCACGCCGACCATCGGCTTCTTGAAGTCGCCTTCCTGGTAGCCCATGGCGTAGTACATCGAGCGGTTCGATGCGCGCGCCTTGCCTTCGGTGATGTTCGCGCTGCGGCGGTTGATCTGGATCGTCTTGGTGTCCATGTGGATGTCTCTCTGGCCCGCGCGGGGCGGCATTCGTGGGGAACGCCGATTGTCCGCCGGGGCATTGATTGGTTCCAATCCTATTTTCATGCGTGATTGATATGCTGCAGGAATGAGTCTGCACCCGCCCGCCGCCACGCCTGCGCCTGCCACCGCATCGCCCGCCATCGAGCTGCGCGCCTGGCGCCAGTTCGTCGCCGTGGCCGAGGAACTGCATTTCGGCCGTGCCGCCCAGCGCCTGCACATGACCCAGCCACCCGTGACCCAGGCGATCGCGCAGATGGAGCGCACGTTGGGCGTGCGCCTGTTCGACCGCACCCGGCGCCGCGTCGCACTGACGCCCGCCGGCGAGGCGCTGCTGCCCGAGGTGCGCGAGTTGCTGGCGCGCGCCCAGGCGCTGCCTGCACGTGCCCAGGCCGCTGCCGCCGGCGAGGTGGGGCGTGTGCGCCTGGCCTTCGTGTCGACGGTGGGCTTCGAGCGCCTGCCGACCTGGGTGCGCGAGTTCCACGCGCAGAGCCCCGGCGTGGCGCTGGAACTGGTCGAGGCCACCGGCGACGTGCAGCTCGAGGCCTTCGCGCGCGGCGAGATCGACGCCGGCCTGATGCTGCATTCGCCCGGCCAGGCGCCCGCGTCGCTCGCGAGCCTGGCGGTGGGCGTCGAGCCGCTGGTCCTCGCCATGCCGACGCAGCACCCATTGGCCCGAGCGCGTGCGCCTGAGCTTGCCCAACTACTGGAGCAGCCGCTGGTGATGTTTCCGCGCCGCATCCTGCCCTCGCTGCACGACGCCGTATTCGGCTTGTACCAGCGGCATGGCCGGGCGCCGCAGGTCGCGCAGGAGGCGATCCAGATGCAGACCATCGTCAACCTCGTGTGGGGCGGCCTGGGCATGGCCTGGGTGCCGGAGAGCGTGACGAGCTTCCGCCGCGCCGGGGTGGTGTACCGGCCGGCCGCAGACTTCGTGGCGGGCACGGCCGGCATGGGCCGGCGACGGGGGCCGGCAGGCATCCAGTTCCCGGCGTGCGAGACCAGCCTGGTCTGGCCGGCCGGCGACGTCGCGCCCGCGCTGGCGCGCTTTGTCGAGTTCGTGCGCGGCCGCAGCCGCTGATCCGGCCGAGGTGAGCGACGGTGCCGCCCGGGCTTGGCGGCGCGCGCCGGCTGCCGCGAGAATCGGCCCCGTGAACCGTCGCAGTCCAGATCCCATCGACCCGGCCGACATGTCCGACGCCGAACTGGCGGTGGCGATCCAGCGCCATCGCCGCGCGGCACTGCGCGGCAGCGGCTACCTGGACCGTGAGGCCCAGGCGCTCGAAGATGAGCTGCGCCATCGCGCCGGCATCATCAGCGAGTATGGGGCGCCGCTGCGCTTTGCCGAGCCGAAGCCGCGCCGGCGCTGGTGGCAGTTCTGGTGACGCGGGTCGGCCATCCCCTTCCGGTCGGCGTGCGCTCGGCCCTGGAGCCGTGCGCCGCTCAGGCGCCGCGCCGTTCGCGCCGGTAGGCGCCCGGGCTGGCGCCCACGTGGCGCCCGAAGGCCGAGGCGAAGTGGCTCGGACTCGAAAAGCCCACCGCCACGGCGATCGCGGTGATGCTCAGGTCGGTGGCTTCGAGCAGTCGCCGGGCCTCTGCGACGCGCGTGCGCAGCACGTACTGCCAGGGCGTCGTGCCAAAGCTGGCCTTGAACCCGTCGATCAGGTGCGCCACCGACACGCCGGCCACCTGAGCGAGCGCCTCCACGCGGATGGCCTCGTGCATCGACTCCGCGATGTATTGCACCAGGCGCTGGCGCTGCCGGTCCGAGAAGCGACGCGCACGGCTCGCGCGCCGACCGGGCGCCACGTCCGTACGTGATCGCAGGTAGGCGTCTGCAATGTGCAGGCGGATCGCTGCCAGCAGCGACTGCAGCGCCATCCGGCCCAGGTCGTCGTCGCGCTGCGCGAGTTGCAGGACGCGCGCACTGGCGTGGTGCAGGAAGGCGTCGCGGTGGCCGACGCGGGCCGCCATGCCGCTGCCTCCGAGCAGTTCGGCGGGCACGCGGAACTCGGCAAAGCGTACGGTGGCGCCCTGCGCCTTCGCGGCGTACCGGCAGCCGGCGGGGATGGTCCAGATGTCGCCGACCTGGGGCAGCAGGTCGGTCGACGGCCCGGCAGAAAACACGGATTCCATGCTGCTCAGCCGGCCGGCCAGGTGCACGACGAGCGTGTGCGCATCCTCGACGAAGCTCCAGTCCGTCGGCGCGCTCACGTCCTCGGTGACCAGTTGCGCGGACAGATCGTCGGAGGCGACTCGCTGGCGCCTGACGATCAACCGCCCGGAGGCGGGGCTTGCGGCGTCATGCCGGAAAAGTCCGGACGCTGAATGAATGTCCATGGCGGATGGCAACAAAACGCGGGATTTCGACAGTCCGTGAGGATTTTGAAGGCGGCCCGGCGGACCGGTCCATAGATTTGCTCATGGCGCGCATGCGGCGCGCCGAATTTTCTGTCCACATCAAGGAGGTCATTTCATGGCAGCACCCACCCTCGACGGCAAGGCCGTCGTCATCGCCGGCGGCGGCAAGAACCTGGGCGCGCTGATCGCCCACCAGTTCGCCGATGCGGGCGCCAAGGGGTTCGCGCTCCACTACAACAGCGACGGTTCCAAGGCCGAGACCGAGAAGACCGCAGGCGAACTGCGCGAAAAGGGCGCCGATGTCATCACCTTCCAGGGCAACCTGGCTGTGGTGGCCAACAACGCCAGTCTGTTCGACCAGGCGAAGGCGAAGTTCGGCAAGGTCCACGTCGCCATCAACACCGCCGGGGTCGTCATCAAGAAACCGATCGCCGACGTCACCGAGGCGGATTACGACAAGAGTTTCGACGCGAACGCGAAAGCGGCGTTCTTCTTCCTCCAGCAGGCCGGCCGTGTGCTGGAGGAGCGCGGCAGCATCGTCACCATCGTGAGTTCGCTGCTGGCGGCGTACACGCCGTTCTACGCGGTGTATCCCGGGAGCAAGGCGCCGGTGGAGCACTACACGCGCGCCGCCTCCAAAGAGTTCGGCGAGCGTGGCATTTCGGTGAATGCGATCGGTCCCGGCCCGATGGACACCTCGTTCTTCTACGGCCAGGAAAGCAAGGAGGCCGTGGCCTACCACAGCAGCGCCGCCGCGCTGAGCAAGTACTCGAAGAAGGGCCTGACCGACATCGAGGACATCGCGCCGATCGTCAAGTTCCTGGTCACCGACGGCTGGTGGATCACCGGCCAGACCATCTTCGCCAACGGCGGCTATACCACCCGTTGAGCCGTTCCCGATTCAGGGTCGAATCGGGCGGCAGCGCCCGTCGATCCTGCGCAGGTTGCTATCGAATCAGGAGCGATCGCGGCCCGCCGGGCGACGCCTACATCGCCGGGCGGGCCCGGCGGCTGCGCGACAATGGCCGCCATGCTCATGTACCCGCAGCTCAACCCCGTGGCCCTGCAGATCGGCCCGGTGGCGATTCACTGGTATGGCCTGACCTACCTCGCGGCCTTCGGCCTGTTCTATTTCCTCGGCACGCGCCGGCTGCGGCACGAGCCCTTCCGCTCGCTCACCGGGCCGGCCGCCTGGAGCCGCAAGGACGTGGAAGACATCCTCTTCCTCGGCGTCATGGGCGTGATCGTCGGCGGCCGTCTGGGCTACTGCTTCTTCTACAAGCCCGGGTATTACCTGACGCACCCGCTGGAGATCTTCATGGTCTGGCAGGGCGGCATGAGCTTCCACGGCGGCCTGCTCGGGGTGATCGCGGCGATGTTCTGGTATGCGCACTCGCGCCAACGGCCCGTGTGGCAGGTGCTGGATTTCATCGCGCCCTGCGTGCCCACCGGGCTGGCGGCAGGCCGCGTCGGCAACTTCATCAACGGCGAGCTGTGGGGGCGCTTCTCCAGCCCGGACCTGCCGTGGGGCATGGTGTTTCCGCAGAGCGGCTCGATGCTGCCGCGCCATCCGTCGCAGATTTACCAGTTCCTGCTCGAGGGGCTGCTGCTGTTCATCATCCTCTGGCTCTACGCGCGCAAGGCGCGGCGCGAGCGCCGCGTGTCGGCCGTGTTCCTGATCGGTTACGGCGTGATGCGCTTCATCGCCGAGTACTTCCGCGAGCCCGACGACTTCCTGGGTCTGCTGGCGCTGAACATGAGCATGGGCCAGTGGCTGTGCGTGCCGATGGTCCTGGCCGGCGTCGTGCTCTACCTCACGGCGCCCGAGCGTCCGCGCACGGCGACGGACGGCCAGCCGCCGGCCCGCGCGGCCTCCTGAGCGCGGCGACGGCACGCCGGCTATCGGCGCCATCGCATCGTTCAATTTCACAGGCCGCGGGCGCGCCCCCACACTCGGGGGCATGAACTCCATCGCTACACGTGCTCGACAGGTGCTCGGACTGGCCATCAGCGCAGGCGGCCTCGCAGCGCTGCTCCTGCAGGGCGGTTCGCTGCTGAGCTGAAGTCCACTCAGGCGCCGGGCGGCGGCATCGACAGCCTGCGCGCGCTCTCAAAACGGCGCTCGGCCCCGGTCACCGGGTCGGTGAAGGCTAGTGTCCTGGCTAGCAGTTGCATGGGCCGCGCGAAGTCGTCGCTGCCCTCGGGCCAGAACACCGGATAGATCGTGTCGTTCGCGATCGGCACGCCCAGCGCTGCGCAGTGCGCGCGCAGCTGGTGCTTGCGGCCCGTCACCGGCGTGAGCCGCAGGTGCGCCCATGGGCCCTCGGCGGCCAGCAGCTCGATGCCGGTTTCCGAATTCGGCTCGCCCGGCACCTCGTCGGAGCGCATGAAGCTCGACACCAGCCGGCTGCGGTGCACGGCCGGAAGCGCTCTGGGAGCCGGCCAGTGCACGATCGCCTCGTAGGTCTTGCGCACCTCGCGCCGCTCGAAGAGGCGCTGATAGGCGTTGCGTGTGTGCGGCTGCACCGCGAAGACCAGCAGCCCGGCGGTGCCGCGGTCGATCCGGTGGATGGGCACCAGCGACTCGATCCCCAGCTCGCGCTTCAGACGCACCAGCAGCGTCTCCTGCACGTACTTGCCGCTCGGGATCACGGGCAGGAAATGCGGCTTGTCGGCCACCACCAGCCAGTCGTCGCGGAACAGCACCTGCGCCTCGAAGGGCACGGCGGGCTCTGCCGGCAGTTCCCGGTAGTACCAGACGCGCAGGTCCTTCGCATAGGCCCGGTCAGGCACCAGCGGCGTGCCGTCGCCCTCGACCACGCGGCCCGCTTGCATGCGCGCGATCCATGCCTCGCGCGAGACCATCGGAAAGCGTTCGACCAGCCAGTCCAGCACCGTCGCCCACGCACCGGGCGGCAGCGCCACGCAGCTCGCGCTGAGACCGTCGCGCATCGGCAGTGGACGGGGCTGACTCGCGCGGCGGGTGCTCTGGGCGCTGCGGCCGCGGTGGGGCACGGGCGGACGATCGACCTCAGGCCGCAATGTCCGCCCCGCGTTCGGCCAGCAGCGTGCGCAGCACCGAGCGGTGGCAGTGCGCCTCGTCCTCGCAGTAGCAGCCCACGGCCAGCGCCGACTGGTGCGAGAGGGCGGCCAGCAGGTCCAGACTGCGGCTGGCGTCGGCTTCGGCCATCTCTGCCTTGTACTTGCGCACGAAGGCGTTCCACTCGGCAGATGTCTTGGCCTCCTGACCCAGCTTCATCGTCTCGGCGGACGGTGCGAGGTTGGGATACCAGACGTCGTACCAGTCCTGAGCGGCGAATTCGGTTTTGGGCACGCCGCGCGGGGGGCGCCGCACCGTGCCGATGCGCAGGCCCTCGCCGGGCGCACGCGGGGTGCCGAGGCGGACGATGCGGATGCTCATGGCGATGTCTTCGTGTCGTTTGAACTTCAACTGCCCACGACGCCGCCGTCGCGCCGTCGCACCACCACCGTCGCCGAACGCGGCCGGGCGCTGCCCACGGCTTGGCCGTCGGGCCAGGCGCTGTTGGGTGTGGCGCTGCCGTCGTCGCGCGTCTCGCCCGGGTGCTGGATGTTGACGAAGAGCGTGCGCCGGTCGGGTGTGAGCACGCAGCCCGTGATCTCGCAGCCCTTCGGTCCGGTGAGAAAGCGGCGGATGCGCCCCGTGGCGGGGTTGGCGCACAACAGCTGGTTGTTGCCCAGGGCGGTGTAGGGCGGCTTGCCGGTGGTCTGACCGCTCATGTCGGTCTGGATCCACAGCAGGCCGGCGCTGTCGAAGTGCAGGCCGTCGGGGCTGCCGAAGAGGTCGGCCTTCTCGCCCGCCGGGCCGCTCGGGTAGCGCGCTCCGGCCTGCGGCAGGGCGGTGTCGCCGGCCAGCACGTAGTGGTCCCAGGCGAAGGCGGTGGCGCCTGCATCGCCACCTTGCTCGCGCCAGCGCAGGATGCCGCCGAAGAGGTTGTTGGCACGCGGGTTGGCCGGGTCGGCGGCCGGCTTGCCGGGTTCGCCGCGCTGGCTGTTGTTGGTGAGGGTGACGTACACCTCGCCCGATTGCGGGTGCACGGCGATCCATTCGGGCCGGTCCATCTTCGTGCCGCCGACGATGTCGCCCGCCAGGCGGGCGTGGATCAGCACGTCGGCCGCATCGGTGAAGCCCGACGCGGCGTCGACGCCGTTCTGGCCGTGCACCAGCGGCAGCCACTGCCCGCGGCCGCCCTCGTCGTAGCGCGCGACGTACAGCGTCCCGTCGTCCAGCAGGTCGCGGTTGGCGGCGCGTGCCGCGGCGTCCTGGCCGGGCTGCACGCGCCGGCGGCTGACGAACTTGTAGATGTACTCGAAGCGCGCGTCGTCGCCCATGTACACGGCCAGCCGGCCGTCGCGGGTGAGCGTGCACGTGGCGCTCTCCTGGCGCTTGCGGCCCAGCGCCGTGCGCTTGACCGGTACCGACGTCGGATCGAAGGGATCGATCTCCACCACCCAGCCGAAGCGGTGCGGCTCGTTGGGATGGCGCGTGAGGTCGAAGCGCTCGTCGTGGCGCCAGTACTCCACCCACTGGCTGCCGGGCACCGTGCCGTAGCGTTGCTGCGCCGGCGTGACGGTGCGCGCCGCCTCCTTCGGCCCGCCGAAGTAGCCGTAGAAGTTTTCTTCGCAGGTCAGGTAGGTGCCCCAGGGCGTGACGCCCATGGCGCAGTTGGCGAAGGTGCCCAGCACGCGCTCGCCCGCCGGGTCGGCTGCGGTGCGCATGCGCGCCGTGCCGGCGGCCGGTCCGGCGATGCGCATGGGCGTGGCGGCGTGGATGCGCCGCGCGAAGCGTGAGGGCAGCACCTGCTGCCAGCCTTGCGCCGAACGCCGCACCTCGATCACCGACACGCCCATCGCATGCTGCGACTTGCACACCTTCTCGGCGGTCCAGGCGGCGGCGTTGGGCATGCCGTCGGTGTGCAGCAGCTGCTCGTCGGTGTACTCGTGGTTCATCACCAGCAGGCCATGGTCGCTGCTGCCGCCCAGGGGGAAGAAGTGCATGCCGTCGTGGTGCATGCCCGCCTGCACGGCCTGGTCGTCGGCGCTGTTGGAGGCATCGGGCGCGAAGGCCGGCATGCGGCTGGCCACGCCCGTCGGCGATCCCCAGGGGTAGAGCACTTGCCAGTCGTAGCCGGCCGGCACGCGCACCGCGTCGTTCAGGGAGGCGGCCACGCTGGGGAAGGAAGGCAGGGTCGCGTCGGTGGCGCCGTGGGCGCAGCCCTGGCCCAGCAGCGACACCACGGTGGCCGCGCCTCCGGCTTGCAGGAAGAGACGGCGGTCCGGGCGGTCGAGTGACATGGGCGGCTTGTAGCGTGGAAGACAGGCGCGATCATCGCCGAAGGCCATACTGCCCGGCACCCAAGGAGACACCTTCATGAGCGAACGCATCGAATGGATCCGCCACGACGACGGCGTCGTCGAACTGCACCTGAACCGTCCCGACAAGATGAACGCGCTCGACCCGGCGATGTTCGATGCGCTGGTCGCCGCCGGCGAGCGCCTGCAGGATGACCGCACGGCGCGCGCCGTGGTGATCACCGGCCGCGGCAAGGCCTTCTGCGCGGGGCTTGACATGGAGTCCTTCGCGCGCATGGGCGACGAGGCCGCGGGCGCCGGCGTGCTGGGGCAGGGCGGCCGCACCGACCTGATCGAGCGCACGCATGGCATCTCCAACGCCGCGCAGTACGTCGCCATCGCCTGGCGCGAGGTGCCGGTGCCAGTGATCGCCGCGGTGCACGGCGTGGCCTTCGGCGGCGGGCTGCAGGTGGCGCTGGGTGCCGACCTGCGCCTGGTCACGGCCGACACGCGGATGTCGGTCATGGAGATCAAGTGGGGCCTGGTGCCCGACATGGGCGGCACGCCGCTGCTGCGGGCGCTGGTGCGCGACGACGTGGCGCGCGAACTGACCTACACCGGCCGCATCGTGACCGGCGAGGAAGCCGTGTCGCTGGGCCTGGCCACGCGCGTGGTGGCCGACCCGCTGGCCGAGGCCCAGCGCCTCGCGCACGAGATCGCGGCGCGCAGCCCCGACGCCATCCGCGGCGGCAAGCGCCTGCTCAACGCCATGGCGAACCCCAGCGTGAGCGACGCCGAACTGCTGCTGGCCGAATCGAAGGAGCAGCAGGCGCTGATCGGCAGCCCCAACCAGACCGAGGCGGTGCGCGCCAACATGGAAAAGCGGCTGCCGCGCTTTGCCGATCCGGCCTGAGCGTTCGCCGGATTTTTCAAGCCAAATCGGCCTGCAGCGCCCGCGGGACGGGCGTGAGCAGCTATCGATTTCGTAGCAAATACGGCGCTCAGTCGCCGTGGAAGCGCACCCACTCGTCCAGCGGCGCGCGCTCCGACACCAGCGCGTTGACCGGGTGCGCCGGGTCGCGCAGCCCGATCGCCATGCCGCAGAACACCATGCGGCTGTCGGGCCAGTTCAGGAAGCGGCTGATCGTCTGCGGGTAGAAGGCCCAGCACTCCTGCGCGCAGCTGTCCAGGCCGCGCTCGCGCAGCAGCAGCATCACCGTCTGCAGGAACATGCCCAGGTCGGCCCACTGGGGCGGCCCCATGAGCCGGTCGACCGAGCACATCAGCGCGGCTGGCGCGCCGAAGAAGGCGTAGTTGTTGGCGAACCAGCGGCGCCGCGCCGCCTTGTCCTCGCGCGGGATGCCCAGTCGCGCGTACATGTCCTCGCCGACGCGAAAGCGCCGGTCGCGCCAGGGCGCGGGCAGCGAGGGCGGGTACACGTCGTAGGCCGGCGCTTCGGGCTCGGCGCCGGGCGCCAGGCGAGCCTGCATCAGCGCCTTGAAATCGGCCAAGCGTTGGCCGATCAGCACGTCGACATGCCAGGGCTGCAGGTTGCCGCCGGAGGGGGCCCGGGCTGCCGCCTGCAGCACCTCGCGCAGCACGTCGGTGGGGATGGGGTCGGGCAGGAAGGCGCGTACCGACAGGCGGCTGCGCACCGCTTCGCGGACGGTCAGGAGAGGGGAGGCCATGCGCCACTGTAGCGAGGGCGGCGGCGGCGGCGCGTGCGGACCGGCCGGCACATGCCTGATGGCCGCGAAAGCATCGCGACCCGTGCCCGTCTGCCGCTACCCGCCCGTCACCGACATGTGCCGCACCAGCTTCACGGGCTGCTCGCGCCCGGTGATCCGGAAGTCGTGGCCCTGCGGCTTGCGCGCGATGGCGCCGTCGATGGCGGCGTGCAGCGCGTCGTCGCTGGCCGATGCGCGCAGTGCGCTTCGCAGGTCGGTCCCGTCCTCGTGGCCCAGGCAGGTGTGGAGCATGCCCATGGCGGTCACGCGCACCCGGTTGCAGTCGCCGCAGAAGTGCTGCGTGAGCGGCGTGATGAAGCCCAGCAGGCCGCCAGTCTGCGCCACGCGTGCATAGCGGGCCGGGCCACCGCTGCGTTCGGCCACGTCGGCGAGCGTCCAGCGTTGCTCGATCTGTGCGCGCAGGGCCGCCAGGCTCAGGAAGCCCTCGGCCCGGTCCATGCCGGTGTCGCCCAGCGGCATGGTCTCGATCAGCGTCAGCGCCATGCCGCGGCCATGCGCGAAGGCGATCAGGTCGTGGATCTCGTGATCGGTGCTGCCGCGCAGCGCGACGGCGTTGAGCTTGACGGCCAGGCCCGCGTCCTGCGCGGCGGCTATGCCGTCCAGCACCGCCTGCAGCGAGCCGCCGCGCGTGAGCTGGGCAAAGCGCGCCGCATCGAGCGTGTCGAGCGAGATGTTGATGCGCCGCACGCCGGCAGCGGCCAGCCTTTCGGCCAGTTGCGGCAGGCGGGTGCCGTTGGTGGTGAGCGTCAGTTCGTCCAGCGAGCCGTCGCGCAGACAGTCCGACAGACCCTCGAACAGCGAGAGGATGTCGCGGCGCACCAGCGGCTCGCCGCCGGTGATGCGCAGCTTGCGCACGCCCTGGCGCACGAAGGCGCGCGCCACGCGCTCCAGTTCTTCCAGCGACAGCAGTTCCGGGCTGGGCTCGAAGCGCATGTGCTCCGGCATGCAGTAGACGCAGCGCAGGTTGCAGCGGTCGG
This sequence comes from Xylophilus ampelinus, assembly GCF_901875635.1. Classification (GTDB taxonomy): domain Bacteria; phylum Pseudomonadota; class Gammaproteobacteria; order Burkholderiales; family Burkholderiaceae_C; genus Xenophilus. The sequence continues at coordinate 61,105 of NZ_CABFMN010000095.1, read as the reverse complement.
TGACCGACAGGCGCAGGTAGCGCACGGCGCGGCCGAAGGGGTCGACCAGCGGGGGCCGCGCGCCCCGGCTGCGGGTGTCCATCAGCATGCGGTCGCCTCCTGGCAGGCAGCGGCCCGCATTGCGTCCAGGTCGACGAACTTCTCGCGCGGCTTGCCGAGGGCGGCGCCGCGCGCCACTTCCGCACGGTCGATGCGCTGCCAGTCGCCATGGTCCACGGCACGTTCGCAGGCGGCCTGGACGGCGGGTGTCGTGCCCACCGGCCGCTCGCCCAGCAGGGGCAGGTCGGCCAGCACCGCGGCAGCGGTCTGCACGCCGCAGGCGCGGTTGCTGCCGATGGTGCCCTGCGGCCCGCGCTTGGCCCAGCCGCAGACGTACAGGCCCGCCACGGGCCGGCCGGCCTCGGTGACGCGGCCGTGCATGTTGGCATGCACGCCGCGCGCCGCGTCGTAGGGCACGCCCGGCAGTGGCAGCGCGCGGCGGCCCACGCTGGCGAAGACGAGGCCGCAGTCCAGCGTCAGCTCGCCGCCGGCCGGGGCTTCCGGCGGTCGGACGAAGTGCACGGCCTGCACCCGGCCATGGCCACTGATGGCGGCCGGCGCCAGGTGGAAGCGGAACACGCAGCGCCGCGGCTGCGCGGGCGAACGCGTCGAAAAACCCTGCAGGAGTTGGATCGCCGCGCGGGCTTCGGCATCCGCCTCTGGCGGCGGCTCGAAGCTGTGCGCAGTCCAGTCGCTGCCGTCCAGCAGCGCATCGCAGCCCGCCAGTTCGCCGAACTCGTGCAGCTCCTTGGGCGAGAAGCGCGTCTGCGCCGGCCCGCGGCGGCCGACCACCACCACCTCGCGCACGCGGCTGTCGGCCAGCGCATCGAGCGCATGGGCGGCGATGTCGGTGCGACGCAGTTCGTCCACCGGCCGCAGCAGGATGCGCGCGACGTCCAGCGCCACGTTGCCGTGGCCCACCACAACGGCCCGTTCGGCCGAGAGGTCGAAGCGGCAGTCGCGCTGGTCGGGATGGCCGTTGTACCAGCCGACGAAGTCGCCGGCCGCATGGCAGCCGGGCAGGTCCTCGCCGGGAATGCCGAGCCGCCGGCTCTGCGCCGCGCCGGTGGCCAGCACCACTGCGTGATAGCTGCGCCGCAGGTCGTCCAGCGACACGTCGTGACCCAGCGCCACGCCGCCCACGAAGCGCAGGCCGGACATGGCCGCGATGCGTTCGAACACGGCGCTCACCTGCTTGAGCTTGGGGTGGTCCGGCGCCACGCCATAGCGCACCAGGCCGTGCGGCACGGGCAGGCGCTCGATCAGGTCCACCTGCAGGCCAGGGATGCCGGCACGCAGCAGCGCCTCGGCGGTGTAGAAGCCGCTGGGGCCGGCGCCGACGATGGCGATGCGGGGGGCGAGGGGCGCGGCACTCATGCGCCTGCACCCTGCGGCAGCGCCGGTGCGCCCGGCAGCGGCGGCAGGCGCTGCGTGAGCACCGGCGTCAGCGCGGCGCGCTCGCGGTTGATGCCGATCCATTCCTTCTTGTCCGCAGCCAGCAGGAAGTCCGCCTGGATGGCACCGACCGGGCAGATGGGCGCGCAGCCGCCGCAGTCGATGCAGTTGTCGGGGTCGATGTAGGTCATGCGTTCGTCGACGTGGAAGCACTCCACGGGACACACGGTGACGCATTCGGTGTAGCGGCAGCCGCTGCACAGGTCGGTGACGACGTAGGCCATGGGGGGAGGGCTTCCGCTCAGAGGGCCGCGACCTGGACCAGCGTGTCCGAGAAGGTCGGCGCCCGTCCAAGGTCGGCGAACACCGCCGGCGTGATTGCATGCACGTTGCCGGTGCCGCGGCTGCTGCGGTGCCAGTAGCCCGAGGGCGCCACGACCAGGCCGGGCATCACGTCGGCCGACAGTGTGGCCTTGGCCTCGAAGGCGCCTCGGTCGTTGAACACGCGGATGGGCGTGCCGGCCTCGATGCCGCGGCGGCTGGCGTCTTCCGGATGCAGCAGCACCAGTTGCTCCTCGCCGGCCTGCATCTGCTGCGCCGGCAGGTTGCCGAAGTTGGAGTTCAGGAAGGCATGGCTCTTGGGCGAGATCAGGCTCAGCGGGTAGCGCTCGGCCAGTGCCGGCGCGGTGGCCGGTGCCTCGTTGGGGCGGATGTAGTGCGGCAGCGGGTCCACCGGCTCGCCGGACTGGTTGGCGCCATAGCCCTGGCGGAACAGCGGCACGACGAAGTTGCCGCCCTCGGCCAGCGAGGACTTGAACTCGCACTTGCCAGAAGGCGTGGGGAAGTTGCCCTCGCGGTGCGGCGCCCAGTCGGCCGCGCCGGGCATCGTCAGGCGCATGTAGCCGCGGCTCTTGAGTTCATCGAGCGTGATGCCCTGCATCACCGGGCTGCTCCAGTCCATCGACTCCGCGATCATCTGCGCGTCGCTGCGCTGGAAGAAGGGGTCGTCCATGCCCATTGCCTTGGCCAGGCGGCGGAAGAGCTCGGTGTTGGGGATGGCCTCGCCCAGCGGCGCGATGGCCGCGTTGTTGTAGCTGAGGTAGAGGTGGCCCCAGGAGAACATGATGTCCTCCTGCTCCAGCTGCGTGGTGGCGGGCAGCACGATGTCGGCGTAGCGCGCCGTGTCGGTCATGAAGTGCTCGCTGACCACGGTGAACAGGTCCTCGCGCGCCAGCCCTTGCGCGATCTTGTGCTGCTCGCACACCATGGCCATGGGGTTGGCGTTGTAGACGAAGAGCGCGCGGATGGGCGGCCCCGACGGCAGCTCGCCGTTGAGCGCCGGGCCCAGCCGCCAGCTGTTGATGACGCGCATCGAGGCGGGCTGCAGGTCCGGCCGCATCAGGCCCGGCCAGTTGACCGGGAAGGCCCAGATGGGCAACTGCAGCAGGCCGCCCCCCACGTGCTTCCAGGCGCCGATCAGCGCCGGCAGGCAGGAGATGGCGCGCACCGTCTGGCCGCCGCCGGCATGGCGCTCCACCGCCACGCCGATGCGGATCACCGCCGGCGGCGTGCTGGCGTATTCGCGCGTGAGCTTGAGGATGTCCTCGACCGGGATGCCCGTCTCCTCGGCCGCGAACTCGGGCGTGTACTGCTCGACTCGCTCGGCCAGTTCGTCGAAGCCGAGGGTGTGCTGCGCGATGTAGTCGCGGTCGAGCCGGCCTTCCTTGATGAGGATGTGCGCCATGGCCAGCGCCAGCGCGCCGTCGCTGCCGGGCCGGATGGGGATGTGCCAGTCGGCCAGCCGCGCGGTGCGCGTGCGCACCGGGTCGATCACCACCAGCTTGGCGCCGTTCTTCTTGGCCTGCTCGATGAAGGGCCAGTGGTGCGAGTTGGTGCTGAGCGTGTTGCAGGCCCACAGGATGATGTAGCGCGCATGCACGAAGCTCTCGGGGTCCACACCCGGCGTGTGGCCGATGGTCATCATGTAGGCGGTGCACGAGCCCGAGTCGCAGAAGGTGCGCTCGCACACGGTGGCGCCCAGCTTGTTGAACAGCGGGTCGCCCACGTTCAGGCCGTTGAGGATGCCCTGCGTGCCCAGGTAGCTGTAGGGCAGGATGGCCTGCGGCCCGTCCTGCGCGATGACGTCCTTGAAGCGGGCGGCGATCTCGGCGATGGCCTCGTCCCAGCCGATGCGCTCGAACTGGCCGCTGCCCTTGGGGCCGGTGCGCCGCATGGGGTAGAGCAGGCGCTGGTCGCTGTAGACGCGGTCCTGGTAGTTGTTGACCTTCACGCACAGCCGGCCGCGGGTGAACGGGTGGTCGGGGTTGCCGCGCACGGCGATGGCCTTGCCATCTTCGACCGTGGTGATGAGGGAGCAGGTGTCGGGGCAGTCATGCGGGCAGGCGCCCATCACGGTGGTGCGGGTCATGGGGTTTTCCTTTCGCTCGTCGGCGCATCGGTGGGATGGCTGCGAGTCTGGCGAGCCAGGGCCCGGAATCCCTTGTCCGGGTTTGCTCTGTTCTTGTCCCCGTCTGCTGCGTCGACCATTGGCATGGAAACTGCGTGCAGCGCCCCACGCCCACCGCCGCGGCGCATCGACAACCCCCGCCAGCACCATGTTGGGACACTCGGTCGACAAGTACGTCAACAGCACGATGCATCAGACCTCCAACGCGCAGGGCTGGCGCCACATCCTGGCCGAGCGTTGGAGCCACGCCGCAGGCCAGCTCCCGCAGCTGGTGCCGCGAGACACCGAGGTCGCCATCCAGCTTGGCGGCCACACCCGCGTGGACCGCCGCGGCGGCGGCCGGCGCGAGAACACCGTGGGCCGCCCCGGCACGATCTGGCTGTGCCCCGCGGGCATCGAGGAGGAATACATCAACGTGGTCGAGCCCATGGCCGACTGCCTGCACCTCTTCCTGCCCGCCCGTCCCTTCGCCGACACCGTGGAACGGGAGTTCGGCATCGACCCGAGCCGCGCCGTGCTGCGCTACCAGACCATCGAGCACGACCCCTTCGTGGCCCTGGTCGCGCAGCAGATCGTGGCCGAGCTGGGCCAGGAGTCGGGTGCCGGCCGGCTGCTGGTCGAGAGCCTGTCGGTGGCGCTGAGCGCCCACCTGCTGCGCCACTACGCCGAGTACGGCACTGCGCGCCCGCTGGCCGACAAGGCGCCGCGGCCCATGGACCGGCGCCGGCTGACGCGCGTGCTCGACGTCATCGAGGAACGGCTCGACCTCGAACTCACCGTGGCCGAACTGGCCGAGGTCGCCTGCATGAGCGTGGGCCATTTCACCCGGAGCTTCCGCGCCGCCACCGGCCAGCCGCCGCATGCCTACATCGCGGACCGGCGCATCGCGCGGGCCAAGGCCTGGCTGAGGGAGCGCCAGTGCCCGATCGAGGAGATCGCCTATGCGGCGGGCTTCTCCACGCCGGCGAGTTTCTCCAAGGCCTTCCGCCGCGCGACCGGGCGAACGCCTCGCGAGTTCCGCGTGCAGGGCGCGGGCTGAACCTGCACGGGCGTCAGTCGCCGATGCGGTGGCACGCGCGCGGCCGGGCTATCGCGCCTTCAGTCATTCTGGGAGCGCGCGCGCAGGGGGCCGCGTGCAACGGCCGGGGCGCCTGCCTCCAATGGGCTCCGCGGTGTGCGACGAGGCCCGTTGCGTGGGGTGGGGTCCTTGCGCCTGGCCTTGTTGTGCTCGGTGTCGCCCTTGTGGTCGTTCTGCGATTGGACATGGGACACCGCCCGAGGAGGGTGGGGGTGGCCGGGGAGATCACCGGCTTTTCCCGGACGCGTGCTGCGGTGCGCGGCGTGACGCAGGCCATGCCGCACATCCAGTGCACCGCCCGGGTCAGTCGTCGTCGCGGTGCCCGTATGTCGGCAGACCGAAACCGAAGCCGAAGACATTCCGTGGCGAAGAGCGCGCCCCATCCTCGGCCTCCTGGAACGGCTCGCGCGGCCCAAGGTCGAGGTCCGGCACCATGTTCTGCAAGGCGAGCAGGCCTTCTGCCATGGCCTGGTGATAGGTGCGCAGCCTTCGCCCGCCGGCCTCGACCACGTCCCATGCGCCGTCGGGCAGCAACTCGACCACCTCCCAGCGGAACGCCTTCGAGTCCTCTTCGCTGACGGTCACCGCCAGCTTCCGCAATGCGCCGTGCATTCGTTGCTCCTGAAGAGGGCGAGTGTCGGCTCTGCGCTGGTGGCCGGCAACCTGCCTCCCACTGAATCAAGCGTGACGGCGCCCGACGTCGAGCCCAGGATCGGACGCGCACCAGCCCCGTGCGACCGTTCCACCAAGTCGAACAACATGTTCCAACCAACGGAACAAATACGAAGAAATGCCTTGGCACGCATGTTGCTGAACTGTTTATGGAACGTCGTTCCACTGAATGGAACGACGTTCCTCACCCAATTGTTCGTTGAAAGGATGCTCCGATGGCTGCGCTCCAAGGCTTTTCTTTGTTGTTCGTGTCTGCACTTCTTGCCGGGGCCGTCCATGCCCAGGACAAGATCGTCGCGGCCTCGGATGTTGGCTACCAACCCTTCTCCTCGGCGAAGCCGACCGGCGGTTACGAGGGCATCGACATCGACATCGCGGCCGCGCTGTCCAGGCAGATGGGCAAGACCATCGAGGTCATGGACCAGCCCTGGTCCACCACCTTCGCGGGCCTGAACGCGAAGAAGTTCGACATGGTGCTGTCACCGGCCATGATCACCAAGGAGCGTTCGGAGCAGGTGCTGTTCGCCCAGGCCTATGGCGACGCGACCTACCAGTTCGTGCTGCGCAAGGGCGGCGTCAAGGTGGCGACGCCGGCCGACCTCAAGGGCAAGGTAGTGGCCGTGAACAAGGGCAACCTGTTCGACAAGTGGCTGACCGCGCGCCAGCCCGAGTTCAACTGGACCATCAACCGCTACGACAAAAACAGCGACGCGATCCAGGCCGTGGCCAGCGGCCAGGCCGATGCGGCCCTGGTCTACAGCGCGGTGGCCGGCTATGTCGCCAAGCAGAGCCCGGTGCTGGCGACCTCGGACTACGTCATCAACAACGGCGAGGTCTACGGCTACGGCTTCCGCAAGGACGACAGGGCCAACCGCGACGCGGTCGACCTGGCGCTGCAGTGCCTCAAGAAGAACGGCACGCTGGCCGCGATCTACAAGAAGTGGACCGGCCTGGAGGCGCTGCCCGACGGCGCCATGATGAAGGTCACCGCCGGTGTCGGCCAGCCCGGCTTTGCCGGCTACGACGCCAGCGTCCCCGCGCCCCAGTGCAAGTGAGGCTGATGGCTGCCGCTTCGATGGCGGCCGGCGCGGCGCCGGCGCCGGCCCAGCCGCTGGTCGAGCTGGTCAAGGTCCACAAGAGCTACGGCCAGACCACCGTGCTCCACGGCATCGACCTGCGCGTACGCGAAGGCGAGTGCGTGTTCCTGATCGGGCCCTCGGGCTCGGGCAAGAGCACCCTGCTGCGCTGCTGCAACCGGCTCGAGACGCTGACTGCGGGCGACGTGCTGTTCGAGGGCGTCAACATCCATTCGCCGCACGTGGACGTGAACCGGCTGCGCACGCGCATGGGCATGGTGTTCCAGTCGTTCAACCTCTATCCGCACATGACGGCGCTGGGCAACATCACGCTGGCGTTGCAGCACGTGCAGAAGAAGAGCCGCGAGGAAGCCCAGGCCATCGGCCACGCCATGCTCAAACGTGTCGGCCTGTCCGAGCGCGCCGGGCACTACCCCGCGCAGCTCTCGGGTGGCCAGCAGCAGCGCGTGGGCATCGCACGCACGCTGGCACTGGAGCCCAAGGTCGTGCTGTTCGACGAGCCCACCAGCGCGCTCGACCCCGAACTTGTCAACGGCGTGCTGCAGACCATGCGCGAGCTGCGAGACACGGGCATGACCATGATGGTGGTCAGCCACGAGATGCGCTTCGCCCGCGAGGCGGCCGACACCGTGGTCTTCATGGCCGACGGCGCCATCGTCGAGCAGGGCAGTGCGGAGCAGGTGTTCGGCGCGCCGCAGCATGCGCGCACGCGCGAGTTCCTGTCGCAGGTGGAACGCTGATGTCCCCCATCGTCGACAACTTCTTCAATCCGGCAATCATGGCGCGCTACTGGCCCAGCATCGCGCTGGGCCTGTGGGAGACGGTGCAGCTGGCCGTGCTGGTGGTGCTGGCCGGGCTGGCCGGAGGGCTGCTGCTGGCGGCCCTGCGTGCCTTCGGCATCCGGCTCGCCAATTTCTTCATCGTGGCCTTCGCCGACATCTGCCGCGCGCTGCCGCCGCTGGTGCTCATCATCGTCTGCTATTTCGGCCTGCCGCTGCTGGGCCTGCGCCTGTCGGGCTTCGTCGTAGCCTGGATCGTGCTCAGCGCCATCCTCATGGCCTTCGCCGAGGAGGTGTTCTGGGCCGGCCTCAACAGCATCCACAAGGGGCAATGGGATGCGGCGCGCGCCACCGGGCTGGACTTCGCGCGCGCGCTGCGCCTGGTGATCCTGCCGCAGGCGGTGCGCATCGTCGTGCCGCCGCTGACCAGCCGCGTGGTCGCCACCATCAAGAACACCGCGCTGGCCTCCACGGTCGCCGTGCCCGACATGCTGTCGCGTGCCTCCGAGGCGCTGGCCGAGGGCGCCAACACCACGCCGCTGACCATGGCCGCCGTCGGCTACCTGGTGCTGCTGATTCCGCTGGTCGTGCTGTCGCGCCGCCTGGAACGCCGTTACGCCTGGAGCGTGCGCTGATGGAAGCCTTCCTGTTCAACTTCTTCAACCTCGAGATCCTGGCCATGGTCTGGCCGCAGCTGCTGCGCGGGCTCGTGGTCACGCTGCAGCTCAGCGCCGTCGTCGTCCCGCTGGGCGTGGCCGTGGGCCTCCTGGTGGCCTGCGCGCAGTTCTTCGGCCGGCGCTGGGTCGACCTGGCCATGGTCTGCTACGTCGACTTCTTGCGCGCCTTCCCGCCCCTGGTGCTGCTGGTGTTCGCCTACTACGCGCTGCCGTTCCTGGGACTGGAACTGTCGACCTTCATGGCCGTGGTGCTGGCGCTGGTGCTCAACACCTCGGCCTACTTTGCCGAGGTATTCCGCGCCGGCATCGAGAGCGTGCCCAAGGGCCATGTGGAGGCTGGCCGCTCGACCGGACTGAGTTCGGTGCAGACGCTGGTGCTGGTGGTGCTGCCGCAGGCCGTGCGCAAGATGCTGCCGGACCTGCTCAGCAACATTCTGGAGACCGTCAAGCTGACCTCGCTGGCCAGCGTGGTCACGCTGCCCGAGCTGCTGCGCGTGGCGCGCATGGCCCAGGGCAACACCTTCAACGCCTCGCCGCTGGTGGCCGCGGCGCTGATCTACCTGCTGCTGCTCTGGCCCCTGGTGCGCGTGCTCTCGCACATGGAAAAGAAGACCCAGGCCGCAACCCGCTGACCCCCTGCACCGCAACACCATGGAACCCATGATCCGACTCTCCTTCGACATCGGTGGCACCTTCACCGACTTCGTGCTCGAAGACCAGGCCCGCGGCACCACGCGCTACTGGAAGACCCTGTCCACGCCCTCGGCGCCCGAGGAGGCCGTGGTGCGCGGCGTCAAGGAGCTGCTGGCCGCCGAGGGCGTCGCCGCCTCGCGCGTCGGCATGCTGCTGCACGCGACCACGGTGGCCACCAACGCCATCCTCGAGCGCAAGGGCTCGCGCACCGCGCTGATCACCACCGAGGGCTTCCGCGACGTGCTGCTGCTGGGCCGGCAAAAGCGCTACTCCACCTACAACATGCACCTGGCCAAGCCCGCGCCGCTGATCCGCCGGCGCGACATCTTCGAGCTGGCCGAACGCAGCTTCCTGCGCGAGAAGAGCAACGTCGCGCCCGCGGCCGAGGCGGTGGACGCGCTGCTGCGGGACATCGTGGCGCGCGGCTACGAGGCGGTGGCCATCTGCCTGCTGCACGCCTACGTGAACCCGGCGCACGAAGCGTTCGTGGCCGAGCGCGCCACGGCATTGGGCCTGGCCATCGACGTCTCGCTGTCCAGCGTGGTGTCGCCGCGCTTTCGCGAGTACGAGCGCACCTCCACCGTGGTGGCCAACGCCTACGTCAAGCCCATCGTGTCGCGCTACGTCACGCGGCTGGACCGCGCGCTCAAGGCCGAGGGCATCGCGGCCGACCTGTACATCATGCAGTCCAACGGTGGCCTGGTCTCGCCCGAGCTGGCCACGGGCATGCCGGTGCGGATCATCGAGAGCGGGCCGGCCGCCGGTGTGCTGATGTGCCGCGCCATCGGCCGCGAGGAGGGCATGCCCGACCTGCTGACCTTCGACATGGGCGGCACCACGGCCAAGCTGGGCGCCATCGACCACGGCGAGCCCGCCATCCTGCCGACCTTCGAGGTCGACCAGGTGCAGTACACGCCGGGCTCGGGCCTGCCGCTGAACATCGCGGCCGTGGAACTGCTGGAGATCGGCGCCGGCGGCGGCTCCATCGCCACGGCCGAACTCGGCGCCATCCGCATCGGCCCCGAGAGCGCGGGCTCCGAGCCCGGTCCGGTCTGCTACGGCCGCGGCGGCACGCGGCCGACCGTGACCGACGCCAACCTCGTGCTGGGCTACCTGAATCCCGCTGCGTTCAACGGCGGCAACATGCGGCTGGACCTGGAAGGCGCGCGCCGCGCCATCGCCACCCATGTGGCCGAGCCGCTCGGCATCTCGGTGGAGGAGGCCGCGCTGGGCATCCACCTGATGGCCACGGCCAACATGGAGCGCGCGCTGCGCGTGGTCTCGGTCGAGCGCGGGCGCGACCCGGGCCGCTACGCGCTGGTGGGCTTCGGCGGTGCCGGCCCGGTGCATGCCGCGCGGCTCGCGCGCAACCTGCACATCCCCACGCTGGTGCTGCCGCGCGGTGCCGGTGTCGGCTCGGCCCTGGGCCTGCTGGCGGCCGACCCCAAGGTCGACTACACCGTGACCCAGGTGCTGCCCATGCAGTCCGGCGCCATGGCCACCGTGCGCCGCCTGCACCACGCGCTGCAGGCCCGCGCCAGCGGCGACCTGGACCGGCTGGCGCGCAGCGGACCGCGCGAGCAGCGCTTCACGGCCACCGCGCGCTATGCCGGCCAGGGCTACGAGATCGCCATCGAGGTGCCCGACGTGGAACTGCCCGAGGCGGCCTTCCTGCAGGCCTTCCGCGACGCCTTCGGCGCGGCCTACCGCAAGGCCTATGGCTACCACGACGCCGAGCGCGCCGTCGAGGCGGTGGACTGGACCTTCCACGGCGCCATGCCGCTGGGCAGTGCGCTGGCCGCGCCCAACCGCGCGAGCACGGGCGAGGCCCGCATCGGCACCCGCACTGCGTGGTTCGTGCCCGGCGCGCCGGGCGAGGAGATCGCCATCTACGACCGCTACCGCATGCTGCCGGGCCAGCCCGTGACGGGGCCCTGCGTCATCGAGGAAGCCGAAACCACCATCGTGCTGCTGCACGGCGACGTCGCCGAGACGAGCGCGCATGGAAACCTGATCGTCCGCACCGGAGCCGCATCTTGAAGAACGACCATCCCGCCGTCAGCCCGATCACCATCTCGCTGGTCTGGAACAACCTGGTCTCGATCGCCGAGGAGATGGGCTCCACGCTGCGCCGCACCGCCTTCTCCGAGGCCGTGCGCGAGGCCGACGACTTCTCCACCGGCGTGTTCGACCGCCATGGCCGCCTGCTGTCGCAGGGCAACTTCACGCCGGGCCACCTGGGCTCCATGCCGGCCGTGGTCAAGGTCGTGTCCGAGATGTACCCCGGTGACACTTTGGTGCCCGGCGACGCCATCGTCACCAACGACAGCGGCCTGGGCTCGGGCCACTACCCGGACTTCTACATGGTGGCGCCGGCCTTCGTCGAAGGCCGCTTCTGGGGCTGGGTGGCCAACATCGCGCACCAGGTCGACGTCGGCGGCGCGGCACCGGGCTCGCAGAAGGTCATCGGCGTGACCGAGGCCTACCAGGAGGGCATCCGCATCCTGCCGGTGAAGATGGTGCGCGCCGGCGTGTTCGACGCCGAGATCATGCGCATCCTGGCGGGCAACATCCGCCTGCCCGACGCGGTGGCCGGCGACCTGGCGGCGCAGCGCAACGCCAACGACGTGGGCGTCGCGCGCTATGCCGAGCTGGTCAGATCGGTGGGCGTCGACGTGCTCGATGCCTGTGTCGACCACATCCTGAACGCCAGCGAGCAGCGCATGCGCGAGCGCATCGCCGAGATCCCGGACGGCCGCTACAGCTTCGACGACTGGCTGGACGGCATCGGCGAAGGCGAGGGCGGGCTGATCCCGGTGGCGGTGGACATCGAGGTCACGGGCGACCGGCTCGTGATCGACTTCTCGCGCTCGGGCGACCAGGTCGGCGCGGCCATCAACGCCTACTTCAACTTCACGCGCGCGCACGGCTTCTTCGCCATCAAGTGCCTGACCGACCCCACGCTGCCGCAGAACGACGGCGGCCTGCGCGCCATCGAGGTGAGGGCGCGCGAGGGCTGCTTCTTCAACCCGCAGTTCCCGGCGCCCTCGGGCGGCCGCGCGGCGATCCAGATCCGCATCTTCGAGCTCATCAACGGCGCCATGGCCAAGGCCCTGCCGCACAAGGTGATGGCGGCGTTCTCGCACTGGTCCAACCCGATCCTGTCGGGCATCGACGACAGCACGGGCAAGCGCTTCGTCTACTACGACCTGCTGTTCGGCGGCTACGGCGCGCGGCACGACAGCGACGGGCTGGAAGGCACGGCGCCGGTCATCAACTGCGCCAACATCCCGGTCGAGGTGCACGAGGCCGGCAGCCCGGTGCTGGTGCACCGGCTGGCGCTGCTGCCCGACAGCGGCGGTGCCGGCCGCATGCGCGGCGGCTGCGGCCTGGCCAAGGACATCGAGCTGCTTTCGGGCAGCGCGACCCTCACGCTGCTGGGCGACCGGCATGTGAAGCCGCCGCACGGCATGGACGGCGGCGGGCATGGCGCGCTGGCCTCCACCACGCTGGTGCGCCGGGGCGTGGAGACGCCGTTGATCTCCAAGCAGATGCTGGACGTGCAGGCCGGCGACGTGATCCGCCTGCGCCTGGCCGGCGCCGGCGGCTACGGCCCGGCCGCCGAACGCGACCGCGCCCGCATCGAAGAAGACTTGGCCGATGGCTACATCAGCGCCGAAGGCGCCTGCAAGTACGCGAACTGAGCGACACACCATGAGCACCAACACCCTGACCCGCCTGGGCGCGCTGGACGCCGCCCATTCCGTGCACCCGCACACCAACCTGCGCCGCCACCTGGACGAAGGTCCCAGCATCATCACCAGGGGCGACGGCATCTACGTCGAGGACGAGCAGGGCCGTCGCTACCTGGAAGGCGCGGCCGGCCTGTGGTGCGCGGCGCTGGGCTTCGGCAACGCGCGGCTCGGCGCGGTGGCGGCCAAGGTCATGACCGAGATCGGCTACTACCACAACTTTCGCAGCGCTTCGACGCCGGCCGCGGCCGAGCTGTCGGCCAAGCTCGCGGCCTTCGCGCCCAAGGGCATGGACAAGGTGCTGCTGCAGTGCTCGGGCAGCGAGGCCAACGACACCGCGCTCAAGCTGGTCTGGTACCACTGGGCCGGGCAGGGCCAGCCGCAGCGGCGCAAGATCATCTCGCGCTGGGGCGCTTACCACGGCACCGGCGCCATCACCTCGTGCCTGACGGCCAAGGCCAACTTCCACACCGGCTTCGGCCTGCCGTTCGACGGCTTCCTCTACACCGGCATGCCCTACCACTACCGGCATGCGCAGCCGGGCGAGGACGAACAGGCCTTCTCCACCCGCCTGGCCGCGGAGCTGGAGGCCATGATCCTCGAGGAAGGCCCGGAGACCATTGCCGCCTTCTGGGCCGAGCCCGTGATGGGCTCGGGCGGCGCCATCACGCCGCCGGCCGGCTACTTCGACAAGATTCAGTCGGTGCTGCGCCGCTACGGCATCCTGCTGGTGGCCGACGAGGTCATCTGCGGCTTCGCGCGCACGGGCGAGATGTGGGGCAGCCAGACCTACGGCATGCAGCCCGACCTGATCTGCTCGGCCAAGTCGCTGTCGGCCGCCATGGTGCCGATTTCGGCCGTGCTGATCGGCGAGCGCGTGTTCGCGGGCATGGTGGCGCAGACCGACAAGCTGGGAAGCTTCGCCCACGGCTACACCTACGGCGGCCACCCGATGGCCTGCGCCGTCGCGCACGAGGTACTGACGATCTACGAGGAGATGGACCTGGTCGGCCATGTGAAGCAGGTGGAACCGTTGTTCCTGCAAGGCCTGGCGGCCATGGCAGAGCGCCCGTACGTGGGCGATGCACGGGGTGTCGGCCTGATCGGCGCCGTCGAGATCGTGACCGACCGCGTGGCCAGGACCATGGCCGACTCGGCGCTGATGGCCCGCATCGAGGGCGCCACCCGCGCCCGCGGCCTGATCGTGCGCCTGGTCGGCAACCGCATCGCGCTGTCGCCGCCGCAGATCATCACGGCGCCCCAGGTGCAGGAGATGTTCGAGCGCCTGGGCCTGGCGCTGGACGACGTCTTCGGCCGGGGCGGCTGAGGATGGACTGCCTTGCCCACAAGCCCGCCGCCATGCCGGCGGCGGAATGGACGGTGCGCTGCGAACTGGCGGTGTTATACCGCCTGGTCGCGCACTTCCGCTGGTCGGACCTGATCTACACCCACATCTCGGCCCGGTTGCCGGGTCCGGACCACCATTTCCTGATCAACGACTACCGCCGCATGTTCCACGAGATGCGGGCCTCGGACCTCGTGAAGATCGACCTGGAAGGCGAGCGTGTCGACGCGGCGGAGGACGGCAAGGTGGTCAACCGCGCCGGCTTCGTGATCCATTCGGCGCTGCACGCGGCACGTGCGGACCTGCGCTGCATCGTGCACACCCACACGCGGGCCGGCATCGCCGTGTCGGCGCAGAAGGAGGGGCTGCTGCCCATCAGCCAGCATGCGCTCAAGTTCCACGGCCACCTGGCCTACCACGGCTACGAGGGCATCGCGCTGGACCTGGACGAGCGCGCGCGCCTGGTGGCCGACCTGGGCCCCAGCCACCGCGCCATGGTGCTACGCAACCACGGCCTGCTGGTGGGCGGGCGCACCGTGGCCGAGGCCTTCGACCACATCTACTTCCTGGAGCGGGCCTGCGAGGCCCAACTGGCTGCGCAGGCTGCCGGCCCGGGGCAGCTGGCGCTGCCGCCGCCCGAGGTCTGCGAACGCACGGCGGGCCAGTACCGCCACGATGAGATCCCGGCCTGGGTGGACATGGCCTGGACCGCCGCGCTGCGGCTGATCGACGCGGAGAAATCCGACGTATGGACCTGAAGCAGGCCGCGCCTTCGGGCAGCGCCACGCGCGCACGGCTGCAGGCCGCCGGCCTGTGGGCGCTGCGGATGGTGGCGGTGCTGGGCCTGTCGGCCACGGGCGGCTGGGCCGCGCACGCGCTGCACGTGCCGCTGGGCTGGCTGGTCGGCGCGCTGGCGGCCTCCACGGTGCTGGCGCTGGCCGGCGTGCAGGTGCGCATCGACGCGGTGCGGCCCTATGTGCTGATCTTCCTGGGGCTGGCACTGGGCCAGACCTTCGACCGCGCGGTGGTGCTGGCGCTGGCCGACAGCCTGCCGGCCATCGTGCTCGGCGCAGCGGCGACGGTGGCGGTCGGCCTGTTCGGCGCCCAGGTGTTCGCGCGCTACGCGGGCCTGGACGCGCGCACCGCCTTCTTCTGCGGCACGCCCGGCGGCGTGGTGCTGATGGCCATCCATGCTCGCGAGGCCGGGGTCTCCGAGCAGCAGGTGGTGCTGGCGCAGACCATTCGGCTGATGCTGGTGGTACTGGTCTACCCCGCGCTGGTGGCGCTGCTGGCCGCGCACGATGTGAGCGGCCCGGCCGGTCATGCCTTCGCCGCCGCGCATGTGCCGACGCAGGGCGGCTCCCCCGGCCAGCTGATGCTGTGGTGGCTGGCCGGCCTGGGCGCGGCCTTCCTGGGCAAGAAGATCGGCATCCCCAACCCCTGGATGCTGGCGCCGTGCTTCCTGACCGCGGCCTTCGCCTCGGC
Source organism: Xylophilus ampelinus (assembly GCF_901875635.1). Taxonomy (GTDB): domain Bacteria; phylum Pseudomonadota; class Gammaproteobacteria; order Burkholderiales; family Burkholderiaceae_C; genus Xenophilus. The sequence goes on along the minus strand of NZ_CABFMN010000095.1, from coordinate 45,626 downwards.
CGGCGTGCCGCCCGAGCATGTGCCCGCCGGCTGGGTGGTGGTGGCACAGGTGGTGCTGGGCATCTCGCTGGGCTCGGTCATGACGCGCGAGTTCATCGGCGGCGCGCACCGGCTTATCGTGGCCTCGGTGCTGTCCTCGCTGCTGCTCAGCGCCCTCCTGGTCGCGCTGGGCCTGGCCATCGCCTGGGCCTTCCACCTGCCCGTGGCCGGCAGCTTGCTGGGCATGGCGCCCGGTGGCATGCCGGAGATGGCCGTAACGGCCCAGGCCTTGCAGGCCTCGGTGCCGCTGGTCCTGGGCTTCCATTTCGTGCGCGTGGTGTTCAGCAACCTGTTGCTGGAGCCGGTCTGGCGCTGCGCGCGTGCGCTGCGTCTCGTGTAGCGCCACTTCTTTCTGAAACGCAAGGATGTCTTCCGTGAAGCTGCCCCGTTACGAGAACCTCATTGACGGCGCCGACTGCCCGCCGGCCGATGGCGTCTACCTGGACACCGAGAACCCGTGGACGGCCCAGGCCTGGGCGCAGATCCCGCGCTCCACGCCGCAGGATGTGGACCGCGCCGTACAGGCCGCGGCGCGCGCCTTTCGCGCCCCGAGCTGGGCGGGCATCAGCGCCACGCGCCGCGCCGCGCTGATGCGCAGGCTCGGCGACCTGGTCGAGGCCAACGCGCCCGTGCTGGCCGAGGCCGAGACGCGCGACAACGGCAAAACCTATGGCGAGATGCTGCGCCAGATGGGCAACACCGCCGAGTGGTACCGCTACTTCGGCGGCCTGTGCGACAAGATCGAAGGCCGCGTGATCCCGGTCGAGGCGCCGGGTCACCTCAACTACACGCTGCGCGAGCCGCTGGGTGTGATCGCCATGATCATCCCCTGGAACTCGCCGGTGCGGCTGCTGGCCTGGAAGCTGGCGCCCGCGCTGGCGGCCGGCAACACCTGCGTGATCAAGCCGTCCGAGCATGCCAGTACCTCCACGCTGCAATTCGCGCGGCTGGTGCGGGAGGCCGGCTTTCCCGACGGCGTGGTCAATGTGGTCTGCGGCCTGGGTTCGGAGATCGGCCCCAGCCTGGTCGACCATCCGGCCGTGGACAAGGTGGCCTTCACGGGCGGCGTGGGCTCGGGCACGTCGGTCTACGTGGCGGCGGCGCGGCGCATGCGGCCGGCCACGCTGGAGCTGGGCGGCAAGTCGCCCAACATCGTCTTCGCCGACGCCGACCTAGACGCCGCCGCCAACGGCGTGGCGGCGGGCATCTTCGCCTCGGGTGGGCAGAGCTGCGTAGCGGGTTCGCGCCTGCTGGTGGCCGACGACATCCACGACGCCTTCGTCGAACGCCTGGTGTCGATCGCGAACCGCGTGCGCATGGGCGACCCCATGGACAAGGCCACGCACATCGGGCCGGTGGCCAACCAGCCGCAGTTCGAGCACATCATGCGCATGGTCGAGGCGGCACGCGGCGAGGGCGCGTTGCTGGCCTGCGGCGGCGAGGCCTGGACCGCGCCAACGGGTGCGCTGTTCGTGCGGCCGACCATCTGCACCGGTGTGTCGCAGGACATGCGCATCGCGCAGGACGAGGTGTTCGGCCCGGTGCTGGCAGTGCTGCGCTTCTCCACGGAAGAAGAGGCCATCGCACTCGCCAACGGCACGCGCTTCGGCCTGGGCGCGGGCATCTGGACCGCGGACGTGGGCCGCGCCCACCGCATGGCGGCGCACGTGCGTGCCGGCTCGGTCTGGGTCAACACCTACCGCATGACCTCGCAGACCTCGCCCTTCGGCGGCTACGACCTGTCGGGCGTGGGCCGAGAGGGCGGCCAGGCCATGGTCGACAGCTACCTGCAGACCAAGAGCGTCTGGGTCAACACCACCGGCGCCTACCCCTCGGCGTTCCCGGGCATCTGAACGCCATGGACACCGCCACCGTTCCCAAGACCAGGCCGGTCGACGCGGCCCTGCGCGCGCTGAAGATCCTCAAAGTCTTCGGCCAGAGTTCGCCGGAACTGAGCCTCAGCGAGATCGCCCAGCGCACGGGCATGGCCAAGAGCACCACGCTGCGCATGCTGCTGTCGCTGGCCGAGGAGGGCTTCGTCGCCGTCAACGCGAGCAAGCGCTACATGCTGGGCCCCGAGGTCTACCGGCTGGGTTGCTGCTATGCCGACAACTTCGACCTGGAGCAGCGCATCCGGCCGCGCATGAAGGCGCTGGTGCGCGAGTCCGGCGAATGCGTGTCCTTCTTCCAGCGCCTGGGCGACCAGCGCATGTGCCTGTTCCGCGAGAACAGCCAACAGGTGCTGCGCGAGCATGTGGCCGAGGGCCACACCGTGGTGCTGGACCGCGGCGCCGCCGGCCGCGTGCTGGTGGACTTCGAGCGGGTCTCGCCGCTGGAGGCCGGCACCATGGCCATGCGCGCGAGCCTGCCCTACATCTCGCACGGCGAGCGCAACTCCGAGATCGGCGGCCTGGCCGCGCCCGTGTTCTCCACCCTCAAGGGCGGGCTGCTCGGCGCGCTCGCCATCTCCGGCCCCGTGGCGCGGCTGACGCCCGAGCGCATCGAGTCGATGCGCCCGCTGATCTATTCCACGGCGGCGGAGCTGTCCGCGCTGCTGGGTTCGCGCTTCTATGCCTGAGGCAATGGCTGCCAAGACCTACACCGCATCGCACTGGGGCCTGTACGAAGTCCACGCGCCACTGAGTGCCGAGACCCGCATCGCCGCCTACCAGGGCGATCCCGATCCCTCGCCCATCGGCCTGTACCAGAACCATCCCGAGGTCGAGGCGCTGCGCGTGCGGCAACCGGCCGTGCGGCGCGGGTGGCTGCAGGCGCGCCAGGGCGGGGCGGCCGTGCCGCGCGGGCAGGACGACTATGTCGAGATCGGCTGGGACGAGGCGCTGGACCTGGTCGCGCAGGAGCTGGGCCGCGTGCGCGAGGCGCACGGCAACGAGGCCATCTACGGCGGCTCCTACGGCTGGGCCAGCGCCGGGCGCTTCCACCATGCGCAGAGCCAGATCCACCGCTTCCTGAACGGCATGGGCGGCTACGTGCGCCATGCCGATTCCTACAGCCTGGGCGCGGCGCGCGCGCTGATGCCCTACCTGGTCGCGCCCATGGACCAGCTCATGCACGAGCACACCGACTGGGAGACGCTGGCCCAGCACACGCGGCTGTTCCTGTCCTTTGGCGGCGTGCCGGCCAAGAATGCCCAGGTAGCGGTTGGCGGCACGGCCGAGCACCAGGTGCGCCGGAGTCTGGCGCGCATGCGCGAGGCCGGCGTGCGCTTCGTCAACGTGAGCCCGGTGCAGGGCGACATCGATACCGGCGGCCCCGTGGAGTGGTGGCCGATCCGGCCCAACACCGACACCGCGCTGCTGCTGGCCATCGCCCACACGTTGCGCGTGCGTGGCCTGCACGACACTGCCTTCCTGCGCACGCACTGCACCGGATTCGAGGTGTTCGAGGCCTATGTGCTGGGGCACACCGACGGCCAGGCCAAGGATGCGGCCTGGGCCGCTGCGATCACGGGCCTGCCGGCGGCCGACATCGTGAAACTGGCCGTCGACCTGGCGTCGCAGCGCTCGATGATCAACATGGCCTGGGCGCTGCAGCGTGCCCACCATGGCGAGCAGCCGTACTGGGCGCTGGTCAGCGTGGCCGCGATGCTGGGGCAGATCGGCCTGCCGGGCGGCGGGTTCGGCATGTGCTACGGCGCCGAGAACATGATGGGCAGCCGCCACAGGCGCCTGTTCGGCCCCACGCTGGACCAGGGCCGCAACGCGGTGCAGGCCTTCATCCCGGTGGCGCGCATCGCCGACATGCTGCTGCAGCCGGGCGCGCCCTTCACCTACCAGGGCAAGACGCACCGCTACCCGGACATCCGGCTGGTTTACTGGGCCGGGGGCAACCCCTTCCACCACCACCAGGACCTGGCGCGGCTCATGCAGGCCTGGCAGAAGCCCGAGACCATCGTCGTGCACGAGCAGTACTGGACGCCGGCCGCGAAGATGGCCGACATCGTGCTGCCGGCCACCACCACGCTGGAACGCGACGACATCTTCTACGCGGCGCGCGAGCCCGTCATCGCGGCGATGCAGCAGGTGCAGCAGCCCGCCGGCGCGGCGCGCGACGACTATGCGATCTTCGCGGCGCTGTCGCGCCGGCTCGGTTTCGAGGCCGTGTTCACCGAGGGGCTGGACGCGCAGGGCTGGCTGGAAAGGCTCTACACCGACTGGCGTGCGCGGCTGCACGAACGCGCCGACGTGCAACTACCCGCCTTCGAGGACTTCTGGCGCGAAGGCCTGGTCCGCCTGCCGCAGGACGGCAAGGCCGTGGTGCTGCTGGACGACTTCCGCCGCGACCCGCAGGCCCATCCCCTGAAGACGGCCTCGGGCCGGATCGAGATCTTCAGCAGCACCATCGCTGGCTTCGGCCTGGACGACTGCCCTGGCCACGCCTGCTGGCGCGAGCCGCACGAGTGGCTGGGCGGCGCAGTGGCGGCTAAACACCCGTTCCACCTGATCTCGGACCAGCCACGCAACAAACTGCATAGCCAGCTGGACCACAGCCCGCACAGCCGAGCCGACCGCATCCGGGGCCGCGAGCCCGTGCAGATCAGCACGGCTGACGCCACGCGGCTGGGCATCGCGCATGGCGACCTGGTGCGCGTGTTCAACGACCGCGGCAGCTGCCTGGCCGCCGCTGTGCCCTCGGACGGCATCCGGCCCGGCGTGCTGCGGCTGTCCACCGGGGCCTGGTTCGATCCGGCGCCGACGCCTGAAGGCGGCATGCTGGACAAGCACGGCAACCCCAATGTGCTGACGGCTGACATGCCAGCCTCGTCCTTCTCGCAGGGCTGCAGCGCCCAGACCTGCCTGGTCCAGGTCGAGGCTTGGCGCGGGCCGGTGCCGGACGTCACCGCGTACCGGATTCCCACCATTTCGGCCTCGCTTCAGCAGTCCGAAGGGAGATGCCGTGAGCCGAAACTTCTCTGAGCAATTAAAGTTATCGAGATCTGAGCCGTCCTGAGGCGCCAGGATCACTGGGCCCGGAGGGTGCCGCAACATGGCCGGAAACCCGCATGGTTGCTGGGTTCGTCGCGCGGCGTGGCGAATGTGTTCCCCTATCTCTCCTGCGCTTGGCCCGAAGGCGTAGCGGATAACCTCGGGGCATGCTATGCCGACTTTCGATCTGCGTCCTGCTGCTGGCCTGCGTTCCTGCCCGCGCGGCGGACAAACAGCAGATCATGGCCTCGCGCTACCTACGCGCCCAGTTCTGCATCGAGCGCGCCATCGGGCAGCGCTGGCACGAGCGGTACGGGGTGCCGATGGTCATCAACCGCTGGGGCATCAGCGAGCCTACGCAAGCTGGGCTGGCGCAGGGCCCGGTGGCGCTGCGTGAGGCGCATGCTCGTTGCTGGAGCGAGAACGATATCGCCAACGAACCGGTGCCGCAGTGATGGGAGAAGGCAGGATGAGAGACACGTCGCGCGCGCGGAACATCACGGCCACATACCTCCGCGTGCTGGAGGGCGAGACACTGGCAGAAGCTGACTGGTGGGCCGCCAGAGAACTCATCGATGCCGGCTACGCGACGGGCAGGTACCAGGTGAGCCGAGCGCGCGACAGCCACGGCGAGGTCGTTGCGCTCGTGGGCTTTGCGCCGACCATGGCGGGCCGGATCTTTGCCGACCAGTTGCAGGAACTGCTGAAGGGGCGCCGGTCCAACGGCCGCCGGAATGGGGGAGGGCGGCACGACCATCAACCGGGTGATGCAGGCCATGCCGATGGAGAACCGCCGCGAGGTGGCTGCCGCGGTCCTGCAGCGCTTGGGTCGCGCGCGGTCTGGCCAGCAGAACGAGATGGGCGACGCCTTCAGCTCGGAGACGTTCCTGACGGGCTTGGCCGGCATGAGCCCGGAGGCGAGGCGGGCGCTCTTCGGTTCGCTCGGGGTGGATGGACTGGAGGCTCGGATCAACGAGATGGGGCGCATGGCGGCCACGCGACGCGAGGGCGCGCAGGTATTCGCCAACCCGAGCGGCACGGCGCGCCAGACCGCGCTACTGGGCTGGGGCGCCGCGCTGATGAGCGCGCTGGCCAGCGGCAACCCTGTAGCGATCGCTAGCGCACTGGGGGCGCCGGCTCTGGCGAATGCCGGTGCTCGGCTCGCAACCAGCCAGCGCGTGGTCGACTTCGCATCGAGGCCGACCACCATCAGCCCGGGCGCGGCGCCGGTCGCGCTGGCCGAACTGGCGCGCTTGAGTCAGGAGCAGAGGCGGCCCGAGCCGCCCAAGGGGCCGATCGGACGTTCGCTGGCGCAACTGGCGCTGAGCGCTGGGGCCGCGGCCATGCTACCTGTGGCCCCCGCGCTGTCGATGTCGCTGGCGGACCGGGCGCTGCGGCAGCAACAAGAACGGCCCATGCCCGTTGGCGGCTCGCTCGCCGCGCAGGCCTACACAGGCCGATAGCTCAGCGGAAGATGCCCCAGAGCAGGTAGACCAGCATGCCGACGAAGCCCAGCACCGCGGCGCCGAAGACCATCAGCAGCAGCGCCGTGCCCAGGTCGCTGGTGTGCTGCCCCTCGGCCAGCATGCGCTGCCGGTCTTGCCAGGTGGTCGGCGTGAACTGGATGGGTTTGGGCATGCCGGGAATCTAGCAGCCGGATACGAATCGGCCAAGCATGGCCATGCGGCGGGACTATTTGGCAGCCGCCGGCCATCGGGTGGTGAGTGGATAAGCCCGGCGCCCGCTACTGCTCGAGACCGGCAGTGCGGACCAGCACCGCCAGCACGTTCTCCGCGCCGGCGATCAGCGATGGGAACTTGTCCTGGCCGAGGTAGGTGCACTCGTGCATGACGAGATTGCGGAACTCGTTGGCGAGCAGGAAGAGGGCCCATGCGTCGCCAGCGAACCCCGCCGATTCGATCGTTCGCCCGTGGATGGCCAGAGCTCGCTCAGTCAGCTTCTGCGGCCCGTCGCGCCAGATCCTGCGGTAGACGGTGTCTCGGTCGGCACCCTGGTCCACCTCGTGCTGCAGCACGATCGACCGCGCGAGTGCCTCGACCGCGGAGACCATCGTGCACATGCGCACCGGGCCAATCTCTTCGTGCGCGAGACGGCGCTTGATGATCCCGTATCGCTGCCATGGCGTGCTGTCGACGTAGACCTTGCGCAGGCTGCGCAGTTCGGCCGGGTAGTCGACTTCGGGGTTGAGGATGGGCATGCACGGCATTCTGCCCAGGTGATCTGATGCCTGGATTACTGCGCGCCGTGCCGGTCCAACACACCGCAGCGCCGGCATCGGTCGGCGCCGCCTGGTCGAAGCGCGGCAGGCCGTCCAGGCGTAGCCGCAGGTTCGTGGACAGCACCATGTCGGCGTCGCGCACGCCCATGCGCTGCTACTCCTCGCGCAGGCGCACCGTGGCGGCGTAGATCGTGATGTCGTCCCGGGTGCGCCAGCTGCCGACCTTGCTGGTCTTCGTGGTGCCGAAGCGGCCGAATGCGCGCTGCCGGCGGGCGTGCGCTTCCAGCGGACCTGTTTTAGCCGAGGCGAGGTGGCGTTGCCGCGACCCTTGCGTGACGCTGGGCAGCCCGGTACGAACCGTGGGTCGCACAGGGCTCGCTCCGGGGCTGGACCGGGCAGTAAGTCACTCGCGACGACTTTTCCCTGAGCACCAAATTGGCGGCTTCCAGGCACGGGGTAGTCGTTCCTATATCCTTCGGATGTACCGATCTCTGTACCGCCCGGTTACATTTCCTGTGAAAATTGTCTGAGCAATGCCCCTCACACTCGCTGCAGCTCCACTCGACGAAGTAGTCATCGGGAAGGTTTTCGAGCCTGTTCAACTGTCTGTTGGGCACATTGGCAGGTTCTGGGAGCTGATTCGCGATGTCTACCCGACATGTGTCAATCAGCCGCCAGTACAAGACCCTCCTCCAACAGGAGGCGTGCAGCAGTTTCAGATCTTCTTCGGCAACCCTGCGACCGTGACGCCACGGGTGTGGTTCGTTAGCGCCGACGAAGCTCGGCTGTTCCAGTTTCAATACGACCGGGTCTACGCGAATTGGCGACAAGCTCCAGATCAGAGTCGATCCTATGTTCGTTTCGAAGCGCTGCTCGCGGAGTTCGAGAAGTACAGCGCAGTCGCCGACTCGTTTTTCGCTGCGGAGTTGAGCGCGCAGATGAGGCCGGTCCGACTGGAGATTTCATACATAAACCTGCTGAAGCAAGGGCGGGACTGGACTACTTCAGCCGACCTCAATAGTGTCCTGAAATTTGCTCAGGGATTTGATGCGTTGAAGTCGTTTGGCGCGCTTGGCCAAAACTTCGCTCGATGTGATGTGACTTTGGCCGACAACCTCGGTGAATTGTTTGTTGCCGCTGGATCTGCCCCTGACATAAATGGGGTGCCCACTGTTCGATTCGAGTTGGGCATCCGCTGCCAAATAGACTCTTTGGGTTCTCGCTCCGAGCACGATTGGTATCGAGCTGCCCACGAAAAAATAATCGAGGCGTTCTTGGCTACGACCACTTCCGCAGCGCAGAACAATATTTGGCGAGCTCAATGACATGACTGCCCTTGTACTCTCCGGAGCGTCCTCACCCGGATACTCTTTTTCTGACTTTTTCTGGCAGGCGGGCGCACGTGATCGCCGGCAACAAAAAGTGGACCGCTCTGCAATGTTGGATGACGGCGCGGCAGCAGCAGCAGGTACTTCATTTGACAAAGCTGAACCCTATTCCCACGGCCTGCGGTTGCATGCGCGCGGAATGCCCGAGAGTGTCAAACGACGAATTTTTGACCTCATGAAGTATTCGCTGGAAGACGGCGAGGCGTTGCCTAATTCCAGGTCAATCGCTGCTTTGGAACATTTCATCGAACAGGCCCCAGAGGCCGCTCTTCCTCTGCTCGGTACCGATGACACCGGATTGATGGTGGCGACTTGGCGCAAAGGCCAAGAGTCGATGCTGAGCATCAAATTTGATGAAGGCAACTGTATCCACTACGCATGGACGCTCGAAAACAAAAAGCAGGTGGAGCGGAGTTGGGGAGAGAGCTCCTCAGGCGAGTTCCTGGCTTCGTTCGCGCATCGAACTTTCTTTCTCGCTGGCGAGAGCTAGGTTTCAATCGGCGTCTGCCGTCGGCGCACCATGTGGTCCGAGTGGTGCGGAAGAGGGATACGCAAGACGATCAGATTCTTCCCCAGGCATTTCAGCCACGGCCCACCGACACATACATATCGGTGCATTGGTTGGAGTACTTTGGCCCACTGCGCGGCTTCGATGACGCGATGCAGGCACTGCGAGATTTCCTGGGGCGATCCGCTCACGGAGAACTAAAGCTCGATTCGAAGGGCCGATTGGTAGCGCTGCGCGTCAACGACATATGCGCGAAGATTTCCGACCGGCGATGGACGCGCTTGTGGGTTCGGCACGTTCCTCGAGCCAGCCAGGTGTATCGGACCGGACTAGGTCACGAAGTCTCTGGAAAGCGATTCGATCCTCACAGCGGAATCTATTCGGTGCCGAGACGACACGCGGAGGAGTTGGCTGTCCAGCAGTTCCTACTGGGCAAGATCGTCCACGACGCTCCAGCCAAACTGCCTAAGCAGTTGGAAGCGGCGGCCGATCAAAAGAAGGTGTCGGCGCCCAGGGCTTAGAGAAGATGGCAGCGCTGCGTTGGTGGCATCGGTCGCGCGAGTGATGCCATGCCGATGTGAGCCCGACAGCGTCCAACCCAACATCCATCGGAAAAGAATGTCTGTCGAACGCCCCAGGAATCTGCAGGAAGTCATCGAACTGACCGTCAAGCAGCAGCAGGCGAAGCTTGCGAGCGAGTCCGCAGACGCGCAGCTCCGGATCGCCACGGCGACGTTCGACAAGGCGGCGACCTATGCGACTGTTGTGATCTTCGGCGGCTACGCAGGGTTCTTCGCTCTCTGGCAACTCGCCAAGGACGCCATGACGAAGCAGCAGGTGTACTGGAGCGCGCTGCTGATCCTCGTGTCGCTGTTTGCATTCGTCGCGTTCGAGATCGCCAAGATGGTCCACGTGTCCGTCGCACTGACCGCCCAGGCGCGCGTGCTACAGCGGCCCGATGTTCGTGCCAGCCCACTGAAGCTTCAGCAAGAACTGGCCAAGTTCGAGGCGAGGCAAAAGGGTTGGTCCCTAGGCATCATGATCCTGTGGCACATCGCCGTCGGTACCGCCACAGTGACCGGTCTAGGAGCTGCTGGCGTGGTGGCCTACTCCTTTGTCACAGCCCTGGCGAAAGCGGCCGGGTGAGCTTGACGCGGCCCGCAGCGGAATGACCTTCGCGCCGGCGCGCAGCTGATCGAGGAAGTCGGCCCACGACTGCATCAGGGCTCGGCGCTTCGCCACAAACTCGGCGCGGTCGTAGGCGGCACCCAGCGGCCCGCTCTTCCCATGCGCAAGCTGGGCCTCGATGACGTCGGGCATCACGTCCATCTTCTCGACCATGATCGTGCGGGCCATCGCGCGGAAGCCGTGCGCCGTCATCTCGGTGTTGGTGTAGCCCATGCGGCGCAGCGCCGTGTTCACGGTGTTCTCGCTCATCGGGCGCTCGCCCGTCAGCAGGCTGGGAAAGACGTAGGTGCCGTCGCCGGTCAGGGGTTGCAGCTCGCGCAGCGCCGCCACCGCCTGGCTGGCCAGCGGCACCAGGTGCGGCCGGCCGTTCTCCTTGTCGTGCTTGCGGCGCTTCATGTCGGCCGCCGGGATCGTCCACATGGCAGCTTCGAGATCGACGTCTGCCCAGCGCATCTGGCGGATGTTGCCAGGCCGCTGGAAGAGGAGGGCGGACAGCAGCAGGGCGCAGCGCGTGGCCGGCTGGCCGGTGTAGTCGGCGATCGAGCGCATGAGCTCGCCGGCCTTGGACGGTTCCAGAAGCGCTGCCATGTGCTTCACGTTCACCGGCATCAGCGCGCCGTGCAGATCGGGGGCTGGGTTGTGCGTGCACTTGCCCGTGGCGATGCCGTGGCGGAACGCCTGGCCACACCACTGGCGCAGCGTGTGCGCGACCTCGTGGGCGCCGCGGCCCTCGGCACGGCGCAGCACCTGCAGCAGCATCGGGGCGGTGATCTCGCGCATGGGAAGGCGGCCGATCCAGGGGAACGCCTCGCGCTCCATGAGCGACAGCCAGCGCTCGCCGTAGCGCGGGCTCCAGCTGGCTTTTTTGGTGCGGTGGAACTCGCGCGCGACTGCTTCGAAGCTGTCGTCGGTGGTGCTGCGGCCGGCCAGCTTCTGGATGTGGCGCTGCTTCGCCGGGTCGACGCCCGTCCGCTTGAGCTGGCGGGCTTCGTCGCGCGCGGCGCGTGCGTCCTTCAGCGACACCTCGGGGTAGCTGCCGAGTGCCAGGCGCTTCTCCTTGCCGTCGGCGTAGAACTTCCAGAACCAGCGCTTCGAGCCGTTGGGCGCGACCTCGAGATACAGCCCGCCCTCATCGGACAGGCGGACGCGCTTTTTCTCTGGTGCGCACTCGGCGCGCTTGCAGCTCAGGTCGGTCAGCATAGGGGAACAACCTCCAGGGGAACGCCCCAGATGGTACTTGTTCCCCCGCCTGTGCCCCTATGTTCCCCTGGTTTGTCGCGGCATCAAGCGGACGTTGCCGGACAACCTTTGCAGTCTCTCAGAGGGAAATGGGCCGCCGGCAGGACATCGATGGAGATTGGCGGATGCCGGGTTGGCCTGCCCGGAGGGGCTCGAACCCCCGACCTGCTGCTTAGAAGGCAGCTGCTCTATCCAGTTGAGCTACGGGCAGATTCCTGTTGCAGGAATGCGGTGGGAGGCGGGAAGAAAAAGGTGGTCGGAGCGGCGGGATTCGAACTCGCGACCCTCTGCTCCCAAAGCAGATGCGCTACCAGGCTGCGCTACGCTCCGACGAACTGCGCATTCTACCCACAGAAAACCGCGCGCCCGCCGCGCGAATCAACGCCGCTCGTACTGCGACTTGCCGAAGAGGACGTCGCGCGCCTTGTCGTCGGTGATGGGCTTGCGCAGGTCGGCCAGCACCTTCACGCCGCGCTGCACGGCGGGGCGGGCGGCGATGCCGTCGAACCAGGCCTTGAGGTGCGGGTACTCGGTGAGCACGATGCCCTGGTTCTCCCAACTGCGCAGCCAAGGGAAGATGGCGATGTCGGCGATGGTGTACTCGTCGCCCGCGATGAACGCGCTCTTCGCCAGGCGCTTGTCGATCACCCCGTACAGGCGCTTGGCCTCGTTGGTGTAGCGGTCGATGGCGTAGCCGATCTTCTCGGGCGCGTACATGCGGAAGTGGTGCGCCTGGCCCAGCATCGGGCCGACGCCGCCCATCTGGAACATGAGCCACTGCAGCACCTCGTAGCGCGCGCGGTCGCCTTCGGGCAGGAACTGCCCGGTCTTGCCCGCCAGGTACACGAGGATGGCGCCGGATTCGAACAGGGAGATGGGCTGGCCGTCCGGCCCGTCGGGGTCGGTGATGGCCGGGATCTTGTTGTTGGGGCTGATGGCCAGGAAGTCCTCGGTGAACTGGTCGCCCTGGCCGATGTTGATCGGGTGCACGCGGTAGGGCAGGCCGGTCTCCTCGAGCAGGATGTGGACCTTGTGGCCGTTGGGCGTGGGCCAGGAATAGACGTCGATGGGCGCTTGGGGCATGGACTCGGCTTCCGTCGGAATTGAAGGGAGGTGAAAGGGGCCGGTCAGCATAGCGGTGGCCCGGTCGGCGTGCCCGCGCCGCAGCCGCCGCCCCGCCGATGGCGTGGGCTTGGGCGGGCGCCGTTCAGGTGGCAGGGGAGACAGGCGCTAGGTGCCGGTGGATCTGAGCCACTGCGGCCGCGCCTTCTCCGATGGCGCCGCCCACGCGCTTGACAGAGCCGGAGCGCACGTCGCCGATCGCGAAGACGCCGGCGACGCTCGCTTCCAGCGGTGCCGCGCCGTTGCGGCCCGTGCACACGAAGCCGGCGTGGTCGACCTCGACGCCGCAGTCCTTCAGCCAGCCGGTCTCGGGATCGGCGCCGATGAAGAGGAACACGTTGCGCGTGTCGCAGCGGTAGTCCTCGCCGCTCTGGCGGTTGTGCCAGAAGGCGCCGGCCAAGCCGGTCGTGGAGTCGCCGTCGAGCCGCAGCAGTTCGGTGTACGGATGCAATTCGATGTTGGGCGTGGCCTCGATGCGCTCGATGAGGTAGCGCGACATGCTGGCGGCCAGCGACGGCCCGCGAATCAATACCGACACCTTGGCCGCGTGCTGCGACAAAAACACCGCCGCCTGGCCAGCCGAGTTGCCGCCCCCGACGAGGGCGACCTCCTGCTGGCTGCACAGCTTGGCCTCGATGGCCGAGGCCCAGTACCAGACGCCGCGGCCCTCGAACTCGGCCAGGCGCGGCACGTCCGGGCGGCGGTAGCGCGCGCCGCTGGCCGCCACCACGGTGCGTGATCGCAGCACGCGTCCGTCGGCCAGACGCAGGTGCAGGGCGCCGTCGGGATTGTCGCGGGCGCAGTCCAGGCCGACGACCTCGACCGGGATCAGCATCTCCACGCCGAACTTCTGTGCCTGCACGAAGGCGCGGCCGGCCAGCGCCTGGCCGGAGATGCCGGTCGGGAAACCCAGGTAGTTCTCGATGCGCGCGCTGGCGCCGGCCTGGCCGCCGAAGGCGCGGCAATCCAGCACCGCCACGCGCAGCCCTTCCGAGGCCGCGTACACCGCCGCGGCCAGGCCGGCGGGGCCGGCGCCGACGATGGCGACGTCGTACAGCGTGTCCAAAGGCGTGCTGTCGAACATGCCCAGGCAGCGCGCCAGCGCGTCCTCGTTGGGGTTGGGCAGCACCGAGCCGTCGGGGCACACCACCAGCACCTGGCAGCGGCCGTAGCGCTCCAGCACGGCGGCGGCGTCGGGGTCCTGGCTGGCATCGACCAGGTGGTACGGGTGGCCGTTGCGCCGCAGGAAGTTCTGCAGCCGCGCCATGTCGGCCGCGTCGGGGTCTCCCAGCAGCACCGGGCCGCTGTGGCCGGATTCGATGAGTGCCACGCGACGAAGGATCAGCGCCCGCGTGATGCGCTCGCCCAGGTCGGCCTCGGCGACCAGCAGCGCGCGCAACGAGGCCGGCGGCACGACGAGGGCCTCGACCTCGCCCTCGGCATGGCCGTCGACCAGGGCCGGCCGGCCGGAGAGCTGGCCGACCTCGGCGGTGAACTCGCCCGGCCCCTGGCGCACGATCGGCACCACATGGCCCAGGCCGTCGCGCTGGCTCACGGCGATCACGCCGTGCACCACCACCAGCATGCCGGGACCGACTTCGCCGGCCGTGAAGATGCGCGCCCCGTGGGGGTACCGCTCCAGCGTACCGAAGCGCGCCACGCGCGCCAGGTCGGCGTCGCCGAGAACGGGAAACATCTGGTGGCGACGGCTGTCCATGTCGGTGGGGCCGGTCTGGGCCATGGGCACTCCTGATCGGTGGGTGAGAGGGGTGGGTCGGCGCCATTAGACGCCAGCGGCGGCCGTCATCCAACTGCCATGGGCATGTCATCCCGCCTTCATGGCCTGCCGCCAGACTGCGCGGCGATACCTCAAGACCACGCATGAAAGACCTGCCCATTCCTACCCTTGCCCTGGCCGGGCTGGACCTGCGCCGCACGCTCTGGCCCACCCCTGTGCCGGCTGCGCCGCGCGCGCCAGGGCTGGTGGCCGACACCCCGGCCGCCTCCGCACAGCGCGGCCTCGTGGTCGGTTGGGCCCGCCACCAGGACGAGGTGCGGGCCGCCCAGCGGCTGCGCCACGAGGTCTTCGCCGGCGAGATGGGGGCGCGCCTGAGCACGCCGCTGGCGGGCCACGACGTCGATCTGTTCGACGACTTCTGCGAACACCTGCTGGTGCGCGACGAGGCCAGCAGCCAGGTCATCGGCACCTACCGCGTACTCACCCCCGCCCAGGCGCGCCGCGTGGGCGGCACCTACAGCGACACCGAGTTCGACCTGACACGGCTGCGCGGCCTGCGCGAGCGCATGGTCGAGCTCGGCCGCAGCTGCGTGCACCGCGACCATCGCCAGGGGGGCGTCATCATGGCGCTGTGGGGCGCGCTGGCCGCCTTCATGCACCGCAACCAGCTCGACACCATGATCGGCTGCGCGAGCATCCCCATGTGGCACAACGGCGTGACCACCGGCGACGCGGCGGCCAGCATCTGGCGCCAGGTGTCCGGCACGCACATGGCGCCGATCCAGTACCACGTGCAGCCGCGCCTGCCGCTCCCGGTGGAGCGGCTGGACGACACGCTCGCCATCGAGCCGCCGGCGCTCATCAAGGGCTACCTGCGCCTGGGCGCCAAGGTGCTCGGTGCCCCGGCCTGGGACCCGGACTTCAACACGGCCGACCTGCCGATGCTGATGCGCATCGCCGACCTGCCGCCGCGCTACCGCCGCCATTTCCTCGGCGACTGAGCCTGCGCCCACGGCAACTGGCGAAAACGGCTGTCACGGGGCTGTCATGTGGCGTGATGACACTTCCGTGACGGCTGTCATGTTTGCCGCAGAATCAAGTTTCATGCCTTTGTCTCCTGCACTCCCCGACGACGCAGTGTTGCCCGAGGCGGTGCCCGTGCCCGCCCTGCAGCCCGTCACCCTGCTGGACCGTGACCACAGCATCCTGGCTTTCAATCGCCGGGTGCTCAACTGGGCCGAACGGCCCGAGGTGCCGCTGCTCGAGCGCCTGCGCTACCTGTGCATCGTGTCGTCCAACCTGGACGAGTTCTTCGAGGTGCGCGCCGCGCCCCACCTGCAGGCCCATGCCGCCGGCGAGCAGAAGGGCAACTACACGGTCGATTCGTTCGAGGCCCTGTCGCAGGCCGCGCACGCGCTGGTCGAGCGCCAGTACGCGCTCTACAACGACGAGCTGATGCCGGCCTTCGCCAAGAACGGCATCCAGATCATCTCGCACGGCAAGCGCGACGCCGCCCAGCGCAAGTGGGTGCAGGAGTACTTCGAGCGCGAGGTGCGGCCGCTGCTGATCCCGGTCGGGCTCGATCCGGCCCATCCGTTCCCGCAGGTGGCCAACAAGTCGCTCAATTTCATCGTGCGCCTGGCGGGCAAGGACGCCTTCGGGCGCGAGAACCCGATCGCCATCCTCAAGGTGCCGCGCGTGCTGCCGCGCCTGATCCGCATGCCGGCCAAGGTGTCGGGCGGCAAGACACTGGTGGTGGCGCTGTCGAGCATCGTGCGGGCGCACCTGCAGTCGATGTTCCCGGGGCGCGTGGTGGGCGAGTTCTCGCAGTTCCGCGTCACCCGGCATTCCGACCTCGCGGTGGACGAGGAGGACGTGACGAACCTGCGCACCGCCCTGCGCCAGGGCCTGCAGCACCGCCACTACGGGCAGGCCGTGCGGCTGGAGGTGTCGTCCAGCTGCGCCGAGCCGCTCGCGAGCTTCCTGCTGGCGCAGTTCAACCTGCCGGCGGGCGCGCTGTACCGCGTGCACGGGCCGGTCAACCTGGCGCGCTTCACTCAGATGATCGACCTGATCGACGCGCCGGAATTCCGCAGCCTGCGCTTTCCGCCGTACCAGGCCTCCTACCCGATCAACCTGTCGCCGGGCCAGTCCTTCTTCGATCGCCTCAAGCGCGGCGACGTGCTGATCCACCAGCCTTTCGAGAGCTTCGACGGCGTGCTGGCCTTCCTGCGCGAGGCGGTGGCCGACCCGGCCGTGCTGGCCATCAAGCAGACCATCTACCGCACCAGCGCCGACTCGGAACTGATGGACCTGCTGCGCGAGGCCGTGCGGCGCGGCAAGGAAGTGACGGTGGTGGTGGAACTCAAGGCCCGCTTCGACGAAGAGGCCAACATCAACTGGGCCGAGGTGCTGGAGGCGATCGGCGCGCAGGTGGTGTACGGCGTCGTGGGCCTGAAGACCCACGCCAAGATGCTGCTCGTCACGCGGCGCGAGGGCAAGCGCCTGTGCCACTACGGCCACCTGTCGACCGGCAACTACAACCCGCGCACGGCCAGCCTGTACACCGACATCAGTCACCTCACGGCGGACCCGCTGCTCACGGCCGACATGGAGGCCGTGTTCGTGCACCTGGCCAGCCAGAGTAGGCTGCCCAAGCTCAACCGCATGTGGCTCGCGCCCTTCGACCTGCACAGCCACCTGATCGCGCAGATCGACGCGCTCGGCCTGGCGGCGGGGCAGGGCCGGCCCACGCGCGTGGTGGCCAAGATGAACGCGCTGACCGACGAGGCGCTGATCGCCGCGCTGCTGCGTGCCGGCCAGCGCGGCGTGAAGATCGACCTGATCGTGCGCGGCGCCTGCACGCTGGCCGCCCAGGTGCCGGGCCACAGCGACAACATCCGGGTGCGCTCGATCATCGGGCGGTTTCTCGAGCATTCGCGCGTCTTCTACTTCCGCGACGGCGAGGACGAGTCGCTCTACCTCTCCAGCGCCGACTGGATGAACCGCAACATGATGCGGCGCGTCGAACTGGCCTGGCCGGTGACCGACCCTGTGCTGCGCCAGCGGCTGATCGACGAGTGCCTGGTTGCCTACCTGCACGACGGCCGCGACGCCTGGGAGCTTCGGCCCGATGGAAGCTACGAGCGCGTGAACAGCGACACCCACGCCGGCGAGGAAGGTGCCTCGCGCACCATCGAAGCCCACGGCGCCCAGCAGGCGCTCATGGCGCGCTACGGCTCGCGCGGGCGCAGCCGCGAGGCGCGCCGCGATTGAACCCGCGCGTCGACGAGAAAGCGAAGAAGGACATGGACCTGATCCTCTGGCGCCACGCCGAAGCCGAAGACTGGACCGAAGGCTGCGACGACCTGCAGCGCTCGCTCACCGGGCGGGGCGAGAAGCAGGCCAAGCGCATGGCCGCCTGGCTCGACCGCCAGCTGCCCGAGGGCACGCGCATCCTGAGCAGCCCGGCGCGCCGCTGCGAGCAGACCGTGCTGGCGCTGGGCCGAAAGTACAAGACGCGCGACGAGCTCAAGCCCGACGCCGGCGCCGAGGCGCTGCTCGAAGCCGCCGGCTGGCCCAACGGCAAGTCGGTGGTGCTGCTGGTGGGCCACCAGCCGGCGCTGGGCCAGGCCGTGGCCAGGCTGTTGGGCCTCAAGCAGGACAGCTGTGCGGTGCGCAAGGGCGCCGTGTGGTGGCTGCGCACGCGCGAGCGCGACGGCGAGGTGCAGACGGTGATGGTGACGGTGCAGGCGCCCGAACTGCTCTGACTGCCGTCGGCTCGTTTTTCAAGAAAAAAGTGGCCGAAACGCCCGTCGGGCGGGCGCGAGCAGCTATCAAAAAAGGAGCGCTCAGGCCACCGTGAGCGTGAGGCGCCAAGGCGTCTTCTGCCAGGCCAGCACTTCCTCGCGCAGCAGATGCGCCGATTGCGGGAAGCGCTCGCACCAGTCGGTGCTGCAACGCACGGCGAAGGCGCGCGGCCCCGCCGCCTCGACGCCCAGCGCCGCCAGTTCGGGCTCTCGGTGGGCATGGCACAGGATGACGGCCAGCCGCAGCGCCAGCAGCTGCGCGGTGAAGGTCGGCTCGTCCAGTGCGGGCTCGATCTTGCGCAGCTTGCCGCGGTGGCCCAGCACCAGCTGGCTCAGCGCGTGCATCTCGTTGACGGCGAAACCCGGCGCGTCCGCGTGGTCGAGGATGTAGGCGCCGTGCTTGTGGTAGTCGCTGTGCGAGATCTGCATGCCGATCTCGTGCAGCCGCGCGGCCCACTGCAATTTGCGCAGCGAGCGGCCGGAGCGGCTGGTGGTGGCGCCGCCGCGCGCTTCGGGCACGAGCCGGACGAAAAGGGCGCTCGCCGCATCCTCCACGCGGGCCGACTGGGCGGCGTCGGTGTCGAATCGAGCGGCCAGGCGCTCCACGGTGGTCGTGCGCAGGTCGGCCACGCCCTCGTCGCGCTCCAGCAGCTCGTACAGCACGCCGTGGCGCAGTGCGCCGGCCGCGACCTTCATGTGGTCGATGCGCAGCAGATCGAACAGCGCACGCAGCACGCTCACGCCGCCGCCGATGACGGCTTTGCGGTCCTCGCGCATGCCCTCGAGGCGCAGCTTGTCGGCGCTGCCGGCCTTGAGCAGCCGGTCGAGCAGCCAGTCCAGTCCCTCGCGCGTGACCACGCCCGGCGCGCCGCCGGCCGCGGCCAGCACGTCGCCCACCGCGCCGATGGTGCCCGAGGCGCCGTAGGCCACGTCCCAGCGATCGCGCGTGTAGCTGCCCAGCGCGTCGTCGAGCAGGGCCTGGGCGGCGATCTCGGCGGTGCGGAAGGCACCGGGCGTGAACTGGCCCTGCGGGAAGTACTTCATCGACCAGGCCACGCTGCCGACGCGGTACGACTCGGTCACCAGCGCCTTGAGCTTTTGCCCGAGGATGAGTTCGGTCGAGCGGCCACCGATGTCGATGACCAGGCGCCGCTCGGCGTCGGTGCTCTCGCGCTGCGGGAGCAGGTGGGCCACGCCCTGGTAGATCAGGCGCGCCTCTTCGCGGCCCGGGATGACGTCGATGCCGAAGCCCAGCACGGTGCGCGCGCGCAGCAGGAATTCGTCGCGGTTGCGCGCCTCCCGAAGCGTCTGCGTGGCCACGGCGCGCACCTGCGAGCGCTCGAAGCCGGCCAGCCGTTCGCCGAAGCGGGCGAGGGCGTCCCAGCCGCGCTGCATGGCCTCGGGCGTCAGGTTGCGTGCGCTGTCCAGGCCGTTGCCCAGGCGCACGGTGTCCTTGAGGTATTCGCTGCGGTGGATCTGCCCGTGGTCGACGCGCCCGATCTCGAGCCGGAAGCTGTTGGAGCCGATGTCGATCGCGGCAAGGCGGGTGCCGTTTTGCATGGGGAAGGGAGCCGGGAGTGAACCTGCATGGTAACGGCGCGGCAGGGGCGCAGATGGTGCGCGCGGCAGATGACGAAACGGTGACAGCTGTCATGTTCGCATCCAGCCGCAGCGGGCGTTTTCACTCGGAGAGGCGATGTCACGTTGCTGTCACACAAGCTTCCTACAGTCCGCCCAACCCCCCAACGGGACACATCGATCCTTCGGAAAGGAAGAGCATGAAAACGTCGTTTCAAATTGCAGTCGCCGGCCTCGCCGTCACGGCTTTCGCCCAGGTCCCCGCCTTCGCCCAGGAAGCCACCGGCGCCGGGGCCAGCTTCCCCGCACCGCTGTACAGCAAGTGGGCGGCCGACTTCAACAAGGCCACCGGCATCAAGATCAACTACCAGTCCGTCGGCTCGGGCGCCGGCATCAAGCAGATCGAGGCCAAGACCGTCGACTTCGGCGCCTCCGACGCGCCCCTGAAGGACGAGGAACTCCAGGCCAAGGGCCTGCTGCAGTTCCCCACCGTGATCGGCGGCGTGATCCCCGTCGTCAACATCCAGGGCGTCAAGCCCGGTGAGCTCAAGCTCAGCGGCCCGGTCCTGGGCGACATCTACCTCGGCAAGATCGCCAAGTGGAACGACCCTGCCATCAAGGCGCTGAACCCGTCGCTGAACCTGCCTGACGCCGCCATCGCCCCGGTGCGCCGCGCCGACGGCTCGGGCACCAGCTTCCTGTTCACCAACTACCTCTCGAAGGTCAATGCCGAGTGGAAGTCCAAGGTGGGCGAGGGCACCGCGGTGAACTGGCCCACGGGCGCGGGCGGCAAGGGCAACGAGGGCGTCGCCGCCTTCGTGGGCCGCCTGCCCAACTCGATCGGCTATGTCGAATACGCCTACGTGAAGCAGAACAAGATGGTCTATGCCCAGATGCAGAACGCCGCGGGCAAGTTCGTGTCGCCGGAAGACACGGCCTTCAAGGCCGCCGCAGCCGGCGCCGAGTGGGACAAGAGCTTCTACCAGATCCTGACGAACCAGCCGGGCGATGCGTCGTGGCCCATCACCGGCGCGACCTTCATCCTGATGCACAAGGCGCAGGACAAGCCCGCGCAGGCCGCGACGGTGCTGAAGTTCTTCAACTGGGCCTACAAGAACGGCGACCAGACGGCCGACAACCTCGACTACGTGCCGATGCCTGCTCCCGTGAAGACGGCGATCGCCAAGTCGTGGACGCAGATCAAGGCCGCCGACGGCAAGGTCGTGAGCCCGGACTGACCGGCTGACCGGCCGTTCGCAGCACAACAGAAGAACAGAACAGGGCGCGCGGTGGAAGGAGCCAGCCTGGACCGCGCGCCCACCACGGAGCGACCTGTGTCATCCACCCTCACCGCCGGCGCCAACACGCTGGACCTGACTGTCGACCGTGCGCGCCCGCGCACCGTCACCCCTCCGCCCGCCAAGAAGGCGCGGTCCGGCCCGATGGCCGACCGGCTCTTCGGCTGGGCCGCCAAGGGCGCCGCGCTGCTCACGCTCGCGCTGCTCGTCGGCATCCTGCTGTCGCTGATCGCCGGCGCCTGGCCCGCGATCGCCAAGTACGGGCTGGGCTTCCTGGCCAGCAGCACCTGGGACCCCGTCGCCAACGAGTTCGGCGGCCTGGTCATGATCTATGGCACGCTGGCCACCTCGATCATCGCGCTGGTGATCGCGGTGCCGGTGAGCTTCGGCATCGCGCTCTTCCTCACCGAGCTCTCGCCCGCCTGGCTCAAGCGCCCGCTGGGCACGGCCATCGAACTGCTGGCGGCCGTGCCGTCGATCGTGTACGGCATGTGGGGCCTGCTGGTCTTCGGTCCCATCCTGTCGACCTGGGTCCAGCAGCCGCTGCAGAAACTGCTCACGGGCGTGCCCTACCTGGGTGCACTGGTGTCGGGCCCGCCGGTGGGCATCGGCATCCTGTCGGCCGGGATCATTCTGGCCATCATGATCATTCCCTTCATCGCCTCGGTCATGCGCGACGTGTTCGAAGTCACGCCACCGCTGCTCAAGGAGTCCGCCTACGGCCTGGGTTCGACGACCTGGGAGGTGGTGAGCAAGGTGGTGCTGCCGTACACCAAGGCCGGCGTCATCGGCGGCATCATGCTCGGCCTGGGCCGCGCCCTGGGCGAGACGATGGCCGTCACCTTCGTGATCGGCAACGCCAACCAGCTCGCGTCGCTGTCGGTCTTCGAGGCCGCCAACAGCATCACCTCGGTGCTCGCCAACGAGTTCGCCGAAGCCAGCAGCGACATGCACCGTGCCGCGCTGCTGTACCTCGCGCTGGTGCTCTTCTTCATCACTTTCGTCGTGCTGACGCTGTCGAAGCTGCTGCTGGCCCGGATGAAGAAGAGCGAAGGGAAGAAGTCATGATCGCACGCACGGCCGCTCTGAAGAGCGATCGCACCGCATCCCGTCAGGGCGGAGGTTTCCAATGACGACGGCCGAAGCACTCATCAACGCGAAGACCCTGGCCGAGAAGCGCCAGGCCAAGTTCGCGGCGCGCGACCGCGTCAACAAGATCGCGCTGACCCTGTCGCTGGCCGCGATGGCCTTCGGCGTGTTCTGGCTCATCTGGATCCTGTGGGAGACGCTGCGCCTGGGGGTCGGCGGCCTGTCGCTGTCGATCTTCACCGAGATGACGCCGGCGCCCGGCGACGAGGGCGGCCTGCTCAATGCCATCGTCGGCTCGCTGGTGATGGTCGGCCTGGCCACCTTCATCGGCACGCCCATCGGCATCATGGCCGGCATCTACCTGGCCGAATACAACCCGAAAGGCTGGCTGTCGGCGCTGGTGCGCTTCGTCAACGACATCCTGCTGTCGGCGCCGTCGATCGTGATCGGCCTGTTCGTCTACGCCATCGTGGTGGCGCAGTTCAAGAGCTACTCCGGCCTGGCCGGTGCGCTGGCGCTGTCGCTGATCACCATCCCGGTCGTGATCCGCACCACCGAGAACATGCTGCAACTGGTGCCGCCGGGCCTGCGCGAAGCCGCGTATGCGCTGGGCACCCCGAAGTGGAAGGTGATCCTGTCGATCACGTTGCGCGCTGCCCGCGCCGGCGTGGTGACCGGCATCCTGCTGGCGGTGGCCCGCATCGCCGGCGAGACCGCGCCGCTGCTGTTCACGGCCCTGAACAACCAGTTCTGGACCTCCGACGTGACCTCGCCGATGGCCAGCCTGCCGGTGACGATCTTCAAGTTCGCGATGAACATCGATCCCAACCTGCAGAAGCTGGCCTGGGCCGGCGTGTTCCTGATCACCGTCGCCGTGCTGGCGCTGAACATCCTCGCCCGCGTGCTGACGCGCGGCAAGAACTGAACGAGAGAAAGAAAAAAGACATGCCCGCCACCATCGCCGCTCCCGCGCCGCGCGCCAAGATCGCCGTGAAGGACCTGAACTTCTACTACGGCAAATTCCACGCCCTCAAGGGCATCAACCTCGAGATCCCCGAGAACAAGGTCACGGCCTTCATCGGCCCCTCGGGCTGCGGCAAGTCGACGCTGCTGCGCACCTTCAACCGCATGTTCGAGCTGTACCCGGAACAGCGGGCCGAAGGCACCATCGCGCTGGACGGCGAGAACCTGCTGACCAGCAAGCAGGACGTGGCGCTGATCCGCGCCAAGGTCGGCATGGTGTTCCAGAAGCCCACCCCGTTTCCGATGTCGATCTACGACAACATCGCCTTCGGCGTGAAGCTGTTCGAGAACCTCTCGGCCAGCGAGATGGACGATCGCGTGGAATGGGCGCTGAAGAAAGCCGCGCTGTGGACCGAGGTGCGCGACAAGCTGCAACAGAGCGGCTCGGGCCTCTCGGGTGGCCAGCAGCAGCGCCTGTGCATCGCGCGCGGCATCGCAATCAAGCCCGAAGTGCTGCTGCTCGACGAGCCCTGTTCGGCACTGGACCCGATTTCGACCGCGAAGATCGAGGAACTCATCGCCGAGCTGAAGAACGAGTACACGGTCGTGATCGTGACCCACAACATGCAGCAGGCCGCCCGCTGCAGCGACTACACGGCCTACATGTACCTGGGCGACCTGATCGAGTTCGGCCCGACCGAGCAGATGTTCTTCAAGCCGCAGCGCAAGGAGACCGAGGACTACATCACCGGACGGTTTGGCTGAAAGCGGACTTCCGTACGCGAAGAGCGCGAAGGTTGCGCGAAGAACGCAAAAGAGAAAGCCAAATTAATTCTTGAGTTCTTTTGCGCCCTTTGCGAAACCTTTGCGTCTTTCGCGTATGGATGCCCGTATTCAATCTGCCTTCAAGGACACGCACATGACCGAAAAACATCTTTCCAGCCAGTTCGACAGCGAACTCAACGGCGTCTCCTCGCGCGTGATGGAACTCGGCGGCATGGCTGAGTCGCAGATCCGGCTGGCGATCCATGCGCTGCTGCAGTTCGACGTCGAGACCGCCGAGCGCGTGATGGCGACCGAGCACAAGGTCAACGCGATGGAAATGGAGATCGACCGCGAGTTGTCGTCGATCATCGCCCGCCGCCAGCCCACGGCGCGCGACCTGCGCCTCCTGATCGCGATCAGCAAGACCACGGCCAACCTCGAGCGCGTGGGCGACGAGGCCAACAAGATCGCGCGCATGGTCAAGTCGATCATCGAGAGCGGCTCGGCCCGCCAATTGCCGGCCACCGAGCTGCGCGTGGCGGCCGACCTGGCCTCCGGCCTGCTGCGCAAGGCGCTCGACGCCTTTGCGCGGCTGGACACCGCGGCGGCGCTGTCGATCCTCAAGGACGACGACCTGATCGACCAGGAGTTCGACGGCTTCGTGCGCAAGCTGGTCACCTACATGATGGAAGACCCGCGTACCATCTCGCCCAGCCTGGACCTGCTGTTCCTGGCCAAGGCCATCGAACGCATCGGTGACCACGCCAAGAACATCGCCGAGTTCATCATCTACATCGTCAAGGGTGCCGATGTGCGGCACACGTCGATGGAAGAGATCGAGTCGGCACTGCAATAAAGCGGCCCTCCGTACGCGAAGGCCGCTAAGGTTTCGCAAAGGTCGCGAAAGAGACATGAAAAGATCTTGTGGTTTTCTTTGGCGTCCTTCGCGGAACTTCCGCGACCTTCGCGTACGGTTGTCCGTACCCGTACTGACATGAAGAAACCCAGAGTCCTCATCGTCGAAGACGAATCCGCCATCGCCGAGCTGCTGGCCGTGAACCTGCGGCACAACGGCTTCGAGCCGATCTGGTCGGAAGACGGCATCTCGGCCCAGCGCGAGATCGACGCCGTGCTGCCCGACCTCATCCTTCTGGACTGGATGCTGCCCGGCCAGAGCGGCCTGCAGCTGGCCCGCCAGTGGCGCAAGGATGCCCGCACGAAGGCCGTGCCCATCCTGATGCTCACGGCCCGTGGCGACGAGCCCGACAAGGTGGCCGGCCTCGATGCCGGCGCCGACGACTACATCACCAAGCCCTTCTCGACGCAGGAGATGCTCGCGCGCATTCGCGCCGTGCTGCGCCGCCGCGCGCCCGAGGCGGCGGCCGAGCGCGTGGAGGTGGGCGAGCTGGCGCTGGACACCGCGACGCATCGCGTGACCTGGCAGGGCGCGCCCCTGAAGATGGGCCCGACCGAGTTCAAGCTGCTGGCCTACCTGATGCAGAACGCCGAGCGCGTGCACAGCCGCTCGCAGTTGCTCGACAAGGTGTGGGGCGACCACGTCTTCATCGAGGAACGCACGGTGGACGTGCACGTCAAGCGCCTGCGCGAGTCCCTGGGCGCCGCGGCCGCAATGGTGGAGACGGTGCGCGGCGCGGGCTACCGCTTCACCGCACAGGCGACCGTCTGAGTCGCTGCCGAGCGCCCGGTGCCGCCAGCCGGCGCCGGTCCTTCATAGCCGTTCCCCGGCGCCTGCCCGGTACGGATAATTGCCTCCATGCCCCTCCGAATTGCTACGTTTTTGATAGCGTCTTGCGCAGGCGGGACGGGCGTCGGGGCCGTTTTTGGCTGGAAATTTCTGTGGATCGGCGCCTGGGCCGGCGCGCTGGCCTGGCTGCTGCTCGACGCCTGGCGCGCACAGCGCCTGCTGCTGGCGCTGCGCGACGACGCGGCCGGGCTCCCATCGCGCGGCCCGGGGGTCTGGGGCGAGCTGGCCGAGCGCATCCGAAAGCTGCTGCGCACGCGCGAGCAGCAGACGCGCCAGGCCGAGGATCGGCTGCACGAATTCCTGGAGGCCATCCAGGCCTCGCCCAACGGCGTCGTGCTGATCGACGAGCAGGGCCGCATCGAGTGGTGCAACCAGACGGCGGCCTCGCAGCTGGGCATCGACGCCGAACGCGACCTGCAGCAGCACCTGGCCAACCTGGTGCGCGACCCCGCCTTCGTGGCCTACCTCGCCTCGTGGAACTACAGCCGCGACGTGGTCATCGACGCCCCTTCGATGCAGACCGGCCCGCACGGCAAGCTCATGCGCCTGTCGGTGCAGGTGCATCCCTATGCCGGCAACCGGCGGCTGCTGCTGACGCGCGACATCACGGCGCTGGAGCAGGCCGACGCCATGCGGCGCGATTTCGTCGCCAACGTGTCGCACGAGATCCGCACGCCGCTCACCGTGCTGACCGGCTTCGTCGAGACGCTGCAGAGCCTGCCGCTGGAGGCCGACGAGCGCAGTCGTTACCTCGGCCTCATGGGGCAGCAGGCGCAACGCATGGGCACGCTGGTGCAAGACCTGTTGACGCTGTCGCGCCTGGAAGGCAGCGCCGCGCCGCCGATGAACCAGTGGACGCGGGTGCGCGCGCTGCTGGCGCATTGCGAGGACGAGGCGCGCGGCCTGTCGGAGCGGCTGTCGGCGCAGGGGCACCGGCTCTTCTTCGCCATCGAAACCGACTCCGAGATATCAGGTGCGGCCACCGAGCTGCAGAGCGCCATGTCCAACCTGGTGAGCAATGCCGTGCGCTACACGCCGCCGGGCGGCGAGGTGACGGTGACATGGCGCCTGCTGCCCGACGGTCGCGGCGAGTTCGCGGTGCGCGACACCGGGCCGGGCATCGCAGCCGAGCACATCCCGCGGCTGACCGAGCGTTTCTACCGCGTGGACCGCAGCCGGTCGCGCGAGACGGGCGGCACCGGCCTGGGGCTGGCGATCGTGAAGCACATCGCGCAGCGCCACGGCGCGCAATTGCGGATCGAGAGCACGCCGGGGCAGGGCTCGCGCTTCGCGCTGCTGTTCCCCGTCATGCGGATGCGGCCGGCGCGGCCGGTGAGTGTGAGCGCCTGAATACCCACCCCAGCAGCAACACGAAGATCAGAGCTGTGAGCCCGAGCGCCGCGGCGCTCATGATCCAGAAGGCCAGCGGGGAGCGCATCGCCGCGATGGGGCCGAGCCCGTGGTACGCCAGCAGGTAGCTGCCGGCCAGGCCCAGCCCCCACAGCAACGCACAGTAGATGACCAGCGGAAGCACCGTGACGCGGTAGCAGCGCAGCACGAAGACGCACATGGTCTGCGTGGCGTCGGCCAGGTGGTAGGCGGCCGTGGCGAGCAGCAGCGTCGCGGCCAGGGCGACCACGTCGGGGTTGGTCGAATACAGCCCCGCCAGGGGCCAGCGCGCCACGGCCATGGTGCTGGCGGCGACGAGGGCGCATGCCAGGGCCAGCTCGAAGCCCAGGCGGCAGGCATGCCGGGCCTTCTCCGCGTCGCCCGTGCCGAGCCAGTAGCTCACCCGTGCACTGGTCGCCAGGCCCAGCGACAGCGGTGCCATGTAGGCGACCGCGGTGAGGTTGGAGGCGATTTGGTGGGCGGCCGCCGCGGTGGTGCCCAGGCGCGCGATGAAGAGGGCCATCAGCGTGAAGGAGGTGACCTCCACCAGCACCGACAGCCCGCCGGGCACGCCGAGCCGGGCGAACTGCCGAAGCTGCGACCAGTCCGGCCGCTCGGGGCGCCGCCACAGGGCGAATGCGCGGTACAGCGGCTGGGTGCGCAGCAGCCACACCGCCATGCCGAGCATCAGCCAGTTGACGGCCAGCGTCGCGAGGCCGCAGCCCAGCAGGCCGAGCGCCGGTACGCCCAGGCCGCCGAAGGTCAGCAGGATCGACAGGGGCAGCTTCACGCCCAGCGAACCGAGCTGCAGCCAGGTCACGAGCTGCGGGCGGCCCAGGGCCTGGTTGAGCGTGCTGTAGAGGCGGAACAGCAGGGCAGGCGGCAGGGCGAAAGCCAGCACGCCGAGGTAGTGCGCGACATCGGCCTGCATCGCCTCGGGCACCTGTGTCCAGCGCAGCAAGGGGTGCGGGAAGAGCAGCACCGCCATGCCCACCACGATGGCGGCCGCGCACAGGTACAGCGACTGCCGCACGGAGCGCCCCATGTCGTGGCCGCGGCCCGCGCCGTGCAACTCGGCCCAGATCGGCAGCAGTGCCTGCAGCGCACCCATCAGCGAGACGAACACGCTGATGAAGATGGCGGCGCCGACCGACAGCGCGGCCAGCGCGTTCTCGGCGAAGCGTCCGGCGACGATGGTGTCGGTGACGCCGAAGGCCATCACCGCGAGCTGCCCCACCAGCACGGTGCCGGCGTGGCGAGCGATGGTGGCGCGCTCGCCCATGCCGGAACGGATGGCGATCACGGCGACGTCACCGGGCTGCCGGCGCGCGCTGGTACAGCAGCAGGTCGTCGTTGGGGTTGGTCGTGCGGCGGAAGGTGCCGATCAGGCGCCAGTCCTCCAGGCTCACGATGTGGTGCAGCAGGCTCACGACCTCGGGCTTGACGACCAGCCAGTCGCACTCGGTGTGGGAGTTGATCGGTTGCAGGTCGTAGCCCGCGTGGTGGCGCAGCGCAGCGATCTGCGCGCGGCCCACGCCCAGCTCGGCCACGCAGCGCGTGGGGCCGGTGCGCTGGGCGATGGCGTGCACCTGGGGCGCATAGCTCAGGGCGTGGTCGAGCGCGGGCAGCCACAGCGTCATGAGCAGCATCCAGCACAGCGTCACACCGCCGGCCGGCAGCACCAGCGTCTTCCACAGTGCCGCGCGGTGGCGGCCGGTGCGCCATCGCACGAGCCAGCACCAGACCAGCGTGGCGAGGACGGCCAGCACGAACACCAGCGGCGAGAACTCCGCCACATGGCCGGGGGCCAGGCGCGCGATGCTGGCTGCCATCTTCGGCGGTGTGCCGGTCTGCATGGCGATCCAATACAGCCAGATCAGCACCGCCGAGCCGCTGAAGAACAGCAGCGTGAACCAGTCGATCAGCGCCGACACGCTGCGCCGGAAGGTGGGCAGCGCGAAGGCGGCCAGCGTGGCCAGGGCCGGCAAGGCGAGCAGCAGCGAGCGATCCGCGAAGTCGGTCAGCAGGGTCGCGGCCACCGGCACCAGCATGAACCACAGCGGCAGCGCGACATGGCGCGCGCCGAGCTGTCGGCGCCAGCGCCACAGCGTCCACACAGCCAGCGGCCAGGCTGGCCAGGTGAACCAGATGAAGAGCTTGATGAGGCTGCGCCAGTCCGACCACGCCGACACGCCGGCGTGCGACCCTGGCGGTGCGATACGCCAGTGGACCTGCCCGAGCGCGACGGCGACTGCGAGCGCGAGCGCCACCGCCAGGGCGATGCCGGCGATGGCCGGCCAACCGAAGGTCGGCGCGGGTTCGGTGCCGTCGTCGCGCGCGGCGGCTCGGTGTTCGCGGACCGCGAGCCACAGTGCGCCCAGGCCCAGCGCCAAGCCGAGCGAGGGCGCGCCGCTCAGCGCCAGGCCGAGGCTGCCGACCGCCAGTCCGACCAGCGGCGCGGTGCGGCGGTACGGCAGGGCGGCGACGCCGTAGAACATGCAGGCCACGAAGAAGAGCTGCGCCAGCGCGGGCGTGGTCTCGTGGCCCAGCTGCGCCAGCCCCAGGCTGGCGATGAGGGCGAGCAGGCCGCCGTCGGCCATGGCGCGCGCGTAGTCGGTGGGGCGCGCCTCCCCGCCGAAGGCGAAGGCCACGGGCTGCGCGCGCGGCGTCCGGGCGAGGTAGTACACGGCGTACCAGGTGGCCGTGAAGGTGCCCCACAGCATCAGGGCGAACACGATGCGCACGGCCAGGTCGGGCCGGAGCCAAGGTGCCAGCTGGATCGCCCATGCGCCCAGCCAGTAGGGTAGCAGGGCGGGCGTCTCGGGCCGCAGCCCGAGCAGCAGGGGGTCGAACCAGCGGCCAATGCCCGCGGTGTTCTGCGCCAACGCCGCCATGTAGCCGAAGGCGGTGACGTCGGCGCTCTTCCACGGGCCGCGGCCCAGCAAGCCCGGCATCAGGTAGGCCGCGCACAGCATCAGCAGCGCGATGCGCGGCAGGCGGCGCACGGCGCTCTGGGCAACGATGGCGGGCGTGGGCTGATTCAACGGGACCGGGTGTCGTCGCAGACGACGGTGGGAAAAAGCAAGAAAAAGGGCAGCGCGGTCACCCGGGCTGCCCGTTGCACATCCGGCGGCCGGCGTGCAGGTGGTCGGCGAAGAAGCTTACTTCGACAGCGCGGTCTTGCCGAACTTGTTGCGGAAGCGCTCCACGCGGCCGCCCATGTTGTCGACCGACTTCTGGGTGCCGGTGTAGAAGGGATGCGATTCGCTCGAGGTGTCGAGCTTGAACAGCGGCAGTTCGCGGCCGTCGTCGGTCTTGCCGGTTTCCTTGGTGTTCGCGCACGAACGCGTCACGAACTTGAAACCGTTGGAGAGGTCCACGAACAGCACTTCGCGGTAGTTGGGGTGGATGCCTTCTTTGGCCATGGTCTTTTCCTCGAGGGTCGATGCGAGAGCCACATCTGCCAGCAGCGCCGGACGCAAGGGTCCTGGGGCGGCTGGCAAGCCGGCGGTGTGCCGGGTGCACTTTTCGCGGGAAGCCTTCGATTATCGCATACTGGCCCTGCCCGTCGTCAATTCCCTGCGCCCATGACCGTTCCCGATCCGAAATCCGGTGCTTCTCCTGCCAGCCCTGCGCCCGTGCGCGTGGGCGTGGTCGGCTTCGGCTTCGCCGGCCAGACCTTCCATGCGCCGGTGATCGCAGCCGTGCCCGGTCTCGTGCTGGCGGCCGTGGCCAGCTCGCAGCCGCACAAGGTGCATGCGGCCTGGCCGGGCGCGGCCGTGGTGCCCGACGTCGACGCGCTGGTCGCCAGGCCGGACATCGAGCTCGTGGTGGTCGCGACGCCCAACGCTCAACACCATCCGGTCGCGCGGCAGGCGCTGCTGGCCGGCAAGCACGTCGTCGTCGACAAGCCGTTCACGCTCGATGCCGGCCAGGCGCACGAGCTGGCGGAACTTGCCCGCCAACGTGGCCTCGTGCTCACCGTCTACCAGAACCGGCGGTGGGACGCGGATTTCCTGACCCTGCGCGACCTGCTGGCGCAGGGTGCGGTCGGCCGGCCGGTGTATTTCGAGTCGCACTTCGACCGCTTCCGGCCAGAGGTGCGCGACCGCTGGCGCGAGCAGGCCGTGCCCGGTGCCGGGTTGTGGGTGGACCTGGGCTCGCACCTGCTGGACCAGGCGCTGCAACTGTTCGGGCCGCCCGACACGCTGCAACTCGACAGCGCGACGCTGCGCGACGGCGCCCAGGTCGAGGACTACTTCCACGCCGTGCTGCGCTACGAGAGCGGTCCGGCCGCACCGCTGCGGGTGGTGCTGCATGCGACCACGCTGGCCGCGCACGCTGCCCCACGCTACCTGCTGCACGGGACCGCAGGCAGCTACGTCAAGCACGGCGTCGACCCCCAGGAGGATGCACTGCGTGCCGGCGCCACACCCGGCGGCGACACATGGGGCGTCGACCCGCTGGAAGGGCAATGGGTGCGCCCGGCCGCCGATGGCCAGGCCGTCACGCAGGCCGTGCGCAATGTGCGTGGCGACTACACGGGCTACTACGCGATGGTGCGCGATGCGATCCGCGGTGAGGGGTCGGCGCCGGTCTCGCTCGAGGAGGCCGTCGAACTGATGGAGTGGCTCGACCTGGGGCAACGGAGCGCGATCGAAGGACGCGCACTGCGTCGCTGAAAAGAGAAAACCCGCCGTTGGGGCGGGTTTCGCTGCGAGCGCACGGCAGGTGGCGGTGGTCAGCCCCCGCGGCGCATCATGTCGAAGAACTCGACGTTGGTCTTGGTGGCCTTCATGCTCTTGAGGACCATTTCCATCGACTCGATCTCGTCCATGTTGTACATGAACTGGCGCAGGATGCGGGTCTTCTGCAGCACCTCGGGCGCCAGCAGCAGCTCTTCGCGGCGCGTGCCGCTGCGGTTGAGCTGGATGGAAGGGAACACGCGCTTTTCGTAGAGGCGCCGGTCCAGGTGGATTTCGCTGTTGCCGGTGCCCTTGAACTCTTCGAAGATCACTTCGTCCATGCGGCTGCCGGTGTCGATCAGCGCGGTGCCGATGATGGTCAGCGAGCCGCCTTCCTCGACGTTGCGCGCCGCGCCCAGGAAGCGCTTGGGCCGCTGCAGCGCGTTGGCGTCCACGCCGCCGGTGAGCACCTTGCCCGACGAGGGCACCACGTTGTTGTAGGCACGGGCCAGGCGCGTGATGGAGTCGAGCAGGATCACCACGTCCTTCTTGAGTTCGACCAGGCGCTTGGCGCGCTCGATCACCATCTCGGCCACGTGCACGTGGCGGGCGGCGGGCTCGTCGAAGGTGGAGGCGATGACTTCGGCCCGCACGCTGCGCTGCATCTCGGTCACTTCCTCGGGGCGTTCGTCCACGAGCAGCACCATCATGTGCGTCTCGGGGTAGTTGGCCGCGATGGCGTGGGCGATGTGCTGCATCATCACCGTCTTGCCGCTCTTGGGCGGTGCGACGAGCAGTGCGCGCTGGCCCTTGCCGATGGGGGCAATGATGTCGATCACGCGGCCGGTGATGTTCTCTTCGCCCTTGAAGTTGTCGCGCTCGAGCTTCATCTGTTCCTTGGGGAACAGCGGCGTCAGGTTCTCGAACATCACCTTGTGCTTGTTCGCCTCGGGCGCGCCGTCGTTGACCTTGTCCAGCTTGGTCAGCGCGAAGTAGCGCTCGCCGTCCTTGGGGATGCGCACCTCGCCCTCGATCATGTCGCCGGTGTGCAGGTTGAAGCGGCGCACCTGGCTCGGGCTGATGTAGATGTCGTCGGTGCTCGCAGTGAAGCTCGTGTCCGGGCTGCGCAGGAAGCCGAAGCCGTCGGGCAGGATCTCCAGAACGCCGTCGGCGAATACCTGCTCGCCGGCCTTCGCGCGCTTCTTGATGATCGCGAACATCAGTTCCTGCTTGCGCATGCGGCCGACGTTCTCGATCTCGAGTGCTTCGGCCTGCTTCAGGAGTTCCGACACGTGCAGTGCCTTGAGTTCGTTCAGGTGCATGGAATGACCCCGTGGGGGGAATTCTGGAATGTCTGCGGGAGGGGAGGGGTTTGCGGCGGGGCGAGATTGATGCCCTGCAAACCTTGGAATTCGACCGGGCTTGGGTGAGGCCGGTGAGTGCGAGTGATTATGACAGGAAAAAAGAACGGCCGGGCATTGCGCACCGGCCGTTCGTGTCGGAGAGGCGACGGTGTGTGCGTCGGCTCAGGCGAGCTGCTGATCGATGAAGGCCGTGAGCTGCGCCTTGCTCATCGCGCCGACCTTGGTGGCGGCGAGCTGGCCGTTCTTGAAGACCATCAGCGTGGGGATGCCGCGGATGCCGAACTTGGCCGGGATGTCGCGGTTCTCGTCGACGTTCATCTTGGCGATCTGCAGCTTGCCTTCGTAGGTGGCCGAGACGTCGTCCAGGATGGGTGCGATCATCTTGCAGGGACCGCACCATTCGGCCCAGTAGTCCACGAGCACGGGCTTGTCGGATTGCAGGACGTCGGCTTCGAAAGAAGAATCGGAAACGTGCTTGATGAGTTCGCTGGCCATGGGCTGTTCCTTAGCGCTGTGTGTGGTTGCGGTGCAGCTACAGTGCGGGCCATTGTGACAGAAACCAAGAGCCGTCGTGCCCTGCGCACAGGCTATGGCGGCGATAGCTTTCCCCCTCGTTGCGCCCTGCGCCGCACCCCATGAATGCTGCCCTGAACGACCCCGCGCGTGCGCTGTGGTGCGACCCGCTGCAGGGCCTGGTCGCACGCATCGCCGCGCACATCGCGCAGCATTCGCTGCACCCCGCGCGCACCATCGTTCTCGTGCCCTACGGCCAGTTGATCGCGATCGGTCGGGCGATGTGGGCGCAGTGCGGGAATGCCGGCTTCGCGCCGCGCTTCGAGACCACGCGCAACTGGGCGCGCAGTGCGGGCGGCTTCGTGCCGGGCGAGGACGACATCGCCTTCGACATGGCGCGCGACCTGCTCACCGCGCAGTCGCTGCTGACGCGCGCCGGCCAGGGCGGCCTGCGGCACGCGCTGGCCGGCCGGCTGGTCGACATCGCGCAGCAGCTCGCGCCGCTGGCCGCCGCGCAGCCGCCGCAGCAGCGTGCGGCCTGGGCGCAATCCGTGCAGCCCGCGATCGATGCGGGACGCGGTTCGGCCTGGTTCGACACCGAGAGCGCGCTCAACGGCATCGCGCTGGCCTGGGTGGCCAGCTCGTCGTACGCGACCGACGTGCTGCTCGACGGCGCTGCGCTTGCGCAGGCCGATGCGCTGATCGTGCTCGAGGGCCTGCAGGCCGATCCGCTCACGCTGTCGCTCGCCGCGCTTTTCGGCCCGGCGCGCGTGCTGCGCCTGCCGATCGCGGGCCTCCCGACCGAGGTCGGCACGATGGCGGCCTTGCACGCGGCCGACGACCCGGAAGACGAGGCCGAGCGCGCCACCGCCTGTGTCATGCAACGCGTCGCGGCCGGGCAGGCGCCGGTGGCGCTGGTCGCCACCGACCGCGCCCTCACGCGCCGCATCGGCGCGCAACTCACGGCCCATGGCGTCGCAGTGCAGGACGAGACAGGCTGGAAGCTCTCCACCACGCGCGCTGCCGCGCAGGCGATGGGTGCGCTGCGTGCGTGCGCGCACGACGCCCGCAGCGACGACGTGCTCGACTGGCTCAAGAACGCGCCGCGCTGGCGCGGTGACACGCTCGACGCGCTGGAGGTGCGCCTGCGCGACCGTGGCCTGCGCGACTGGAGCGCCTGGTGCCACTTCATCGCGCAGGTGGCCGATGCCGGGGACGCACGCGAAAGCGAAGTCGCGCTCGCCGGCCTCACGGCCGAGGTCGAGGCCTGCCGCGCCACCCTGGCCCGGCCGCGCCTGCAGGACGAGTGGCTGCACGCGATGCGCGAGCTGCTGCAGGCTGCGGACCAGTGGGACGCCCTGGTCGCCGACGCGGCCGGCATCGAGGTCATCGGCGCGCTCTACCTCGACGAGGCGCCAGGCGAATTGCGCAGCGGCGGGCGCAGCAGCCTGGTCGAGTTCAGCGCCTGGGCGCGCGATGTGCTCGAGGCGGCCAGCGTCGTGCTGGCCGTGCCGGGCATGGGCGAGCCCGCGGTCACCGTGCTGCCGCTGGCGCAACTGCTGGGCCGTGCCTTCGCGGCGGTCGTCATCCCCGGCTGTGACGACCAGCGCCTGCCTGCCAGCCCCGAGCCGCCAGGCGACTGGACCGAAGCGCAGCGCGCCGCCCTCGGCCTGCCATCGCGGGACACGCTCGCACGGGCGCAGCGCGCCGCATGGTCGCTGGCATTGCAGGCGCCGGCCCTCGACCTGGTGTGGCGCCAGTTCGATGCCAGCGGCGAGCCGGTGCGGCCGAGTCCCTTCGTGCAGGCCTTGCGCCTGGCCGGCGCGACGCAGGCAGCCGACGATCCACGCGCGCTCGTTGCCGTCGCGCCGCAACCCACGCACCCACCGCTGCCGCGCGGCGACGCGCTGCCGGTGAAGCAACTCTCGGCCAGCGCCTACGACGACCTGCGCCATTGCCCCTACCGCTTCTTCGCGATGCGCCAGCTCGGCCTGGCGCGCAGTGACGAGCTCGAAGGCGAGGTCGACAAGCGCGATTTCGGCAACTGGCTGCATGAGGTGCTGAACCACTTCCATGCCGCATTGAAAGTGGCGCCGACGCCCGACCGGCGGGCGCGGGCAGCTATGATTTCGATAGCATCCGGGCAAGCCACGCAGGCCATGGGCCTGTCCGAGGCGGACTTCCTGCCCTTTGCCGCCGCGTGGCCTGCGGTGCGCGAGGGCTACCTCGACTGGCTGGCGGCGCATGAGGCGGACGAGGGTGCAATCTTCGAGCAGGCCGAGCCCCGGCTGGAGCAGCCTCTGGGCGAGCTGCGCCTGGTCGGCCGCCTCGACCGCATCGACCGCCTGCAGGCCGATGGCCGCGCCTACGTGATCGACTACAAGACGGAGTCACTCGACAGCTCGAAACTGCGCGTGAAGGAGCCCTTCGAGGACACGCAGCTGGCCTTCTACGCCGCGCTGCTCGACGAGGACACGCTGCGCGCCGCCTATGTCAACGTGGGCGAGAAGGCTTCGGGCACGCAGACCGTGGAGCAGACCGAGGTGGTGGCGGCGCGCGATGCGCTGGTCGAGGGCATCCTGCACGACCTGCACCGCATCGGCGAGGGCGCCGCCATGCCCGCATTGGGCGAGGGCGCCGTGTGCGAGTTCTGTGCCGCCCGTGGGCTCTGCCGCAAGGATTTCTGGAGTGAAGAAGCCCCCCAGCTTTGCACTCCCTCCAGTCGTGTCACGCCACCCCCCGAGGGGGAGGCCGGCCGCCTGCGGAGCGGCCGGGCGGCGGCCGAGGACGCGCCTCGTCGCGGGGAGAGCCGCTCGTGAGTCAAGCCGCCTACCGCCACAACGGCCAGCTCGTCCCGCGCGCCGCCTTCTATGCCGTGGCCTGCGACCCGCTGCGGTCCGTCGCCGTCGAGGCCTGCGCCGGCGCGGGCAAGACCTGGATGCTGGTCTCCCGCATCCTGCGCGCGCTGCTCGAAGAAGGCGACGCGGCCTGCCTGCCACAGGAGATCCTGGCCATCACCTTCACCAAGAAGGCGGCCGGCGAGATGCGCCAGCGCCTGGACGAATGGCTGGAGGACTTCGCCCACCGCCCACCGGTCGAGCTGGTGCCCGAACTCGTCGCGCGCGGCCTGTCGCCCTTGCAGGCCGAGGCCGCCGCGCCGCGCCTTGCGGGGCTGTATGCGCAGCTGCTCGCGCAGGGCCGGGCGGTGCAGTTCCGCACCTTCCACGCCTGGTTCGCCGGCCTGCTGCGCAATGCACCCCTGGCCGTGCTGCAGCGGCTGCAGCTGCCCGCCAGCTACCAACTGCTGGAAGACGACGCCGAGGCGCGCGCACGCACCTGGCGACCCTTCCAGGCCGCGCTGGTGGCCGACCCCGCGGCGCGCGCCGACTACGAGGCGCTGGTCGCCAGCCATGGCCGTTCGCAGACCGCGAAGGCGCTCGACGAGGCGCTCAACCGCCGCACCGAGTTCGTGCTGGCCGATGCGGCGGGCGCGGTCGATGCCGGCGTGCAGCCGGTCGCCGAGCGCTGGCCCGCGCTGGTCGGCCTGGGTGCGCCCGCCGCCCGCCTGTGCGACGACGCGGTGCGCCAGCGCTGGATCGGCTGGGCGCGCGAACTGGGCCGCGAATCGAACAAAACGCCGCAGAAGGCCGCCGAGGCGGTGATCGACGTGCTGGGCCTCGCGCCGGTGGACGCGGCGCTCGCCGAGCAGGCCCTGGCCCGTCTGCGCAAGGCCTTCTTCGTCGCCGACGAAGACCGGCTCACGAAGAACTTGCAGAAGTTCCCGGCCGCGCAGGCCGCGGAAGAGGAATTGCAGTTGCTGTGCGCGGCCCAGTCGCAGCACGAGGCCTGGCTCTACCAGCAGCGCCTGGCCCGGCTCTCGCGCCTGCTGATCGCCACCTACGGCGAGGTCAAGCATGCCCATGCGTGGGTCGACATGAACGACGTCGAGCGTGCCGCGCGCCTGTTGCTGGGCGAGCCCGAGCTGTGGGGTTGGGTGCTCGAGCGGCTCGATGCCGGCGTGCGGCATCTGCTCATCGACGAGTTCCAGGACACCAACCCGCTGCAATGGCAGGCGCTGTACGGGTGGCTGGGCAGCTATGCGGGCGCTGGCGGACGGCGGCCCAGCGTGTTCATCGTGGGCGATCCGAAGCAGAGCATCTACCGCTTCCGCCGCGCGGAGCCGCAGGTCTTCGTCGCCGCTCAGCAGTACGTGCGCGAAGGCCTGGGCGGCGACCTGCTCCAGTGCGACCACACGCGCCGCAATGCGCAGGGCGTGATCGCCGCCGTCAACGCGGCGATGGAGGCCGCCCAGCAGGCCGGCGAGACGCAGGGCTTCCGCGCCCACACCACCGAGTCGCCCGAAGCGGGCGCCGTCACGCGGCTGCCGCGCATCGAGCGCCCCGACAAGGTCATAGCCAGCGACGCCGGCGCCGAGCCGGCGCCCGCCTGGCGCGACAGCCTCACGACGCCGCGCGTGCTGCCCGAGGAGCGCCTGCTGCAACTGGAGGCGCGGCAAGCCGCACGGTGGATTGCCGAGCGCATCGCCGGTGGCCTGGCCCCCGGCGACATCATGGTGCTGGCGCGCAAGCGCAGCCGCCTCGCGCTGCTGCAGGACGAACTGCGGCGGCTGCAGATCCCCGTGCAGCAGCCCGAGAAGAACGACCTGCATGCCGCGCCCGAGGTGCAGGACGTGGCCGCGCTGCTCGATGCGCTGGTCTCGCCGCGCCACACGCTGTCGCTGGCGCGTGCACTCAAGTCGCCGATCTTCGGCCTGGACGACGCCGCGCTGGTCGACCTGGCCGTGCGCCAGCGGCAGGCCGATGCCTCGGCAGGGCCGGGCTGGTTCGCGCTGCTGACACAGGCCACCTACCTGCCGCCCGCGCTGGCCGGCATCGGCGAGCGCCTGCTGGCGTGGCAACGCCTGGTCGACACGCTGCCGCCGCACGACGCCCTGAACGCCATCTACCACCACGCCGACGTGCTGGCGCGCTTCGCTGCCGCCGTGCCTGCCGCGCTGCGCGCCGGCGTGCTGGCCAACCTGCGCGGGCTGCTCGCGGCCTCGCTGGAGCTGGACGGCGCCCGCTTCGCCACGCCCTACGCCTTCGTACGCGCACTGCGCGCGGGCCGGCTGCGCGCGCCCTCGGTGGCGGCCGCCGACGCGGTGCAACTGCTCACCGTGCATGGCGCCAAGGGGCTGGAAGCCGAACTGGTGCTGCTGCTCGACACCGACGCGCAGGCGCAGCGTGCGCAGACCATGGGCGTGCTGGTCGACTGGCCGGGCGAGGCGCCGGCGCCGCAGCGCTTCGTGTTCCTGGCCAGCGAGAAGCGGCCGCCTGCCTGCGCCGCCGAGCTGCTGGCGCGCGAGCAAGCCGAGCGGCAGCGCGAGGAGATCAACGCCCTGTACGTCGCAACCACGCGGGCGCGTGAGGAACTGGTCGTGTCGGCCGTGGCGGCCGCGCGGGCCAATCCGCAGAGCTGGTGGATGCGGCTCGAAGCGCTGGCCGCGCCGATCGAGGCGTCGGCTGTGTCGGCCACGCCGGAGCGTGGTTTCGTCGGCGCGCCCGACGACGCCTTTTACATGAAAAAAATGCCTGTAACGCCCGTCCCGCCTGCGCGACCTGCTATCGAAAAGATAGCAACCGGGGTCGCTGTGTCGGCCGCCTTCGGCCAGGCGGTGCACCGCCTGCTCGAATGGGCGCGGCCTGGGCAGCCGGTGCCGGGCGCCCATGTGCGCGCAGCGGCGCGGGAGTTCGGCCTGCCGCTGTCGCAGGCGCGCGGCGCGGCTGTGCTGGCCGAGCGCATCCGCGCCGGCGCAGGCGCCTGGGCCTGGGACGCCGAGGCCATCGACTGGCACGGCAACGAGGTCACGCTGACGCACGGCGGCGCGGTGCTGCGCATCGACCGGCTGGTGCGTCGACGGGGCGAAGGCTGGTGGGTGCTCGACTACAAGTCCGCGGGCCATCCCGAACGCGACGACAGCCTCATCGCCCAGTTGCAGCGCTACCGCGACGCGGTGCGCGAGGCCTACCCCGGCGACACGGTGCGCGCGGCCTTCCTCACTGGGCAGGGCGAACTGGTGGAAGTCCAATGACTGGCGCTACCGTTGCCATCGTCGGCGGCGGCCCGGCCGGCCTGATGGCGGCCGAGCAGCTGTCGGCCGCAGGCGTGCAGGTGGACCTGTACGACGCCATGCCCTCGGTGGGCCGCAAGTTCCTCCTCGCCGGGCGGGGTGGCCTCAACCTCACGCATGCCGAGCCCTTCGAGGCTTTTGCCGGCCGCTTCGGCGAACGGCGCGCGCAGGTCGAGCCGATGCTCAAGACCTTCGATGCGCAGGCGCTGCGCGACTGGGCGCACGGTCTGGGCATCGAGACCTTCGTCGGGACATCGAGGCGCGTGTTCCCGACCGACATGAAGGCGGCCCCGCTGCTGCGCGCATGGCTGCACCGCCTGCGCGCGGCCGGCGTGCGCTTCCACATGCGGCACCGTTGGATCGGCTGGGCCGGCGAAGGCGCAACGCTGCGCTTCGCCACGCCGGACGGGGAGGTCTCGGTGGCGGCCGATGCCGTCGTGCTGGCCCTGGGCGGCGCAAGCTGGCCGCGACTGGGCTCCGACGGCGCATGGGTGCCGCTACTTGGCGAACGAGGCGTCGACATGGCGCCGCTGCAGCCGGCCAACTGCGGCTTCGACGTCGGGCCGGCGGGCTGGACGCCGTTTTTCGCCGAACGCTTCGCCGGCCAGCCCTTCAAGTCGGTGGCGATCGACTTCGAGGACGGCCAGGGCCGGCGCTTTTCGCGCAAGGGCGAGTTCGTGGCCACGGCCACCGGCATCGAGGGCAGCCTGGTGTACGCCGTGTCGGCACTGCTGCGCGACGAGATCGCCGCCCGCGGCCAGGCCACCCTGCACGTCGACCTGCTGCCCGACCGCAGCGCGGCCCAGGTGCTGGCCGCCGTGCAGCAGCGCGGCGCGCGCTCCCTGGGCAGCCACCTGAAGAGCCGCTTGAACCTGGACCCGATCAAGTCGGCGCTGCTGCACGAGGTGCTGCCCCGCGAAGCGCTGCACGAGGCGCATCGCGTGGCCGCCGCGCTCAAGGCCGCGCCGATCACCGTCAACGCGCCGCGCCCCGTCGCCGAAGCGATCAGCACCGCTGGCGGCGTGCGTTTCGAGGCGTTGCAGGCCGATCTCATGGCCCGGTCTGTGCCCGGCCTTTTCGTGGCCGGCGAGATGCTCGACTGGGAGGCGCCCACCGGCGGCTACCTGCTCACGGCCACGCTGGCCAGCGGCGTGGTCGCGGCGCGTGGTGTCGTGCGGTACTTGACAGGCAAGGGCGACTAGCGCGTCGGCTGGTGTCTACTCGGGGGTCTTGCCGCGCGTTCAGGGAATGGCGCCAGTGAGCGCCGGTGAGAACAGGGAGGACGACGACGATGTCAGACAGGGAAGGCTGCGCATGAGGCCGCACGTGGCGATCAGGAAGATCCGGCTGCGCCACTTCGACTACAGCGTGCGGATGGGCGAGGGTGACGTGCGCTACGAGCGCCACGGCCTGCGCTCGATGGCGGAGTGCCTGCACGATGCCGCGACGGCGCTGGGGCAGGCATTCCGCGACATCGAGGTGTCGTGCGAAGGGTTCGCCCTGGGCTGCTATTCGCAGCCGACGCTCGAGCACGACACCCTCCTGCTGGCCGCCAGGCTCGAAGTCTTGCTGGCCGGTCGGGACGCCCTGCGTCTGCGCCGTTGAGACGGCCGTTGCCGTCTGGGGCTCAGCCGGCGTGCAGGTGGTGGCGAGGCGGGTTTCGCACGGCCGCCATCCGGTGCAGTTCGCTGTTCGAGCCCGGCGCTCGGCCCGTCACGCGCGCTGCATGCGCCACCAGCGCCGCATAGTCGCCGTACACCGCCGAGCGACGCTGCCGGACCAGCCCCACCCAGTAACGGCCCACCGCCTCGTCGCGCGCAGCCCACGCCGCGAACACGCGCGCTTCCGCCGCGCCCAGGGGATGTGCGGCCGTCGCGAGCAGGTCGGCGATGCGCACCCAGTAGAAGATCGGCAACGCAATGGCGGCAGCCAGCAGCAAGGCCTGCAGCAGCGCCCAGCCCCAGGCGGCCTGCGAGGCGACGATGGGGGCCAACCCGCCCAGCAGGCCCGCGCCGGTGCCGGCGGCGAGTACCCGCTGCAGGCGCTCGGGCGCGGCGCAGTCGCGCACGCGTGCGACGGCCGCAGCCGTCGGCGGGCCGGCATCCAGTTGAAAGCTCAGGCGGTAGGGTTTCCAGAGGTCCATGGCGCTGGCGAAAAAGGTGGACTTGTCTTTACGCGCGAATCGGCCGATCGGATTCACAGGAGATGCCGGGGTGGTCGTCCCAGGCGCCAGGCCCTAGCCTTGTGCAGCGCTGTCCCCGGACAGCGCGGTCATCCGATCCCGCAAGGCCAGGAGACTCGACATGCCCCTGAACGATGAATTGGGACAGCGCTTCAGCGAGTGGCAGGCATTGACCGACGCCTATGCAGAGGGCCTCGAGGCGCTGCTGCACGAAGAGCCCGGTGCGGCCCGGCGCCTGGCCGACCTGGCCGATCGGCTGGCGCACTACGCTGCCCTGTTCGCCCAGGGTGCGTACCCCGAGCAGCGCGGCGCGACGGCTCAATCGCGCACGAACCAGTAGCGGGCCGTCGTGGCGAGCACCCGGGCGGCCTCCAGCCTCAGGTCGAGCGGTGTCGGCACCATGGCGCGGCCGAAGGGCCAGCTCGATGCTGTCCAGCGGCGCAGTGGGGCCGGCGATCGTGCGGGAAAACGGAGGATCTGTGCGCTTGCCGACATCGGTCGCGCGGCCGGGTGGTCCATGCTGTCTGCCTCGGGTAATGGAGTGGACGAGGCATGATACTGGTTATTTATCCAGTATCTTAGTCATTGTGCGCACGATGGAACCGTCGATGGCAAGGACGCGAACAGGCTTGCGCCGCAGACCATCGCGGTCTGCGGACGAACATCGAAAAGGGGAAGAAGAAGGTGACGAGCCTTACCCCCGGCACTGGCTACACAGTTAGGGCTGCTTGGTTCCCCACCTGACCCGGTTGGCCGCTTCACCATGCGGGGAGGCCCGTCACCGACGATTCTACCCGCGCCTGGAATGCACCCTCGGCGCGCCGGGTCGTGCGACGGGGCGCTTCTAGAATGGGTGCAATGTCTTACCTCGTGCTCGCCCGCAAGTACCGCCCACGCAATTTCGGGGAGATGGTGGGCCAGGAGCACGTGGTGCAGGCGCTCACGAACGCATTGACGCAGCAGCGGCTGCACCACGCCTACCTGTTCACCGGTACGCGCGGCGTGGGCAAGACGACGGTGTCGCGGATCCTCGCCAAGTCGCTCAACTGCCAGGGCCCCGACGGGCAGGGCGGCATCACGGCCACGCCCTGCGGCGTGTGCCAGGCCTGCACCGACATCGATGCCGGCCGTTTCGTCGACTACACCGAGCTCGATGCCGCCTCCAACCGCGGCGTGGACGAAGTGCAGGGCCTGCTCGAGCAGGCGGTCTACAAGCCGGTGCAGGGCCGCTTCAAGGTCTTCATGATCGACGAAGTGCACATGCTCACGAACACCGCGTTCAACGCGATGCTCAAGACGCTGGAGGAGCCGCCCGAGTACCTCAAGTTCGTGCTGGCCACGACCGATCCGCAGAAGGTGCCGGTCACGGTGTTGTCGCGCTGCCTGCAGTTCAACCTGCGGCCGATGGCGCCCGAGACGGTGCTCGAGCACCTCACGCGCGTGCTCGGTGCCGAGCAGGTGGCGGCCGAGCCCGGCGCGCTGCGGCTGCTGGCACGCGCCGCCCGCGGCTCGATGCGCGATGCGCTGTCGCTCACCGACCAGGCCATCGCGTACGGCAATGGCGAACTGGTCGAAGGCGGCGTGCGCCAGATGCTGGGCAGTGCCGACCGCGGCCACGTGCATGCGCTGATCGAGGCGCTCGCGCTGGGCGATGGCCTCACCGTGGTCGAGACGGCCGAGGCGCTGCGGCGCGACGGCCTGTCGGCCGCCTCCACGCTGGAGGAAATGACCAGCGTGCTGCAGGCCATGGCCGTGCTGCAGGCCGTGCCTTCGCGCACCGCCGCGGCCGATGGCGCCGACCCGGACGCTGCCGAGGTCGCGCGCCTGGCGGCGCTGATGCCGGCCGATGAGACGCAGCTGCTCTACAGCCTGTGCCTGCACGGCCGCGGCGAGCTGGGCCTGGCGCCCGACGAGTATGCCGGCCTGACCATGGTGCTGCTGCGCCTGCTGGCCTTCAAGCCGGCGGGCGAGGGCGCCGCGGCTGAAAAAAAAAGTCCGCTGAAAGCGCCGGCTGAGGCGCCGGCAGGTCGCGCCGCCGCCCCAGCCACCACCTTCACGGCTGCGCCGGCGCCCGCGCCGGCCCCAGAGCCTGCGCCCGCGCCCATGCCCGCGAGAGCCGCCACGCCGCACGCGCCACCAGCGACGTTCGAAGCCGTCTCATCCGCGCAGCCCGCCGCGCGCGTGCCCGACGAGGCGCCGGCGTCGTCGACGCGTCCCGGCCAGCGCGTGCCCGTGGTCGACGCGCCGCTGCGCCGCAATCGCAGCTCGTCGCGCGCGACGTCGACCAGTGGCTGCTGCGCGTGGAGCGCGAGACCCTGAACCAGCC
The DNA here is from genome assembly GCF_901875635.1 of Xylophilus ampelinus. GTDB lineage: Bacteria > Pseudomonadota > Gammaproteobacteria > Burkholderiales > Burkholderiaceae_C > Xenophilus. The sequence goes on along the minus strand of NZ_CABFMN010000095.1, from coordinate 1,363 downwards.
CGCCAGCCGCGAGAAGCTGCAGAATGCGCTCGCGGGTGCCGGCCATGCCGTGCGCATCGCCATCGAGATCGGCGCCGTGAGCGACAGCCCGGCGCGACGCAACCGGCTGGCCGCCGAAGCCCGCCAGCGCGCTGCCGAGGAGGCGATCCACAACGACCCCGAGGTGCAGTCGCTGATGCGCCAGTGGGACGCGCGCATCGTCCCCGGCACGCTCAAGCCGGCCTGAAGCCCACTTTTTTCCCCCATCCCTTTCGACCACAAGGAAACCCAAGCATGTTCAACAAAGGACAACTCGCCGGCCTCATGAAGCAGGCTCAGGCGATGCAGGACAACCTCAAGAAGGCCCAGGAAGAGCTCGCCACGATCGAGGTCGAGGGCGAGTCCGGTGCCGGCCTGGTGAAGGTCGTCATGACCTGCAAGCACGACGTCAAGCGCGTCACCATCGACCCCAGCCTGCTGGCCGACGACAAGGACATGCTCGAAGACCTGGTTGCCGCCGCCTTCAACGCCGCCGTGCGCAAAGCCGAGGAAACGAGCGAGCAGAAGATGGGCAAGATCGCCTCCGGCATGCCGGGCCTGCCCCCGGGCATGAAGCTGCCCTTCTGATGCGCACCGCCTGGCGCTGGATCGCCGCCGCCTGCGGCGTACTGGCCGTCGGCACGGCCCTCGCCGCGCCCGCGGTGCCGGCGTACCGCGAATTCAAGGACTGGATCGTCGGCTGCGACAACGTGCGCGCCTGCACCGCCAAGTCCGCGCCCGAGAAGGAAGGCGAGGCCGTGGCCACGCTCGAGATCTGGCGCGAATCCGGCGGCACGGGCGAGCTGCAGGCCACGCTCTGGCTGGCCGCCGACTTCGATCCCGCGCAGATGCGCCTGGACGGCAAGCCGCTCGCGCTCAAGGCCGCGTGGGCTGGCAAGGCCGATGGCGAGAGCCACGGGTTGAAGCAGGACGATGCGCTGCGTTTCGTGCGCGCGATCGCCAACGGCCGCCTGCTGCAACTCACCGCCGATGCCAAGGGCCCGTCGGTCCCGCTCGACGGCCTGGCGGCGGCGCTGCTCTTCGTCGACGACGTGCAGGGCCGTGTGGGCAACAGCACGGCATTGGGCAAGGCCGGCGCCGGTGGCGTCGGCGCGGTGCCCAATGGGCCCATGGCGCCCGTTGTGCGCGCGGCGTCCACGCCGCCGCCGCTGGCCGACGCGGCCGCGCTGGCCAAGGCCGTGCGCGCGGCGCAGGGCCCGCTGCTCAAGCAGCGCTGCGACCCGCAGCTCAAGGACTTCGATGGCGACGAGGCCGACCCGCTCACGGCCGACGAGGCACTGGTGCTGCTGAGCTGCTGGCGCGGCGCCTACCAGCAGGGGCAGAT
>NZ_CABFMN010000094.1 GCF_901875635.1 Xylophilus ampelinus | reverse complement strand
GCTCGGCGCAGACGACGCCGGCACGGCCCAGCTGCTTTGGCTGCCGCGAGCGTGCGTCCAAGTGCGTGCGGTCGCGGGCGGCGCCTGGCCTGCGGCGCGCGTCGGCAGCGCCGGCATCCCGCTGCACGCGGCGGCGGGCGCGCGCCCGACCCAGGCCTGGTGCATCGCGTTGCCGGGCCTGAGCCTGGCCGAGGTGAGGGCGCGCGCCGCTTTGCTCAGCGCCGCGCAGATCGCCGGGGCGCTGGGGCGCCTGCTCGAGATGACCGTCACCTACACCGGCGAGCGCGTGCAGTTCGGGCGGTCGATCGGCCAGTTCCAGGGCGTGCAGCACCAGCTGGCGCAGCTGGCCGAGGAGGCCGCCGCAGCGCGCGTGGCGGTGCAGGCGGCCGCGGCCACCGAAGACCCGCGCTGGTTCGTCGCCGCGGCCGCCGCGGCGAAGGCGCGCGCGGGCGAGGCCGCGGGACTGGGCACGCGCATCGCGCACCAGCTGCATGGCGCCATCGGCGTCACCGCCGAGCACACGCTGCACCTCTACACCCGCAGGCTGCGCGAGTGGCGCGACGAGCACGGCAGCGAGACCTTCTGGGCCCGCGCCCTGGTGCAGGCCATCCGGCAGGGTGGCGAGCGTTCGGCGTGGCAGGCCGTGGTGGCCTGCACCTCGCGCTGACGGGACCCCAACGATGAGCGCGCTGAACGGCATCCGCGTGCTCGATCTCACCGCGTACCTGCTAGGGCCCTTCGCCACGCAGATTCTCGGCGACATGGGCGCCGACATCATCAAGGTCGAGTCGCACGAGGGCGACATCGCGCGCGGCATCGGGCCCACCCGCTCGCCGGGCATGGGCGGCATCTTCCAGCAGAACAACCGCAACAAGCGCAGCGTCGTGCTCGACCTCAAGCAGCCGGCTGGCCGAGACGCGCTGCTGCGGCTGGCCACCACCGCCGACGTGTTCGTCTACAACGTGCGCCCGGCGGCGATGGCCCGGCTGGGGCTGTCGTACGAGGCGCTGGCCGCCGTGAACCCGGGCATCGTCTACGTCGGCGCGGTCGGCTTTGGGCAGGACGGCCCCTACGCCGCGCGGCCGGCGCTCGACGACCTGATGCAGGGCATGTCGGGCATCGCCGGCCTGTACGCGCGCGCCAGCGGCGGCGAGCCGCGCTACGTCCCGATGGCGATGGCCGACCGCTACACCGGCACCGTGCTCGTCAATGCCATCCTCGGCGCCCTGGTGCACAAGCTGCGCACGGGCCAGGGGCAGTCGCTGGAGGTGCCGATGTTCGAATCGCTGGTGCAGGGCGTGCTCGGCGACCACCTGATGGGCCACTCCTTCGACCCGCCGCTGGGCCCGCCGGGCTATCCTCGCCACCTGAGCCCCGACCGGCGGCCGTTCCGTACCCTGGGCGGCTGGCTGTGCGCCTTTCTCATCAGCGACGGCCAGTGGCGCGCGGTGCTTGAGCGCCTGGGCCAGCCCGAGCTGCTGCTGGACCCGCGCTTCGCCACGCTGCAGGCGCGCACCGAGCATTCGCGCGAGGTCTACGCCTGGCTCGATGCCACCTTCCGCACGCGCACCACCGGGCAGTGGCTCGCGCTGCTGGGCGAGGCCGACGTGCCGGCCGGCCCGCTGCACACGCTGGAGTCGCTGCTCGACGATCCGCACCTCAACGCCGTGGGCTTCTTCCAGCGCCTGGAGCATCCCACCGAAGGCACGCTGGTGACCCTTCGGCCGCCCTCGCGCTGGTCGCGCACGCCGCCGGAAGTCCGGCGCGCGCCGCCACGCCTGGGCGAGCACAGTGCCCAGCTGCTCGCCGAGGCCGGCTACTCGGGCGCGGAGATTGCCGCGCTGGTGGCCGCCGGCGTCACGGTCGCGGAGCGCGGCGGGAGCGACTGATGTCGATCACCCCCGCGCTCAATCGGCGGCGCGCGAAGCTACTGCCCGCGAAATTGCGGCGTCCGCTTCTCGAGCAGGGCGGCGACGCCTTCTTTGGCATCGGCCATGTCCAGCGTGCGCGACTGCAGCAGCGCCTCGATCTCGCCAGCCGATTTCGGGTCCCAGTCGAGACCACGGTAGAGCGAACGCTTCATCATCCGCACCGCCACCGGCGCGTTAGCCGCGATTTCGTCGGCCAGCTCGCGCGCGCGCGCCAGCACCTGCGCCGGCTCGACCGCGTGGTTGGCGATGCCCATCTCGGCAGCCTCGGCGCCCGAGAACACGCGCCCGGTGAACAGCAGTTCGGCAGCGCGCGGCACGCCGCACACCCGCGGCAGCAGGTAGCTGATGGCCATGCCCGAATGCAGCCCCAGGCGCGCGAAATTGGCGCCGTAGCGCGCCTCGCGGTTGGCCACGCGCAGGTCGCACACCAGGCCCAGGCCGAAGCCGCCGCCGATGGCGTGGCCGTTCATCGCCGCGATCACCGGCACCTGCACATCGAGGATGCTCAGGAACGGACGGTAGATCGCGTAGGACGCCTCGTGCGGCAACTCGTTGCCACGATCGAGAATGGTGCTGCGGAAGTCCGCGCCCGAGCAGAAATTGGTACCGGCGCCGGTGATGACGACACAGCGGATGTCGCGATCCGCTTTCACCTGGTCGATCACCTGCTGGAACGCCTGCAGCAGTTCGGGCGCCATGGCGTTGCGTTGCTCGGGCCGGTTCAGCGTGATCTCGCAGATGGCGTCACGGCGGGCGACGAGGACGGCGGCTTCGGTCATGCGTTTTCCTTCGGTGGATGGGTCTGCTGCTCAGCGCAGTGTAGGCGCGCCGGGTGATCGCGATGAACGAACGGTGATGACGTCCAACGTGTAGGAGGGACCATGAACGCGTTGTACAAAATTCTCCTTTGCCTGCTGGCAACGGCCGGCTCCATCGTCTCCAAGCCGGCAGCGGCACAGGCCTGGCCGTCGAAACCGGTGCAGCTGATCGTGCCGCAGGGCGCGGGCGGCAGCACCGACGCGCTGGCGCGGCTGTTGGCCCCGCTGCTCGGCGAGCGTCTGGGGCAGACCGTGGTCATCGACAACCGCGCCGGCGCCGGCGGCGTGCTCGGCGTCAGCACGCTGGCCAAGGCGCCCGCCGACGGCTATACGCTGCTCTTCGGCTCGAGCACCACGGTGGCGGCCAACGCCTTCCTGTATGCCAGCTTCCCCATCGATCCGCTGAAGGACCTGGTGCCGCTGGCGCTGGCGGCCGACGCGCCCTTCGTCATCGTCGTTCCCGGGTCCTCGCCGAGCAAGTCGTTGCGCGAGCTGGTCGCCACGGCCAAGGCGTCGCCCGGCAAGCTCAACTACGGCTTCGGCACCAGTTCGGGCCTGCTGTGCATGGAACTGCTCAAGAGTGCCGCCGGCATCGACATCGCGAAGGTGCCCTACAAGGCTTCGGCGCAGGCGCTCACCGACCTGATCGGCGGCCAGCTCGACGTGGTCTGCGAACCCTTGTCGAGCAGCGCGCCCAACGCCAAGGCCGGCCGGCTGCGCATCCTGGCCGGCACCGGCGCGCAGCGCAGCTCGCTGGCGCCGGAAACCGAAACCGTCGGCGAGACAGGCGTCAAGGGCATGGCGTACTCGGCCTGGGTGGGCTTCTTCGCACCGGCCGGCGTGCCCCGCGACATCAGCGCCAGGCTCGGCCGCGAAATGATGGCGATCCTCAGGGACCCGGCGGTGCAGGACAAGATGCGCTCCATCTCGTGGGAGCCCCGCCCCGGCGACGCCGAGGCGCTGGCTGAAATCCACCGTGCCGAGATGAAGGCCATTGCGGCCACCGTGAAGGCCGCCGGCATCAAGGCCGAATGATGGCCACGCCTTTGCAACCCGCCCCAGGATGGAGAAAGCGGCCGATGAAGCGCATCCCTCGCCTGCCGCGCCGCCTGCTGCTCGCCGCGGCCCTGCTGCTGCCGCTGCTGGCCGGCGCCGCCGAGCCCTATCCGTCGCGGCCGATCCGCATGGTCGTGCCGTTCGGCGCCGGCGGCACCAGCGACGTGGTGGCACGGCTGCTCAGCGCCAAGCTCTCGGAATCGCTGAAGCAGACCGTCAACGTCGACCCCAAGCCCGGTGCCAACGGCATCATCGGCACCGACATCGTGGCCAAGGCCACGCCCGACGGCTACACGCTGCTGCTCACCGTGGCCAGCGCGCAGACGCTGACCCCGGCGCTGTACAAGCTGCCCTTCGATCCGGTCAAGGACTTCGCGCCGATCTCGCTGGTGGCCAACCTGGGCGGCGTGTTCCTCGTCAATGCCAACGTGCCGGCGCGCACGATGCAGGAGTTTGTCGCCCAAGCGCGCACGCGTCCGGGGCGCTTCAGCTACGGCGCCGGCACGAGCCTGCTGCGCCTGATCGGCGAGCAGCTGAAGCAGGCCACTGGCGCCGACATCACGATGGTACCCTACAAGGGCACCGGTCCACAGATGGCGGCGGTGGTGGGCGGCGAGGTGGATGCGGTGGTCGACCCCTTCGTCGGCATGGCCCACGTCAAGTCGGGCAAGGTGCGCCCGTTGGCCGTGCTGATGAACAAGCGCTCGGCGCTGCTGCCCGACGTGCCCACGCTCGAAGAGACCGGCATCAAGGGCATCGCGCTGGATTCCTGGGCCGCGGTGCTGGCGCCGGCGGGCACGCCGCCGGAGATCGTCAACAGGCTGTCGACGGAGATCGCGCGCATCGTCGCGCTGCCCGACGTGCGCGAGCGCCTGGCGGCCCTCAACTACGACCCGGTGGGCAGCACGCCGTCCGAGCTGGGCCGCACCATCGACGCCGAGATCGCCAAGTGGAAGCGCGTGGTCAAGGAAGCCAACTACAAGGCCGAGGACTGAACCCTCCTCCCGCGCCCCGGAGCCTGCCCTTGTTCATCGAAACCCACCTCGGTCGCGTGTCGCCGCTGGAGTGCGACCAGCTCGGCCACATGAACGTGCAGTTCTACGTCGCCAAGGTCTCCGACGCGGCATGGCACGTGATGGCGTCCATCGGCCTCACGCCCGCCTACATCCGCGAGCGGCGCCGCGCGCCTGCGGCGGTGAAGCAAGAGGTGCTGTACCTGAAGGAACTGCTGGCCGGCGACCTGGTGCGCATGGAAAGCGGCGTGCTCGAGGTGAGCGAGCGCAAGATCACCTTCTTCCACCGCCTGAGCAACGTCGAGACCGGCCAGCTGGCGATGAAGAGCAAGGTCTACACGGTGATGATGGATCTCGACGCGCGCCGTTCCACCACGATCGATGCCGTGGTGCTGGGGCGCGCACGCGAGCGCTTGCTGCCTGCGGGGAGCGACGCATGACGGCCGTGGAAGAACCCGGCGCCGAACGCGTCTTCGTCACCGGCCGCGGCGCGGTGAACATGGCCGACTGCGACCAGTGGGGCCACATGAACGTGCAGTTCTACCTGGCGCGCGCCAGCGACGCGCAGGCCCACCTCGCCGCGCGCCTGGGGCTCGCGCCGCGGCGGTTGCGCGCCGATCAGTTGGCCTTGCGGCCGCTCACCGACCGAACGCTCTTCAAGCGCGAGCTGCACGGCGGCGGCATCCATGCCATCCGCTCCGGCATCCGCGCCGTGCACGACGACGGCACGATCGACATCGCCAGCCGCATGACGAACCTGGGCACCGGCGTCGAATCGGCGGCGTTCGAGACGCGGCTGCGCCTGGTGGGCGCCGACGACAGCACGCGGCCGTGGCCCGCCGACGTGCTGGCGGCGGCGCGCGCGCACGCCGGCGAGCTGCCCGAGATGCCTGCGCCGGCGCCGATGGCCGCGCTCCTCCCGCCGGGCCCGCCGCCGCTCGACCGGCTGCTGCTCACCTACCGCGGCTCGATCGAACCCTGGGACTGCGACGCCGACGGCGTGGCGCCGCCGCGCGCGCACATCGCGCGCTTCAACGACGCCATCACGCACCTCTTTCGCGCGATGCAGTTGGACCGCAAGGCGCTGCTGGCCGCCGGCACCGGATCGGCGGCGCTCGACTACGACATCACTTACCACCGCGCGCTGCGCGCCGGCACCGGGGTGGAAGTGCGCAGCGGCGTCCTCGCGGCGGGCGAGAAGCTCTATCACATCGTCCACCACGTGGTCGACTCGAACGACGGCAGCCTGTACACGACGATCGTCGTCGTCGCTCTGTTCTTCGACCTAAAACAACGCAAGTCGGTGCCGATGCCGGGGGCCGTCCGCGCCGCAGCCGAGCGCCTCATCGTCCATGCCTGAACCCACCGCACCCACCCCCACGGCAGCCGGGACGCCGCCGCCGCGCGCGCTGGCCGGCCTGCGCGTGCTGGATCTCTCGCGCGTGCTCGCCGGCCCGCTGTGCGCGCAGATGCTGGCCGACCACGGCGCCGCGGTGATCAAGGTCGAGCCGCCCGAAGGCGACGAGGCACGCCGCATCGGCCCACCGCTGGACGAGCGCGGTGAGTGCGCCTACTTTGCGGCGCTCAACCGCGGCAAGCGGTCGATCGCGCTCGACCTGTCGCGCGCCGACGGTCGCGCCGTGCTCGGGCGGCTGCTCGACGAGGCCGACGTGCTGATCGAGAACTTCCTGCCCGGCACGATGGAGAAGTGGGGCCTGGGCTACGAGACCACGCTCGCCGCCCGCCACCCGCGGCTCATTTACTGCAACGTCAGCGGCTTCGGCGCCGACGGGCCGCTGGGCGGCCTGCCGGGCTACGACGCCGTCGCGCAGGCCATCTCCGGGCTGATGAGCATCAACGGCACGCCCGAGTCGGGCCCGGTGCGGCTGGGCGTGCCGGTGGTGGACTACCTCACCGGCTACAACGCGATGGTCGGCGTGCTGCTGGCCCTGGCCGCACGCGCGCATACGGGCGCCGGCCAGCGGGTGGAAGCCACGCTGTTCGACACCGGCCTGGCGCTGCTGTTGGCGCCGCATGCCTCGAACTGGTTCTACTCCGGGCGGATCCCGCAGCGCATGGGCAGCTCGCATCCGAACATCGTGCCCTACGACTGCTACGCGGCGGCGGACGGGCCGATCTTCCTGGGTGTCGTCAACAACGGCCAGTTCGCCCGGCTGTGCGAATGCGTGCAGCGTCCCGACCTCGCGTCCGACCCCCGTTTCGCCGACCCCGTCAGACGCCGCGAGCACCGCGACGTGCTGCGCGCCGAGCTCGAACGCACGCTGGCACGCTACCCCGCCGCCGAGCTGTGCGACACGCTGATGCGCCGCGGCGTGCCCGCCGGCGTGGTGAACAACGTCGAGCAGGCGCTGACGCACCCGCACGCCCTGCACCGCGAAATGGTGGTGCAGGCCGACGGGCACCGCCACATCGGCGTGCCGGTCAAGCTGAGCGCGACGCCGGGCCGCGTGGCGAGCCTGCCGCCGCGGCTGAGCGAGCATGCCGACGGCATCCTAGCCGAACTGGGCCTGAGCACGGCCGAACGCGAGACGCTCTACCGCGAGGGCACCGTGGCCCCCCCGCCGGCGTAGCGCCGGCGCACACACTCGACCGACGGCCTCAGCGGCGGTACCAGGCCACGCCGTCGGCGTCGAACTCGCGCCGCAGCTCGCCGCGGTTGAGCAGGTAGTTCAGACTGGCCATGCTCTCGCCGCTGGCCAGGCCGAGCTGCATGCTGCCCTCGGCGGGGTCGATGGCGCGTGCGAACAGCGCACCGAACACGTCGATCACGCGCCTGGGCTGGTCCAGCGTCTTCAGCAGCCGCGCCAGCGAGCGGTGGTGCCCCTGGGCCAGGTAGTCCAGCCGCGCATGCAGGCCGCGGAAGGGCTCGTTGTGCGCCGGCAGCACCAGCACGTCGTCCGGTACCTCGGCCTTGATCTTCTCGATCGACGCCAGCCAGTCGGACATCGGATCGGCCTCAGGCTCGGTGGGATACACCGACACGTTCGACGAGATGCGCGGCAGCACCTGGTCGCCGCTGATCAGCAGCTTCAACTCAGGGCAATGCAGGCAGGCGTGCTCGGGCGAGTGGCCGTTGCCGACGACGATGCGCCAGTCATGCTCGCCGATGCGCAGCGTCTCGCCGTCGCGGATACGGCGGTAGCTGTCGGGCAGCGCGTGAATGAACTGGCCGAACTTGCCGAAGCGGGCGCGGTAGTCTTCGATCGCGGCTTCGCCCCAGCCGGCGCGACGGTAGAAGCGGATCGCGTCGGTTGGGGCCTCGCGGCCGGTGTCGGCCGCCAGCACGCGGCAGTTCAGGTACTCCGTCTTGGTCATCCACAGCTGGCAGTCGAACTTCCGAGTCAGCCAGCCGGCCATGCCGACATGGTCGGGATGCATGTGGGTGACGAAGACGCGGCCGATCCGCCGGCCGTCGTCGCCCGCGGCCAGCAGTTGCCGCCAGGCGGCCAGCGTCTCGTCGGTGCGCATGCCGGTGTCCACCACCGCCCAGCTGTCGCCATCCTCGATCGCCCACAGGTTGATGTGGTTCAGCTGCATCGGCATGGGCATGCGGAGCCACATCACGCCGGGTGCCACCGACAGCGCAACGCCGGGCGCGGGCGGCGACTCGAAGGGGTAGACGAGCGTCGGTCTGGCGTTGGCGGTGGCTGGGGCAGAGGAGGATGTGCTCATGGTCTCGTGGGTGGAAGTCGAAGCGGGTTGCGCGGCGTCCGCACTGGCCGCTAGATCCTGTCGTTCGTGATCACTCCGGTACTCCTCCAGGTGCCCGGAAACGCACCTGCGGCTTCGTCGCGCGCGGTGCACCCCCGAACGACCGGACGTCGGTCAACGGTTCATGAAGCGGTCGCGTTCGCATTGGCGTACTCCGCCTTCAACTCGCGCTTGAGCAGCTTGTTGGCCGCGCTGATCGGCATCGAGGTGCGGAAGAACACCCGCTTGGGCGTCTTGAAACCGGCGAGCTTGTCGCGGCAGTGGGCGACGAGCTCGGCCTCTTCCACCTGCACCCCCGGACGCAAGATGACCGCAGCCGTGACCGATTCGCCCCAGCGCTCGTCGGGCAGCCCGAACACCGCGCACTGCAGCACCGCCGGGTGGGTGCCGAGCACGCTCTCCACCTCCTGGCAGTAGACGTTCTCGCCGCCGCTCTTGATCATGTCCTTCTTGCGATCGGCGAAGTAGTAGTTGCCCGCCTCGTCGCGGAACAGCACGTCGCCGGTGCGGAACCAGCCGCCGCGCAGCGCGCGCGCGTTGGCTTCGTCGTTCTTGTAGTAGCCCTTCATGACGATCGGCCCGCGCACGATCTGTTCGCCGGCCACGCCGGGCGGCACGTCGCGATCGTCGTCGTCGACCAGGCGCACGTCGGCACCGAACGCAGTGAGCGTGCCGACCCAGCGCCCGTCGCCGTTGGGCATCTCGGCCCAGCTGCGCACGCTGCCCGTGGTGTAGGCCGCCGCGGTCGATTCGGTCATGCCCTGCACCGAGTGCAGCCGCGCGTGCGGCGCCGCCTCCATCCAGCCGTCGACCATGGCCTTGGGGATCGTCGAGGCCCAGCTCATCAGCTTGCGCATGCTGTCCAGGCGGCGGGTGCGGAAGTTCGGGCAGGCCACCATCGCCACGTACAGCGTGGGCGGCAATGCCGTGCTCGTGATCTGATGTCGCTCGATGAGATCGATCATCTGCGGCGGCTGGGGTGTCTGTGTCATGACGATCGTCATCTGGTTCGTCAGGCATAGCGTGGAGAGCAGGAAAGCCGCAGTGTGGATCAACGGGATGCTGAGCAGGAAGACCTCGCTGCGGTCGAAGCCCGCATTCAGCATCCAGCTCAGGTGCGCCGCGTGGTAATTGGCATGCGTCGTCAGCACGCCCTTGGGCGCGGACTCGGTGCCGCTGGTGAACAGCATCGTGGCCACGTCGTCGCTGTCGATCAGCACCTGCGGCTCGTCGTCGGGCCCCTGCAGCAGTTCGGCAAAGGCCATGAAGCCGGCCGGCGCCGTCTTGCCGAACTGCACGAACTGCCGAACGCCCGTCATCCGGTCGATCACCGAGGCGAGGTTGCCCAGCAGCGCGTCTTCGACGAAGAACCACTTCGCTTCGGAGAACTCGACCAGGTGGCGCACATCGGCCGGCTGCAGCATGAAGTTGATCGGCACGAACCACGCACCGATGCGGTTTGCCGCGTAGCCCAGCACCAGGAACTCCACGCTGTTGCGGGACATCGCGGCGAGCTTGTCGCCCTTGGCGACGCCACGCCGCATGAGGTTGTTGGCCACCACGTTGGCCATGCGGTCCAGCGAGGCGTAGCTGACCTCGCTGTGCTCGCCTTGCGCGGTGTAGAAGTGGATCGCGGTCTTGTCGCCGACGCCGCGGGCAGAACGCCGCAGACTGTCGCCCAGGTTCTGCCGGTGCAGCAGGTTCATCTCAAGGTCTGTCACCATGGTCTCGTCTCCTTTCGCTGATGAAACTCGGGGGCGGTGACGGTCTGCTTCTTCAGCCGCGCCGCTGGTCGAACGCGCGCCCGTACACCATCGACGCGATGGTGTTGCGCAGGATCTCGGTGGTGCCGCCGCCGAGCGCGAAGCCGCGCGAGTCGCGCACCATGCGCTCCAGCGGCAGCGCGCGAGTGAAGCCAGCGTGGCCGTGGATCTGCAGCGCCTCGTTCGTGACGCGCTGCACCATCTCGTTGGCGTAAAGCTTGGCCATCGCCGCTTCCAGCGGGTCGGGAAAGCCGTCCACCAGGTGGGTGGCGGCACGGTAGATCATCAGCCGCGCGGCGTGGATCTGCACCGCCATGTCGGCAATCTTCCACTGCAGTCCCTGGAACTCGCAGATCGGGCGACCGAACTGCTCGCGCTGCTGCGAGTAAGCCTTGGCGGCTTCATAGGCGGCCTGCGCCACGCCCAGGCACATGGCGGCGTTGCCCACGCGCTCGGGGCCAAACGAACTCATCAGGCGCTTGAAGCTGCGCGTGGAGTTCGGGTCGCCTTCCATGATGACGTTGGCACGCGGCACGCGGCAGCGGTCGAAGAACAGCTCGACTTCGGGCATGCCGCGCCCGCCCATCTTTCGCTCGGGGTGGCCGACCTCGAAGCCCGGGGTGCCGCGCTCGACCACCAGCGCGCCGATGCCCTTGGGCCCGTGCGTCTTGCCCCAGCGCGCGAACACGAAGACGTGCGTGGCCAGGTGGCCGCCGGTGCAATAAGCCTTCTGCCCGTGCAGCAAGACGTGGTCGCCGTTGGGCGTGGCCGAGGTCACCATGTCGGTCATCGCCGAGCCGGCGCCAGGCTCGCTGATGCCGATGGCGAAGCTGTGCTCGCCGCTGACGCAGCCGGGCAGCCAGCGCTGCTTCTGCGCGTCGCTGGCCATGATGGCAATGGCGCGCGACGGCCCGTTGATGGCGATCTGCGCCACCAGCGCGGTGTTGAAGCACACGCGCGCCACTTCCTCCAGCAGGATGGTGCCCTGGATCACCGGCGCGCCCGAGCCGCCGTAGGCCTCGGGGATGACCATGCCGAGGTAGCCGAGCCTGGCGAGCAGGTCGCGGTTCTCGGTTGGGAACTCTTCCTTCTCGTCCCAGTACGCGGCCTTGGCGGCGAAGGCGCGCTCGGCGGTCTTGCGGATGTCCTGGCGGAAGGCTTCGAGGTCGGGGTCGAGCTGGAACATGGGCGTCTTCCGTGATGGGGTCAATGGCCGACGAAGTTGGCCTTGCGCTTTGCCAGGAAGGCCGCCACGCCCTCCTTGCGGTCGTCGCTCTGCAGCACCAGGCCCTGCACGTGCGCCTCAAGGTCGAGAAAGGCTTCCAGGCTCGGCTGCATCGAGGCGCGGAACATGCGCTTGCCCATCGCCAGCGCGAAGGTGGCCGATTCGGCGAGTTCGCGCGCGAGATCGAGCGCGCGCGCATCGAGCTGGTCGTCGGCCAGCACCTCGTTGACCATGCCGAGCGCGCACGCCTCGGCCGCCGGCACCTTGCGCGCGCTCATCATCAGCTCGCGCGCGCGCAGCACACCGATGTACTGCGTCAGGAAGTAGGCCGCCGCGCCATCGGGCGCCAGACCGATCTTCTTGAACACGAGGCTGAAGCTCGCGTTCTCCGAGGCGAGGATCAGGTCACAGGCCAGGGCGAGGCTCCAGCCCACGCCCACCGCGGCGCCCCGCACCGCGGCGATCACCGGCTTGTCCATGTTCGCCAGGCCCGCGATGACGCGGTGCGCGCGCTGGATGCGCTGGCGGCCCGACAGCACGTCCAGGCCCTTCATCGTGCCCACGTCGGCGCCGGCGCAGAACGCGCGGCCCTCGCCGCACAGCAGCACGGCGCGCACGCCGCGGTCCTGCTGCAACGTGGTGGTGGCCTCGGCGAGCTGCTCCATCATCTCCGGCGTCAGCGCGTTCAGCCGCTCGGGCCGGGCCAGGGTGACGAGGGCGAGCGCGCCCTCGCGTTCGACGCGGACGGTCATCGGGTGCTCCTGCTGCGGCTGTCGACCATGTGGCTGGCGGCGGTGCTCTGCATCGGTGCGGTGCCACCGGCGGGTCGGCGCATGCGCGCGTGGCGCCGCTGGCCTTGCTCGTCGTTCCGGTCGAACCCCATGCGCCGCTTCTCACTCGGGCTGCTACTTCGTCTTCAGGCCCATCAGCCCGGCGATCAGGTTGCGCTGCATCTGCGAGGTGCCGGCCGTGATGGTGGTGGCGCGCGCGTCGCGGTAGTGGCGCTGCATGTCGAACTCCATGATGTAGCCGTAGCCACCCATGATCTGCATGCCCTGGTTGGCGATGTTCGCGTAGGCCTCCGAGCCGAACAGCTTGGCCTGCGAGATCGCCATCAGCGCGTCTTCGCCGCGTTCGAGCTGCCAGGCGGCGCGCCACAGCAGCATGCGGCTCGCGTCCACTGCGGTCTGCATGTCGGCCAGCATGTGGGCGATCGCCTGGAAGCTGCCGATCGGCTTGCCGAACTGCTGGCGCTCCTTGGCGTAGGCGAGCGCCAGGTCCACCGCCGCCTGCGCGCCGCCGGCATAGCCGGCCGCCGTCATCAGCCGCTCGAGCTGCAGGCCCGCGAGCATGTAGCCCCAGCCCTTGTGCGGCTCGCCCACCAACCGGTCGGCCGGCACCCGCACGTCGTCGAAGAAGACTTCGTAGGTACCGAGCGCGCGGCGGCCCAGCGTGTCGAGCTTGCGCAGCGTGATGCCGGGCGTGTCCTTGTCGACGAGGAACAGCGACAGCGCTTCCTGGTGCGGCCCCTCGGGCTTGCTGCGCGCATACAGGTTGATGACGTTGCGCTCGGCGCCGGCGCCGGTCGAGAAGACCTTCTGGCCGTTGATGACCCAGTGCTCGCCGTCGCGCCGCGCGCTGGTGCGCATGGCGCCGGCGTCCGAGCCCGCGCCCGGCTCAGTCATCGAGATCGACATCTTGATGCGGCCGTCCAGCAGCCGCGGCAGCCAGTGCTGGCGCTGCGCCTCGGTGCCGTTGTGGAGGATGTTCAGGCCGTTGAAGACGCAGGTGCCGTAGGCGCCCAGGAAGTCGTAGCTCTTGCGGCCGAGTTCCTCGGCAATGATGGCGAAGTCGATCACGCTGCCGCCCAGGCCGCCCGCCGCCTCGGGGAAGGGCATGCGCAGCAGGCCCATCTCGACGTAGGCGTCGTAGAGCTCGCTCGGGTAGCGCGGCTCCTGGTCGCAGCGACGGACGTACTCGGGCGTGGCGATGCGGTTGAGCATCGCGCGCACGCTGTCGCGCAGCAGGTTCTGCTCTTCGGTGAACGAGAAGTCGATCGGCATGGGCGGCTTGTCAGAGGGTGACGTAGGGCGGCAGCCCGCTGGCGGCGGTGAGCCCGCCGTCGGCCACCAGCGCGGCGCCGGTGATAAAGGCAGCCTCGTCGGAGGCCAGGAAGGCGATCACCGCCGCGATCTCCTCGGCGCTGCCCATGCGCTGCAGCGGGTGCACTGCGGCCATCGTGCGGCGCAATTCGTCGGCGCGGTCGCCAGCCAGGATCTGCGTCACCCGCGTGTCGATGCCGCCCGGGCAGACGCAGTTGACGCGGATGCCCTGCCCGGCGCACTCCAGCGCCGCGGCGCGCGTGAGGTTCACGACGCCGGCCTTGGCCGCGTTGTACGCCGGCATGCCGATGTCGCCGGCGATGCCCGACACCGAGGCCGTGTTGACCACCGCGCCGCGGCCCTGCCGGCGCATCACCGGCAGCGCGTGCTTCAGGCCGAGGAACACGCTGGTGAGCGTGACCGCGAGCGTGCGGTTCCACGAATCGAGCGTGGTGTCGCACAGCAGCGCCGGCTCGCCATGGCCGGCATTGTTGACGAGCACGTCGAGCCGGCCCCAGCGTTGCAGCGCGAGCGCGACGGTGGCCTCGACGGCGGCCGGCTCGGCGGCGTCCATCTTGAGCCAGGCGACCTCGCCGCCCGCGGCGGCGATGGCGTCGGCCGTGGCGCGGGCGCGCGTGCCGCTGAGATCGGCGATGACGAGCGGCGCACCCTCGGCGGCCAGCCGCTTCGCGGTGGCGGCCCCGATGCCCGAACCGGCGGCGGTGACGATCGCCACGCGGCCTTCGAAGCGGCGGCTCATCGCAGCACCCTCACTCGGACTCGACCGCGCCCTTGGGAAGGAAGGTGATGGTTTCAGTGAAGTCGACGAGCACCTCGCCGTGCTGGTTGACGACGCGGTGGCGCAGGTCCATCAAGGTGTAGCCCCGCGATGTCGGCGGGCGCAGCCAGGCCTCGCCCTCGACGTGGATGGTGTCGCCCGGAAAGAGCGCGCCCTTCACGCGCGCATCGACGCTGGTCATGCCGCCGAAGGGGCCGTGCTCGCGGCCCTCGAGCGTCTTGTCGATGACACCGGCGACCGTCGGCGCTAGCAGCCCCATGCCCACTGAGATGATCATCGGCCCCGGCGCAAAGCGGTTGCGGTGCTTGCCCGACATGTTGGCCTTGATGTACTCCATGTCGATGAAGAAGGGCTCGTGCAGCCCGACCACGTTGACGAAGGTGACGATGTCGGTCTCGGTGATGGTGCGGTTGTGCGTGCGGAACGGAACGCTGCGCACGCCGGCGGGGGCTTCGGTAGGCATGTGGATCTCCGGGGGTGGCGGGCGGGGGGGCTTCAGGGCGCACCTGGCTTCAGGCACTCGGGCATCTTCGCCAGCGGGAAGCCTTCATAGGGCTGGTTGCGGCTGTGCTCCTCGAGCTTCCAGGTCTGGCGCGCGTTGGGCACGCCGCCGTCGACGCGGATGAACGAGCCAGTGATGTAGGCCGCCCCTTCCGACAGCAGGTAGACGACGGCCGACGACACCTCGGCCTCGGTGCCGTAGCGCTGCAGCGGCGCGGCCTTCATCAGGCTGCGGAACTTGGCCTTCATTTCCGGGCCGTAGGTGTCGAAGCCGCTGCTCGCCACGAAACCGGGCGCCACCGCGTTGACGCGGACACCCGCGTGGCCCCATTCGCAGGCCGCCGTCTCGGTGAACGACAGCATGCCGGCGCGCGCGGCGCCGCTGTGTGCCATGCCGGGCATGCCCATCCACATGTCGGCGATGATGTTGACGATGGCGCCGCCATGGCCCTCCATCCACTGCGTGTAGGCCTCGCGCGAGACGAGGAAGCCGCCGTGCAGGTTGTTGCGCACCACCGCATCCCAGCCCTTGAGCGAGATGTCGCGCACAGGCTGCGGGTACTGGCCGCCGGCGTTGTTGACGAGGCCGTCGATGCGGCCGTGCGCGGCCAGCACGTCGGTCACCATCTGCTTGACGCCGGCCTCGTCGCGGATGTCGCAGGAATGCAGCGTTACCTTGGCGGCCGGCACCGCAGAGGCGATCTCGGCCTGCACGGATTCGAGCTTCTCCAGCTTGCGGCCGACCAGCGCGAGCGCCGCGCCCAGGCTGGCCAGCTCGTGCGCGATGCAGCGGCCGATGCCGCTGCCGCCACCGGTGACGATGACGGTCTGCCCGGCAAACAGACCCGGCTTGTAGATGGAACGATAGGCGCTCGTGTTCAAGATGCTTCCTTCGGTTGGGCTCCGGGCTTGACCATGAAATTGCCGTGGCCGATGGCGATGGGCTTGTCGGGGCTGGACTGCCAGGCCTCGATGCGCAGGTGCGCGACGCGTTGCCCCTGCTTGACCATGAACACGCTGGCGTAGGTGTCCACCGGGCGGCCGGAGCGCAGGAACTCGAAGGTGAAGTTGATGGTTCGGGGCAGCTCGACACTGTCCCTGTCCCACAGCAGGTAGAACAGGCCCGCGCTCTCGAGGAAGCCGCCGGTAGCGCCGCCGTGCAGCGCCGGCAATGCGGGGTTGCCGATGAGCTTCTTGTCGAAGGGCATGCAGGCGCTGAACTGGTCGCCGCGGATGTCCAGGCGCATGCCGAGGAACTGTGCGTAAGGCACCAGCCCCAGCAGCGGCGCCCAGTCGCGGCTGGCGCGCGCCGCAGCGACGATGGCTTCGATCGTCATGGCTTGAATCCTTCCAGCAGCTTCAATGCGTCATCCAGCGCGATGACCGGCCCGTCGGTGAACATGAAGATCGCCGATGAGGTGGCAATCGGGTCGTCGGGGCTGTCGTGGTAGGCCGCGCCGCGCACGAAGGCCAGCTCGTGTCCGAGCTTGTAGCAAACGGCGCCACCGAAGATCTCGCGCCCCGGCGTGGCCGGCTTCAGGTAGTCGATGCGCAGGTCGAGCGTGGCCATGGGCCGCAGCTTGTCCAGCTTCACGAAGATCGCCAGGCCGTAGCAGCTGTCCAGCAGCGCCGTGATCACGCCGCCATGCACCACCCCGGTGGCCGGATTGCCAACCAGGCGCTCGTCGGGCAGCACCTTGATCACGCACCAGCCGGGCTCGACCCCGTGCAACCGCAGCCCCAGCTCGCGGCTGTAGGGCGAGATCACGGTGATCTGCTGCCATTTGCGGACCTTGTCCGCCTGATCGCTTTCGACATTCGACATCCGATTCCTCTCCTTCAACGGGTGCGCGCTCGCGCCCCTCACATCCGCTTGGCCACTTCCTCGAGCATGACCTCGGTGGCGCCGCCGCCGATGGCCTCGACACGCGCATCGCGCACCATGCGCTCGATCGCTGCCTCGCGCATGTAGCCGAAGCCGCCGTGGAACTGCTGGCAGTCGTAGAGCACCTCGTTGACGAGCTCGCCGCACAGCGCCTTCACCATCGATACCTCCTTGACGCACTCCTGGTCCTGCGCGTCCAGCCAGGCGGCGTGGTAGACCAGCGCGCGCGCCGCTTCCACCTGCGCGGCGCGCGCCGCCAGGCGCTGGCGGATCGCCTGCTTGTCCCACAGCGTGGCGCCGAAGGCCTTGCGCTCGCGAACGTAGGCCAGCGTCAGCTCGATCGCCCGCGACGCCTCGCCCACGCAGGCCGCCCCCAGCACCATGCGCTCGTTCTGGAAGTTGCGCATGATCTGGTAGAAGCCCTTGTTCTCCTCTCCGATCAGGTTGGCAGCGGGAACGCGGCAGTTCTCGAACACGAGTTCCGCGGTGTCGCTGGACAGCCAGCCGCTCTTCTTCAACGCGCGGCCGACCCTGAAACCAGGCGTGCCCTTCTCGACGGCGAAGATCGAGATGCCGCGCGAGCCCTTGGCCGAAGGATCAGTCTTGGCGCCCACGAAGTACAGGTCGGCATGCACGCCGTTGGTGATAAACATCTTGCTGCCGTCGATCACCCAGTGGTCGCCGTCACGCACGGCGCGGGTGCGGATGCCGGCCACGTCGGAGCCTGCGTCGGGCTCGGTCACCGCCACCGCGCAGACCTTCTCGCCCCGAATCACCGCCGGCAACCAGCGCTGCAGTTGCTCGGGCGTGCCGAAATTGGCCAGGTGCGGCGAGGCCATGTCGGTGTGCACCGTGACCGTGACCGCAAAGCCGCCGAAGGTGGAGCGGCCGAGTTCCTCGGCCAGGATGGCGCTGTACACGGTATCCAGCGCCGAGCCGCCGTACTGCTCCGGATAGCGGACGCCCAGGAAGCCCAGGCTGCCCATCTGCCGCAGCACGTCGCGCGGCACCATGCCCGCCTCTTCCCAGGCATCGGCCTTGGGCACGATCTCCTGCGCAATGAAGCGGCGCAGGTTGTCGCGGAACTGGCGGTGCTCGTCGGTGAAGTAGATCGGCTCGTTCATGTCTTGGCTTCGGGTTCGATGGTCAACAAGATATCTCCGCCGCGCACGGACTCGCCGACGCGGCAGCGCAGCTCCACCACCGTGCCATCGGCGGGTGCCACCAGCGTGTGCATCATCTTCATCGCCTCGATGATCAGTAAGGCCTCGCCGGCCCGCACGCGTGCGCCCGCCACCGTGGGCACTGCCGACACCAGCCCGGGCATGGGCGCGCGCAGCGTGTTGCCGGCAGCGGCCTTGGCGGCCGTCGTGCCGGCCAGCGCATGCGCCGTGCGGTCCACCCGCGTGAAGGCGTGGATGCCATGAGCGCCGTGCAGCCACACGCGTTCGGAACCGGTGTCGCGAGCGGCGACGAAGGTGAACGCTTCGCTCACGCCGCCGCTTTCGATTTCCAGCCGCTGGCCGTCGAGCTGGGCCGTGACGACGAGGGCGACGATGCGCGGCCCGTCGCTCGATTCGACGCACCAGCGCGCACCGTCGGCCCGCACACGCAGCCGGTGCACGGTGCGTTGCGCATCCTCCAGCAGCACGAGCACGCTGCCCGGAGCCACATCGCCCAGCAGACGCCAGGCGCCCAGAGCCTGCCACGGCGAGGCGGTCGCCGGGGCCGCAGCCGCCAGCACACAGCCCAGCGCCGCCAGGGCCAGCGCGCGCCCGGCGTCGTCGCGCGGTGCCCAGCCGCCGGCAAAGGTGCGCTCGATGTAGTGGGTGGTCAGGCTCGCCGCAAAGGCTGGCGCACGTACCAGGTCGGCCAGGAAGGCGAGATTGCAGCGCACGCCCAGCAGCCGGTAGGCGCCCAGCGCGGTGCTCAATCGCCGCGCGGCCTGGTCGCGCGTGTCGCCGAAGGCAATGACCTTGGCGAGCATCGAGTCGTAATGCGGCGTGACCGCGCTGCCGACGCGCAGCCCGCTGTCGACGCGCACGCCCTCGCCCGCCGGCTCGTCGCTGACGAGCACGGTGCCCACCTCGGGCGTGAAGCCGACCGCCGGGTCTTCGGCGCAGACGCGCGCCTCGATGGCCCAGCCGCGGCGCGCCAGCTGCTGCTGCGTGAACGCCAGCGGCTCGCCCGCGGCCACGCGCAGCTGCCACTCGACGAGGTCGATGCCGACGGTGGCCTCGGTCACCGGGTGCTCGACCTGCAGCCGCGTGTTCATCTCGAGGAAGAAGGTGTCGCCGCTGGCCGCGTCGTGGATGAACTCCACCGTGCCGGCCGAGTGGTAGCCGATGGCGCGGCCGACCGCCAGCGCGTGGCGGTACAGCGCCTCGCGGTGCCCATCGCTCAGGTGGGCGGCCGGCGCCTCCTCGATCACCTTCTGGTGGTTGCGCTGGATCGAGCATTCGCGCTCGAACAGGTGTACCAGGTGGCCGTGCCGGTCGCCCAGCAGTTGCACTTCGAGGTGGCGCGGCTCGGCGAGGTAGCGTTCGAGCAGCACGCGCTCGTCGCCGAACGCAGCCCTGGCCTCGCGGCGCACGGTGGCCAGCGCGGCGGCGAAGTCGGCTGCCGCGCGCACCACGCGCATGCCCTTGCCACCGCCGCCGGCCGAGGCCTTGATGAGCACCGGCCAGCCGATGCGCGCGGCGGCCTCGGCCAGCACGGCGTCGGCCTGGTCGTCTTCGTGGTAGCCCGGCACCACCGGCACGCCGTGTTCGATGGCAATGCGCTTGGACTCGATCTTCGAGCCCATGCGCCGGATCGCCTCGCGCGAGGGGCCGACGAAGGCGATGCCCGCCGCCTCGCAGGCCTCGATCAGCGCCGGGCTCTCGGAGAGGAAGCCGTAGCCGGGGTGCACCGCCTGCGCGCCGCTGGCCTGGGCGGCGGCCACGATGGTGGCCGCATCGAGGTAGCTGCGCGCGGCCTCGGCCGGGCCGATGCGCACCGCGGCATCACACTCGGCCACATGGCGCGCGCCGCGGTCGGCGTCGGAGTACACGGCCACGCTGCGCAGGCCCAGCCGGCGCGCGGTGCGCGCAATGCGGCAGGCGATCTCGCCGCGGTTGGCGATGAGCAGGGTGTCGAACATCGCCCCTCGCTCAGCCCTTCCGCCAGGCCGGCGCCCGCTTGGCGAAGAAGGCTGCGATGCCCTCGTGGCCTTCTTCGGTCTCCCAGGCGTCGGCCAGCTTGTCGGCGGCGTAGATCATGCTCGTGGGCAGGTCGTGGCTGTCGACGTAGGACACGAGCTTCTTGGTCGCCGCCACCGCGCCCGGCGCACACTGCAGCAGCTCGGCGAGCTCTCGTTCGACGGCGGCGTCGAGCTGCTCGGCGCCCACCACCTCGGAGACGAGGCCGAGCCGCCGCGCCTCGGCGGCATTCATGCGCTTGGCGGTGAGGAAGGTGCGGCGCGCGTTGGCCTCGCCCATGCGCGCAACGACATAGGGCGCGATGTTGGCCGGCAGCAGGCCCAGGCGCACCTCGGTCAGACAGTAGACGCCGGTGTCCACCGCCACCGACACGTCGCACACCGAGATCATGCCCACGCCACCGCCATAGGCCGGCCCGTTGATGCGGCCGATCAGCGGCATCGGCAACTCGTTCAGCGCGCGCAGCATCAGCGCCAGCTCGAAGCTCTCGGCCACGCGCTCGGCGCGCGACTTCTTCATGTTCTGCTGCATCCAGCCGAGGTCGCCACCGGCGCAGAAGCTGGCGCCGGCGCCGGTGAGCACCACGGCGCGCAGGCTGCTCTGGCCCGTCAGCCAGTCGGCGGCCCGCTTCAGCTCGGCAATGAGCGTGGCGTTCAGCGCATTGTGGGTGGCGGGGCGATTGAGCGCCAGCGTGGCGACGTTGCGCGCGTCGACGCTGAGCAGCAGGGTTTCGAAAGCGGGAATGTCCAAGTGTCTGAGCTCACATGCGGTAAACGGGGGTTGCAGTGCGCGGCAGCGGGCGCCGGGTGCACAGGGCCAGCGCCAGGCCCAGCACGTCGCGCGAGGCCGAAGGCGCGATCAGCCCGTCGTCCCACAGGCGCGAGGTGGCGTAGTAGGGGTCGGACTGGCGCTGGTACTGCTCGCGCACCGCACGCTCGGTCTCGGCCAGGCGCGCCTCGTCAGCCGGACCGCGCAGGTTGGAGCGCGCGAGTTCCAACATCACGTTGCTGGCGATGTCGGCGCTCATCGTCGCCACCTGCGCGCTCGGCCAGGCGAACAGGAACTCGGGCTCGAAGCCGCGCCCGCACATGCCGTAGTTGCCGGCGCCATACGATCCGCCGACGATCAGCGTGAGCTTGGGCACGCGCGCACACGACACCGCGTAGACCATGTTCGCGCTGTGCTTGGCGATGCCGCCACGCTCGGCCTCGCTGCCGACCATGAAGCCGGCGATGTTCTGCAGGAACAAGAGCGGCACGCCGCGCTGGTTGGCCAGTTCGATGAAGTGCGTGCCCTTGAGCGCCGCCTCGGCCACCAGCGGCCCGTTGTTGCCGAGGATGCCCACCGGATGGCCGTGGATGCTGGCGAAGCCGGTGACGAGCTGGGCGCCCCAGTCGGGCTTGAACTCGTGCCACTCGCTGCCGTCGACGAGCCGGGCGATGATCTCGCGCGCGTCGTAGGGTTGCTTCGGGTCGGCGGGCACGAGCGTGTCGAGTTCGGCCGGGTCGTGCAGCGGCGGCCGCGGCGGGTTCGGGGGCGCAGGCAGCGCCGCCGCCGGCAGGCTGGCGACGACCTCGCGCAGCCGCGCCAGCGCCTGCGGCTCGTCGTCGGCCAGGTGGTCGTTCACGCCCGAGACGAAAGTGTGCATCTCGGCGCCGCCGAGCGTCTCGCCATCGACGGTCTCGTTGATGGCGATCTTCACGATCGACGGACCGCCGAGGTGGATGCGCGCGTTGCCGCGCACCATGATCGTCTCGTCGGACAGCGCCGGGATATAGGCGCCGCCCGCCGTGCAGCCGCCGAACACGGCCGAGATCTGCGGCACGCCGTCCTGCGACATACGGCACTGGTTGAAGAAGTTGTTGCCGAAGTGATCGCGGTCCGGGAACACGCGATCCTGCTCGGGCAGATAGGCGCCGCCGCAGTCCACCAGATACAGCACCGGCAGGCGCAGCCGCCAGGCGATCTCCTGCGCGCGGCGGTGCTTCTTCACCGTCTCGTGGAAGAACGAGCCGCCCTTCACCGTGGCGTCGTTGGCGATGAACATGCAGGGCTGGCCGGCGACGATGCCGATGCCGGTGACGATGCCGGCCGCCGGCACCTCGTTGCCATACTGGCCCCAGGCAGCCAGCGGCGAGAGTTCGAGAAAGGCGGTGGCGTCGTCGCAGGCCAGGTCGATGCGCTCGCGCGCCAGCAGCTTGCCGCGCGCGCGATGGCGCTGGATGTGGGCGTCGCGCCCGCCGGTGGCCACCCAGGCCAGGCGCTCGCGCAGCAAAGCCAGCTGCCGCTGCGAGTGGTCGGCCGCGCCAGGCTCGGCCGCGGGGCCGAGACGGCTCATGATCACAGCCATGGGCACACGGCGACGCGGCGACGCATCGACGGGTTGAGGGGAGCAGGCACATTCAAGGTGGCGGGCGCCCTTGTGGGCAGAGCAGGCCGGGCTTGCAGCATATCCAATCGGTCGAACATACGTTAGTTAGCCGTTCGAGAACGCAGCGGCCACAGCGCCGCGCCGGTCAGCCCGGCAATCAGCACAAAGGCCAGGCGGTAGCCACCACCGGCCGCCAGGACCAGCCCGAACAGCACCAGCGCTGCCCCGTAGGCGGCCAGCAGCAGCAGCGTCGCGCCGGCCATCGCCTCGCCCAGCGACTCGCGCGGCGCCAGGCGGGCCACCTCGGCGAACTGGATGCCGTTCCAGCTGGCCACCGTCAGGCCGGCCAGCACCGCGAGCGCGACCACCACCCAGGCCGGCCAGGCCGGCGTGCAGAAGGCGAACACCAGCGTGGTGCCGGCCGAGCCGGCCGCCATCCATCGCAACACGCGTAGGCCGTCGCCGAGCCGGTCGGACAGGAAGCCCGCCAGCGGGCGGCCAAGCGCACTGAGCACCTGCATCAGCGCGAACAGCGCGCCGGCCGCCACCAGCGACCAGCCCAGCCGCGACACGAGGTAGGTCACGAGGAAGGCGAACCAAGCGCTTTGCCCCGTTGCGAGGCACGCACCCGCGACGCCCATGCGGCGCATCGCCGGCATCGCGGCCAACACCGCCAGCGGCCGCCGCACGGCGTCGATCGAACCGAACTGCCGCCAGTGCAAGCGCAACGACCGGTCGCGCAGCGCATCCACCTGCTCGCGCCAGGGCTGCACCAGCCACAGCGCCGCAGCACCCAGGGCGGCGGCGGCCACGAACGCGCCCTCCAGCCCCAGCCCCTGCACGGCGCCCGGCAGCAGCAGCCCGGCGGCCACGCCGCCCAGCGGCACGCCGGCCTGCTTCACAGAGAACAGCAGGTTGCGGTGGCGCAGCGGCGCGTAGCGTTGCAGCACGTCCATTCCGGCCGTGGACGGCGGGCCGATCGCCAGGCCGATGAGCAGCGAGCCGGCCACCAGCGCCAGCGCCGAGGGCAGCGCACTGAGCAGCGTGCCGACGACGCCCAGCGCCACGCCGATCTGCAGCGTGCGCATCGAGCCGGCCCGGCGCTGCAGCGGCGCGGCCAGCAGCAGCACGACGATGGAGCCGCCGGTGATCAGCGACGACAGGTAGCCCACACTCTCGGCCGGCCAGCCCACGCGCGGCGCCAAGGTCGGCGCCAGCGTGGGCGGAATGCGCGACAGGAAGGAGACGGCCGTCTGCACCACCAGCATCGCCAGCAGCGGGCCCAGCCACGGCTCGGCAGGCTCGGGGGGCCCGGGCTGAGAGCCCGGCGGCGGGCGCGATCCGGTGGCGGGCCCGCCGTGCACGATGGAGTGGCACGGCTCAGCTGCGGATGGCGGCCAGCGCTCCGCTGCGCATGGCGGTCAGTGTGCCGCTGCGCATCAGGCGGCCATTCAGCGGGCGGCCGATGATGCGCTCGGCCAGACGCGCGGCCTCGACGAGCTGTTCGAGGTCGAGCCCGGTATCGATGCCCATCTCCTCGCACATGAAGGCCATGTCCTCGGTGCAGATGTTGCCGGCCGCGCCGCCATGCTTGTGGCCCGCGAAGGGGCAGCCGCCGAGACCCGCCACCGAACTGTCGAACAGCTCCACGCCCATCTGCAGCGCGGCGTACACGTTGGCACCGCCCACGCCGCGGGTGTCGTGCAGGTGCAGGCCGATACGGGCCTGGGGCACCAGGTCGCGCACGGCGCCAATGCGGCGCTTGATCTCCTCGGGGTTGGCCCAGCCCATCGTGTCGGCGAGGTAGAAGGCCGGGAACGGGATGCGGCGGTCGGCGCAGGTGTCCTTCAGCCAGCGCACCACGTCGGCCACGGCCGACAGCGGCACCGGCCCGCCGAGATTGCAGCCGAAGGCGGTGACGACGTAGGCCTGCTCGAAGGGGATGCCGAGTCCGATGTAGCGGTCGATCCACGCCAGCTGGCGCTCACGGTTCTCGGCCACGCTGCAGTTGTTGTTGCGCCGGGAGAAGGGCTCGGTGACGTAGAACACCACCTTGCCGTCGATGTCGACGTTGTCGCAGGCGCGCGCACGCTCGAAACCGTTCTCGTTGAGCCACAGCGCCGTGTAGCGCGTGCCGGGTCGCTTCTTCAGGCTGGCGAAGAGTTCCGGCGAATCGGCCATCTGCGGCACCGCGCGCGGGCTGACGAACGAGGCGCACTGCACCTGCTTCAGGCCGGAAGCGGCCAGGGCGTCGATCAGCGCCAGCCGATCGTGCAGCGGAAAGCTCCCCTGCTCCATCTGGAAGCCTTCGCGCGGCCCCTCTTCGTGGAACTCGACGCGTCGCGGCAGGTCGGACATGGGTGCGGCTCCTCGTTCAGGCCTTGAAGACCGGCGGCCGGCGCGCCTCGAAGGCGGCCAGTCCCTCGGAGACATCGTCGTTGAGCAGTTCGCGCGAGATCTGCACCTGCTCCATTTCGAGGCCTTCGTTCAGCGGCCGATCGAGACCCTGACGTGCCAGGCGCTTCATCGTCGCCAGGCCGATGCGGCTGCGCGAGGCAAGCTGGGTGCAGTAGGCCATCGAGGCGTCGGCCAGCTTGTCGGGCTCGACGACGTAGTTCACCAGGCCCCAGGCCAGCGCCGTGGGCGCATCGATCCAGCGTGCGTTGAAGAAGAGATCGAGCGCGCGTCGCAGGCCCACGATGCGTGGCAGCCGCTGCGAGCCGCCCCAGCCCGGCACCAGGCCGTATTGCGCGTGCTGGTCGCCGATCTTGAAGTCGCTCGATGCGAAGACCACGTCGCAGGCCAGCATCAGCTCGCTGCCGCCGGCCAGTGCCAGGCCCTGGCAGGCGGCCACCACCGGCAACGGGCTTTCCTCCAGGCGCTGCAACACCACGTGACCGTAGCGGATGAAGTGCTCGACATCGGCGGGGTGGCTTCGCAGGCGCTTGACTTCATCGAGGTCGGCGCCGGTGCAGAAGTGCTTGCCCTGGGCGCGAATGAGCACCGCCCGGACCCCCGAACCCGGCGCCTCGAACTCGTCGAGCGCGGCCGCAATCGCGCCATGAACCGACAACGACAGGCAATTGAACTTGTCGGGCCGCGCCAGCTCGATGACGCCCACCGCGCCGTCGCGGCCTACCCATACCGGGCTGGCGCCGCTCACTTGCGGTTCTCCGCCGCGTACTGCACCGCCATGCGCCCAGCGCGCTCGCGCGCGACGATGAGCTTCATCACCTGCGCGGTGCCGTCGCCGATCTCCAGGCCCATCACGTCGCGCAGGCGCTGCTGGTGCGGCAGGTCCATGCTCCAGCCGTAGTGGCCGAAGGTCAGGATGCACTGGTGGATGGCGTCGAACGAGGTCTTGGGGCCCATCCACTTGACCATCGCCGCCTCGGCGGTGTGCGGCTGCCCGGCATCGCGCAGCGCCAGCGCGTGATAGCTCAGCTGGCGACACGCCGCGATCAGGGTCTCGAACTCGACGATCGGGAACGACACGCCCTGGTACTGCACCAGCGGCGCGCCCATGGCCTGGCGCTCCTTCACGTACGCCCAGGTCTCGTCGATCGAGGCCTGCGCCGCGCCCAGACACTGCAGTGCGATCAGGATGCGACTGAAGTCGAAGCCCTGCATCACCTGTGTGAAGCCCTTGCCCTCGGCGCCCATCATGTTCTCGGCCGGGACGCGCACCTCGTCGAAGAACACCGAGCCGCGGCCGATGATCTTGCTGCCCACGTCGTTGAAGCGCGTGCGTTGGATGCCGGGCAGGTCCATCGGCACCAGGAAGGCGCTGATGCCGCGTGCGCCCGCGTCGGCGGCGCCGGTGCGCGCGAATAGGATCATCGCGTCGCACTGGTCGGAGAAGGTGATCGAGGTCTTCTCGCCCGACAGCACGAAGTGCTTGCCGTCGCGCTTGGCCTTGAGTTGCAGGTTGGCGGCGTCGGAGCCTCCGCGTGGTTCCGTCAGCCCGAGGCCGATGATGGCCTCCCCGGCAACGAGCCTGGAGTTCCAGTGGCGCGCCAGTTCGGGGTTGGCGTTGCGGTGGACGATGGCGCCCATCAGCGAGCCGAGCAGTTGCAGGTAGCTGATGTTGAAGTCGCCATACGCCATCTCCTCGGTGATGACGCCCGAGGTGACACCGCTCAACCCGAGGCCCCCGTACTCCTCCGGCAGGTCCACTCCGATCAGCCCGAGCGCACCGATCTCCTTCATCAGCCCGCGGTCGAAGCCGGACTCGGCTTCGCGCGCCTGGTAACGGGGCTTGAGCTTCTCGCGGGCAAAGCGGCGGGCGACGTCGCGCAGCGCGATCTGGTCTTCGTTGAGCAGCATGCGGAACTCCTGAGGGCTGTGATCGATGGACTGGCGCCGACCTGCCGCCGAGGGACGCAGTTGCCGCGCACTCGCGCGTCGGCGCGTGCCTTGCACCTCCGATTGGCAGGACTCAAGCGCCATGATAGCATTGTCGAACAGACGTTAGTTAGCCGCACACCCAGAGAAAGGCGTCGCCGCTTGCACCGCTAGAATGCCTGCTTCGTTTGTAACCTGCCCAACCTTCGAACATGGCCACCAAGACTCGTGAAGGCACCGCAAGCGCGGAGGTCGACACCGCCACGCGCGAGCGCATCCTGCTCGAGGCATCGCGGCTGTTTCGCCACCACGGCTACGCGGCGACGACGCTGCGCGAAGTGGCCGACGCGGCGGGCATCAAGGCCGGCAGCATCTACTACCACTTCGAGTCGAAGGAGCAGATCCTGGGCGAGGTGCTGGACAAGGGCATTCTCGCGGTCGCCAAGGCGGTGCGCGAGCGGGTGGAGGCCCTGCCCCAGGGTGCCACCGCGCGCAAGAAGGTGGCCGCGGCCATCGAGGGGCATCTCTGGGGGCTTCTGCACCACGGCGACTTCACGTCGGCCAACATCCGCATCTACGGCCAGATTCCACCGGCGGCGAAGAACCGCCACCGCAAGGTGCGGCGCGACTACGCCGACTACTGGGATGCGCTGCTCGACGAAGCGTTGCAGCGGGGCGAGTTGCGCCGCGACATCGGGGCCACCATTGCCCGCCTGTTCGTGATCGGCGCGCTGAACTGGACGGTCGAGTGGTACAACCCGCAGAAGGGTTCCTTCGACGACTTCGTCGAACAGATCACCACGATCGTGTTCGACGGCACCTTCGTGAAGGAGTAATCCGCGGTGAGTGTGAAGCCGGGTTGGCAGGGGCGCTTCTTCGAGGACTTCGAGGTCGGCGACGAATACCGCCATCCGCTGGGCCGCACCGTCACCCAGCACGACAACATCTGGTTCACGCTGCTGACGCAGAACGTGGCCAACGTCCACTTCGACGCGCACTACGCCGCCAAGACCGAGTTCGGCAAGCCGCTGGTGAACTCGTGCTTCACGTTGGCCCTGGTCACCGGCCAGTCGGTCATCGACGTCTCGTACAACGTCTTCGCCAATCTTGGCTGGGACGAGGTGCGCCTGCCGAACCCGGTGTTCGAGGGCGACACGATCTATGCACGCTCCACGGTGCTCGAAATGCGCGAATCGAAGTCGCGCCCGAACCTCGGCGTGGTGAGCGTGGCGACCGAAGGCTTCAACCAGGACGGCGTGGTCGTTTGCATCTTCAAGCGCACGCTGCTGGTCTACCGGCGCGGCATGGCGCCAGACCGCGCGCCGCCCGTCCCCCCATCCACAAGCTGAACGAAAGCGCGCACGCAGCGGCGTGCGCGGGCCATGCCAGTGAACACACAGGAACTCATCGAGCGTTACGGCCCGCGCGAGGCCATGGAATACGACGTCGTCGTGGTCGGCGCCGGCCCGGCCGGGCTGGCCGCGGCAATCCGTCTCAAGCAGCTACAACCCGAGGCATCGGTCGTCGTCATCGAGAAGGGCTCGGAACCCGGCGCGCACATCCTGTCCGGTGCGGTGATGGACCCGCGCGCCATCACCGAGCTGCTGCCTGACTGGAAGGCGCGCGACGCCCCGTTGCTGCAGCCGGTGACCGGCGACGACGTGCTGTTCCTGTCGCCCACCGGGAGCCGGCGCACGCCCGACTGGCTGGTGCCGCGCAACCTGCACAACCACGGCTGCTACGTGGTCTCGCTCGGCAACGTGGTGCGCTGGCTGGCCCAGCAGGCCGAGGCCCTGGGCGTGGAGATCTTCCCGGGCTTCGCTGCCGCCGAGGTGCTCCACGACGAGCAGGGCGCGGTGCGCGGCGTGGCCACCGGTAACATGGGCATCGGCAAGAGCGGCGAGCCCGGTGATGCGTTCCAGCTCGGCATGGAACTGGTGGGCAAGTACACGGTGTTCGCCGAGGGCGCGCGCGGGCACCTGGGCAAGCAGCTCATCGCGCGCTACCGCCTCGACGAGGGTCGCGACCCGCAGAGCTTCGCCATCGGCATCAAGGAGCTGTGGGAGATCGATCCGCAGCGCGCCCAGCCCGGCCGCGTGGTGCACACCGCCGGCTGGCCGATGACCGACGACACCTTCGGCGGTGGATTCCTGTACCACCTGTCGGACAACAAGGTGACGCTGGGCTTCGTGATCGGGCTCGATTACCGCAACCCGCACCTGAGCCCGTTCGAGGAGATGCAGCGCTGGAAGACCCATCCGGCGATCCGCGCCCACATCGAAGGCGGCAAGCGCCTGGCCTACGGTGCGCGCGCCATCAACAACGGCACGCCGCAGGCGCTGCCCAAGACGGTGTTCCCGGGCGGCGCGCTGGTGGGCTGCGATGCCGGCTACCTGAATGCGGCGCGCATCAAGGGCAGCCACGCCGCCATCAAGAGCGGCATGCTGTGCGCCGAGGCCCTGGCCGCGGCGCTTACCGCGGGGCGACAACGCGACGAGTTGAGCGCCTACCCCGAAGCCTTCGCCGCCAGCTGGCTGCACGACGAGCTGAAGCAGACGCGCAACTTCAAGCTGTGGTTCAAGAAGGGCAAGCTCACGGGGCAGCTGATGACGGGCATCGAGCAGTGGCTGCTGCCCAAGCTCGGCATCACGAGCCCGCCGTGGACGCTGCACGCGAGCCAACGCGACCACGAAACGCTGCTGCCGGCCGACCAGGCCACACCGATCGCCTACCCCAAGCCGGACGGCGTGATCAGCTTCGACCGACTGGGCTCGGTGTTCCTGAGCAACACCAACCACGAAGAGAACCAGCCCGCGCACCTGACGCTGAAGAATGCCTCGGTGCCCGTGGCGGTGAACCTGAAGCGCTTCGCTGGGCCCGAGACGCGCTACTGCCCGGCCGGGGTGTACGAGTTCGTCGAAGAGGCCGGCGGCCCGCGGCGGCTGCAGATCAACGCGCAGAACTGCGTGCACTGCAAGACCTGCGACATCAAGGACCCGACGCAGAACATCGTCTGGGTCACGCCCGAGGGCGGCGGCGGCCCGGTCTATGCCGGCATGTGACGACGAGGATGAAGCCTTGATTCAGGAAGAAGCCCCATCGTTCGGATTCGACGACGCTGCGCTGGCCGCACTGCCGCTCGTCTACCAGCCCGGCCTCTGCGACGGCCTGGTCGTGATGGTCTCCGGCGCCGGCAGCGGCATCGGCAAGGCCATCGCCTTCCTCTACGCGCGGCTGGGCGCACGGCTTGTCATCTGCGGCCGCGACCGCGCCAAGCTCGAGGCCTGCGAACGCTGGCTGCGCCGGCTGGGCAGCCCCGACGTGCTGGTGCAGCCCACCGACATCCGCCACACCGAGGCCATCGCAGCGCTGTTCGACGCCACCTACCAGCACTTCGGCCGCCTGGACGTGCAGGTCAACAACGCCGGCGGCCAGTTTCCGAAAGCCGCGCTGGACATCAGCCCCAAGGGCTGGAAGGCGGTGGTCGACAACAACCTCAACGGCACATGGTTCATGATGCACGAGGCCGCCAGGCGCTGGCGCGACGCAGGCCAGCCGGGCAGCATCGTCAACATCGTGCTCACCTTCCAGCGCGGCTTTCCTGGTGTGGCGCACAGCTGCGCGGCGCGCGCCGCCGTCACCTACCTGTCCAAGACGGTGGCGGTGGAGTGGGCGCCCTACGGTATCCGCGTCAACTGCGTGGCGCCCGGCGTCATCGAGAGCAGTGGCTTCGCGGCCTACTCGCCCGAGGCGCGGGCCAAGTTCTCGCGCGGCAACCCGATGCTGCGCCACGGCAACGTGCAGGACATCGCCAACGCGGTGGTCTACCTCACGGGCCCGAGCGGCGAATTCGTCAACGGCGAGCTGCTCAACGTCGATGGTGGCGGCATCCTCTGGGGCGAGCTGTGGACCATCCCCAAGCCGGCCTACTTCAGCGCAGAGGAGACGGCATGACTGCCGCCGAAGAGCAACCCCGCTTCGGCCCCGGCGACCGCGCGCTGGCCGAGTTGCCCACGGTCTACCGCGACGATCTCTTCGCCGGCAAGGTGGTGCTCGTGTCCGGCGCCGGCAGCGGCATCGGCAAGGCCATCGCCTTCCTGTATGCCCGCCTCGGAGCCACGCTGGCCATCTGCGGCCGCAAGGCCGATGCGCTGGAGCGCTGCGCCGAGCAGTTGCGCACGCTCGGCGGCGGCCGTGAGGTTCTGGCCTTCCCGATGAGCATCCGCGACCCCGAGCAGGTCGAAGCCCTCTTCGAAGCCGTGTGGCGGCGCTTTGGCGGCCTGGACGTGCTGATCAACAACGCCGGCGGCCAGTTCGCGGCGCACGCGATGGACTTCACCGAGAAGGGCTGGAACGCGGTCATCGACACCAACCTCAACGGCACCTGGTACATGATGCAGGCCGCCGCCAAGCGCTGGGTGCGCGACGGCAAACGCGGCGGCAACATCGTCACCATCGCAGCGGCGGTGGACCGCGGCCTGCCGGGCATGGCACACACCGCGGCCTCGCGGGCCGGCGTGATCGCGCTGTCGAAGACGCTGGCCGTCGAGTGGGCCGAGCACGACATCCGCGTCAACTGCATCGGCGCCGGTGCGATCGAGAGCAACGGCTTCAACAACTACAAGGAAGAGCACGTCGACGGGCTCTTCCGCACCAACCCCATGAAGCGCGCCGGCGACGTGCAGGACGTGGCCGAAGCGGTGGTCTACCTCACCGCCCCCTCGGGCAAGTACATCACGGGCGAAACCATCAACATCGACGGCGGCATGGTGCTGTGGGGCGAGTTCTGGCCCGCCGGCATGCCCGACCACTTCCGGCCGCCTGCTGCATGACCCCACGAGACCCTTCCCACCCGCTGCCCGCAGGACCGCTTGCCGGCGTGCGCATCGTCGACCTCACAGGCGTCGTGA
The DNA here is from genome assembly GCF_901875635.1 of Xylophilus ampelinus. Lineage (GTDB taxonomy): Bacteria > Pseudomonadota > Gammaproteobacteria > Burkholderiales > Burkholderiaceae_C > Xenophilus. Next base: position 27,607 of record NZ_CABFMN010000094.1, on the reverse strand, counting down.
TGGGGCCCTTTGCCTCGCAGATCCTGGCCGACTTCGGCGCCGACGTGATCAAGGTCGAGTCGCCCGAAGGCGACACTGTGCGCCACATCGGGCCCAGCCGCAGCAAGGGCATGGGGCCGATGTACCTGGCGCTCAACCGCAACAAGCGCAGCGTCGCGCTCGACCTGCGCCACCCCGACGCGCTGGCCGCGTTGCAGCGGCTGATCGAGGGCGCCGACGTGCTCCTGTTCAACCTGCGGCCGGCCTCGATGGCGCGCCTGGGGCTGAGCTACGACGAGGTGGCGCTCCTGAACCCGCGCATCGTCTACTGCGGCTGCTACGGCTTCGGCGAAGGCGGGCGCTATGCCGGCAAACCGGCCCTCGACGACCTGATCCAGGGCTCGGTGGCGCTGCCGTCGCTGGTGGGCCGCGTCACCGGCGAGCCGCGCTACCTGCCCACCAACCTGTGCGACCGCACGACCGGCCTCACGGCCGTGTACAGCGTGCTGGCCGCGCTCTACGCACGCGAGAAGACCGGCCGCGGCCAGGCCATCGAAGTGCCGATGTTCGAGACCATGACGCAGTTCGTGCTCTCCGACCACATGTTCGGCAAGACCTTCGACCCTCCGCTGGCCGACGCCGGCTACGTGCGGCTGCTAGCCAAGGACCGCCGGCCGCTGTGCACGAAGGACGGCCACATCTGCGTGCTGATCTACATCGACCGCCACTGGAAGAGCTTCTGCGAGATGCTCGGCCGCCGCGACATGCTCGAGGATCCGCGCTTCCTGCGCATGTCCGACCGCACGCGCAACGTCGATGCCCTCTACGCCTTCGTGGCCGAGGTGATTGCCACGCGCACCACGGCCGAGTGGATGGAGGCGCTGGCCCGGGCCGACATCCCGGTGGCGCCGATGCACACGCCCGACAGCCTGATGGACGACCCGCACCTGGCCGACGTGGGGATGTTCGAGTGGATCGAGCACCCGAGCGAGGGCCGCATCCGGCAGATGAACGTGCCGGGCTCGTGGTCCGACACGCCGCCCGCGGTACGCCGGCATGCGCCGCTGCTGGGCGAGAACACGCGCGAGATCCTGGCCGAGGCGGGCTATGCGGCCGAAGAGATCGATCGGCTGTTGGCCGGCGGCGCGGCACGCGAGCCCGCGGCAGAAGGCGACTGAGGAGCGGTGGCGGCTGTTGCGCGGCCACCCACCGCAACCTGCCCGGCGGCCCGGCCTCCGCGGGGCCGCTACGAGCTTCCTGCCCGCATCACGCCTTTGTCGCGCGCGATGGCGCGCCGGCGCGCAGCCGGCCGCTGCCGCGCAGCGCCTCGATCTCGCCGGCATCGATGCCCCAGCGGCGCAGCTGTTCGAAGGCCGCCGCGTCGTCGCTGTGCGGCGGCAGCGGCAGCCCCGTGGGCGTGCCCTCGAAGCGCGGCGCGGGCGCCGGCTGGCGCACGCCGCCGATCTCGACGAAGGTGTCGCGCTCGCGGTTGTGCGGGTGCAGGTGCGCCTCCTGCGGAGCCAGCACCGGCGCGAAGCAGGCATCGCTGCCTTCCAGCAGCTCGCACCACTGAGCGCGCGTGCGCGTGGCGAAGATCGCCGCCAGCCGCGCCTTGTTCTCGCGCCAGCGCGACGCATCGTCGAAGTCCATCGTGCCGGCGGGCAGGCCCAGGCGCTCGAACAACACGTTGCGGAACTTGGCCTCGATCGGCGCCACGCTCACGTAGGCGCCGTCGGCGCAGCGGTAGACCTCGTAGTGCGGCGCGCCGGAGTCGAGCAGGTTGGTGCCGCGTTCGGCCATGTGGGCGCCGGCGCCGAACAGGCCGAACATCGAGGTCATCAGCATCGCTGCGCCGTCGACCATCGCGGCGTCGACCACCTGGCCCTCGCCGCCGCGCTGCACCCGCCACAGCGCGGCCAGCATGCCGTAGGCCAGCAGCAGCCCGCCGCCACCGAAATCGCCCACCAGGTTCAGCGGCGGTGTCGGCGGGCCGCCCTCGCGGCCGATGGCATGCAGCGCACCGGACAGCGCGATGTAGTTCAGGTCGTGCCCTGCCGCCGGCGCCAGCGGGCCCTTCTGGCCGAAGCCTGTGACGCGGCCGTAGACGAGCTTCGGATGCTCGGCCCGGCACACATCGGGGCCCAGTCCCAGGCGCTCCATCGTGCCGGGCCGGAAGCCCTCGATCAGCGCATCGCTGGCGGCCACGACGCGGCGCGCGAAGGCAATGCCCTCGTCGGCCTTCAGATCCAGCGACACCGTGCGCTTGCCGCGGTTGAGCAGGTCGAACTGCGGCGCGCGCTCGATGCCCAGCCCGCTGGCCACCAGGCGGTCCAGCCGCAGCACCTCGGCACCGAGGTCAGCCAGCAGCATGCCGCACATCGGCCCGGGGCCGATGCCCGCAAACTCCACCACCTTCATGCCGGCCAGCGGTCCCTTGCCCATCGATGCACGCTCCTGTGCCAGTGAGATCACAGCCGCAGCGACCAGGCACGTCCCCGGTTCCGCCATGGCGGTTCAAAGTCCGAAACTGGTCTAGCATACCGCCAATGACGCACCTAACGGTCAACCGTTCGATCAATTCGCTGTACCGCCCGGCCCCGCTTAGGCGCGACAGGCGGCGCCGCGCCCTGCCGCCCTGCGCCACGCCGCGGCGTCGCTTCCATCAGGAGTGACCGATGCGCGCCACCCACGCCCTCTGGCTCGACGCTGTCCGACCCGGCATGCGCCTCGATCTGCCGGCCTTCGACTGCAGCGCCGAGCTCGTCGCGGGCTACGCCGATCTGCTCGATGCCCGCCATCCGATCCATGTCGACGACGAGTACGCCAATACCACCCGCTACGGGCGCCTCATCGCCCACGGCCCGCTGATCATTGCCAAGCTGCTGGCGATGCTCGGCGGCGTTTTCGGCGATGCGCTCCAGGTGCTGCTGGGCGTGGGTGGATGGCGCTTCTACGGGCCCGTGTTCGTCGGCGACCACGTCGCCGTCGAGTGCACGGTGCTCGATGTGAGCGCCGCCAAGGGCAGCAGCGCTGGTGCGGTGGAACTGGAGTTCCGCGTGCTGGGTGCCGACGGCTCGCTCGCGCAGCGCGGCACTGCCAGCGTGCTCGTTGCCCGCGCGCCGTCTGCCAGCCCGGCCTGACCCACCTCTGCTTCTTCGCATCGAATGAGCAACACCGAACGCCGCACCCCTGCCAACAGCGTCAATCGCGATGCCTTCCGCGACATGGCCCGCAAGTTCGCCGAGCGCGAGATCAAACCGCGCTGGCAGCAGGCCGACCGTGAAGCGAAGTTCCCGCGCGAGTTCTACGTCGCGGCGGCGAAGGCCGGCCTGATCGGCCTGCACATCCCCGAGCCGCTGGGCGGCGCCGACCTCGGCGTCACCGAGGAGGCGATCTCGATCGAGGAGCAGGCCAAGGTCAACCCCAACCTCGCGATCGTTGCGCTGATCCAGGGCGTGGCCGGCTCGCTGCTGGCCGAGCATGGCCACGCGCTGCATCACGCCATGGTGCGCGAGAACATCGCCGGCGATCGCCTTCTCGCGCTGGCGGTCACCGAGCCCGAGGCGGGCAGCGACGTGCAGAATCTCAAGACCACCGCACGGCGCGACGGCGACGACTGGGTGCTCGACGGCATAAAGTCCTTCATCACGCTGGGCGGCGACTGCGACACGATGGCCGTGCTGGCACGCACCGACCCGGCCAAGGGCCGCCACGGCATGCACTTCTTCGCCGTAGACCGCAACACGCCGGGGCTCGAAACCTCGCAGATCAACACCTACGCCAACCGCCCGGTGCCGACCTACCGCGTGATGCTCAACGAGGTGCGCGTGCCCGAGTCGCGGCGACTAACGGCCGGTTTCGGCGCGATCATGGAAGGCTTCAACCGCGAGCGCGTGATGGTGGCCGCGCGCTGGCTCGGCCACATGCAGACCGCGCTGGCCTGGGCGATGGACTACGCCAAGGTACGCCAGCAGTTCGGTAAGCCGATCGGCGCCAACCAGAGCATCGCCTTCAAGCTGGCGCAGGGCCATGTCGACGTGGAGGCCTCGCGCCACCTCACCTACCATGCCGCCGCGCGCTGGGACAGCGGCGCGCCGGTGAAGGACATCATCCTCGACGTCTCCTCGGCCAAGCTGTTCGTCACGCAGGCGGTCTACCGCGTGACGCAGGACGCGCTGCACATCGGCGGCGGCTGGGGCATCACCGAGGAGCTGCCGGCGATGCGCATGGCGCTGGACGCGCTCGTCGCACCGGTCACGGTGGGCTCCTACGAGATCCAGCTGCGCGTGATCGCCAAGCAGCTCGGACTGCCGTGCGACTGATCGACTCCCACTGACACCCAACTTTCCCTCGACCCCCTGGAGAAACCCCGACATGGACTTCGACCCGAGCCCCGAGCAGCGCGCCATCGCCGAGACGACGCGCCGTTTCGTCGAGAAGGAGATGCCGCGCCACAAGGTGCTGCAATGGGCACGCGACAAGGTCGAGCCGCCGCAGGAGCTGTTCATGAAGCTCGGCGCGCTCGGCTACTACGGCTTCCTGCTGCCCGAGGCCTACAGCGGCCTGGAGAAGCCCGATCCGATGGGCATGCTGGCCTTCGTCGAGCAGTTCGCCCGGGCGTCGTCGGCCATCACCACCGCCTGGGGCCGTGCGGCGGTGATCCTGGCCCCGCTGGTCGCCCGCTTCGGCACCCAGGCGCAGAAGGACCTGGTGCTGCCGCGCGTGATGCGCGGCGAGGTGTTCATGGCGCTCGGCCTCACCGAGCCCGGCTCGGGCAGCGACGCCGCGTCGCTGCGCACCACCGCCGTGCGCCGCGACGACGGGCACTGGGTGATCAACGGCGAGAAGCTGTACTGCTCGCAGGTGAAGTCAGCCGGCTTCCTGATCCTGGCTGCGCGCACCGACCCGCAGGCGGTCAAGCAGGAAGGCATCACCACCTTCCTGATCCCCGACCCCGGCAGCAACCCGGCCATCAAGCTGACGCGCATCGAGACCATGGGCCTCGGCCCGGTGCCGACCTTCGCCGCGCACTTCGACGAACTGGTGCTGCCGCCCGATGCGGTGATCGGCCAGGTCAACAAGGGCTGGCAGTGCGTCCTGGGCGGGCTGGACAACGAGCGCCTGTACCACGGCGCCATCGGTGTCGGCGCTTCGCAGTCCATCATCGACGAGGTCAGCGCCTACCTGAAGCAGCGCGTGCAGTTCGGCAAGCCGTTGTCCAAGCTGCAGTCGGTGCGGCACAAGATCGTCGACATGCAGCTGCGCGTGGAGGCGGCGCGGCTGCTCGTCTACCGCGGCGGCAGCGTGCTCGAAAGGACGGGCGCCTGCCACAACGAGGCCTCGTTCGCCAAGGTGGCCGGCGCCGAGTGCTACATGCACTGCGCCACCACCGGGCTGCACCTGCTGGGCGGCTACGGTTACACCGTGGACTCGGGCATGCCGATGCACTTCCAGGACGCGAAGCTGTTCGAGATCGGCGGCGGCGCGATGGAAGTGCAGCGCGACATCATCGCTCGCGGGCTCGGCCTGTAGCGTGGCGCCGCGCTGACCGGAGGCCGCACATGACACTGCCGGCCTCGCTGGCGCAGGGCCTGCGCCTGCCGCTGATCGCCGCGCCGATGCTGCGCGTCTCGGGCGTGGAACTGGTGTCGGCGGCCTGCTGTGCCGGCGTGATCGGCGCCTTCCCCACCGTCAACGCGCGTTCGTCACAGGAGCTGGACGCGTGGCTGGCACGCATCGCTGCCGACCGCGACCGCGTGGAACGGCCGACCGCCCCGCCCTGCCCCAACCTCATCATGCGGCGCGACCGCGACGCCATCGCCGACGACCTGCGCGTGCTGGTGCGCCGCCGTGTGACCATGGTGATCGTCAGCGTCGGCTCGCCAGCGGCGGTGGTGGGGCCGCTGCACGACGCCGGCTGCCGCGTGTTCGCCGACGTGGCCTCGCTGCGCCACGCCGAGAAGGCGCTCGCGGCCGGGGTCGACGGCCTGGTGCTGCTGAGCGCGGGGGCAGGCGGCCAGACCGGCTGGGTCAACGGCATGTCCTTCGTGCGCGCGGTGCGTGGCATCCATGACGGGCCGCTGGTGCTGGCTGGCGGCATCCACGACGGCGCAGCACTGTGGGCGGCGCGCGTGCTCGGCTGCGATCTCGGGATGATGGGCACCCGCTTCATCGCCACGCCGGAGAGTCTGGCGAGCGACGCCTACCGCCGCATGCTGGTGGACAGCCGGCTCGATGACGTGTTGCTGACGCGCGCCTTCACCGGCCTGGACACCAACATGCTGCGGCAGTCCATCGCTGCCGCCGGGCTCGACCCTGCCGCGCTGCCGACCCCCTCACCCGACGAAGCGCGCCAGGTCTTCGGCTCCGAGGGCTCGGCGCACGTTCGGCGCTGGGTCGACGTGTGGAGCGCGGGGCACACCGTGTCGGGGGTCGACGCGGTGCGGCCGGTGGCCGAGCTCGTCGAGCGCATCGATGCCGAGTACGCCGCGGCGCAGCGCGAGACGGCGGCCCTGCTGGCCAGGCCGCCACAGCCACAGCCGTGATACGCGCCCGGGCACGTCACACCACCGTCTGCAACGGGACGTCCGCAACGTCGCCGAAGGTCGACGACCGGCAGCGCGGCGCCCACTCGTCGTCTAACGTTTGTTTGGTTTGTGGTAAGCGTGCACCACATCGACCGACCACCTGTGCGAGCGACACCAGCCGCAGCGGGGGCTCTCTTAGAGGCATCAGGGTCGCGTCTCATCAGTGGGTCAGGCGCGCATGGGCACCCTCGGGTGGGTTTTCCGCATTGACGCCTCATCGAACGCTTGTTAGAAACGTGTTCTAGTTTGTCTTATACCCGAAACCCTGAGCGGCGCCTCCGCGCGCGACCCGCCCGAATCACCGAAGCCGCCCCAAACCGCAGCCGACCGTACCGCATGCAACCGAATCACTGCAACGCCGAACCTTGGGCGCCCCGATGAACGCCACTGCCGTGCCCGTCCTGGAGTGCAGCGGCCTCGAGCGTCGTTTCGGCGGCCTGGTGGCTGTCACCGGCGTGGACCTGCGCATCGATCGCGGCGAGATCTTCGGCCTCGTCGGCCCAAATGGCAGCGGCAAGACCACGCTGGTGAACGCGATCACCGGCTTCTACCCGCCGCAGAAGGGGCGCATCGTTCTCGAAGGCGCCGACATCACCGCGATGAAGCCGCATCTGGTGGCCAAGCGCAAGGTCGCGCGCACCTTCCAGAACCTGGCGCTGTTCAACGGCATGTCGGTGCTGGACAACATCCTGCTCGGCCGGCACGTGCACCTGAAGCCCAGCGTGGCCAAGACGGCGCTGTACTGGTGGCTGGGGCAGCCGCAGGAAATCGCCCACCGCCGCGTGTGCGAGGAGATCATCGAGTTCCTCCAACTGCAGGGCGTGCGCGACGAGCCTGTGGAATCGCTGTCGATCGGACTGAAGAAGCGCGTCGAGCTGGCGCGCGCGCTGGTCGCCGAACCCACCTTCCTGATCCTCGACGAACCGATGGCCGGCATGAACCAGGAGGAAAAGGAGTACATGGCGCGATTCGTTCTCGACGCGCGCGACGAGCGCGGCATCACGGTGCTGCTGATCGAACACCACATGGACATCGTCACCGGCATCTGCGACCGCATCATGGCGCTCAACTACGGCGAGGTCATCGGCACCGGGCTGCCGCGCGAGGTGGTGGCCAACCCGCGCGTGGTCGAAGCCTATCTCGGAAAGGGCCATCAGCATGCAGCGTGAAGACCGCGCGCTGGCGGCATCCCCGGCCTCTCGGGCGCCCACCGGCGCTGACGCGGCCGGCCAGTGGGATCTCGACCCGAACACCACGCTGGCGCGCCTGCTGGCGCTCAACGCGCGCACCCACGGGTCGCGGGTGGCGCTGCGCGAGAAGGCGCTGGGCATCTGGCAGGAGTTCACCTGGGCCCAGGTGCTCGACGAGGTGCTGGCTGTGGCGGCAGGGCTCGAGCACTTGGGCTTCACGGCCGGCGATTCGCTGCTGGTCCTGGGCGACAACCGGGCACGCCTGTACATGGGCATGCTCGCCGCCGGCGCGCTCGGCGGCTACGCGATGCCGGTGTACCCGGATGCCACGCCCGCCGAGGTGCTGCACTTCGCCAGCGAAGCGCAGGCGCATTTCGCGCTGGCCGAGGACCAGGAGCAGGTCGACAAGGTGCTTGAGCTGCGCGAGAAGGCGCCGGGCCTCTCGCACGTGGTTTACGACGACCCGCGCGGACTGAACAACTACCGGGTCGAGGGCCTGATCGGCTGGGAGAAGCTGCGCGACGCCGGGGCCGCGCGGCTGCGCGAGCACCCGGCCCTGCGCGACGAGATCATCCAGCGCTCGCGGCCCGACGGCCCCGCGGTGTTCGTGCACTCATCGGGCACGACCGGTAAGCCCAAGGGGGTGGTGCTGCAGCAGCGCAACGTCCTGGCCGGGGTGAGTAACGCCTTCAAGGGCCAGGTCTTCGGCTTCGAGGAGAAGATCCTCGCCTACCTGCCGATGGCCTGGATCGGCGACTTCGCGGTGACCATGGCCGCGGGCGTCGCGCTTCGATTCACCATCAACATCCCCGAGCGATCGGAGACGGTGCTGCGCAACCTGCGCGAGATCGCCCCCACGCTGTACCTGGCCGCACCGCGCAGCTGGGACAACATGCTGACGACCATCCGCGTGCGCATGGAAGATTCCACGCCGCTGAAGAAGCGGGTCTTCGATCGCTTCGTCGCGCTGGGCATCGCGGCCGAGCGCCTGAAGCTCGAAGGCAAGGCACCTTCAACCGCGCAGCGCCTGCTGCTGCGCCTGGGCGAGTGGATGGTGTTCGGCCCGGTGAAGGACCAGCTCGGCCTGAGCCGCATGCGTGTGGCACTGACCGGCGGCGAGGCCATGGGCGAGGACACCTTTCTCTTCTACCGTGCGCTGGGCATCAACCTGCGCCAGCTCTACGGCCAGACCGAGAGCAGCGCCTTCAACTCCGTGCAGGCGGCCGACGAGGTGCGTCTGCACACCGTGGGCCGTCCGTTGCCCGGCGTGGACTGCGGCATCGCCGACGACGGCGAAATCCTGCTGCGATCGGGCAGTATCTTCAGCGGCTATTTCCAGAACGAGGAAGCGACGAGCAAGACGCTGGTCGACGGCTGGCTGCACACCGGCGACGCCGGCTACGTCGAAAAGGACGGGCATCTGGTGGTGCTGGGCCGCGTGTCCGAGGTCGTGCACACGGCCAAGGGCGAGCGCTACATCCCCGGCTACATCGAGAACCGCATCAAGTTCAGCCCCTACGTTCGCGACGTGGCCGTGCTGGGCACGGACCGCGACCACCTGTGTGCGATGGTCTGCATCGACAGCGAAGCCGTCGGGCACTGGGCCGAGGTGCGCGGCATTCCCTACATCTCGTATGCCGACCTGTCGCAGAAGCCCGAGGTAAGCGAACTCGTGGCCGGCGTGATCCGGCACGTCAACCAGGCCCAGCCGGAGGGCTTGCGCATCCGGCGCTTCGTCAACCTGCACAAGGAGTTCGATGCCGACGATGGCGAGATCACCCGCACGCGAAAGCTGCGGCGCAGCGTGATCGACGAGCACTACGCGGCCGTCATCCAGGCGCTCTATTCCGACGCACGATCCGTGCGGATGAAGGCGCAGATCACCTACGACACCGGGGACACCGGCGTCATCGAGCGTGAACTCGCGTTGAAGGATCTCTGAACATGGATTGGCCCTTTTTCCTCGAACTGGCGATCAACGGCGCGCTGTCCGGGCTGATGTATTCGCTGGTGGCGCTGGGCATCGTGCTGATCTACAAGTCCTCGTCGGTGCCCAACCTGGCGCAGGGTGCGCTCGCGATGCTCGGCGCCTACGTGGTGCTGGCGCTGTTCGAGACGCTCAAGATGCCCATCTGGGCGGCGTTGCCCTTGGGCATGCTGGTCATGTTCGGCATCGGCATGGGCATCGAGCGCGTGGCGCTGCGCCGCCTGGCGGGCCGCCCGTTGATCATGATTCTCATGATGACGCTGGCGCTGGACATCTTCGTGCGCGCCGCGGCGCTCGTCGCCTGGGGCGGCACGAACCGTCCGCTGCCGCTGCCGATTTCGTCGGATCCGCTGTTCATCGGGCCGGTGCTCATCAACCGCAGCTACGTCGCCGGCGGCGCGGTGGCAATCGGCCTGTTCGGCTTCTTCCTGCTGTTCTTCCGGACGCGCATGGGCATCGTGCTGCGCGCGATCTCCGACGACTACACCGCCTCCTGGTCGGTGGGCATCTCGGTGGAGCGCGGCGTGGCGCTGTCGTGGGCGATGTCGGCCGTGGTGGCCACGCTGGCCGGCGCGCTGTGGGGCTCGATCCAGGGCGTGGACCAGTCGCTGTCGCTGCTGCTGCTGATGGGCATCACCGTCGCGGTGTTGGGTGGCCTGGACAGCATCGGCGGCACCATCGTCGCGGGCCTGCTGCTGGGCATGTTCCAGGGCGTCGCCTCGGGCTACCTCGACCGCCTCGTCGGCGGCGGCAGCCGCGAGCTGGTGGTGGCCGCCACGCTCGTGCTGACCATCCTGATCCGCCCCCATGGCCTGTTCGGCCGCGAAGACATCCAGAGGATCTGATCACCATGTTCTTTCGTCAGGCCGGCATCCACCACAGCACCTACCGCGGCGACCGGCAGCTGTTTCCCATTCCCTTCGACCGCTGGCAGATCGCCGTGCTGCTGGTGCTGGCGGTCGCTGCGCCGGTGCTGCTGAGCCCGCTGTACATGAAGAGCTACATGCTGCCGTGGCTCATCTGGACGGCCGCTGCGCTGGGCCTGAACCTGATCCTTGGCTGGGCCGGGCAGTTCCACTTCGGCTACGCCGCCATCATGGGCATCGGCGCCTACACCGCGGTGCATGCCACGCTGAAGGGAATCCCGTTCGAGATCGCGCTGCTGCTGGCCGGTGTCGTGTCCACACTCATCGGCAGCGCGTTCGCGATCACCGCACTGCGGGTGCGCGGCCTGTACCTCGCGCTGAGCACGCTGGCGCTGCAGTTCGTGATGGACTGGGTGATCAACAAGGTGCCCGCGGTCAGCGGCGGCACCCAGGCCACCATCCAGGCACCGCCGCTGCGCCTGCTGGGGATCGAGGTGAGCTCGGATGCCGGGCTCTACTACGTGGCGCTCGTCTGGTGCGTGCTGGTCACCATCTTCATGCTCAACCTGCGCCGCTCCGGCCTCGGCCGCGCCCTGGTGGCCGTGCGCGAGAAGGACTTTGCCGCGGCGGTGATCGGCGTCAACAGCTTCTACTACAAGCTGGTGGCCTTCGCGATGTCGTCGTTCATCGGCGGCGTCACGGGCGCGATCCTGATCTTCACCTTTTACCGCGCGGTCACGCCGGAGCAGTTCGCCGTGAACGTGTCGATCCAGGTGCTGGCGATGGTGATCGTGGGCGGCCTGGGCAGCGTGATCGGCTGCTACTTCGGCGTGGCCTTCATCCTGCTGCTGCCCGGCATCGTGGCCAATCTCATCTTTGCCGCCGCCCAGGCCGCCGACCTGAAGATCGGCATCGAGCTGCTGGCGCACATCCCTGCGTTCCTCTATGGCGTGCTGATCATCGGGTTTCTCCTGTTTGAACCGCTGGGCCTGGCCAAGATCTACAGCAACCTGCGCAACTACTTCATCTTCTGGCCTTTCGGTTACGCCCGCCGCTAAGCGAGTTCCATCCCACCGCAACCTCAACCCTGACGAGGAGTGTCTCCATGATCCGACGACTCAAACTGCTGATCGGCGCCGCCGCGTTCGCGGTGGGGGCCCAAGCTTCGTTCGCCGCCGAACCGATCCGCTTCGCGCTGTGCTACGACCTGACGAAGGCCTACACCTTCGTCACCCCCCAGTTCGCCCAAGCTGCCAAAGACTACGCGGCGCTGACCAATCTGCGGGGAGGCATCGAAGGCAACCCGGTCGAGATCATCGTGCAGGACCACGGCAACGAGCCGCAGCGCGGCATCGAGTGCTACGAGCGGGTGAAAGGCCAGGTACTGACGGTTGACCTGTTGTCCACACCGGTGTCGCGTGCCGTCCTTCCGCGCGCCATGAAGGACGGGGAAGTCATGATCCAGGCCATGGTCGGCCGAGGTGACGCCGTTGACGGCGAAGTCTTCAAGTGGGTCTTCCCCTTGGGCCCGACCTACTGGGGCCAGGCGGCCAACATCGTCGGTCACTTCAAGAAGCAGTCCGGCGGCAATCTGAAGGGCAAGAAGATCGCCTTCCTGTACATCGACTACCCGTTCGGCCAGGAGCCCATTCCCGTCATGCAGGAACTGCAGAAGCGGGAAGGGTTCGAGCTCCAACTGTTCCCCTACCCGCTTCCCGGCAACGACCAGACTTCGGCGTGGTCGCAGTTGCGGCGGTTCCAGCCCGACCTGATCGTGCACTGGGCCTTCTCGGCCATGCACGTGGTGGCGGCCAAGGAAGCCAAGCGCAACGGCATCCCGCTGGACCGGGTGGTCAGCGTGAACTGGCTGAACGACGTGGACATCGCCAATATCGGCGCCGAGGCGGCCAAGGGAATCCGGCGCGCCACGCCGGTGGTCAGTGGCACCGATCACCCCACCATCAAGGCCATCCTCCAGGAGCTCTACGACAAGGGCAAAGGCAATGGCGATCGGAAACTCGTGTCTGACATCTACTACGGGCTGGGATTGGCGACCTATGCCACGATCTTCGAAGGTGCCCGTCTGGCCCTGAAGAGCGAACGGGCCCCGCTGACGGCGGAGAAGATGCGCAAGGGGCTCGAGAGCATTCGCAACTTCGACGCCGGCGGGCTGCAACCCGCCCTGACCGTGACCGGCAAGGATCATGGCGGTGGCGGCAAGACGCGCATTGAGATGTGGGACGGCACCAAATGGGTCCCGCAGAGCGATTGGTCCGCCGAATACACCGACCTGGTCTGGAGCACCGTCAAGCAGCACTCGGGCGACTTCGCCAAGTCAGCTGGCAAGTAAACACAAACCCTGCAGCGGCGGCCCGGCTTCCGGGCGCCGCTCCTTCAACGAGGAGACCGCCCATGCGCGCCGGCTTGATTCAAACATTCGCAGCTGCCCTGTTCGCAGCCGCCTCGGCGGCCGCAGAAGCACAGGCCGCCGATCCGGTGCGCTTCGGACTGTGCTACGACCTCACCAAGATCTACGTCGCCGCGGTGCCGCAGGTGGCGCAGGCGGCCAAGGATTACGCCGATCTGCTCAACCTTCGCGGCGGGCTCGAGGGGCGGCCGATCCAGGTGATCGTGCAGGACCACGGCAACGAACCCCAGCGCGGCATCGACTGCTACGAGCGCCTCAAGCGCGAGGGCGTGATGGTCTTCGACTTCTTCTCCACGCCGGTGTCGCGCGCCGCGCTGCCGCGCATCATGCAGGACGGCAATATCCTCGTGCAGCCGCTGGTGGGGCGCGGCGACGCGGTGGACGGCGAGGTGTTCAAGAACGTCTTCGTACTGGCGCCCACGTACTGGGGTCAGGCCGCCAACATCATCAGTTACTTCAAGAAGCAGGCAGGCGGCAATCTGAAAGGCAAGAAGGTCGCGTTCCTCTACCTGGATACACCGTTCGGCAGAGAGCCGATGCCGGTCTTCGAAGCGCTCAAGCGCCTGGAGGGCTACGACTTCCAGACCTTCCCGTTCCCGGTGCCTGGCAACGACCAAAGCGCCGCCTTCGCGCAGATCCGTCGCTTCCAGCCCGACTGGGTGGTGCTGTGGTCCTTCTCGCCGCTGAACCCGATCTCGTTCCGCGAGATGCAGCGCAACGGCATCCCGATCGACCGCATGGTGACCGGCAACTGGATCAACGAGGTCGACATCAACAACTTCGGCGCCGCTGCCGCCAAGGGATTGAAGCGTTCTGCCGTGGTGAGCGGCGGCGCCGAACACCCTCTGGTGCAGGACATCCTGCGAGAGCTGTACGACAAGGGCAAGGGCAATGGCGACCGCAAGCTGGTGGCCGATTCCTACTACAACACCGGCCTGGCCGTGTATTCCTCGGTGTTCGAAGGTGTGCGTCTGGCGATCAAGACGCAGGGCATGCCGCTGACGGCGGAAAAGATCCGCCAAGGCATGTACGGTCTGAAGAACTTCGACGCCAAGGGCTTCATGGCGCCGATCACGGTGACTCCACAAGACCACGGCGGCGGCGGCAAGACCCGCATCGACATGTGGGACGGCACGAAGTGGGTGCCGCAGACGCCCTGGTTCGCGGACTACACCGGCTTGGTGAACACGCTCATCAAGGCCAATTCGGCCGACTTCGCCAAAGCGAACAAGTGATCGCAACCTCTACGCGCCCGAGCCTCCGATGACCCACGCGCTGACGCTCAACAACATCGAGGTCATCTACGACCACGTCTTCCTCGCCATCAAGGGTGTCTCGATCGAGGTGCCGCAGGGCGGGATGGTGGCGCTGCTGGGGGCCAACGGCGCCGGCAAGAGCACGACCTTGAAGTCCATCAGCGGGCTGCTCAAGTCCGAGCGCGGCGAGATCACGCGCGGCAGCGTGCAGTTCATGGGCCAGGACATCGGTAAGCTCGCCCCTCAAGACCGCGTCAAGCTCGGCATCGCGCAGGTGCTTGAGGGCCGCCGGGTCTTCGAGCACCTGACGCCCGACGAGAACCTGATCGCCGCCTCGGCGGTGCGCGGCGGGCGCGCCGAGATGCAGCGCAACCGCGACCGCGTGTACAGCTATTTCCCCCGCCTGCAGCAGCGCCGCACCGCCAAGTCCGGCTATCTCTCCGGCGGCGAGCAGCAGATGCTGGCCATCGGCCGCGCGCTGATGACGCAGCCCAAGCTGCTGATGCTCGACGAGCCCAGCCTCGGCCTGGCGCCGCTGATCGTGGCCGAGATCTTCGACATCCTGCGCCGCATCAACCGCGAGGAAGGCATGTCGATCCTGCTCGTCGAGCAGAACGCGATCGCCGCGCTCGATGTGGTCTCACACGGCTACCTGATCGAGAACGGCCGCGTCGTCATGCACGACGAGGCCGAGGTGCTGCGCAACAACCCCGACATCCGCGAGGCCTACCTCGGCGGGGCCGAGGGCCGCGACTTCAAGGACATCAAGCACTACCGGCGGCGCAAGCGCTGGCTGGCTTGAATGTAACGGGGTCCGAGCCTTGCCGGCCAACGAAGGTCACACCGGCACGAACACCGGCAGCGGCGACCCACCCTCGCTCGGTTGGAACCGCACCGCCACGCGCTGGCCGATGCGAATCGCGTCGGCATCGGCATCGACGATGTTGGTCATCATCGACGGGCCCTCGTCGAGCGTCACGTAGGCGACGACATAGGGCACCTCGGCACGGCGCATGACGCTGAAGCTGTAGATCGTGCCCTGCCCGCCGGCCTGTCGCCACTCGGTGTTCAGGCTGCCGCAGAACGGGCAGCCGTCGCGCGGATAGTGGTGGTGCTCGCCGCAGTCGCGGCAGCGCTTGACGAGCAGCCGGCCCTCGGCGGCAGCATCCCAGAACGGCTTGGCGTCGGGGTAGACGGTGGGCGCCGGCATCTGGCGCCGGCCGATGTTCAGACTCATGCGCGCTCCAGGATCAGGGTGGCACTGCCGTGCCGGGTGCCGAGCGAACCGCCTGTGCCGTGCGCGAGCGCAAGCCGGCAGTTCGGCACCTGCACCTTGGGGTGGGCCTCGCCGCGCAGCTGGCGAACGGCCTCGATCACCTTGGTCATGCCGCCGCGGTTACCCGGGTGGTTGTTGCACAGGCCGCCGCCGTCGGTGTTGAAGGGCAGCTTGCCGCTGCCCGAGATTAGGTTGCCGTCGCTGACGAAGCGGCCGCCCTGCCCCTTGGCGCAGAAGCCCAGGTCCTCCAGCGTGAGCAGCACGGTGATCGTGAAGCTGTCGTAGATCGACGCGTACTGGATGTCCGAGGGCTTCACGCCGGCCTCGGCGAACGCGGCCTTGCCGGTCCACGCCGCGCCGGTGGTCAGCAGGTCGACCTTGCCGCCGCTCTGCGCGCGCTGGTACTCGCCGGTGCCGATGATGTCGACGACCGGACGCTCCAGGCTGCGCGCGATCTCGGGCCGCACCACCACCAGCGCGCCGCCGCCGTCGCTGATGACGCAGCAGTCCAGCCGGTGCAGCGGGTCGGCGATCATCGGCGAGCCGACCACGTCCTTCACCGTGACCACGTCGCGCACCATCGCGTGCGGGTTGTGCTGCGCGTGGTGCGAGGCGGCGACGCGGATCCACGCGAGCTGCTCGCTCGTCGTGCCGTGCTCGTGCATGTGGCGCATCGCCGCCATCGCGTACATGTTGACCGTGGTCGGCGCATAGGGCAGCTCAAAGGGCACGTCGGGCGCGGGGCCGTAGTTGCGCGGCGCGGTGCCGGTGGCCATGCCCTCGGCCTTGGGCCGGCCGGCCAGCGTGATCAGCGCGACGTTGCAGCGCCCGGCGGCGATGGCGGCGGCGGCGTGCGCCACGTGCACCAGGTACGACGAACCGCCGGTCTCGGTGGTGTCCACGTGGCGCACTTTCATGCCGAGGTAGTCAACCATCGACAGCGCGCCCAGGCCGGGCGCATCGCCGGCGCAGAAGTAGCCGTCGACGTCCTTCAGCGTCAGCCCAGCGTCGGCCAGCGCGCCGCGCGCGACCTCGCCGTGCAGTTGCGCGACCGACTTGTCGTCCGCGCGCCGGATTGGGTGTTCGTAGGCGCCTGCGATGCAGGCGGAGTTCTTCAGACTCATCGTGTTCTTTCCGCTGGCTTGATAGTGGCGGTGCCCTTGATCACGTCCTGGCTCTTGGCGTTGCGCACCCACACGTCGTACAGGGGCGGCTCGCTGCCGGCGCGCAGTTCGCCGCCGCCGGTCACGTCGTCGTCGATGCGCACCGGCTGCACGAACTTGATCTCCAGGTGGATCCTGTTCAGCATCTGCACGCCGAGCGTGTTCTTCAAGGCCTGCCAGATCAGCGCCACCGACATCGTGCCGTGGGCGATGATGCCGCCCATCGGGCTCTTGGCGGCGAATTCCTTGTCGACGTGGATCGGGTTGTAGTCGTTCGTCACCGCCGCATACTTCATGATGGTGTCGAAGTCGACGTGCTTGGTCGATGGTGTCAGTTGCGCCTGCACGGGCACTCCTCCTCTGCTGCGTCTAATGCGCCACCAGCGTCGTCATGACGCCGGTGAACAGCAGTTCGTTCGATCCCACGGCACGCGTCTCGCTGCGCACGCGCACCCACTTGCGTTCCTTCTTGATCTCCTTGTCGAGGCACCACACGTCGGTGCGGATGTTCTCGCCGATGCGCGGCATGCGCCAGACGTCGAAGGTCTGGCCGCCGTGCACGCCGCCGGGCGGGCGCGGCGAGTTGAGCGTCAGCACCGCGTCGATGACGATCATCGCCAGCATGCCGGCCGGCATCACACCGGGGTCGTCGTCGTTCGGGTAGACGGAACGCCATTTGGCGACGGTCGATTCGTCGACGGCAAAGTCGCGCGCGCCGTAGTGCTTGCCCGGCTCGTAGTGGGCGTAGTTGAAGATCGGTTTTTCGCTCATGCGGGCTCCACCTGGGGAATCTTCTGTTCGCTGCCCGGGCGCGACTCGAAGCACACGCGCACCGGCATGCCGATGCGCACCTGCGCCGGGTCGCAGCGCAGCACGTTGCACATGAAGCGCAAGCCCTCGTCGAGGTCCACCAGCGCGAGCACGTAGGGCGTGTCGCCGGCGAAGGCGGCCAGCGGCGCGCGGTGGATCACCGAGAAGCTGGCGATGCGCCCGCCCCCGCCCGCCTTGTGCCAGGCCAGGTCGGTGGCGTGGCAGTGCACGCAGGCGTTGCGCGCGTAGAACTGCGCCTTGCCGCAGGCGCCGCAGCGCTGGTAGCGGAATTCGCCGAGGCTGGCGCCTTCCCAGTAGGTGCGGCTGATGCCGTCGGGCACCGGCACCGGCTTGGCTTGCACGTCGGCCATGGTCAGACCCTCCCCAGCAGGATCGAGCAATGGCCCGAGAAGATGCCGCCCAGCGTGTGCGCAAGCGCCACCTCGGCGTCCTTCACCTGGCGCGGCCCGCATTCGCCGCGCAGCTGGCGCACCGCCTCGACCACATGGAACATGCCGCCCGCCGCGCCGGACGAGCCGTACGACAGCAGGCCGCCGTTGGTGTTGACCGGGAACCTGCCGCCGATCGCGAACTCGCCGGCCAGCGCCGCCGGCCCCGCCGCGCCGCGCTCGTAGAAGCCCATCGACTCGAGCGTGATGAGCAGCGTGCTGGTGAAGCAGTCGTAGATGTGCGCGCAGTCCACGTCGGCATGCTTCAGTCCGGCGTGGCCGAGCGCGTCGGCCACCGATTCGCGGCAGCCGAAGTCCACCAGCGACGGCGCGGCGAAGATGTGCTCGTGCGTGTGGCCCTCGCCGGTGGCGAGCAGCTCGACGGAACGCTTGGGCCTGTCGCGCCCGGTCTCGGAAGCACTGACGATCACCGCCGCGCCGCCGTCGGAGACGGGACAGCAGTCGAGCATACGCAGCGGCGACGCAATCACCTTGGACCTGCGCACGTCGTCCATCGTGATCGGCTTCTTCATGTGCGACTGCGGGTGCAGCGCCGCGTTGGCGCGCTGGTTCACCGCCACCGCGGCGAGGTGGTCGCCGTTCAGCCAGCCTTCGTGAAAGTAGACTTGCGCGGCCATCGCGAAAGCCGCCGGCACGCTCATGCCGTAGGGCTGCTCGTACTGCGCGTGTCCCACGTCGGCGAGCGCGGCCTGCACCTTCTCGCCCATGCCGGTGAGGCGGTTGTCGCCGGTCACGCACAGCACGTGGCGGCACATGCCCGAGCGCACCAGCGACTCGGCGTGCCGCACCAGCAGCCCGCCGGTCATGCCTCCCATGCAGATCGAGGCGTTGACCTTGGGCCCGAAGCCGAGATACTCGGCGAGCACGCCGCCGAGCATCAGCTGCGGCGAGGCGAAAGAATACGCGGTGAGCAGGCCGTCGATGTCCGACAGCTTCAACCCCGCATCGGCGAGCGCGCCGAGGGTGGCCTCGGTGTGCAGCGACATGCAGGTGCTTTCCGGCAGCGAGCCGACCTGAGTGTCGTACACGCCGCTGACGATGGCTTTGCTGGCCATGGTTCTCCTTGGTGGGGTCCGTTCAGGGCAGGCTGACGACGAGGTCGCGCTGCAGGCGGCGCAACTGCTCGACGGCGCCGTCGACCAGATCGGCCATGATGTCCTTCGCGGGCCGGCGGCCCTTGACGAGCCCGCCCGCCTGCCCCGCGATGTTGTAGAAGAGGTCGTGCCGCCCGGCGGCGAGCGCCGCGGCGAGGAAGTCCTCCATCAGGATGCGCTGGTGCGGCGTTTCCAGCGTCGGCAGGCCCGACTCGGCCCAAGCCTGCGAAATCTCGCCGTGGAAAGCGCGCACCGTCTTGCCCGTCCAGATCTTGCTGATTCGAAAGGCCTCCGAATCGGAGGCGACGATCTGGTCCTTGCAGGCGTCGAACAACTCGCCCTCGTCGGCAACGAGGAAGGCGGTGCCGATCCAGACCGCCTGCGCGCCGAGCGCGAGCGCGGCCACGATGCCGCGGCCGTCGGCGATGCCACCCGCGGCGAGCACCGGCGTCGGACTGACGGCGTCGACCACCTGCGGGATCAGCGGCAGCGTGGCCACGGTACCCGTGTGGCCGCCCGCCTCGGTGCCCTGCGCCACGATGGCGTCGACGCCGCTCTTCTGCTGCCGCACCGCGTTGCGCACCGAACCGGACAGGCCGATTAGCTTCATGCCCTGAGCGCGCGCACGCTCGAGCAGGAAGTCGGGGTCGCCCAGGCCGGCGGCAAACACCGGCACGCGCTCGTCGAAGATGACCTCGAGCACCGACTTCGCGTACTCGATGTTGACCACCGTCTCGTCGGCCGGCTTCACGTCGGGCAGGCCGTAGCGGCGAATCAGCTCCTGCATGAACGCGGCGTGCTTGGGGAAGCGCGCGCGGATCTCGTCGCGCACCCCGGTGCGCGTCGGCGGCGCGTCGGCAATACGCGCCGGCAGCAGCAGGTCCACGCCGAAGGGCTTGTCGGTCAGCGCGCGCACGGCGCGGATGCGCCGGCGCGTCTCCTCCGGCGACAGGCCCGAGCAGCCGAGCACGCCGAGCCCGCCGGCCTGCGACACCGCGGCCACCAGCGCCGGCGGCGTGGCCCGGCCGCCCACGCCCATGCCGGCCAGGAAGATAGGCACCTCGATGCCCCAGCCATCGCAGAACGCGTTGTGCAGCACCGTGCGGCTCATGACCTCTTCACTTGAACGTCGGCTTGCGCTTGGCGCGGAACGCGGCCACGCCTTCCTTCACGTCGTCGGTCTGGAACAGGAAGGGGAAGGCGTCGATGGCGTAGCGCATGTCGTCGCCGCCTTTGCCCCTGTTGTAGAACGACTTGGCCATCTGCAGCGCCATCTGCGGCTTGGCCGCGAGCTTCTCGGCGAAGGCCATCGCCTCGTCCATCAGCTTGTCGGGCGCCACCGTGCGCAGCGCGAGGCCGAGCGCCACGGCCTCGGCGGCCGGGATCGGCTCGCCGAGCATGCTTAACTCCTTCGCCTTCGGCCGGCCGACGATCTGGTGCAGGCGCAGCAGCGCGAAACCCGGCAGCAGGCCGAGCTGGATCTCGGGCACGCCGAACTTCGCGCGTTCGGAGGCGAGGATGAAGTCGCAGGCGATCGCGAGTTCGAATCCGCCGCCGAACGCGATGCCGTTGACCGCCGCGATCAGCGGCTTGCGGCAGCGCTCCGGCGCCTCGAGCACCGGCAGCACGCTGGCGATGAAGTCGCGCGCCTGCTCCGGGGTCTCGGGGAAGGAGCTGATGTCGGCGCCGGCGCAGAAGGCCTTGTCGCCGCGCCCGGTGACGATGCCGACACGGATCTCGGGGTCGGCCTCGACCATCGCGAGGCCTTCGGTGACACCCTGGCGGATGCCGACGGAGATGGCGTTCAGCTTGGTGGGCTCGTCGAGGGTCAGGACCGCGACGCGGCCCTTCTTCTCGAATTCGACGCTGCCGATGCGCATACGGTGCTCCTGCGTGGACGGCGAAGGGCGCCTTCCGCCGTGGGGAAAAGGACATGCCGTGCAGACCGCGCCGGCACTGAGCATGTCAGACTACCAAACGTTTGGTTGGCGGTCAATGCGGGTTGCCCGTCCGAAGCCCGCAACCGGCGCCCGGCCCGACGGCCCGGCCGCGTTACCGGGCGCCCAGCCGCCGCTGACCGGCAACACCTAGCCGACGAACAGTCCGCGGCCGGGCTGCACAGCTAGGCAGCGAACTCGGCCGCCTCGCGCGCGCCGACCGGCCGAGAGGCACCTCGCGCTTCAGGCGCTCCTGGAAGCGCGGATTGGCCTTCACCTCGGGCGGGAAGTAGGTCGGCGTGTCGACGAAGTTGAACGCCAGCGCATTGACCTGCACGCCGTGGCGCGTGACCTCCGCGCCGACCGCCTGCGCCCAGGCCAAGTGCGCGCCGCGCGCGGCCCTGTACGACGACGCGCGGTTCTGGCCGCGCAGCGCCGCGGTATGCCGAGGTTGAGAGCAGCGCGTCGACCGTGCCGGCGTCGCGCACGATGCGCTCGGCCGCGGCGGGGTCGTCGAGCCGCTCGTCGCTGGCGACGACGTGGGCGCCGTGCGCCGCAAGCGCTTCGCACCGCGCCGGGCCGACGAAGACCGTCGACTGCGTGACCAGCACGCGCTGGCCTTTCAGGACCTCGGATGCCACGGCGCTCGTCGCCTCGCTCCGTCGGACGCGCCGGGCGCGACCCGCGTCAGGTGCAGGTGTAGCTCGCCGCCGCGTTGACGTCGCCGCGGCCGTTGTAACGCGGGTACTTCGGATGGACGCAGAGCGGGCGCGAGAACAGGGTGGTGCCGTTCGTCGGGTCGAGCTTGAGCGCGGTGAGAGTGGCGGGAGCGGCGCCGCCGCCGGCCCAGGTGTCGAGCGCCGACAGCAGGTCCGCCGTGTCGGCACCGGGGCCGGCCAGGCAATGCGCAACCCCCGGCGCCTTGTAGTAGCGAACGAAGCCGTCGGCCGCGGCCTGGCCGCCGGCGGCGGTGACCACGCGGTTGTAGTAGTCGGTCGTGCCGTTCACGCTGATCGCAGGGTCGGTGGTGCCGTGCCAGAGGATCAGCTTGCCGCCGCGCGCCTTGAAGCCGGTGAGCAAGGCGTCGTTGGCGTCGGCGAGCGCCGCGAAAGCGGCAGCTGCTCCGACGTTGGCCGACAGGTCGTACGTCAGCGGGTCCTGCGCCGGGTCCTTGGCGAAGAAGTACTTCACGCCCCCATCCATGAACAGGTACTGCGCGCTCGGGATCCCGCCGCCGCCGAGGAACCACGGGCCCCAGGTCGCGGGGTCGTCCTCGTTGCCGGTCAGCGGATATCGCTTGGCTGCGATCGACGTGCCCGCCAGCGAAAAGTCGCTCGTCCAGGAGTGGACGACGGCGACCTGCGCATCGGTCAGGCAGGCATCGCTGTCGGCGCCGGTACAGCGCAGCGCAGCCGGATCGAAGCTGCAGGCGGTCAGGTTGCCGACCACGCCGTCGGCCCGGCCGTCGAGCGCGTCGCAGGCCGTGCGCACGGCGCCGGCCAGAGTCGCGACCTTGCCCGCCGTGAACATGCCGCCCGGCGCCGCGAGCGCCTGCGCGCCACGCTGGAAGCTCGTCAGCAGGCCGGTGAGGTTGTAGGCCGGCGCGCGCGCGATCACCCCGTCGAACACGTCCGGGTTGCGCTGCGCCACCATCAGGGCCTCGCGGCCGCCGTTCGAGCAGCCTTCGTAATAGGCCTTCGTCACGGCGCTGCCGTAGCGCATGCGCACGAACTCGCGCGCCGCCGCGGCCACCTTGGGCACCGACAGGTTGGCGTAGTTCGCCACCGCCTCGGCGTCGTCGAGCGCCCAGGTCGCGTCGATGTCGGACAAGGGCGCGGTGCTGCGGTGGCCGGAGTCGCTCGCGACGTTGGCATAGCCCATCTTCAGCGCGTTCACGTTGGGCACCGGCATGAAGCCGTCGAAGCCGCCGGCCGAACCGTTGACCGAGTCGGCGCCGCCGTAGACGAGCTTGCCGTTCCAGCCGGTGGTGGGCATGCGCAGCTCGAATTTGAGCTTCGTCGGCAGCGTGGCCGCCACGCTGCAGTACTCGGGCACCGATGCAGCGGCCGGCACGATGGTGGCCGCCGTCACCGTCGCGCCCGCGATCGTCTTGCCGACGAAGTCGCCGCAGGCCATCGTCGTGACGGCCGGCGCATCGTCGTCATCGCTGCCGCCGCATGCAGCGAGCACGCTGCCAAGCAAAAGGACCGGAAGGATGCGCGGGGAGTGCATGGCTCTCTGTCTCGTCCGAAGGAGCGCGAAGCCTAACGAGCGTTCGCCAGTCGAGTCATCAGGGTTCACCTGCATGTCCGCAAGCCGCCGTAGCTAGCCCACGGGATCGCGACGAGGTAGCCGGCATCGACCGGCAGGTTGATGCCGGTGATCGCCGAGGCCTGCTGCGAAGCGAGGAACGCGACTGCCTGGGCGATTTCCCGGGCCTGCACCAGCCGCCCGAGTGCGCTGTTGGCGGTCATGTCCTGCGAAGCGAGGGTGCGCGTGGCCACGCCCTTCTCGAGCGCCGGCGTCCGCGTGAAGCCGGGCGAGACCGCGTTCATGCGCACTTTCTTCGGGCCCCATTCGGCAGCCAGGCATTCGGTCAGGTTGATCACGCCCGCCTTGGCCGGCCCGTACGAATGCAGCGGCCCGGAGCCCATGCCAGCCACCGAAGCGATGTTGACGATCGCGCCGCCGCCCGCGCGCGCCATCGCCGCGCCAAAGCGCGCGCAGCACAGATAGGTGCCGCGCAGGTCGACGCGGGCGACGAAGTCCCACTCGCGCAGAGTCAGCTCCTCCGGCGGCAGCGTGCGCTGCAGGACGCCCGCGCTGTTGACGAGCACCCGCGGCACGCCGCACTGGGCCTCGACGGCTGCCACGGCCGCATCGACCGAAGCCTCGTCACCCACGTCGAGCGCTACCGCAGTGCCACCGTTGGCGGCAGCCACGGCCTGCGCGGCAGCGAGGTTGCGGTCGGCCACCACCACGCGCGCACCGGCCGCGGCAAGCACTTGCACGCAGGCCTCGCCGATGCCGCTGGCGCCGCCGGTCACCACCGCCACCTGGTCCGAAAAGTCGATCTTCATCTCAGTCTCCGCTCGCTTCGCTGGCCAATTCGGCGCGCAGCACCCGCTTCAGCACCTTGCCGGAGGGCAGGCGCGGCAGCGTCTCGCGCAGCACGAGCTGACGCGGCAGCTTGAAGCCGCCCAGCTTGCCTCGACAGAAGGCCTGCAGTTCCTCGAGCGCGAGCGTGGTGCCCGGCCGCAGCACCACCACCGCCGCCACGCGCTCGCCCCACTGCGCGTCGGGCAGGCCGACCGCCGCGGCTTCCAGCACCTGCGGCAGCTGGTAGAGCACGCGCTCGACCTCGCTCGACGCGATGTTCTCGCCGCCGCTGATGATCATGTCCTTCTTGCGATCGGTGAGGAACAGGAAGCCCTCGGCGTCGACGTAGCCGACGTCGCCGGTGCGGAGCCAGCCGCCCGCGTGGAAGCTCGCGGCGGTCTTGTCCGGATCGCGCCAGTAGCCCGCCGTG
This sequence comes from Xylophilus ampelinus, assembly GCF_901875635.1. Classification (GTDB taxonomy): domain Bacteria; phylum Pseudomonadota; class Gammaproteobacteria; order Burkholderiales; family Burkholderiaceae_C; genus Xenophilus. The sequence goes on along the minus strand of NZ_CABFMN010000094.1, from coordinate 3,035 downwards.
ACCTTGGGCCCGCGCAGGCAGATCTCGCCAGCCTCGCCTGCCGGCAATGCCCGGCCGTCGTCGTCGCACACGCGCAGCTCGACGTGCGGCAGCACGCGCCCGGTCGAGCCGATCTTCTCGATCTCGCGGCCGGCTTCCATCAGCGTGTCGCCCGAGCAGCTTTCGGTCAGGCCGTAGCCGTCGATGTAGCGCCCATTGGGGAACAGCGAGCGGAACTCGCGGATGCGCTCCTCAGGGGTGCGCTCGCCGCCGCCGATCTGCCAGCGCAGGCTCGAGAGGTCGAAGCGCGCGCGATCGGGCAGCGCGAGCAGCCGGTTCAGCATCACCGGCGCCATCCACGCCGCGGTGAGCTTCTCGCGCTCGATCAGCGCCAGCGTCGGCTCGGGGTCGAACTCGCGCAGCACCGCGAGCAGGCCGCCCATCTGCAGCACCGCCAGGCCGGGCAGGTCGAACGCGCCGACGTGGTAGAGCGGGCCGACGACGAGCAGCCGCTCGTTGCCGTGCAGGCCGAGCACCGCGATGTGGTCGAGGCACTTCCAGTGGTAGTTGGCGTAGCTGTGGATCACGCCCTTCGGACGGTCGGTCGTGCCCGAGGTATACATGAGCCGGAACAGGTCGTGGGGCTGGCGCACGCAGGGCTCGGCCAAAGGCTCGGCCGCGGGGCCGATGCGGCGGCTGTCCGACTGCGCCGCCTCGTCGACGACGGCGACGTTGGCGAAGCCGCCGGCCAGCGCGCGCAGTTCTTCGTCCACGAGCAGCAGCTTCACGCCCGCGTGGCCGACGATGTAGGCGACCTCGTCGGCGCCCAACCGGTAGTTGATCGGCAGCAGCACCGCGCCGAGGTGGCTGACCGCGAGCGAGAGCTCGATGAACGCGGCGCTGTTCTTCATCAGCAGCGCGACGATGTCGCCCTCGCCGATGCCGCGCGCGCGCAGGCTCGCCGCGGTGGCGGCGATGCGCGCCGCGAGATCGCCGTAGCTCAGTCCCTGATCGCGGTACAGCAGCGCCGGCCGCGCCGGCTCGGCGCGCGCCCAGCGCAGGATGGCGGCACTCAGGTTGACCATCGCGTTCTTCGCTGCGCGCCTCAGTAAGACCGCGGCATGCCGAGGTCGTGGTTGGCCACGTAGTTGAGGATCATCTCCTCGGACACCGGCGCGAAGCGGAACAGCCGTGCGTCGCGCCACAGCCGCTCGACGTGGAACTCGCTGGCGTAGCCCATGCCGCCCATCGTCTGCATCGCGCGCTCGGTGGCGCGCGCCACCGCCTGCGCGGCCAGCAGCTTGGCGGCGTTGGCCTCGCTGCCGTAGGGCAGGCCCATGTCGCAGTTGGTCGCGGCCTTCAGGTTCAGCAGTTTCGCCGCCTCGACCTCGACGTGGCATTGCGCGAGCGGGAACTGCAGGCCCTGGTAGCTGGAGACCGGCTTGTCGCCGAACACCTTGCGCTCGTTGGCGTACTGCACGGCGAGCCGGATCGCCAGCGTGCCGGTGCCTGCGAGCGCCGCGGTGGTGACGATGCGCTCGGTGTTGAGCACGTCGAGCAGTTCGTGCCAGCCGCGGTGCAGCGTTCCCACGAGTTCGTCGGCGCGCACGCGCACGTCGTCGAAGAAGACGCTGCTCGACGCGAGCGTGCGCGTGCCGACCTTGTCGATGGCGGTGTGCGTCAGCCCCTGGCGCTCGACGTCGACCATGAACATCGACAGGCCGTCGCTGCGCGACTTGCATTCCGCGAGCTTCTTCGTGCGCGCCACGACCAGCATCTTGGCCGCGTCGGGCACGCCGGTGATCCAGATCTTGCGGCCGTTGAGGCGCCAGCCGTCGCCGTCGGCCTCGGCGTAGCTGCGCAGCTCGAGCGTGTTGGTGCCGGCGTCGGGCTCGGTCAGCGCCATGCAGCAGTTGATCTCGCCCGACACGATCTTCGGCAGCAGCTCGGCCTTCATCGCCGGCGTGCCGAACTTCGACAACGCGACGCCACCGAAGATCGGATTGATCATGAACAGCTGGCCCACGGTGGCGCCCCCGCCGCAGGCCGCGAGCGTCTCGACCACCAGCGCGAGCTCGAGCATCCCGAGCCCGGCGCCGCCCACCGCGGTGGGCAAGGCCGCGCCGCACAGGCCCGCCTCGCAGACGGCGAGCCAGAACTCCTTGGGGAACTGCTTGGCGGCATCCTGCTTGCGCCAGTACTCGGTGCCGAAGCGGTCGCCGACCTTGCGGGCGGCCTCAATCATCAGGTTCTGTTCGTCGGTGAGTCGGAAATCCATCGCTCTCGCTCCTCAGCATTCATTCGTTCAATCGAACAACAGCCGCGTCGGATGCGCCAGCGCATCAACGATCGCGGCCAGCAATGCGGCACCGCCGACGCCGTCCAGCACCCGATGGTCCACGGAGAGCGTGAGCGCGACCTCGCGCCGCAGCACCGGCGCGCCCTGCGCGTCGGGGCGGAACAGCTCGCGCACCGCGCCCACGCCGAGGATCATGGACTGGCCCGGCACGATGATCGAGGCCATCGCCGCCAGCCCGTGCATGCCGGCGTTGGACACCGTGATCGCGCCGCCGGCCATCTCGTCGGCCGCCAGCCGCCCAGCGCGTGCGCGCTCCACCAGCGCGTTGGCCTGCCGCGCGAGCGCACCCAGGCCCACGCGGCCGACGTTGCGCACCATCGGCACGACGAGACCGCGCTCGGTGTTCACCGCGATGCCGACGTCGGGCGCATCGAGCAGCAACGCGCCCTGCTCGCACCACACGCGGTTCAGGTCCGGATGTGCGACGAGCGCGCGGCCGACCGCGGCGACGATGAAGTGGTTGAGCGTGAGGCGCGGCTCGGCTTGCGGATCCTTCAGCCGCGCATACAGCTCGAGCAGCGCCGAGACCTCGGCCTCGCGCACGAGGTAGAAGTGCGGCACCTGCTGCTTGGCGGCCACCATGCGCGAGGCGATGGTGTGCTGCGGCGCGGTGAACGGCAGCACGCGGCCGCCGGGGGCGGGCGCCGCGACCACAGGCGCCGCCGCGGGCAACCCGGCGGCAGCCGCCGCCTCGACA
>NZ_CABFMN010000093.1 GCF_901875635.1 Xylophilus ampelinus | reverse complement strand
GGCCACGTCGGTGCCGCCACCGCTGCCACCGCCCTGGCCGCCACCGCCCTGGCCGCCACTTCCGCTGCCGCCGCCTGCCACGCCGGCACCGCCATTGCCTGCGCCTGCGCTGCCCGTTCCGTTGCTTCCGCCGCCGGCGGCGCCTTCGCCGAGCGACCCGGGCGCCGACGCGCTGATACCGCCAAAGCCCATCGATGCCGAGCCCTTGGATGCGCAGGCACCCAGCGTCGCCAAGGCGGCGACCGCCGCCATCACGGCGGCGAGCCTGCCGAAGCGCGTGTTCATTTGATTCGAAGCGTTCATCTCGCTCTCCTGTTCCGTTCCATGCTGGTGACGGGGCTCGTGGGGCGCCCCTGCTTGTGCCTGGCACTGACAGTCCTCAGCGCCTTGGTCAATGCCAGTGTGGATGGCCATGAATCATTTGTTTACAGTCTTGGTTCGGGGGTGCGGTCGCATTTGGACAAAAAATTCACGGTCAGAAAACCAAAGAAATTCACCTAAGAAATTGGTGCTAAGCCGGGCTCGTAGTCAAAAGGAACTAGTTCGCCCCATCCGGACGCCGTCCCGTTGAGGGCCCGGCCCGAACTCCGTTAAGGTCGGGGCCTCTTTCCTCGCACGAGCCCTTCATGACCCATCGCCCGCCTATCCAGATCGAGACCGGCCCCGGCCCGCGCGCCACCGTGCTGCTGATGCATGGCCTGGGCGACGAGGGCCGCAGCTTCGTGCCGCTGGTGCAGGAACTGGCGCCGGCCCTGGAGGCGGTGGGCGCCGTGCGCTTCGTGTTTCCCAATGCGCCCGAGATGCCGGTCACTATCAATGGCGGCTACCGCATGCCGGCGTGGTACGACATCCTGGGTCCCGGCCATCCCGAGGACGAGGCGGGCCTGCGCCGTTCGCAGGCGGCCATCGAATCGCTGATCGCCGCCGAGGCGGCACGGGGCATCCCGGCGTCGCGCATCGTGCTCGCGGGGTTCTCGCAGGGCTGCGCGATGGCGTTGCTCACCGGCCTGCGGCACCGCGAGCGGCTGGCGGGCATCGCGGGCCTGTCGGGCTACCTGCCCCTGGCGTCGCTGACGGCAGCCGAGGCCGACGCGGCGAACCGCGCCACGCCCATCTTCCTGGCCCACGGCACGCAGGACGACATCGTCCCGCTGGCGCGCGCCGAAGCCTCGCGCGACGCCCTGCAGGCGCTGGGCTACGACGTGCAGTGGCACAGCTACCCGATGGCGCACAGCCTGTGCATGGAGGAGGTCGGCGCGCTCGGTGCCTTCCTCGCGCATGTGCTGGCGCCCTGAGCGGCGGCCGCTGCCATAGGGTCTTTAGGGGTCGAATCGGCTTGCAGTGCCCGCGCAGCGGGCGCTGGCAGCTATGAAAAGGATAGCGAGGTGGCCACGGCCCGGGCACGGCGTCGCCCGTCCGACGCGAAGGCGCGGGCGGTGTTACCGTCCGGCCCAATCCGAGATTCATGAGACACCCGCACATGAGCAAACTGCAGCAGCGGCTGGGAGCGATACCGCCGGCGAGGCTGAAAGGCATTCGCCGGGGCATCGAGAAGGAAAGCCTGCGTTCGCAGCCCGACGGCAAGCTGGCCCTGACGCCGCACCCCACGGCATTGGGCAGCGCCTTGACGCACCCGCACATCACGACCGACTTCAGCGAGTCGCAACTGGAACTGATCACCGGCGTGCACGCCGACGTCGACGCCTGCCTGGCCGAGCTTACCGAGGTGCACCAGTTCACCTACCGCGCGCTGCAGGGCGCGGCCGGTGAACCCGGCGAGGTGATGTGGGTGTCGAGCATGCCCTGCGGCCTCCCGTCGGACGAGAACATTCCGCTCGGGCGCTACGGCACCTCGAACGTCGGGCGTGCCAAGAGCGTGTATCGCATGGGCCTGGCGCATCGCTACGGCCGGCGCATGCAGACCATCTCGGGCATCCACTACAACTGGTCGCTGCCCGAGGTGAAGAGCGACGAGTACTTCGCCCTCATCCGCAACTTCCGCCGCCACGCCTTCCTGCTGCTGTACCTCTTCGGTGCCTCGCCGGCCGTGTGCGCGAGCTTCGTCGAGGGCCGCCCGCACGAGCTGCAGCCGCTGGGCGAATACACCATGTACATGCCGCACGGCACCTCGCTGCGCATGGGCCGGCTGGGCTACCAGAGCGAGGCGCAGGCCTCGCTTTTCGTGAGCTACAACAGCCTGGACGGCTACGGTGCCTCGCTGGCCGATGCGCTCACGCGCCCGTACCCGGCCTACGAGGCCATCGGCATCCGCAACCTGGGCGGCGAGTACAACCAGCTCGCCACCACGCTGCTGCAGATCGAGAACGAGTTCTACGGCACCATCCGCCCCAAGCGCGTGATCTTCCCCGGCGAGCGGCCGCTGCACGCGCTGCGCGAACGCGGCGTGGAATACGTGGAGGTGCGCCTGATGGACCTCGACCCCTTCGAGCCGGTCGGCATCCGCGCGCAGACCATGCGCTTCCTCGACATCTTCCTGCTGCACTGCCTGCTGGCCGACAGCCCGCCCGACAGCCGCGACGAGATCGGCGAGATTGCCCACAACCAGCACCTCACGGCTGCGCGTGGGCGCGAGCCGGGCCTTTCGCTGCAGCGTGGCGGGCGGCCGGTGAAACTCGTGGAGTGGGGCGCCGAGATCCTCGACCAGTGCCGTCCGATCGCCGCTGCGCTCGATGCCGCCCAGGGCGGCGAGCTGCACGCCCAGGCGCTCGATGCCGCACTGGCCGCCCTGGCGGCGCCCGACACCTTGCCCTCGGCGCGGGTGCTGGCCCACATGGCCGCCGAGCACGGCAATTCCTTCACCGCCTTCACGCGGGCGCGCTCCGAAGCCGTCCGCGACGTGCTCCTGGCGCTGCCCTGGAGCGCCGAACGGCAGCAGGCGTTCGAGGCGGCCACGGCCACCTCGGTCGAGGAGCAGCGGCGCATCGAGGCGGCAGACACCTTGCCCTTCGAGCAGTACCGGGAGCAGTACGTCTCGCCCGCGCGGCTGGGCCTGCGGCCGCTGCGCGGCGACGTGGCGCTGGCCATCTGACGCCCGGCCCGCTGTCCGGCGCCGGACAGCCGCGTTGCGCGAAGGATGGAACACTGGCCGCTGCGGCGCACGCCGCGCCTTCGCCTTCATTCCTCTCTCAAGGACATCCATGATCCACGTCATCGCCACCGTCGAGCTCAACCCGGGCACGCGCGACGCCTTCCTCGCCGAGTTCCACAAGGTCGTGCCCACCGTGCTGGAGGAGGCTGGCTGCATCGCCTACACGCCCACCATCGACAACCAGCCAGCGATTCCCGGCCAGTTCGAGGTCGGTGCCGACCGCGTGGTGGTCGTCGAGCAGTGGGAAAGCCTGGACGCGCTCAAGGCCCATGGCGCTGCACCGCACATGAAGGCCTACCGGGCGGCGGTCAAACCCTATGTGCGGAGCATGGAGCTGCGGGTGCTCACACCGGCCTGAGTGCCTGCTCACCGCGCCGACACGGCGCCCCCAGAACAGCGGGACCCTCGAGTCCCGCTTCTTTGTGGTGCATTGGGCCGCCAAGTCGGGACTTTTGCCACATATAGGCCATTTGGCTTATCAAACTTTTGCATTCAAAGGTTTCCAAAATCGTCACAAGGTGTGAAACTGAATACCTCTGACTGACATTGGATCGCCGCCGTGAACTTCTTCGATTTCCAGCACAACCCTGCCTCCGTGCAGGTCGAGGAGCTTGAGTTCGCCGTCGTCACTGCGCGCCGGCCCGATCGCCACATCGACGCCGCCATCGGCGAAGTGCTGCGGGTGATCCACGACAAGATGGGCATGCACTTCGTGTTCGCCTCCGAAGTGGTGGTGGGCGCCGCGCCGGAGCCGAGCCGCGAGCTCTCCGAGGCCGCCCAGTGGTACCTGTTCGACAGCAGCTTCTGCCGCGACGAGGTGATGCCGCACTGGATCCAGGCCGATGCACCGCTGCCCACCGGCTGCCTCACGGTGCCGGTCGTGCTGGCCAGCGGCAGCGTGGTGGGTGTGATCTATGCCCCGCGCTTCGCCGCCGACGCCGGCCGCGAGCAACAACTGCTGCGCCAGGTCGAACTGTCCAGCCAACTCATCGCGCGCCGGATCGACGAGCGCAACCGTCCCGTGGCCGCACCGCGCGCCACCGGCGAGACCGCCACCATCACCCCCTTCGTCGAAGCGCAGCCGCAGCCCGCGCCGGCCGCAGCGCCGCAGTTCGACGACATCCCGCGCACCTGGGCCCTCGCGGCCTGAGGACGCCCCGTCTCCCGCCCTTTTCCTTGCCGGCGCATCCTGCGCTGCGCGGCGTGTGTGCGCCCGCGACAGGCCCGTCGCTGCGCCAGGCACTACAGTCGCCGGTTGCCATCCGCCGGCCGCGGGCCTTCTGGCACGTGCGGCCATCCAATGTCTGACAAGGAAAGGAAACCGAGCGTGAACATCGATTTCAAGGGCCGCGTGGCCATCGTCACCGGGGCCGGGGGCGGCCTGGGCCGCCAGCATGCGCTGGCCCTGGCGGCGCGGGGCGCCAAGGTGCTGGTCAACGACCTGGGCGGCGCGGTGGACGGCGAGGGCGGCTCCACCACGGCAGCGCAGCAAGTGGTCGACGAGATCCGCGCAGCCGGCGGCGAAGCCATCGCCAACGGTGCCTCGGTCACCGACTTCACGGCCGTGCAGGCCATGGTGCAGCAGGCGGTGGACGCTTGGGGCCGGGTCGACGTGCTGGTCAACAACGCCGGCATCCTGCGCGACAAGAGCTTCGCCAAGATGGACCTGGCCGACTTCCGACTCGTGGTCGACGTGCACCTGATGGGCGCGGTGCACTGCACCAAGGCCGTGTGGGCGCTGATGAGCGATCAGAAGTACGGCCGCATCGTGATGACCACCTCGTCCTCCGGCCTGTACGGCAACTTCGGCCAGAGCAACTACGGCGCCGCCAAGCTCGCGCTGGTCGGCCTGATGCAGACGCTGAGCCTCGAGGGCGCCAAGAACAACATCCACGTCAACTGCCTGGCGCCGACGGCCGCCACCCGGATGACCGAGGGGCTGATGCCGCAGGACGTGCTGGAGGCGCTCAGGCCCGAGGCCGTGGTGCCTGCGATGCTGGTGCTGGCGGCGGAGAGCGCGCCCACGCGCACCATCCTGTGCGCTGGCGCCGGCACCTTCGAGGCGGCGCACATCACGCTCACGCAGGGCGCCTACATCGGCCTGGCGGCCGACACGCCCGAGCAACTGGCCGCGCGGCTGCAGGAAGTGACGGACCGCAACGGCGAGCAGGTGCCGCAAAGCGGCGCCGCGCAGGGTGCCAACGAGGTCGGCAAGGCGATGGCGGCGCGCCGCTGAGGCGGCCGCCACCGGCCTTTTTCAGGAGGCCGGCGCGCCGGTGGCCGCCGGCACCTCCGGCGCGTGCTGCAGCGCGGCCGGCAGGCGCGGGTCGAGCCAGTCCATGCGCCAGGCCAGCACCGCGACGGCAACGACCAGCACAGCCGCCGCCGCCGCGCCGGCGAAGCCGTTGCGGTCGGCGAAGGGGTCGCGCGTCATGCGCCGCGCCGTGGCCGGCACATGCGCCACCTGCGACAGCGACGCACCCAGCCGCACGTTCACCTTCATGCGGCCGTTGATGGCCCAGCCGCTGGCATCCAGGATCGGCCCGAGGCTGCGCTGGCGCAGCTTGAGCCATGCGATCAGCATGCTCGGCCCCGAGATCGCCAGCACGATGCCTGCGATCGCGATCGGGATCCAGGCCCCCAGGTCGATGAACTTCGCGAAGATGCCCACCATCACCGCGCTGATGCTGCCCAGCGCCACGCCGATGGCCGCCACCGTCCCGACGTCGATGCGCCCGTTGCCGGCCTTGGGCACCACGCCGGGCTTGGCCGGCGCAGCGCCCGCCTTGTCCGCCGTGGTGAGCGTGGTCGCCATCGAGGTCAGCGAACTCTGCGCCGTCGCCTCGCTGGCCGCCGCGCGCTTGGCCACCTGCTCCTCGATCACGCGCACGAACTTCTTGTAGGGCGAGAAGAAGGCCTGCGCCACGCTGGTCGGGTTCTCGATCAGCTTGGTGATGCTGGCGTCCCAGTCGCGGCCCTGCCGGTCGTAGAAGACGCCGTTGCGCCCGACGAAGAGGAAGTCGACGTCGCCGGCGGTGAAGGCGGCCACGATGCCCATCTTCTTGCCATCCCGCGTGCAGTCGCAGTAGGCCAGGCAGGTCTTGGCCAGGCCGGCGAGCATGGCGTGCTTCTTCGCATCGTCCACCCGCACGGTCAGGTCGCAGCTGCGGCCATCGAGGTACAGCGTGCCGGCCTGGAAGATCGCGCCCTCGCGGTGATAGAAGGCCTTGAAGGACACGAAGTTGTGCAGCAGCGCGACCAGGTCGCGGCGCAGTCGGATCAGGCGTTCCAGGTCGACGATGCGCGCGTTGTGCGCCTCCACGCCCTCGTCCTCGGCGATGAGCGCGAGCAGCGCGGGCCTCGCCTCGAGCCAGGCATCGAGTGCGGTCGAGTCGGCGGCGCCGAGCTTCGTGTCGGGCCGCGTGCGCAGCCATTCGCGGCAGGGTGCCAGGCGTGCCAGCAGCTTGCGCCACTGCGCCTCGCTCAGCGCCTCGGCGCCTTCGCCCAGCAGCGGCACCGCCGCGGCATCGCGCAGGCGCGCCAGCGCGTCGGCCCAGGCGGGATTCACGTGTCCACCCAGCGGCAGGGTGCGGCCAGGCGTGACAGGCGCGAGCGGCAGCGCGGCGAGTGCCGCGGCGTGCGCGTCGATGGCCTGGCCCGCCAGCGCCTCGTACTCGGCGGGCGAGGGGTTGAGCGCGGGCACGGCCTGGATGTCGTACGCGGCGACCCGGCAGCGCGCGAAGAAGTCCTCCACCTTGTCGTGCACCGCCTCCACCGCCTGCGCGGCATCGAGGGTGCCGCCGCCCAGCGGCATGGCCGGGCCGTCGGCGACTGCGCGCGCATGCCAGTCGCGCAGCGCCTGCACGTCGGTGAAGAAGGCGTCGGCGTGGGCGCGGTCCACGCCGGGCTCGCCGTTGCGGTCCTGCACGCTGCCGTGCGTGGCGATGATGCGGCGGATGAGTTCCTGCGCCGGGGCGTCCTGTGCCGTCGCCGCCGTGACGATGCCATCGCCGTTGAAGCGCATCGCGGCCAGCAGTTCGCTGCGGCCGGTGACATCTTCCAGCGTGAGCGCGTCGCCCGCGCCCTTGCCCACGATCTCCAGGATGCGGGCCACCTCGGGCGCCAGCGCGCTGCCCTCGGCGAGATCGGCCACGGCCAGCGTGGCGTGCGATGCGAGCAGCGTGTCGGGATCGCGCAACTCCCCGCACACCCATTCGCAGGCCGCGATCAGCTCGGGCGGGCGGATGCGCCCGTCATGGTTGGTGTCGATCAGTTCGAGCGTGCGGGAATCGAACTCCAGTCCCTGCACGGGGCAGGCGAGGGCGACCCACAGTTTCGGGTCCAGTTCTCCGAGGCGGGCAATGTCTTCGCCGCTGCGGAAGACCACCTGGTCCACCCCTCCCGCACGGACGAACTGCCAGGCATGCGGCGTTGCCGCGGTCGGTCCCTCCATCCTCACTCCTGCGTGCCGTCGACGGTGCGGATGGTGCTGCGGTCGCGGTGCTTGACGGTGCGTTCGATTTTGTGCTCGATCTGGCGCTTGAGCTTGTCCAGCGCGCCGTGGAAGGCGTCGTCCAGCGTTGCCGCATCGTGCGTCACGGCGAGGGGAGCATGGTGCGCAAGCCGCGCTTCCATCACGCATCGCTTGTCGGCATCGCTGGCGCGCTGGCCGTTCTCGTCGCTCAGGTGCACCTCGACACGGGTGAGGTCGTCTGCATAGCGGTGCAGCTGCTGGCGCAGTTCCTCGTCGGCCCAGCGGTCCAGCGATTCCTTGTTCTCGACGCCGTTGCTCGTGTTCAGCTGGATTTGCATGCGTGCCATCTCCTGAGGGAATTCAACATGCCGTCGAGGGTGCGGCATGCGTGGGCCGACAGGCGTAGGCCGAGGCCCATGCCGTCGCTCGGCGATCCTGCCCAATCGGCCTGTTCGCCTCGGCGCACACCCGAGGATCGGCCTTTGCCTACAGCCGCCGCTGCCCGGTGCGCGCTAGCGTCGGTGGTGCCTTGCGGGCACGTGCGTTTCGACTTTCACAGGATCTACCAACATGAAGAAATACCTGATCGCCCTGGCCGCTGCCGGCTTGTGTGTCGCCAGCTTTGCCCAACCCATGCGTCCCCCGCCGCCGCCGGGCCCGCACATGGAGCGGCCGCATGCGCGCCCCCACCATCGCAAGCACAAGATGTGGGTGCCCGCGCACCGCGACCACCGCGGCCGCTATGTGCGCGGCCACTACGTCTGGCGCTGAGCCTTCCGGTCGGTGTTCTAGATAAAAAAGGCCTGCAATGCCCGCCAGCCGGGCGCGAGCAGCTATCAAAAAGAAAGCGGCACGGCGTGGAGCGCCGTGCCGCTTTCGCTTGGGATGCAGCCGCCCTTCAGCGCTCCTGCAACCGCGCGTCCTTCGGGTAGCCGATGGTGTAGTCCGCCGTGAAGCGGGCGCGCTGGCCGGCGGCCAGGTCGGTGCGCCACATCGCCACGCCGGGCTGCCGGTTCCACACCAGTTCGGCCGGTTGCGGCGAGAACTGCGCCGCCACCCGCACCTGCTCGTTCACCGACACGGGCGCCGCCTCCAGGACCTGCAGGGCGATCGGCGTGCGGTGGCGGTTCTCGATCACATAGGCGCGCTGCACCTGGCGCTCGGCGCGGCTGCCGGCGAAGCCGCCGCTGCCCTGGTGGTCGCGCTCGGGCTCGGCGCTCACGCGCACCAGTTCGTCGCGGCCGAAGGAGAGCGTGACGCGCGCCGGGCCGTCGACGCTGCCCGGCGCGCTCCACTGCCCGCTGCCGACGAAGGCCCCGTCGCGGTACAGCTGCAGGGCGCCGGCCGGCCACACGCCCTCGGGCTGCGCGATGTCGGCGATCAGGTAGCCGGCCTGTTCCAGCCGCGGGCTGATGCGCACGGCCACCTGCGCCGTGTCCTCGTGCTGGCCCAGCGGCATGGCCACGCGCTGGCCGTTCGAGGGCACGTCGATGGGCTGCGGCACGTCGAACTCGGTGGCGAAGCTGTTCTGGAATACGTTGACGTCGAAGAGGGGCCGTTCCGCTGCCATCGCCTTGGCCGCGGCCATGGGCGCCGCGGGCGCCGGCGCCATCGCGAAGCGCGCGACGCTGTCTTCGCGCGCGACCTGCTGTTGCGGTGGTGGCTCGACGCCGATGCGCCACGGCGCCGGCGTGCGGCCAGCCGTGTTGCGCCTCGGCTGGCCGGTGGACAGCACCAGCTTCACGCCGCGCCAGTCCTCGCCCGTGGCCTGCGCGACCAGCGCCTGGCGCTCGATGCGCAGCTTGCGCGTGCTGGTGTCGAGCAGCGCGCGGTAGCTGGGCGTCCAGCCCGGCCCGGCCACCTGGTAGGCGAGGCGCAGCTCGGCTTCGCGCGGTGCGTCGAGCGTCACCGTCACGGCCGTGACCTGGCCGTTCTCGCCGCCCTGGCTGCGCTGGCGCTCGGCCAGCAGCGGCTGCAGCTGGCGGTCGAGGTCCTCCTGCCGCCGATCGATCTGGTGCTGGCGCAGCAGCGACTCCTGGCCGGTGCGGCGCATCGCGTCGGCCGTCGCGGCCAGGTTGCGCGCATCGATCGCGGGCCGCTTCGCATCGCCGTCGCCGCCACCCAGGCCCTTGAGGTAGCCCGTGACCAGGCCCAGCGCATCGCGTTCGGCCTGCAGCGTGGCCTTCTGGTCTTCCAGCGCGCGGATGCGGCCGTCGAGCGCACTGGTGGCGCAGGCCGCCGACAGCGCGCGCGGCTCGGTGATGACCGAGGTCTCGCCCACGCGCACCGAGGCATCGGCGCTCACCTGCAGGCTCTGCACGTCCAGGCCCGCCGGCAGGCAGGCGATGGTGACGCTGCGGCTGCCGGCCGGGATGCGGGCCACGCGTTCGACGGTCGCGCTGCCAGGGTAGACCTTGACCTGGGCGATGCGCGATACGACCGCCGCGGGCGGCGGCATGTCGAGGGCGGCGGCCGGCAGGGCGAAGGCCGCGGCGAGCGCTGCCAGCAGCGGCGCGGGGCGCAGGGAGGGCGAGGACAGGAAGGGCATGGTGGACTTCTCCGAGGTTGAGGAAGGGCGCGACCCGCAGGCGGCGATGAAGGCTCATACGGCGCACGCGGCGTTTCGGGGTTGGCGCATTCGCTGTTTCAAGCAAAAAAGGCCTGCAGCGCCCGTGGGACGGGCGCGGGCAGCTATCGATTCCATAGCAGGCCGCGGCAATGTCATCCGCGCGTCTGTCGCCGATGCAACCGCTGCGGGCGATGGCGTCGCGCACGGGACGACGCGCAGGGCACGCGCTTCCTGGAGTGGCTGCACCGTTTCATCAGGAGTCGTCCGATGCTCGACACGATCACCGCCATCAATGCCAGTGCCGCCTTCAACCGCTGGGCCGGCTTCGAGGTCACGCAGGCCGCCGACGGCCAGGTCGAACTGCAGGTCGCCTGGCGCGCGGAGGACATGGGCCAGTAGGCCGCTTTCCTGCACGCGGGGCTGATCGGCGCGCTGATCAGGCCAGGCCGTCGAGCGTGGCGAGCACGCGCGCCTGCACCCGGGCTGCTTCCTCCGGGCGTTCGGCGAGCCAGCGGTGGAGCAGGTGGCCGGCGCCTTCGAGCACCATGACCTCCGCGCGATCGGCCGCCCGCGCACGGCGGCGGTAGGCCGCCGTGACGGCGGGCGGGATCACCGCATCCTCGCTGCCGAGCACCAGCAGCAGGCGGCCGTCGAAGCGCGCGAGTGCCGCGAAGGCGGGCGAGGCCTCGAAGTCCGTCGTCGCGCGAATGGTGCGCTGGAAGGCCGGGCCGAAGGGCTGCGATTCCGCCGCCGACTCGTAGGCCGCGGGGCAGAACAGCACCAGCGCGCGTGGCCGCAGCGGCTCGATCAGCCGGCAGGCGATGTGGCCACCCATGCTCGAGGCGACCAGCACGCGGGGCGCGGCGAGCGGCAGTGCCTCTGCCACGGCGCGCGCCTGCGCGATGCGGTGGTCGAGGCTCGATCCTTCCAGCGCCCCGCCGGTCTCGCCATGGCCGACGAAGTCGAAGCCGGCACCGGGCCAGCCCTGCGCGGCGAGCGCGGCCGTCAGCCATTGCGCGCCGAGGTGCGTCGATACGCCGCCGCCATGCAGCGCGAGCACGCACGGCGCCTGATCGGCCCGCATCGCCCAGCGGCTGCCGTGCAGCCGGGCGCCTGCGGTGTCGACGTGGAAGGGCAGGCGCTGGACGTTCATGGCGAGCCGGGATTGTGCGTGTGCGCCACACCGCGCTGGCCGGCGGCGCGATCCGCCGGTAGAGTGGCGCGCTCGACCCCACAACAACGCGAACAGGAGGTGCCCATGACGAACCGCTTCTTCCCCATCGCATCCGCACCTGTGTGCATGCCGGGCTGTCGCTGCCCGCACATGCCGCGCGGCTGAGGCCGCGCTTCGCACACCGCCGGCCTTCGCGCCGGTCCCTTCCAGTTCCAGACGCCCGAGCCCACGCCCTGCGTGGGTGCGGCCGTCGTTCCCGTGGGAATTCCATGACACACGATCCCCTCGCGGACCGGGCGCGCCTGCCCGAGGTCCGCATCGAGCCCTTCGACGTGCACAGCGCCAGCGCGTCGACCTGGGCCGCCTACCAGCGCTACCGCCGCGTGCGCGACCTCGACCGCGCGCCCGACATGCCGCTGACGAGCGATGACGAGTTCGTCCGCACCCTGCAGCGCGAAGAGCCGCTGGTGCAGCACCACCGCTGGACCGCCCTCGCCGCGGACGGCGAGCCCGTCGGCAACCTGCTGGCCAGCACCCGCCGTCCCGGCGCCCCCGGCGCGAACGAACATGCCGCGCTGGCCGATGCGTGGTGCTACGTGCTGCCGGGCTGGCGGCGGCGCGGCGTCGCGAGCTGCATGCTCGGCACGCTGCACGGCTTCCTGCAGGCGCAGGGGCGCACGCTGGTCACGGTGCAGGCGCACGACCCCGCGGCCTGGGCCTGGCTCGCGTCGCTGGGCACGCCGCCGCGGCTGGCGACGGTGCAGAACCGGCTGGACTTCGACCTGCTCGACGCGGCGCTTCTGTGGCGCTGGCGAGAGGCACCGGCCATCGCCGCGCAGGGACTGCGCTGGGAACTGCACGCCGGCCGCGTGCCGCTGGACCGGCTCGCGCAGTTGTTGCCGGTGTTCGAGCGGCTGTTCCGCCATGTGCCGATGGGCGCGCTCGAAGGCCCGCCGGTGCGTTTCGAGATGGAGGACTTCCGCAGCTGGTACGCCGACATGGACGCGCGCGGCGGCGCGCACCACGTGGCGCTGCTGCTCGATGCGGCCGGCGAGGTGGCGGCGCTGAGCATCGGCTCGTGGGACGCGCGCGTGCCCGAGGTGCTGTGGCAGAAGCTCACCACCACCGACCCGCGCTGGCGCGGCCTCGGCCTGGCCAAGGCGGTGAAGGCGGCGCTGCTGATCGGTGCGCGCGAGCTGCACCCCTCGCTGCGCCGTGCCGTGACCTTCAACGCCGAGGTCAACGCGCCGATGCTCGCCGTCAATCGGCAGATGGGCTACGAGGTCTACCGGCGCGAGGCCTTCTACCAGGTGCCGCGCGAGGCCATCGGCGCCTGGCTGGCTGCGCGCGGCTGAGGCTGCGGCCTGCGCGGCGGAAGCCCGAACAGCGGCCGCAGCACGCGCAGGCGGCGGATCAGCCCGTCGTTGAGCAGCCAGCAGCCGCTCACCGTCGCGGCCAGGATCGCCGCCGGCTCGGCCACCGGGCCCAGTGCCAGCGGCGCGAGCCACACGGCGGCGAGGAGGATCAGCGTCTGGTGCAGCACGTACCAGGGGTAGACCGATTCGTTGGCCCAGCGCAGCCAGGGCCACGGACGGTTCAGGTGCCGGTGGCCGAAGCCCAGCACGGCGGCGACCACCGCCCAGCCGTACACGGCGCGCAGCGCCTGCGCCAGGGCGGCGCCGGCCGCGCCCAGCAGGCCTTCGCGCCCGGCCACCAGCAGCGCGGCCGATAGCAGCGCCAGGCCCAGCGCCGCCCAGCGGATGCGCGCCAGGTCGCGCCACAGGCCCGCGTCGGTGGCCAGCCACCAGCCGTAGAGGAAGAACGTGAAGTAGCGCGGGTGCAGGTAGCCGTCGTGCAGCAGGTCGTGCGTGGCCGGGTAGCGCGGCGCCAGCCACAGCACGTAGGCGGCCAGCGGCAGGGCCGGCAGCACCAGCAGCCAGCCGCCGCGCAGCCGGCGCACCGCCGCCGCCGCCCGCTCGCCCGCCCGGGCGCGCAGCACCGGCAGCAACAGCACGACAACGGCCGTGTACGCGAAGAGGTAGGGCAGGTACCACAGGTGGTTCCAGGTGATGCCGATGTCGGCACCGTCGAAGGCCGCGGCCGGCCAGTGCGGCCCGCCGCCCAGGTAGCGCAGCAGGAAGGCGCCGAAGCCGGGCGCCACGAAGCCGTTCGCCACCCCCTGCGCATAGGCTTGCCAGGGCACGACCACCGCCATGCCGAAGGCCAGCGGCAGCAGCAGGCGCCACGCTCGGCTGCGCAGCAGTGCGCCCGGCGGGCGGCTGCGCGCCAGGAAGCCCAGCGACACGCCGGAGATCAGGAACACCAGGTCCATGCGCCACAGGTTCATCAGCGCCATCGGCCACCGCAGCCATTCGGCCGCGTGTGGGCTCTTCAGGTGCCAGGGCCAGCCCGCCACGTAGTACATGCCCAGGTGATAGAGGATGACCAGGGCGAAGGCGAGGGCGCGCAGGGCGTCGATGTCGTGGCGGCGTTCGGTGGGGGGCGGCGGGGTCATGGGGCGGGGCGGGTGAGGGCGATGGGCGCATGCTGCGCGGCGGCCTCGTGTCCGGCGCGTCTGCGGGTCGGATGGGCCCGCCGGTGGGACGAGCGGTGGCCCGGCGGGACGAAATCCGGCCCCGGCGGCGGGCCGACCGCGGCGGCGGCCCCAGAATCGGCCGCATGGGTGCGACGACGGGCCAACGGAATTTCTACGAACGCTATGCGCCGGTGCGGCGGCCGGTGGAGATCGGCTTCTGGGTCGTGCTGATGGGGCTGCAGGCGGCGTTCAACACCGCCGTGGCCCTGGTCGACGCACGGGCCGCCGCGCACCCGCCGGCCACCTGGCAGGTGGTGAGCTGGGAGCTGTCGAGCCACGTCGTGCTGCTGGCGCTGGTGCCGGTGCTGGCGGCCTTCGAGCGCCGCTTTCCGCTCTACCGGCCCGTGGGCTGGTGGCGCACGGCGGGCGCCCACGTGGCGGGCAGCCTCGGCTTCTGCGCGCTGCATGTGGGCGGCATGGTGCTGCTGCGCAAGGCGGTGGCCTGGGCCGCGGGCGGCGCGTACGACTTCGGCGGCGGCGCTTCGTGGTTGTACGAATACCTGAAGGACGTGCGCAGCTACGTGTCGATCGTGGCCGGTATCGCCATCTATCGACTCTGGCTGCTGCGGCTGCAGGGCGAGGCCCGGGTGCTCGATGCGCCGGAGCCGGCCGGTGAGGCGGCGCCCGCGCCATCGCCACAGGCACCGCCCGAGTCCGGGCCGCCCGAGGGCAGCGCGCCGCCCGCGCGGCCCGAGCGCTTCCTGGTGCGCAAGCTGCGGCGCGAGTTCCTCATCGCCGCGGCCGACATCGACTGGCTGCAGGCCCAGGGCAACTACGTCGGCCTGCGCGTGAACGGCCACGACTACCTGCTGCGCGCCACGCTGACCGACTTCCTCGCGCAGCTCGATCCGGCCCGCTTCGTGCGCGTGCACCGCAGCCACGCCGTCAACCTCGACCGCATCCGCGAGATCGAGCCCACCGACGGCGGCGATGCCCGGCTGCACCTGCACGACGGCAGCGTGGTGCCGTGCAGCCGGCGCTACCGCGAGGCCCTGACGGGCGCGGCCGCCTGAGGCGTTTTCCAAGCCAAATCGGCCTCCAGCGCCCGTCCCGCTTGCGCAAGCAGCTCTCATTTCGATAGCAGACCGGGTCATGGGGCCGAGCGCGGACAATCGCGCCTTCCCTTCTTTGCAGCCAGCAGCCCGCGCCCCGATGACGATCCAGTGGTTCCCCGGTCACATGAATGCCACCCGCAAGGCGATCGCGGAGCGGCTCAAGACCACCGACGTCGTGATCGAACTGCTCGACGCGCGCCTGCCGGGCTCCAGCGCCAACCCGGCCATCGAGGGCATGACCTCGGTCAAGCCGCGGCTGAAGATCCTCAACAAGCAGGACCTGGCCGACCCCGCCCGCACCGCCGAGTGGCTGGCCCACTACCAGGCGCAGAGCGCCACCGGCGCCATCGCCCTGGACGCCAGCCAGACCGCGCCGGCCCAGCGCCAGGCCATCATCGACGCCTGCCACCGCCTGTCGCCCAACCGCGGCGGGCTGGCCAAGCCGATGCGCGTGCTCATTTGCGGCGTGCCCAACGTGGGCAAGTCGACCCTGATCAACACCCTGAGCCTCAAGCGCCAGGCCAAGGCGGCCGACGAGGCGGGCGTGACCAAGCAGGAACAGCGCATCCTGCTGGCCGACGACTTCTACCTCTACGACACGCCGGGCATGCTGTGGCCCAAGATCATCGTGCCCGAGAGCGGCTACCGGCTGGCCATCAGCGGCGCGGTGGGCCGCAACGCCTACGACGACGAGGAAGTCGCGCTGGAGCTCATCGCCTACCTCAAGGCCCAGTACACCGAGGCGCTGCGCGGCCGCTACAAGCTGGCGGCCGATACGGCCCAGGCGGCGCTGTGCACGCAGCCCGACGAAGACATCCTCGACGCCGTCGGCCGCAAGCGCGGTGCCCTCGTCAGCGGGGGCCGGGTCGACCGGCAGAAGGCCGCCGAGGCGCTGATCACCGATTTCCGCAGCGGCGCGCTCGGGCGCATCACGCTCGAGACGGTCAACCAGTTCACCAAGTGGCTGAGCGACGGCCGAAAGGCCGAGGCCGAACTGCGCAAACGGCGCGAGGCCGCGCTCAAGGCCAAGAAGGGCACCGGCCGTCGCGCGGACGACGACGACGCGGCGAACGAAGAAGAAGCGGCCGACTGATCCCTGGCCGCCGCGGGCACGCGGACTGGCCATCCGGCAGATGGGCAGCGGGAGGGGCGCCGCCCACAATGGTCCGTTCTTTCCCGGACCTGTCCCCGCGCCCCCATGGCTGCCCGTTCCGCCCCCCACGTCGCGCTCAGCCGCCCCAACCCAGGGAGGCCCTGAGCTTGCCGGCCTCCACCGCTCCCGGCGTCTACGTCGAAGAGACGCCCTTGTCGAGCTACACGATCACGCTGGTGCCCACGCACATCGCGGCCTTCGTCGGGCCGACCCGCCGCGGGCCGGTGGAAGGCGCGCCGCCTGTGCTCGCGAGCGTGGCGGACTTCGAGCGCATCTATGGCGACGCGCGGCCGCTGTGGCTCGACGACGGCGCCGGCGGCGTGGCGCCGCGGACCAACCACATCGCACTGGCCGTGCGCGCCTTCTTCGACAACGGCGGCGCGCGGCTGTACGTGCAGCGGACCGCGGCAGCGGCGACCGCAGCCAGCGCGACGCTGCACCCCGACGGTGTCGCGCCGGACCGGTCCATCGTGATCCACGCCGCGACGCCCGGCCGCCTGGGCAACGGCATCGTCCGGCTGCGCGAGCGTGCCAGCCCGGCCACCTTGCGCGCCATGACCCATGCCGAACCGGGCGCGCTGATGCGTACGGCCAACGAGGACGGCATCTTCGAATGCGTCGCCGATGCCCAGGGCCGCTGGCACGACCGCCAGGGCCGCCGGGTGGTGCATGGACGCGTCGGCGTGAGCCGCATCCTCAGCTTCGACATCGAATGCCTCGACGCCGAGGGCCTGCTGCTGGACGCCTGGACGGGGCTGGCCTTCTCCGCACTGCATCCACGGTGGGTGGGCACGGTGCTCTCGCGAGGGGCGGCCGCCGTGGGACGTGCGTCCGTGTGGTGGGAGCTCGCGCCGGCGGCCGATGCCTGGGTGCTGCTCGATGCGGTGCGTTCGCTGGTGCCCGATGCCGACGGCCTGGCGCCCATCCCGCTGGCCGGCGGCACCGACGGCCGATTGCCATCCCTGGGCGCGGCGGACGAGCCCGGCAGCTACGCCGCCGCCTTCGCCACGCTGGCCGGCCTGGATGACGTGCGCCTCGTCGCTGCGCCCGGAAGCAGCCTGCGCCCCGACGGCGCCGTGCTGCGCGCCGCGCTGGTCGCGCATGCCGGCGCACCGCGGGCCTGGCGCATGGCGCTGCTCGACCCGGCGCCGGGCCTGACCGCGGCGGACGTGCAGGCGCAGCGCGCCGAGGTCGATTCGCCGCACGCCGCGCTGCACTGGCCCTGCCTGGTGGTGCCCGACCCGCTGCCGCCGCCAGGCGTCGTCGGCGCGACGGTCACCGTGGCGCCCAGCGGCGCCGTCGCAGCCCTGTATGCGCGCTCGGACCTGCAGCGCGGCGTGCATCACGCACCGGCCGACCTGGCGGTGCGGGGCGTGATTCGCGCAGAGCAGCCCGTGAGCACCCACGAGCAGGAGCATCTCAACCCGCTCGGCATCAACTGCTTTCGGGAGTTCATCGGCCGCGGCCTCGTGCTGTGGGGCGGCCGCACGCTGTCGTCTGACCCGCAGTGGCGCTACGTCCACCTGCGCCGCTACGTTGACGCCATCGAGGCCTCGCTCGACGCGGGACTGCGCTGGGTCGCCTTCGAGCCGCAAGGCGAGGCCTTGTGGGCCCGGGTGGGCGCGACCGTCGACAACTTCCTGCGGGGCCAGTGGCGCGAGGGTGCACTGCAGGGCGGCCGCCCGCGCGACGCCTGGTACGTGCAGTGCGCCCTCAGCCGCACCATGACGCCCGCTGACGTCGCCCAGGGCAGGGTGGTGTGTGAAATCGGCATGGCGCTGCTGCGGCCCGCGGAGTTCGTCGTCCTGCGCTGGACCGGCAGCGCGGCGGGCGTGCTGCAGCCCGGCGGATGACGCGCCAGAATGGCGCAATGACCCACACCCCAACCCCGCTCCCCACGCTCGAAGTCACGCCGCGCGACCTGTCGGCCTACAAGGCCGGCAACACCGGCGTCGAGTACGTCCACCGCTTCGAATCCGGCCGCCCCGGCCCGCACGTGCTCATCAACGCGCTGACGCACGGCAACGAGATCTGCGGCATGGTCGCCGCCACCCATCTGCTCGACACCGGCGTGCGGCCCAGGATCGGCACGCTCACCGTCAGCTTCGCCAACGTGGCCGCGTACGAGAGCTTCGACATCGAGAAGCCCTTCGAGAGCCGGCAGCTGGTGCACAACATGAACCGCATCTGGTCCAGCGAATGGCTCGACGGCGCCGAAGACAGCCCCGAACTGCAGCGCGCCCGCGCCATGCGCACCGTGGTCGACGCGGCCGACCACATCCTCGACATCCATTCGACGAGCCAGGACGTCGTGCCCTTCTGGGTGTACCCCGCCTTCGAGCGCAACGGCGCCGTTGCCATGGCCATCGGCCGGCCGCCGGTGCACCTGGTCATGCCGCAGGGTTTGGGGTCGGGCATCCCGCTCATCCAGTACGGCCGCCACGGCAACGACGGGCCCGGCCCCGGCACCGCCATGGTGGTCGAGTGCGGCCAGCATTTCAAGGCATCGGCCTCGCAACTGGCCACTGCCGTGACGCTGGACTTTCTGGCCCACTTCGGCCTCATCGACGCGCCCGAGCCCTCCACGCCCAAGGAGCCGCAGCGCCGCTATGAACTCCTGCAGACGCACATGGTCCACACCACCGAGTTCCGCTTCGAGCGCCCGCTGGTCGGCTTCGAGACCTTTGCCAAGGACGAGCTCATCGCCACCGACGGCGACCGCACCATCGTCTCGCCCTGCGACGGGTGCACGATCTTCATGCCGACGCGCGAGCCGATCGTGGGGCGGGAAGCGGTATATTTGACGCGGGGGGTTTGAGGGGCCGGGCAAAGCGGACAGTGCAGTCTGCGCGGCAATCGGGTCGGCTTGATGGATCCGATGCGACCCACCCCAGCCGACAGGTCGTTTCAGTCCGCGTAGAGAAAGCCGCCCGACGCCTGCTTGACCGGATAGATCTCGATGCGGCTCACGTTCACGTGGGGCGGCGCCATCAGCGCGTGACAGATCGAGGCGGCCAGGTCTTCGGGCTGCAGCGTTTCCTTGCTCAGGAATTCCTTGGCACGCTCGGGGCCGATGGAGTTGATGAAGGCTTCGGTCGCCACGCGGCCGGGCGCGACTTCGGTCCAGCGCACGCGGCTGCCCAGCGTGTCAAGGCGCAGCACGTCGAAGGCGTGCGATACCGCGGCCTTGGCGGCGGAGTAAAGCGCCGAGCCGCGCATCGGATAGTGGCCTGCCATCGAACCGATCACCACGATGTGGCCGCGGTCGCGCTCGAGCATGCCGGGCAGCACGATGCGGTTGAGGTGCATCACGGCACGCAGGTTCAGGTCGAGGATTCGATCGATCTCGTCCGGCGGGTAGTCCTGCAGCGGGCTCTGGTGCGAACCGCCGGCGTTGTTCACCAGGATGTCGATTTCCAGCCCGTCGAGTGCGGCGGCGCAGGCGGTGCGGTCGGTGATGTCCAGCACCAGCGGGATGCAGCCGGTTCGCTGCGCAAGCGCTTGCAGACGGTCGCCGCGGCGGGCCACGGCGTACACCTTGAGGCCGGCCGCAGTCAGCGCCTCGACCGTGGAGGCGCCGATGCCACTCGAGGCACCGGTGACGAGCGCGATGCGATAACCGAGCGAAGGGGGAAAGGGCATGACGGAATCTCCTCGAACAGTGACAGCGCCGCGCGCCGCCTTCAGGCGGCTTGCGGCAGAAAGGGCTCGCCTAGCGTCTGCATCAGGCGGTTGGCCCAGGCAAACATCGCTACGGCATGCGTTGCGTCGGCTATCTCGAGGTCGGTGAGGCCGACCTCGCGCAGCGCGGTGATATGCGCCGGCGTGGCGCTCGGCGGCGTGGTGGTGAGCGCCGCGGCGTAGTCGGCGATGGCGCGCAGTCTCGGCGGCATCGGTGCGGCGGGGCCGTCGGCGAGCAGGCCCTGCATCGTCGGCAGGTCCTTGGCCAGTTGCACGAAGAGACGCGCGTGCACGGATGCGCAGTACGGGCAGCCGTTGATGCGCGACTCCACCACTGTCGCGAACTCGCGCTCGGCGCGTGGCAGCCCCTTGGTTCCGTACATCACGGCATTGAAGAGCAGCGAGCGCTCCAGCAGCGCGGGCGCGTCGTGCACCAGGGTCAGGTAGTACTGCGACTGGCGTGCACTGCGGTTGCTGGCGTCGAGCACTGCAAGCTGTGCTTCGCTGCAGTCTTCCAGCGGCACGGCCGCAATCCAGGGCTTCCAGTCGAGCGTGTCGAGCGTGAAGTTCATGCGGGGCTCCGTTCCAGCAGCGTCAAGCCAGCGACGACGCGCACCTGGTACGCAACGAAGGCGATCAGTTGCGACAACGTGACGATGGCGGCCGGTGCGAGGCCCGCGTCGGCGAGCGCATGCAGGTGCTCGGGCCGCGCCTCGATGGGCCGCAAGGTCAGCAGATCGGCGTGGCGCAGCAGGGCGACCGTGCGCGCGTCGAAGCCATCGGCAGCCGTCGCGCCATTTGCATCCGGGCTCGCCGCGGCGGCATCCATTGCGGCAGGTCCAATGCCCAGCGCGGCCAGGCGCTCGCGGTGCAGCGCCACCAGCGGCGCACAGGCGTGCAGCGTGGCCACCCGCAGCGCGACCATGTCGCGCTCGGCAGGGGACAGGTCGGCCGCCTGGGCCACATTCAGCAGCGCGTCAAAGCTGCCCTGGCTGTGCTGCCGCACGGCCGGGCGTTCATGGCGAAGGTCACTCAGGAAGTCGCCGGGCTGCAGGCCCATCAGTCGGTCGATCACGTCGGGTGTGGTCATGGCAGTCCAAAGGTGGAGGGTTCAGGTCGGTGAAGGCGACGGCATGGCCACCGGTGCAGGCACCAGCTTGGCTTCGGGCACGTCGTAGGCCAGGAACTCGGCGCAGAAGCGCTCGGCGTCACGCAGGTAGAAGTCCCGCGTGATGCCCCGCACCAGCCGCTCGGTGCCATGCGCCATGCCGTTGATGCCCAGGCCGATCGGGCCCATGCTGGGCAGCGCGCCGCCGTTGAACATGTGGATGTCCGCGACCTCCGGGCACTCGCCCGGCGTGCGCTCGGTCAGCTCGAAGCCGGCACCCAGGAAGGGGAAGCGGGCGATGGCAGGCGACTCCTCGCCGGCCGGCGGCACGAAGCGATCGCCCCACAGCGCGACGTGCGGCAGCACCGCGGCCAGTTCAGGCCGGCGCGCAAGGTTGGCCGCGAAGCCGGTGCCCAGGATCGCGAAATCCGCCGTGTGCGTGCCCGTCGGCGTGACCAGTTCGATCTTGCCGTCATCGCGAACGCCGACGTCTTCCCAGGCCGATTCGAAGTGCATGTGGAAGTTGGGGAAGGCCGTTGTGCGCAGGAAGGTGTCGGGCGGCGGCGGCATCGGGCTCGCGAAGATCTTGCGCATGAAGCGCCAGCGCACCAGGCTGTCCATCTCCGCGAAGTGGCGGTACAGGCCTTCGAACTCCATGAAGCGCGCGCTATTCATCTCGGGCAGCGTGGCGCGGCGCATGTAGAGGTCGACGCGCGCGGCGCCCGCTTCCAGCGCGGTGGCCGCGTTGTCGAAGGCCGACGCGCCGGCGCCGAGCACCGCCACGTCCTTGCCCTGGAGTGCCGCGAAGTCGATCGACTGGGCGCTGTGCGCCCAGCGGTCGCGCGGCAGCTTCTGTTCGACGAAAGCCGGGATGTTGCGGCCACCTGCGCCGGTGCTGCCGGTGGCCAGAACCACCTTGCGCGTGAGGATGTGCTGCGTGCCGGCCGGCGTGCGCACCGTCAGGCGCAGCAGGCCGTCGGCGGGTTCGATCAGTTCGAGCCGCGTGCTGTGCATCGTCGGGATCGCCAGCGTCTGGCGGATCCAGCCAAGGTAGGCCATCCACATTTCCTTGGGGATGCGCACCAAGGCCTCCCAGGCGTCGGCCCCGTACTGGGCCTCGTACCACCTCTGGAACGACAGCGCAGGCACCTTCAGCGCGGGGCCGGGCAGCGTCTTGATGGTGCGCAGGGTGATCATCCGCGCGTAGGTCACCCAGGGGCCTTCACGGCCTTCGGGGTTCTCGTCGAGCATGAGAAGGTTGGGCACGCGCGCCTGCTGAAGGCCCGACGCGGCGGCGATGCCGTTCTGCCCGCCACCGACGATGACGACGTCGAGCACCCGCTCGCCGTCGCGCAAGCGCGGCGGCACCCATTCGCGCGGCGGGTAGTCGAACAGCGTTCGTTCATGGTGCGCCTGTTGCGCGAGGCGGTCGAGGGCCGTGGTGTGGGTGTCGGGGATCAAGGGGCTCTCCGTTCGCTCGGGACCACCGCGGAGCCCGGTCCCAGGTGGTGTCCACCGTCGACGCGCACCAGCTCGCCGGTGAGATGGCGCGCCGACAGCGCCACCCACACCGCGACCTCGGCCACGTCGTCGGGCGTCGCCGCGTGCTGCAGCGGCGTGGCCGCGATTTGCGCGGCCGTGAGCGCCGCGAAGCGCTCGGGTCCGATGCCCTTCAGCAGCCAGTCGTTGGCGATGAAGCCAGGCACGACCGCGTTCACCCGCACGGCGGGCGCGAGCGCGCGGGCCAGCGTCAGCGTGAGGTTGTTGAGTGCCGCCTTCGAGGCCGCATAGGCGATCGAGCTGCCGGTGCCGGCCTGGCCCGCCGTCGACGAGATGTTGACCACGCTGCCTGCACCGTGCGCGCGCAGCCAGGGCAACGCGGCGCGCGTCATCTGGAACGGGCCCATCAGGTTCACGTCCATCACCTGGCGAAAGCTGGCGGAGTCGAGCGCCTCGAGATCGGCATGCGGAATGAAGCGCGTGATCGCGGCGTTGTTCACCAGCACGTCGATGCGGCCCCAGGCGGCTGCGGCTTCGGTCGCTATGCGGCGGCAGGCGTCGTCTTCGGCCAGGTCGCCGCTCACGGCCACGGCCTCGCTGCCGGCCGCGATGCAGTCGGCGACCACGGCGTCGGCCTTCGCAGCGTCATGGCCGTAGTGCACCACCACGCGGCAACCCGAGGCGGCGAGCTGCAGCGCGATGGCTGAGCCGAGGCCGCCGGTGGCGCCGGTGACGAGCGCGACCTTGCCTGCGACCTTGCTCATCGAAACACCTTCGTGCCGTGCACTGCGGTGCGAGCTAGCTCGGTGCGGACCGGCGCTGTGCTCATGCGGCCATCCTCAGGGCAAGACACCGGCACGTCCGCGTAATGGCACGAAGCCCAGGCGCGTGCGTCGAGCTGGCGCAGCAGCGGTGCCTCGACGCGGCAGCGCTCGGTCGCGCGCGGGCAACGCGGATGAAAGCGGCAGCCCGAGGGCACGTCGAGCTGGCTCGGGATGTCGCCCAGCACCTCGTTGCCGAACTCGGCGGCACGGTCCGGGTCTGGGATGGGCGACGCGGCGACCAGTGCCTGCGTGTACGGATGACGCGGCGCGGCGTGCAGCGTGTGGCGGTCGCCGATCTCGACCACCTGGCCCAGGTACATCACGAAGATGCGCGTGCAAAGGTGCGCCACCACCGCGAGGTCGTGGCTGATGAAGAGGTAGGCCAGACCGAGCTCTTCGCGCAGGTCGGCCAGCAGGTTCTGCACCTGCGCCTGCACCGACACGTCGAGCGCCGACACCGGCTCGTCGCAGATCAGCAGCCGCGGCGACAGCGCCAGCGCCCGGGCAATGCCGATGCGCTGGCGCTGGCCGCCGGAGAACTCGTGCGGGAAGCGGTCGCGCCAGTCGGGGCTCAGGCCGACGCGTGTCATCAGTTCGGCGCTGCGCTCGCGGCGCGAGGCCGCGTCGCCCACGCGGTGCACCAGCAGCGGCTCCTCGATGATCCGGCCGATGGTGAGCCTCGGGTTGAGCGACGCGAAGGGGTCCTGGAAGATCATCTGCACGTCGCGCCGGTGCGGCAGCCAGCCGCGGTGCGACAGGCCCACCAGCTCGGTGCCCTGCAGCTTGATCGAGCCGCCATCGGCCTGATCGAGGCCGATGATGGTCCGGGCCAACGTCGACTTGCCGCAGCCTGATTCGCCGACCAGGCCGACGGCTTCGCCGGGCGCGATCTGCAGCGAGAAGCCGTCCAGCGCGGTCAGCGTGCGGTCGCCCACGGCGAATCGCTTCACGACGTTGGAAACGTCAAGCAGGGCCGTCATGCCGTCTCTTCCTGGGCCACGAAGCAGGCGACCGAATGGCCCGGTGCCAGCTCGACCATGTCGGGCCGCGCCTCGCGGCAGAGGGCGATCGCACGCGGGCAACGGTCGTGGAAGGCACAGCCGGCCGGGCGACGCCGCGGATCGGGCACGCTGCCCGGGATCTCGACGAGCCGGTCGGTCGAACCCGGCACCGGCATCGCCCGCAGCAGGCCCTGCGTGTACGGATGCAGCGGCTGGCGGAACAGGTCGCGCACGGCCGCATGTTCGACCGTGCGGCCGGCGTACATCACGGCCACGCGGTCGGCCACTTGCGCCACCACGCCCAGGTTGTGCGTGATGAGCAGCACGCCCGCATTGCTTTCACGCTGCAGCTCGCGCAGCAGCCGCAGCACCTGTGCCTGGATCGTGGTGTCCAGCGCGGTGGTCGGCTCGTCGGCGATCAGGATGTCCGGCTGGCAGGCAAGCGCGATGGCGATCACCACGCGCTGCCGCATGCCGCCCGACAGGCGGTGCGGGTAGTCCTTGACCTTGCGTTCGGCGTCGGGGATGCGCACGCGCTTGCACAGTTCGATGGCGCGCTCCCAGGCCTGGGCGTGCGTCAGGTCTTCGTGCTCGCGAAGCACTTCGACGATCTGCTCGCCGATGGTGAGCACCGGGTTGAGCGAGGTCATCGGCTCCTGGAACACCATCGAGATGCGGTTGCCGCGGATACGGCGCATCTCGCGCTCGGGCAGCGCCATCAGGTCGACGCCGTCGAGTGAAAGCTTCTTGGCCGCGAGACTCGCCCCGCGCGGCGGCAGCAGCCGCATGATGGCCAGCGCCGTCACCGACTTGCCGCTGCCCGATTCGCCGACGAGCGCTAGCGTCTGGCCCCGTTCGACCCCGAGCGTGACGCCTTCGACCGCGAGAAAGCGCTGGCCGTCGCGCGTGAGCGTGACGTTGAGGTCCTGGATGTCGAGTGCGGCCATCAGCGCTGCAGCCTCGGATTGAGCACGTCGTTGAGTCCCTCGGCGACGAGGTTGATCGACAGCACCGTGAGAATGATCGCCACGCCCGGAATCGCGCAGAGGTACCACGCAGTGCGCAGCGAATTGCGGCCGTTGCCGATCATGCTGCCCCAGCTCACGACGTTCGGGTCGCCCAGGCCGAGGAAGGACAGGCCGGTCTCCATCAGGATGGCGCTGGCCATCATGATCGATGCGGTGACGATCACCGGTGCCAGGCAGTTCGGCAGGATCTGCGTGAGCACGATGCGTAGGTGGCCCATGCCCAGCGTCACGCACGACTGCACGAACTCGCGCCGCCGCAGCGCCATTACCTCGGCGCGAACCAGCCGCGCGAGGCTGGGCCACGACACGGCGGCGATCGCCACGGTCACGGTGCCGAGCGAGGGCTGCAGCACGACCACCAGCACGATCAGCAGCACGAAGTTCGGAATGGTCTGGAACACTTCGGTGAGGCGCATCAGCAGGTCGTCGACGCGGCCGCCCGCGTAGCCGGCGGTGGCGCCGACGCCGACGCCCACGATCATCGCGACCAGCGTGGCCGAGAACCCGACCGCCAGCGACACGCGTGCACCGTGCACGATGCCTGAAGCCACGTCACGGCCGAGCGTGTCGGTGCCCAGCGGCGTGGTCGCGTCCTTGCCAGGCCAGGTCAGCGGCTGCCCGACCATCTCGAGGGGGTCTTCGGGATAGAACACCGGCGCGAACAGCGCGGCGCACACCACGGCCAGCAGCAGCACCAGACCGAGCAGCGCGGGCCAGCGTCTGGCGAAGTCACGCGCAAAACGCATTGCACGGACCATCTCAGCGCACCTCGATCCGGGGGTCGAGCCGTGCATAGAGCAGGTCGACCGCGATGTTGATGAGGATGACCAGTACCGCGCTGGCGAGCACGATCCCCAGCAGCAGGTTCAAGTCGCGCGCGAGCACCGCGTCGAATGCCAGGCGGCCGAGGCCGGGCCAGCTGAACACCATCTCGACCACGACCGCGCCCCCCAGCAGCGAGCCGACCTGTACGCCCAGCATGGTGACCATCGGCAGCATCGCGTTGCGGAACACGTGGCGCAGCGTCACACGTGCGGGGCTCAGGCCCTTGGCGCGCGCCATGCGCACATAGTCCATCTCCTTCACCTCGAGCACCGAAGCGCGCACCAGGCGTGTGTACACGGCCATGTAGAACAACCCCAGCGTGATGGTGGGCAGCACCGCATGCGCCGCGACATCGATGATGCGGCTCCAGCCGGTAAGCCCCGCGCCCACGCTTTCCATGCCGCCGGTCGGCAGCCAGCGCAGCGTGACGGAGAACAGCACGATCAGCATCAGCCCGAGCCAGAACAGCGGCGTGGCGTAGGAGAGTAGCGAGAACACGGCGATGGCGTTGTCGGTTGGCGAGTTCACGCGGCGCGCGGCCAGCGTGCCCAGCGCCGCGCCGGCCACCACTGCCAACGTGATGGCCGCGACCATCAGCAGCAGCGTGGCCGGCAGGCGCGACATCAGCAGCTGCGCGACCGACATGTTGTTGCGTCCGGACCAACCCAGGTCGAACTGTGCGAGCCTCAGCAGGTAGTGGCCGAGCTGCTTGTACAGCGGCTGGTCGAGTCCGAACTGCGCACGCAACTGCGCGACGTAGGTCGCATCGCTGCCGCCCGATTCGCCCGCCAGGATCTCGGCCGCGTCGCCCGGCGCCATGTGCAGCAGCACGAAGTCGAGCACCGCAATGCACACCAGCACCACGAGCCCGTGCAGAAGCCGTCGCCCGAGGAAGCGCACCAGGGGTGGGGTCGAGGGGCCCATCGGTCCTCAGCCCACGAGCGTCACGGCAGCGAAGTTGTCGTGCGCGCCGAAGGGGCTGGTGACCGAGTTCTTCACGCGGCGGTTGATCAGCGTGAAGTAATTGATGTCGCCGATCGGGATGTTGGGCAGATCGGTCATCACGATCTTCTGGAAAGCCGCGAACTGCGCCTTGCGCTTGACCGGATCGATTTCGACCTGCGCGGCCTCGAGCAGCTTGTCGACCTCCGGATTCGAGTAGCCCGAACCGTTGGAGAACACGACGCCCTTCTGGATGTTCTTCGACCAGTAGAAGCGCTGCACGCCCATGGTCGGATCGGTCAGGTTGAAGGCGACGAAATTGGTCGTGTCGAAGTCGTTGTCGGTGTAGACGCGCTTGTAGTAGCCCGCGAAGTCCTGGTTGCGCACTTCGACCGCGATGCCGATGCGCTGCAGCGCCGCGCGGAAGTAGTCGCCCGTGGCGCGGTAGTGGTCGCCGCCTGGCAGCGGGTCGTGCGTCATGCGCAGGCGGATGCCATCGGCGCCGGGCTTGAGGCCGGCCTCGTCGAGCAGCTTCTTGGCGATTTCGAGGTCGTACTTGTAGCTCGGCACGTCCTTGGAATAGTACTGGACCATGTCCGAGGAGATCGGTCCGGTCGACGGGCGCCCGAAGCCGTACCAGATGTTCTTCAGCATGAACTCGCGGTTGAGCGCATGGGCGATGGCGCGGCGCACGCGCACGTCGTTGAATGGCGCCTTGCGCAGGTTGAACTCGATGTAGGCCATGGTGGCCAGCGCCTCGGTGCCCTTGTCGGGGATTTCCAGGCTGGGCAGGCTGCCCAGGCGCTTGGCGTCGGCCAGCGCCACCGGGATCGCGCCGCCGACGTCGAGCTCGCCCGACTCGAAGGCCGCCGAGCGTCCGGCCGGGTCGGGGATGATTCGCACGACGATGCGTTCGACCGGCGTCTTGGTCCGATCCCAGTAGTCGGGGTTTCGCTCGAGTGTGATGAACTGGCCGCGCTGCCACTCGACGAACTTGTAGGGGCCGGTGCCCACCGGCGCCGAGTTCAGCGGGTTGGTGAGCAGGTCCTTGCCCTCGTACAGATGCCTCGGGAGGATCTGCGATTCGATGCCAGCCAAGGCGTTCATCACGTAGGGCGCGGGTTTGCTGAAGCGCATCACGGCGGTCAGCGCGTCGGGCGTCTCGACCTTCTCGAGATTGGCATAGGTCGAGCGCCCGCGCGGGTGCGCGACCTTCCACACGCTCATCGCCGAATAGGCGAGGTCGGCCGAGGTGAACGGCTTGCCGTCATGCCACTTCACGCCGGCGCGCAGCTTGAAGGTGAGCGTGAGGCCGTCGGCGCTGAGCTGCCACGATTCGGCCAACTGCGGCTGCGGCTTGAAATCGAAGCCGTAGGTCACCAGGCCGTCGAACATCTTGCCGGAGATCAGGTAGATCTGGCCCGACGAGTTGAAGGCGCCGGTCAGCATCACGGGCTCGGGCAGCGTGATGCGCAAGGTGTTCTTGCTCGCCGCGGCCTGTGCCATGGCCTGGCCGGCCAGCGTGCTCCCCAGCGCCAGGGCGGCACCGCCGACCACCACCGTTCTGCGCGACAGGTCGGTCATGGCCGCACCCCGCCCAAGACGTTGACGGTGGCTAGGACATCGCTCGGCATAACGTCGCGCATCGACGCGTGGTTTCGGGGCATGGTCATTCCTGTGGAGGTGGAGGGAGGGCGGTGTAATGGTCTCAGGCAACCTGGGCCGACAAGGCGAGAGAAGATACATCGATCATGGAATCAAGCGCTTGGCGCAGGTCTTCCACCAGATCCTCGATGGCCTCGAGGCCGGCGGCGATGCGCACCAGCTGGCCGCCGCCTTGAACCTGTTGCATGGCCAGCGTGCGGCCCGAGGGCACCGGGACCACCAGGCTCTCGAAGCCACCCCACGACAGGCCGATGCCGAACGCGCGCAAGCTGTCGAAGAAGCGCGCGAGCACCGCCTCGGGCACGGGCTTCAGCACGAAGGAGAACACGCCCGAGGCGCCGTCGTACAAGCGCTTCCATTCGGCGTGGCCGGGATGTCCGGGCATCACCGGCGAGAACACATGCATCACCTCGGGGCGCGCGGCGAGCCAGTGCGCCAGCGTGACCGCGCTGGCCCCATGCTGGCGCATGCGCACTCCCAGCGTGCGCAGGCCGCGCAGCCCCTGATAGAGATCGTCGGGCGATGCGGTCTGGCCAAAGCGCGTGGCCATGGTTGCCACCGCACGCCAGGTCTCCTCGTTGCACGCGGCCACGCCGAGGATGCAGTCGGAGTGGCCGCAGATGTACTTGGTGGCCGATTGCACCGACACATCGACGCCATGCTCGAGCGGTCGAAACAGCACCGGCGTGGCCCAGGTGTTGTCCATTACCACGCGCACGCCCGCGGCGTGGCAGCGCGCCGCGATGTGGTCGACGTCGCAGACCTCGAAGGTCAGCGAGCCCGGCGATTCGAGATAAACGACCGAGGTGTCGGGGCGCAGGCGCGCGGCGATGCCGTCGGCATCGATCTCGTTGAAGAACTCGACGGTGCAGCCCAGCTGCGTGAGCGTCTCCTCGGCGAACTCGCGCACCGGCCAATAGACGCTGGCGGTGATCAGCACATGCGAGCCCGGCGGGGCCAGCGCCAGCAGCGAGATCGTGCAGGCGGCCAGCCCCGACGGGAAGCAAAGTGCGCGATGCGCCGATTCGAGTTCGGCCATCGCCGATTCGAATGCCTGCGTGGTCGGCGTGCCGAAGCGCCCATAGGCGGCGGCGGGCTTGTCGCGGGTCGGCAGTGCGGCGCGTTCGCGCCATTCGCGCAGGGAACCGGCCAGCACGGTCGATGCGCGCACCAGCGGCGGGTTGGCATAGGCCGGGGAAATGCCTGCGTCGTCGCTCGCTGGCCCGTGCGGGGACGACCGGCCGACGCGCGTCAGGGCGGTGTCCTGTCGTGGCGTTGCGATGGCATGCAATTTGCGATGGGACATGGCGCTTTCTGCTTCGGTGAACAGAAACTTTATGTCCCGCTCCGGTTAAATTTATTTGAACTTTCAACCCATCATGCAGGCCCCAGGAAAAGAAATTACCTTGGACAAGGTCGATCGTGTGCTGCTTGAAAACCTGCAGCGCGACTGTTCCATCCCGGTCAACGAACTGGGGCAGATGGTCAACCTGAGCGGCCCCGCGTGCTGGAAGCGCATCCAGCGGCTCAAGAGCGCGGGCGTGATCACGGCCGAGGTGGCGATCTGCGATCCGGCCAAGCTCGACCGCGGCATGCTGGCCTTCGTCTTCATCCAGGCACGCGACCACAGCCAGGAGTGGCTCAAGAGCTTCTCGGTGGCACTGGGGCAACTGCCCGAGGTCACTGCCGCCTACCGGCTGAGCGGCGACATCGACTACCTGCTGCATGTGCTGGTGAGCGACATCGCCGACTACGACCGTTTCTACCAACGCCTCATCCGGCTGGTGCAGCTGTCTAACGTGAGTTCGAGCTTCGCGATGGAGCGCATCAAGTACAGCACTGCCGTGCCACCGCAGAATTAGGCTTCCGCGCCCCGCATCACGTCACCTGCTTCATGCCATCCCATTCGCTTCTCCAACTCGGGCCGCTGCTTCCGGCGCTCGAGGACCGGCTCGCGCAACGGTATTCGGTGCACCCGCTCTGGAAAGAGCCGGACGCCGCCGCCTTCCTCGCCGCGCGCGGCGGTGAATTCGTCGGCCTGGTCACCTCCGCGCGCTATGGCGCCGACCAGGCGCTCATCGACTCGCTGCCTGCCTTGAAGGTGATCTCCAGCTTCGGCGTCGGGCTCGATGCCTTCGACCTCGACGCGGCGCGTGCGCGCGGCATCGCGGTGGGCTACACGCCCGACGTGCTCAACGACTGCGTGGCCGACACCGCCTTCGCGCTGCTGATGGACGTGGCGCGCGGCATCAGCGCGGCTGACCGCTTCGTGCGCCGTGGCGACTGGCGCACGGGCCAGTTTCCGCTGGCCACCAAGGTGTCGGGAAAGCGCGTGGGCATCCTGGGGCTGGGGCGCATCGGCCAGGCCATCGCGCGCCGCACGTCGGGCTTCGACATGGAGGTGCGCTATCACAACCGGCGCGCGCTGAACGATGTGCCCTATGTCTACGAACCCACGCTGAAGGGGCTGGCCGAGTGGTCGGACTTCCTGGTGATTGCCAGTGCCGGCGGCGAGGGCACGCGCGGACTGGTGTCGCGCGAGATCCTCGACGCGCTCGGGCCGCAGGGCTACCTGGTGAATATCGCACGCGGCAGCGTGACCGACGAAGACGCGCTGATCGATGCACTGGTGCACCGGCGCATCGCGGGCGCGGGCCTCGATGTGTTCACGCACGAGCCCCACGTGCCCGAGGCGCTGATGGCGCTCGACAATGTCGTGCTGCTGCCGCACGTGGCAAGCAACACGCATGAGACGCGGGCCGACATGGCGCGCCGCGTGGAAGACAACTTGGCCGCGTTCTTTGCCGGGCGGCCCTTGATCAGCGCGGCGGTCTGAATCTCGCGGCCAGGTGCCGCTCGGCGGCATCTGGATCGTCGTTGCCGGCTCGCCGCCGCCGACCATTGCACCGACTGCGATGCTCAGCGGCAGCGGCAGCGGGAGACCACGAGCAGCGGCCGGACTGCACGGGACAGGCCGAGCGTCAGGCGCATGCGAGCTAGCGCGCCGCTGCAGCGCCATCGGCGAACGCCAGCGGCAATCCTGTGCGCTGGCGCTTCGCGTCGTACATGGCTCGGTCGGCCCGCCGGAGCAACTGCGCCAGCGTCTCGTCCTGCTGGTCATGGACCGCGATGCCTGCGCTCGCCCCGACCACTAGGTCCAGCCCGTCGAACCGGACGGGCGCGCGGCAGGCGTCGAGCAGGCCCTCGGCCAGCTCGGCCAGGGCGTGGACAGGTCGATCGGCCAGCAGCAAGGCGAACTCATCGCCACCCAGTCGGGCCACCAGTTCGCCATGGCCCAGCCGTTCGCGCAGGCGCTGGGCGACCGCGGCCAGCACGGCGTCTCCCGCCGCGTGGCCGTGCTTGTCGTTCACCGCCTTGAAGCCGTCCAGGTCGAGCATGGCCACGGCGAAGGCCTTCCCATCGCGCAGGCGCGTCTCGCCCGCACTGTCGAAGGCGGCGCGGCTGGCCACGCCCGTGAGCGCATCGGTGCCCAGCGCCTGCACGAGCTGCTCGGTGCGCACCGCCAGCGCCCGCTCCGAACGGTGCACCAACTGCAGGCGCGAGCCCATCGCCACCCCGAAGACGATCAGTTCCGCGAGCAGCGCCCCCTGGGAGATGTTCATCTGGTTGGGCGCCCAGGCGATCCAGCCCCAGCTGGCCACCACGATCGCACCGATGCCGGCCAGCAGCATCGCGACGCCGAAGAAGTACAGAACAGCCGGCCAGTAGCGCCGACGCATCGCGATGAGGGCGCCCACCACCATGACCGCCGTCGAGCCCACCACCGACAGCTGGACGAGGCGGAAGGTCGCCAGCGGGTACGCGCCCCAGAAGGCATAGGGCACGGCAAGCAGCAGGGCCACCGTGATCACCTGCACCAGCAGATCCAGGCGCGGCGCGAAGTGGCGCAGCCGCAGCAGCCGACGGCCGAATTGCAGCTTGCACACCGCCCACAGCGCGGGCCCCGCCCCATACGCGAACTCGGCGGCGTCGGGCCAGTTCGGGAAGGCGTAGCGCAGCGCGTGGCCGTTGATGCTCGACAGCGCGAGGATCCCGGTGGCGCAGGCCAGCACGTAGAACCCGTAGAGGGCTTCGCCGAACACCTTGAAAAGCACCAGCCCATAGACCATGAGGCCGACGAGCAGGCCGTAGGTCAGCGCATCGAACATGCGCTTGTCCTGCGTGGACTGCAGGTAGTCGACGGGGTCCCAGATCTTCACGTCGTAGATCCGGGCGAAGGTCGACTCCACCCGGAAATAGGCGGTGTAGATGCCCGGTCCGGGCAGGCGGAAGCGCCAGGCCATCTGTTCGGATGCCGCGGGGCGGCTCGCCCAGGGATGGCGCATGCCGGTCACGACGACCGGTGCCAGTGCCTTGCCGTCGGCATCGAAGGGGCCATAGAAGCGAATCTCGTGGGTCGAGACGGTCGGCACCACCATCAGCCAGTCGCGGCTCGCGTCGGCCGGATCGGCCAGCCGCATCTCCAGGCGGAACCAGAGCACACGGTCTGCTTCCTTGCCGCGCAGCGGGTCCTGCGGATAGGCAAAGCGTGCGATGTCGGGTGCGGACCGGACCTGCTCGATGGTCAGGGCGCGGCTGTCGTCTTCGAGGACCTGCAGGGCTTGGACGGCCGCCATGCCGCCGTCCTGGCGCGACAGGCGCAACGGTTCACGCGCCGTGTCGGCGCGCGCCGAAGCCAGCGTCAGCAGCGCGAACAGCAGTATGAGCAGCGACCCGACACGCCACGACAGGCGATGCGACGATCCGGCGCGTGGCCCCATGGCGTCGCCGCGTCCTTCGACGTCGACAACAGCGCGCAGGGGATTCCTGACACCCACGCCAGAGAGCGCGGTCATGGGTCCATCGTCGACGCATTCAGGGCGACCCGCCAGGATCGCGGGCACGAGCGGAAATGATTCTTCGAGCACGGCGCGGGAGAGTTCAGGTGGCGTCGTCGCGCTGTGGTCGGCAGATGTTGCGCGCCTGGCAAGTGCCGCGAGACGGTACGCGCGTATTGTCGCCACACGTGACGGCGCGGATGTCGCCGCCGTACGACGCTCCGAAGGTCGAGATATGGGCGCAGCCCCCCCTGTGCCGCGGCTTCAAGGTGTGGCCCGCGGAAGCGGACCCGGCGGGCGCAGCAAAAAAAAGCGCCCCGAAGGGCGCTCCAACTTCATCAAACGCAATTGCGTGATCAAACCGTCTCCGCCAACGCATCCCCCACCGCATTCACCAGCCGATCGATCTCCGCCTTCTCCGTGATGAAGGGCGGTGCGAGCTGGATGGTGTCGCCGCCGTAGCGCACGTAGAAGCCCTTCTTCCAGCACGCCATGGCGATCTCGTAGGGGCGCTTGGCGGGCTCGCCGGGCACGGGGGCGATGGTGATGCCGGCGGCCAGGCCGTAGTTGCGGATGTCGAGCACGTGCTTGCTGCCCTTGAGGCTGTGCACGGCGGCTTCGAAATGCGGGGCCAGGGCCTTGACGCGGCCGGGGCCGTCTTCGTTTTCGAGCAGGTCGAGCGCGGCAATGCCTGCGGCGCAGGCGACCGGGTGGGCCGAATAGGTGTAGCCGTGCGGGAACTCGACCATGTAGTCGGGGCCGCCTGCGGCCATGAAGGTGTCGTAGATCTCCTTGCTGGCCACCACGCCGCCCAGCGGCTGCACGCCGTTGGTGACCTGCTTGGCGAAGTTGAGGATGTCGGGCGTGACGCCGAAGGCCTCGGCGCCCGTCATGGCGCCGCAGCGGCCGAAGCCGGTGATGACCTCGTCGAAGATCAGCAGGATGTTGTTCTGGGTGCAGATCTCGCGCAGGCGCTGCAGGTAGCCCACGGGCGGGATGACCACGCCGGCCGAACCCGAGAAGGGCTCGACGATCACGGCGGCGATGTTCGACGCGTCGTGCAGGGCGATCACGTCCAGCAGGCGGTTGGCCAGGGCCACGCCGCCCTCGGCCGGCATGCCCTGGTGGAAGGAGCCCATGGCGGGCTGCGTGTGCGGGATGTGGTCGGCCTCGACGCCCTGGCCGAAGGTCTTGCGGTTGCCGGCGATGCCGCCGACCGAGATGCCGCCGAAGTTGACGCCGTGGTAGCCCTTCTCGCGGCCGATCAGGCGCGTCTTGGTGCCCTGGCCCTTGGCACGCCAGTAGGCGCGGGCCATCTTCAGCGAGGTGTCGGCCGATTCGGATCCCGAGTCGGTGAAGAACACATAGTCCAGCCCGGCGCCGGTGGGCATGAGGCCCTTGATGCGGTTGGCCAGTTCGAAGGACAGCGGATGGCCGAACTGGAAGCCGGGGGAATAGTCCAGCTTCGCGGCCTGGCGGCCCACGGCTTCGGCGATCTCGCTGCGGCAGTGGCCCAGGCCCGTGCACCACAGGCCCGACAGGCCGTCGAAGATCTTGCGGCCATCGGCATCGGTGAAGTACGCCCCCTTGCCCTCGACGATCAGTCGCGGGTCGGCCTTGAACTGGCGGTTGGCGGTGAAGGGCATCCAGTGCGCGTCGAGCCAGGCGGCGTCGCTGCGCGAGTGGGAGGACGAGGTGTCGGGCGTGAGGACGGAGCTCATGGCGGGCGGCGTGCAGGGGTGGACGAAGACGTCATTGTTGGCTCGAGCGCTTAGTGGCGAAAATGGACAATCATCACTGTTCACTTGACGATCCATGCAAGTTAAGAAGCCAGCGAAGCGCGCCGCACCCAAGGCGGCGCCGGCGCAGCCCCGCCAGCGCGCCGTGCTGGGCCAGCTCAGCGACATGGACCTGCGCCTGCTGCGCGTGTTCAAGAGCGTGGTGGACTGCGGCGGCATGACGGCGGCCGAACTGGAACTGAACATCGGCACCTCCACCGTCAGCCGCCACGTGAAGGACCTGGAAACGCGTCTCGGCCTCACGCTGTGCCGGCGCGGCCGGGCGGGTTTCGCGCTCACGGCCGAGGGCCAGCGCGTATACGACGAGACACTGCGCCTGCTGGCCTCGGTCGACGGCTTTCGCAGCGGCATCGACGACATCCACGGCCGCATGGGCGGCGAACTCGACCTGGCCCTGTTCGACAAGACGGCCAGCAACCCGCAGGCGCGCATCGGGGAGGCGATCGCGCTGTTTTCGGCGCGGGCGCCTGATGTGCGGCTGAACGTGCACGTTGCGTCCATCAACGCGATCGAGCGCGGCGTGATCGACGGGCGCTTCCAGGTCGGCGTGATCCCGGCGCACCGGGCCTCGCAGAGCCTGGCCTATGCCGACCTGTTCGGCGAGACGATGCAGCTGTACGCCGGGCGCTCGCATCCGCTCTTCGGCAGCGCGGGCGCGGAACTGGGTTGGGCCGAGCTGCGCCGCCATGCCTTCGCCGGACTGGGCTACCACTCGCCCAACATGGAGCTGAGCCATGCCCGGCGCCTGGCGCGCAGTGCCACGGGCTACGACCAGGAGGCGATCGCGCTGCTGATCCTCTCGGGCCGCTACCTGGGTTTCCTGCCCGACCACTACGCTGCGGCTTTCGAGCGCGAGGGCCGCATGGCGGCGGTGTCGCCCGCGCAACTGCGCTACGACTGCCGCTTCACGGCGATCTGGCGCCGCTCACCGCAGCCAGGACGGGCGACAGCGCTCTTCGGCGAGTGCCTGGCCCAGGCGCACGCAGCGGACGCGTGAAGCGGACCGGGACGCTGACGCAGATCAAGGTGGCCCGCCGCCCGCCGCCCTACAGTCCGGCCCTTTGGCCGCCATGCCCCTCGAGCTCTACCGCGACCCGCAGCATGTCTGCCTGATGTTCTCCGACCTGGTCCACGAGTCGGAGG
The DNA here is from genome assembly GCF_901875635.1 of Xylophilus ampelinus. Lineage (GTDB taxonomy): Bacteria > Pseudomonadota > Gammaproteobacteria > Burkholderiales > Burkholderiaceae_C > Xenophilus. Next base: position 29,904 of record NZ_CABFMN010000093.1, on the reverse strand, counting down.
AGGCGGTGCAGGCCAACCAGTTCCTCGTGGTCGACCATGGGGTGGGCGCGCTCATCGACCCGGGCGGCAACATCGCGTTCAACGAGCTCTTCCTGGGCATGGGGCGGCATTTCCCGCCGCAGCGGCTGGCGTACCTGCTGGCCTCGCACGCCGACCCGGACATCATCGCGTCGCTCGACCGCTGGCTCACGTCGACACAGGCGCAACTCGTCATCTCGCGGGTGTGGGAGCGTTTCGTGCCGCACTTCGCCAAGAGCGGCAAGACGCAGGAGCGGGTGCTGGCGGTGCCCGATGCGGGCGGCATCCTGCCGCTGGGCGACAGCGAACTTCACCTGCTGCCCGCGCATTTCCTGCATGCCGAGGGCAACTTCCACTTCTACGACCCGGTGAGCCGCATCCTCTTCACCGGCGACCTGGGCGTGTCGATGACCAGCGGCGCCGACGCGCAGCAGCCGGTGCGCGAACTGGCGCCGCACATCCCGCGCATGGAAGGTTTCCACCGCCGCTACATGGCGTCGAACAAGGTGCTGCGGCTGTGGGTGCAGATGGCGCGGCGCCTGCAGATCTCGATGCTGGTGCCGCAGCACGGCGCGCCGATCGAGGGCGCGGCGGCGATCTCGGACTTCTTCGACTGGGTGGAGTCGCTGGCCTGCGGCATCGACCTCTTCGGCCCCGAGAACTACCGGCTGCCGACCGGTCGGCTGTCGCCCACGCGGCGCCAGCCGGCCTGACCGGCGCTCGGAGCTCAGTCGGCCAGGCGGATCTTCCCGGCCTCCACGTACTGGTCGTACTGGATCCGCGGCATCGCCGTGGAGCCGACCACGCCATCGGCCTGCTGCCAGCCCAGGATCACGCTGTCCTCGGTTTCCTCGACCTCGATCGGGCCCTCGGGGATCGGAATCGGAGCGCCGTCGCCGGGCGTGTAGGTGACGTGGCCGTGGATGGTCGCTTGGCGTTTCATGGCATCTCCTTGGAGCATGGGCGTTCGCACGATCGGCGGCGCCGCTGGTGCTGCATTGCAGCGCAATCCGTGGCGCTTGGCTGTCGGACGAAGGCCTGCGGCCCGGCGAGGCACCCGCGGTTCTCAAAGAAAAAAGGGCTGCAGCGCCCGCCAGTCGTGCACGAGCAGCTACGAAATTGATAGCAATCCATCGCCGGCTCAGTCGGGCCCCGCGCCGTGCACCGCCGCCGGCATCGCTTGGCGCATGAGCGCGACGAAGCGCTGCAGCCGCGCCGGGTAGAAGCGGGCGTAGGGGTACACCAGGTACACCGGCAGCGGGGCCGCTTCCCACTGCGGCACCAGGTGGAGCAGGGCGCCGGTGGCCAGGTCCTCGGACAGCAACCAGGCCGAGCCGACCCCCACGCCCAGGCCCTGGAGGGCGGCGCTGCGCAGCGCATAGAGACTGTCGGTGGACAGGCGCGGGCGCAACGACAGCACTTCCTGCTCGCCCGTGCGGCGGTGCGTGAGCGCGATCTCGTGCCGATAGAAGGTCTGCAGCGCCAACCAGGGCAGGTCCGCCAGGTCGCGGGCGTGGGTCGGCGGCGCGCGGCCGTCGAGCACCGAGGGCGCCGCCACCACGATGCGGGGCACTTCGGCCAGGCGGATCGCCACCACCGAGGGGTCGTCCACCTCGCCGACCTGGATCGCGCAGTCCACGCCATGCGCGATGAAGTCCGGCCGGCGGTCGTGCAGCAGCCATTCGACGCTCACCTGCGGATGGGCGCGCAGGAAGTCGGCCAGCGGGGCGACCAACTGCTGCTGCCCGAAGGCGTGGGGCGCCACGACGCGCAGCAGGCCCTCGGGCGCGTCGCCCGTGCCGCGCATGTCGGCCTCGAAGGACGCCCAGCTGGCCAGCAGTTCCTTGGCGCGGGCGTAGCAGCGCTCGCCGTCCTCGGTGAGCTTCATGGCGTGGGTGGAGCGCTGCAGCAGCCGCACGCCCAGCGAGCGCTCCAGCGCCTGCAGCCTGCGGCTGACGGTGGGCTGGGTCGACAGCATCTGCGCTGCCGCGGCCGACAGGCTGCCGGCCTCGACGATGCGCACGAAGGTCTGCATCAGCTCCAGCCGGTCGGCGGCCAGTGGAATGTTGGGCGGCGCGCGTGTGGTCATACGTAAAGCGTATAGCAATTGTGTGGCCGACGGGGCTACCGATCCGGGTGTCGACCCTGCACACTCGCGCAATCGCTTTCTCGAATACGGGTAAACACCATGTCGAACATTCCATCCGCGCATGCCATCGCCCCCACGCCAGCGCCGGCTGCCGAGGGACTGCCGCCCGCGCTGACCTTGCTGCTGGCCAGCGGCGCTGGCTTCGGCGTGGCCTCGCTCTACTACGCGCAACCGATGCTGGGCGTGCTGGGCGCCGACATCGGCGCATCGGACCGGATGGTGGGCTTCGTGCCCACGCTCACGCAGCTGGGCTACGCGCTGGGCATCCTGCTGCTGGCGCCGCTGGGCGACCGCTACGACCGCCGCCGCATCATCCTCATCAAGGCCGCCGCGCTGTGCGCAGCGCTGCTGCTGGCTGGCGCGGCGCCGTCCATCGCGATGCTGCTGGCCGCCAGCCTGGCGATCGGCCTTGCGGCCACGCTGGCCCAGGACATCGTGCCCGCCGCCGCCACGCTGGCACCCGAGGCCCACCGCGGCAAGGTGGTGGGCACGGTGATGACCGGGCTGCTGCTGGGCATCCTGCTGTCGCGCGTGGTGAGCGGCTTCGTGGCCGAGCATTTCGGCTGGCGCTCGATGTTCGTGGCCGCGGCTGCCAGCATCGCGCTGATCGGTGCCGCTTCCTGGCGCGGGCTGCCGCGCTTCCGGCCGACGACGCACCTGGCCTACGGCGCGTTGCTGGGCTCGCTGGGCAAGCTGTGGCGCCAGCACGGTGCGCTGCGAAGGGCGGCCCTGGCGCAGGGCCTGCTGGCAGTGGGTTTCAGCGCCTTCTGGTCGACGCTGGCCGTGATGCTGCACGGTGCGCCCTTCCACCTCGGCAGCGCCGCGGCCGGCGCCTTCGGCCTGGCGGGGGCGGCCGGCGCGCTGGCGGCGCCGATCGCCGGCCGTGTCGCCGACCGCCGCGGGCCGGAACTCGTCACGCGCCTGGGGGCGGGGCTGGTGGTCGTGTCCTTCGCGCTGATGGCGCTGACGCCGCTGCTGATGCCGCACGCCCGGCTGGGCCTGCTGGTGGTGAGCGCGATCGGCTTCGACCTCGGGCTGCAGGCCGCGCTGATCGCCCACCAGACCATCGTCTACAGCATCGACCCCGGCGCGCGCAGCCGCCTCAATGCGGTGTTGTTCACCGCCATGTTCATCGGCATGGCGGCCGGCTCCGCACTGGGTGCGCTGGCCCTGGCGCAATGGGGCTGGATGGGGGTGACCGTGCTGGCCACCGTGTCGGCGCTCGGCGCGCTGGCCGTGCGGCTGTGGCCGGGCGCCGCCCAGGCCCGCTGAGCAGCGCCAGGGGCGCATCGACGACGCGGCTCGGCGTGCAGCCGGGCCGCGTTGTCGCTTGCTTCAGCCGACGCGGATGTCGATGCGCCGCGCCTGTGCGTGCGTGGCCTTGGGAATGCGCAGCGTCAGCACCCCCTGCGCCAGCTCGGCGGTCACCTTCTCGGTGTCCAGTTCCTTGCTCAGCGTGAACACGCGCCGAAAGCGCGGCGCCGCCACCTCGCGGTGGCTGGATTGCAGGCCTTCGGGCATCGCCAGCTGCAGCTGGCCCTCGATGCTGAGCGTGCCCGCTTCCACCTCCAGCCGCAGCCGGTCCTTCGGCACGCCGGGCAGATCGGCGTAGAGAGTGATGCCCTGCGCGTCTTCCACCACGTCGACGGGTGGCGTCAGGGCGTCTTCGACGTAGTGCGGCGCGGCGTTCTCGCCCTCGGCGGCAGGTGCGGCCGGGCGCTGGGTCTGGATCGCGTTCATGGTGGCTGCCCTCCTCGTTCAGTGGATCTCGATGCGCCGGGGCTGGGCCGCGGCGCGGCGGCGCACGGTGATGTGCAGCACGCCGTCCTGCAGGTGGGCGTCGACCCCCTCGGGGTCGGCGTCGTCGGGCAGCGTGAGCGCGCGGTGGAACTTGCCGGTGAAGCGCTCGTGGATGTGCACCGCGGCCTTGCTCTGGGCGTCGGGCAGCACATTGCGGCGCTCGCCCGACACGGTGAGCAGCCCGCGCTCGAGCTGCACCTCGATCGAGGCCGGGTCGACGCCCGGCACAAAGGCGTAGATCTCGAGCGCCTGCGGCGTGTGGCCGACATTGAGCGCAGGAAAGCCCTGGCGGGCCAGCCCGCGGATGGTGGGGGACAGATCGAAGGCCTGCTGCATCTCGCGCTGCAGGCGATCCATCTCGGCGAGCATGTCGCGCGGAAACGGGGATCGGTACATGGCGAAACCTCCTGAAGTCGAACATCGATGCGGAGCGCGCCGGCCGAGGCGCGGTGGCTCCGAGGGGCCATCTAGGTGCTCTCGCGCGCGCTTCAAGTAGGAAATTTCAGAAGCCGGCGGTGTCATGCCGCTGCCCCCTTGAATCGCCGCCAGCCGCACCTATTTCGCCTTTCGTCACGACGCATGGTTCATCGAGCAAAGGAGGCAAGACATGACCATCGATCCGACGACCCACCCTTCGGGCGCAGTGCCACGGCCATCGCCGTCGCGCTATCGCGGCGTGGACATCCGCATCGACGTGGAGCGCACGCCCGACTGCACCTTCGGCCGCGCCGACCTGTTCGAGGACGCGCAGTTCCGCGGCCGGCTGTCCATCGGCAGCCCCGACGCCACGCCCAAAGATGTGGCGAACCGGCTGGCCAGCCTGGCACGCGCGAAGGTCGACATCTGGCGCTCGGTGCAGCGCCACCGGCGGACCGCGCACTGAGCGCGGCGCCTTGGCGTCTCAGCGGCCTTCGTACGCCGCGCGCAGGGCGGCGATGTCGAGCTTGCCCATCTTCATCATGGCCGCCACTGCGCGCGCCGCGCCGGCGGCGTCGGGGCCCTGGAGCATCTCGATCATCGGCCGCGGCACGATCTGCCACGACAGGCCGAAGCGGTCCTTCACCCAGCCACAGGGGCCTTCGGAGCCGCCCTCGCTCAGTTGGGCCCACAGGCGGTCGACCTCGGCCTGTTCGGCGCAGTCCACCGACAGCGAGATCGCCTCGGTGAAGGGGAACTGCGGCCCGCCGTTGAGCGCCAGCAGCTCCTGGCCTTCGATCTCGAAGCGGATCGTCAGCACCTTGCCCTTGAGGTCGGGCGTGGCATCGTTGTAGTGCGAGGTCTCGAGCACGCGCGAGTTCGGGAAGATGCGCATGTAGTGCGCCACCGCCTCCTCGGCGTCGAAGTCGAACCACAGGCAGGGCGTGATCTTGCGCATGGCCTGATGCTCCTCAGCGATTGGCGAGCAGTTCGCCCAGCTGGTCCGCACACTGGCCCCAGCCTTCGTGGAAGCCCATCTTCTCGTGCGTCTCGCGGTCGGCCGCGCTCCAGTGCATGGCGGTGGCGGTGTAGCGCGTCTTGCCTTCGCCTTCGGGCTCGAAGCTCACCACCGCGACCATCTTGATCGGCTGCGGATCGGCCGGCACCCAGCCGGGCGTGAAGGCGTTCGTGAACACGAGCTTGCGGTGGGGCACGATCTCCAGGAACACGCCGTCGTTGGGGTATTCGTTGCCCTCGGGGTCGCGCATCACGACCAGCGACTGGCCGCCGGGGCGCAGGTCGTGCTGCACCCTGGCGATGGTCCATGGCCGCGGAACGAACCACTGCTTGAGCAGCTCGGGCTCGGTCCAGGCGCGGAAGACCTGCTCCGGCGTGGCGTCGAAGAGGCGCGTGAGGGTCAGCGCATGGGCATCGCTCGCGGCGACGTTGCGGCAGGGATCGGGGTTCGTCGTGTCGGTCATGGTGAGCTCCTGGGTTGGACAAGCAGGGTGAGAAAAGGCCTGCAGCCGCGCAAGCCGCAAGTTCGGGGGAAGAAAGGGTGGGCAGCGCGGGCCCCTCAAGGCCGGGGGTGCGCGCCGCGTTCAGGCGTTGACGATCATCCGGAAGCCGCCGTAGATCATCCGCTTGCCGTCGAAGGGCATGGGGTTGGCGTCGGGCTGCATGCGCGGGTCGACCATGACCTTCTGCCAGGCCGCGTCGCGCACCTCCTTCGACGGCCAGGTGATCCACGAGAACACGGTGGCCTCGTCGGGCTCGCGCTTGACGGCCAGGGTGAACGACGTGAGCTTTCCTTCGGGCACGTCGTCGCCCCAGCACTCGACGACGGACAGCGCGCCGAACTCCTTGAACATCTCGGCCGCCTTGGCCGCATGCGCGCGGTACTTCTCCTGGTTGGCGGTGGGCACGGCGGCCACGAAGCCGTCGACGTAGTGCATGGTCATGGTGTGTCTCCTTGGTTGGACGGAACGGGAACGGAAACGGGAACGGGAAGGGGGTCGATGCGGCCGGGCGCCACCGGCGGAGCCAGCGCCACCGCCGCACCGGGCGTGAGCAGTGCCTGCACGTAGGCGCGCAGGTGGGCCACGCAGACCGACGCGATGTGCGCGCCGCCCTGCGCCTTGGCCAGCACGAAGGCGCCCTGCAGCGCGGCCTGGGTGTAGAGCGCGAGTTCCTGCGCGTCCCAGGTGGCGTCGGGCACGTACAGCGCCTGTGCCTCGGCGATGTCCACCGCCACCGTGTGCGCGTGCCCGTCGATGCCGGCGTTGCAGGCGTCGCGGATGGCGGGGTGGGTGGTGAAGGTTTCCTGCACCATGGTGCCGAGCAGGCAGGTGAAGTCGGGCAGCTCGCCGGCCAGCATGACGGCGCGCAGGTCGATGTAGCCCAGCACGCGCTCGCGCGGGTCGGGCAGGCGGTGGTAGTCGGCCGCGGCGAAGGCGGCGCCGGTGACGTCGCTCCAGTGCAGCGTGGCCTGGATCGCGAGGTCTTCCTTGCCCTTGAAGTGGTGGAAGAAACTGCCCTTGGTGACGCCGGCGGCCTGGCAGATCTCGTCGACCGTGGTCGCGGTGTAGCCCTTGGTGCGGATGACCTGCAGCGCGGCGTCGAGCAGCCGGGTGCGCGACGGGAGTGCAGGGGAGGGAAGGGTGTTCATGGCCATACCGATTGGTTGGTATGGACTATACGTACCGATTGGTATGGCGCAAGAGGAAAAATGTAACTCTCGTCCGGACCGGCAATGAAATCTGCCTCCGGCGCCCGTCCTTCCTGCGCGAGCAGCTATGAATTCAGGAGCAAAGAAGTACGCGGCGCGTGCGCGCAGCCGTGCGAGCCCCGGGGCCGCGCATCCCAGTCGGGCGCTGCGCTATCGCCCCCCGTCCGGGCGTCGCGTGGCGGCGCGGTCGACAATCCGCCCCATGACCACGCTCGCCTCCGTCGGCCGGCGCCTCGGCATCGACGCAGCGGGCGCCGCCCTCGCGCTGCGCATGGCCGTGGCTGCCACGCTGGCCTTCGCCATCGCCGCGGCCTTTCACGTCCACAACGCCTACTGGGCCGCGATGCCGGTGTGGGTCGTCGCGCAGAACGCGCGCGGCCTGCTGATCGAGCGCGGCTTCTTTCGCATCGTCGGCACGCTGGTCGGCGCGGCGGCCGGTTTCGCCATCCTGCGCGCGGTGCCCGGCCCCTATGCGGCGCTCGCCCTGCTGGGCCTGTGGGTGGCGGGCGGTGCTGCGGCCGCGGCACTGCTGCGCGGCGTGGTGTCGTATGCGGCGCTCATGGCCGGCATGACGGCGGCCGTGGTGGTGCTGCCTTCGGTGCTGGCGCCGGAGCGGCTGCTGCCGCTGGCGGTGGCGCGCGTGGAATGCACGCTGATCGGCGTCGTGGTGGTCACCTTGGTCACGGGCTTCTTCACGCCCTCGGCCCGGCGGCGCGAGTTCTACCAGCGCGTGCGGCACCTGGCGGCCGACGCCGCGGGCTTTGCCGCCGAGGCCGCGGCCGGCCGTCCGGCGCGCGACACGGCCGCGCTGGAACGGCGCGTACTGACCGAGATGGGCGAGGTCGACACCGCCGCCCGCACCGTGGCCGCCGGCTCGGTCGAAGGCTACCGGCGCCTGCGCTACACGACGGCGCTGGTGGCGGCGTCCATTGCGCTGATGGCCGCCACGGCGGCGCTGCGCGCCCGGCGCCTTCGCGGCGAACCGGTGCCCGACGCGCTGGCGGGCCAACTGGCCAGCCAGGCCGCGCTCCTGCGCGAGGCTGCGCCCTGGGAGCCTGCGCCGCTGGACCCGGCCCAGCTCCCCGGCGGCGCCACCACGCCCGAGGAACGCGTGCACCGCGCCATGGCCTGGCTGGTGGCCGCCGAACAGGCCCTTTTCGCGCAGCGCGTCGACGCGGCCGCCGACGAGCGCGGTTTCGCACCGCGCGCGAGCGCCTACCTGATGCCCCAGCGCGACTGGCAGCGCGCCGCCGGCAACGCCGTGGCGGCCGGGCTGGGCACCTTCGTCGCCGCGGCCGTGGGCCTGGCCTCCGGATGGCCGGCGGCCGAGCTGGCGGCACTGGGCGTGTGCATCTTCTCGATGGTCCTGGGAACGCTGCCGGCGCCGCGCGCGGTGGCGCCCAAGCTCATCGCCGGCGTGGCGGCGGGCGTGGTCGCTGCCACCTTCTACCGCTTCGTGGTGCAACCGCAGGTGGGCGGGCTGGTGTCGCTGGTGTTGAGCATCGTGCCCTTCATCGTCATCGGCGCGCTGGCGCGCGTGAGCCGCTACACCGCCATGCCGGCGCTGGATGCCAACATGTGCTTCATGCTCGGCAGCCAGGCCGGCATGCCGGCGGCGGGCGGGCCGGAGATCCTCAACGGGGCTGCGGCGCTGATGACGGGGGCGGTGCTGGTGGGCAGCGCCTGCCTGCTGGCGCCCGACCGCTCGGCGGCGCGCTCGCAGGCGCTGGCCGGCCACATCCGGCGCGACGTGGCACGCCTCTTCGACCACCCGGGCGCGCGCGCCGCCGCCATGGCGGGCGAGTGGCACGCACAGACGGCGCGGCGCATCCTGCGCCTGCTGCTGGACCTGCAGCGCGCCGGCCGCTCCGGCGACGCGCCGGAGGGGCTGCTGGCGGCGCTGAACCTGGGCCATGCCGTCACCGCCCTGCAGGACGCGCGCGACACCCGCGGCGAAGGCGACCCGCAGGGCGCCGCGCTAGACGCCGTGCTGGGCGCCCTGCAGGCCTTCGACCGGGATCCCGAGGGCGCCGCGGCGGCCGCACTCCAGGCCGGCGCTGCGGTGCACGACGCGGCGTTGCGCCAGGTCGTGCACGACGCCGCCGATGCGCTGCGCGAGGGCGCCGCGCTGTGGAAGCCAATCGCTTGAACCCCGCGGCGCCTCCAAGGCCCACGAAGCATTCGACGGCGCGACGTCGGACGGCGCCGCGTGCTGGCGGCGTCCGGCGAACCGGCGGGGTCGACCGCACTCCAATACGAACCGACGGGCCCCCGTGCCTGCGGCCCAAGCCTTCAAGGAGTTGCCGATGACCCCCCTCCACCGCTTCGGACCCGCGTCGCTTGCCGCTGCCGGCATTGCGGCGCTGGCCGCCCTGGCCCTGTCCGCGTGCAGCAGCACCGCCGTACGCGTCGGCGGCACGCCCGACATCAGCGTGAAGAACTGCGTGGCCGCGGCCGCGCGCGAGTTCAAGGTGCCGCCCGCGGGCGTGGCTGTGATGAGCAGCAGCACGCCCCGCGACGGCGTCTATGCCATCAACCTCGCCGTCGGCCCGCAGAAGCGCAGCGCCGTGTGCACCGCCGACGAGAACGGCGCCGTGCTGGGCCTGGTCTACAAGCGCCCCGAATAGCGCCCGCGGCACGCCTGGCCGGGGCCTCCTCCGACAGGCGGTGCGGGACGCGGACATTACCCTCTTTAGCATCCTCCGGCGCCCTTGCGGGCCGCGCCCTATGAGTCAACCCGAAAAACCGCCGATTCCCGGCCGCAGTCCCGTGCAGATCGAGGACGGCGGCCCCTCCGAATTCGTCTCCCACAAGGACGACATCTTCTTCGCCGCCATCGAGACCACGCGCATGCCCATGCTCGTGACCGATCCGCGGCAGTCCGACAACCCCATCGTCTTCGCCAACCGCGCCTTCATCGCGATGACGGGCTACACGCAGGACGAGATCGTCGGCCACAACTGCCGCTTCCTGCAGGGCCCGGCGACCGACCGGCAGACCGTGCAGGCGATCCGCCAGGCAATCGAGGAGAGGCGCGAAATCTCGCTGGAGATACTCAACTACCGCAAGGACGGCTCGACCTTCTGGAATGCGCTGTTCATCTCGCCGGTCTACAACCGCCGCGACGAACTGGTGTTCTTCTTCGCCTCGCAGCTCGACGTGAGCCGCCGCCGCGATGCGGAGGAGGGCCTCGCCCAGGCGCAGAAGATGGAGGCGCTGGGACAGCTCACCGGCGGCATCGCGCACGACTTCAACAACCTGCTGCAGGTCATGTCGGGCCACCTCGACCTGATGGGCGCCCGGGCCCGCCTGAACAAGCTCGGGCCAGAAGACCTCGCCCGCGGCATCGGCAGCATCCGCAGCGCGGTGACCAAGGCGTCGACCCTCACGCAGCAGCTGCTGGCCTTCTCGCGCAAGCAGAAGCTGCGTGGGCGCACCATCAACCTCAACACGCTGGCCACCGGCATGACGGCGCTGGTGCAGCGCACGCTGGGAGAGCAGGTCCAACTCGAGTTCGACCTGGCGCCCGACCTGCCCAACTGCGAGCTCGACACCACGCAGGTCGAGGTGGCGCTGCTCAACGTGTTGGTGAACGCGCGCGACGCCATGCCCGAGGGCGGGCGCATCCGCATCGAGACGCGTGCGGTCGAAGCCGCCAGCGAGGGCGACGACTGCGGCGAGCTGCCCGCGGGCCTGCGCCCCGGCGCGTATGCGGCGCTGTCGGTCACCGACACCGGCACCGGCATCGCGCCCGAGATCATCGCGCGGGTGATGGACCCGTTCTTCACCACCAAGGACGAGGGCAAGGGCACGGGCCTGGGCCTGTCGATGGTGTACGGCTTCGCGAAGCAGTCGGGGGGCACGGCGACGGTCTCGTCGGAGCAGGGGCAGGGCACCACGGTGCGCATGTTCTTTCCCGCCGTGCGCAATGCAGTGCGCGCCGAGGGCGATAGCGGCGCGCGTCCCAACGAGCGCGGCGGGACCGAGACCATCCTGGTGGTGGAAGACCGCCCCGAAGTGTCGGAACTCGCGCGCGACATGCTCGAAGGCCTGGGCTACCGCGTGCACGTGGCTGACACCGGGCGCGCCGCACTGGAACTGGTGCGCTCGCTGCCGCAGGACCGCAGGCCCGACCTGCTGTTCTCCGACGTCGTGATGCCCGGCGGCATGAACGGCTACACGCTCGCCCGCGAGATGCGGCGGCTGCTGCCCTCGGTGCACGTGCTGCTGACCACCGGCTACGACCGCGACATGGGCAACCTCGACCAGGTCGCGCCCTCGGAGTTCGACATCCTCAAGAAGCCGTACCGCCTGTCGGATCTGGCGTTGCGCGTGCGCATGGCGCTCGATGGCGCCACCGGCACGCGCGCCTGAGGGGGCGGGCCTTCAGGCGGCGCGCAGTGCCAGCCGCAGGATGAAATCCATCGACTCGCCGCGGGCACGCTGCACCGCGTTGAGCGAGACGCGCACGCGGTAGTCGCCGTCGGCGCTCAAGCGGCCTTGCCACAGCGGCAGGGCAGAGAACTCGCTCATGAAGAGCGCATCCTTCTGTTGCGGTCCGAGCACCTTGAAGGAGGCGCCCGGTGCCAGAGTCTCCAGTTCCACTTCGAGCGATTGCCCGGCGCGCCCCTGGATCACGTAGTCGCGCACGCTGTGCGCCGGCGCCTGCAGCCGGCCGCGCAGCAGGCGCATGCCGCCCCGCCGCGGGAAGCGCACGCGCAGCCATGGCGCGCGGGCGACGGGCGCGGCGGGGGCCTTGCCCTGGGCCGTCGCCGCGCTCGGTAGCAGGGCCGCGGCGGCAGCGCACAGCAGCCAGCGGCGGCGGGTGTCGGACGACGGGAGGTGAGCGTGCGGCGGCATCAGCGAAGCGGAAGGGTGAATGCTGCGGCCAGCGGCAGGCCCTCGACGGGCAGGCTGCTGGCCAGGACGACGGCCTGCCGCATGCCGAGGCTCGCGCGCTCGCCCAGCACCTGCCACAGCCACCGCACCGACGCCTTGTCGAGTGCGGCCGTGGGCTCGTCGAGCAGCACCAGTGCGCGGCCGCTGGCCAGCGCGGCGGCCAGCGCCACCTTGCGGCGCGAGCCGGTGGAGAGCATGTCCATGCGCTTGTCCATGTGCTCCGCGAGCGCGAAGCCATCGACGAGCGATGGCCATCGTGCCGCGTCGAAGCCGGCATCCCCCTCGCGCCAGGTCGCGGTGCAGGCCGCGGGGGTGAGCGCATCGAGCGCCGGATCGCGCGCATCGACATGGAACACCTGGCGGCGGTAGGCCTCGGGTGCCTGGGCCAGATCGATGCCCTCCAGCACCAGCCGGCCCTGCGCGGGCAGTTCGCCGGCCAGCACGCGCAGCAGCGTGGTCTTGCCGGCGCCGGTGTCGCCGGCGAACAGGGTGAGGCCCGCGGGGAGGGCGAGCGAGGCGACTTCGATCAAGGGCGGCTCGCCGCGATGGGCGAAGCGCAGTTCGTCGATGCTCAGGACGGGGGCGGGGGGAGTGACAGGCGTCATGGGTGTCATGCTCCAACGCGGCAGGGCTCGGCCGCGTGGACCGCCGATTGTCGTGCCGCGCCCGGCGCCCCTCAGGCGCGGCCGTGGCGCTTGTCGATCAGCCGCGCCGTCATGTCGGCGGCCATGCGCAGGCGCTTGAGGTCGCGATCTTGCAGGGGCGGTGCCACCTCGAAGCTGAAGCAGCACAGCGTGCCGTAGGTGCTGCCGTCTCCCAGCACGATCGGCGTGCTCAGGTGGGTGCCGATGGTGTAGGGCGTGCGCGGCAGGGAATCGGCGTCGGGCAGCCTCGCGACGTTCGGCACGCACTCCGGCATGCGGCCGTCGATCACCCGCTGGCAAAAGCTCTCGCTGGCGGGCGCCGATTCGCCTTCGGCGATCACCTCCGCGCCCTGGCGTGTCTCGACGGTCACGAAGTAGCGCCTGCCCGCGTGCACACGCGAGACGAATGCGACATCCATCCCGAGATGCTCCCGCATGAGGCGCAGGACTTCGTGCACGGAGCGGTCGATGCGCTCGATCGGCGCATCGTCGGGCAGCGCCGCAGCGCGCGCGAGTGCCTCTTCCAAAGCTGGCATGGCGTCTCTTGACTCTCCTGGAACGGTCCATTTTTTAAGGGGGACGCCGCGCCGTCAACCTCGGGCAGTGCCGACGGCCGGCGTCAGCGTCCGCCGTCAGGCCGTGATGAACAGCGCCGGGTCGACCATGGCGCGGTTCAGCATCACCGACCAGTGCAGGTGCGGCCCTGTCACGCGGCCGGTGGCGCCCACCGCACAAAAGGCGTCGCCGGGCTTCACCGCGTCGCCCACCTTGCAGTCGATGCGGCTCAGGTGGCAGTACATGCTGAGCAGGCCCGCGCCATGGTCGAGCCACACGGTGCCGCCGTTGAAGAAATAGTCGCCGGTGTCGATCACCCGGCCCGCGAGCGGCGCGCGCACCGGCGTGCCGGTGCCGGCCGCGATGTCCATGCCGCTGTGCGGATTGCGCGACTGTCCGTTGAAGACGCGGCGCAGGCCGAAGGAACTGGAGCGCCGGCCCGGCACGGGCACTGCCATGTGCAGCGTGGCAGGCGGTGCATCGGTGAAGGTCGCCATCACGCCCGCCAGGTGGGTGCGCTCGCGCTCGTAGCGCGCCGTGTCTTCGGCGGAGAGGTCGACGGTGCCGGGCGCCACCTTGAGGTGCTGCTCGCGGTACTGCTTGGGCGCAACGGTGTACGGGATGCTGCGGCCGGCGCTGGTGATGGCGGCCTCGCCCGGCGTGGCCGCCAGCGGAATGCCGACCAGCGCCGTCCAGTCGATCGCGTCACCCACCACCAGCAGCGGCACCTGCGCGTCACCGATGCGGGTGTGCGCCGCGGGCCGGTCGGCCGCCGGCCCGAGCGAGAGCCGCGCCACGCCACCCGGCACGGCCAGTGCCTTCGGCCAGAGCGCGGGCGCCGGCGGGGCAGCGGGCGCGGCCTTGGCACGCGCGGCCCAGACCGCGGGGGCGGCGAGGCTGGCCGCCAGGCCGGCGATCACATGGCGGCGGGGCAGCGAAGGGGCGGGGGAGGTCGATGTCATGCAGGGCGCTGGATTGGGAGCCAAATCGGCCGCTCGCGCCCATGGATCGGGCGCGACACGCTATGAAGTTTATAGCGGCCGCTGCGCCCTGCCCCGCGTCATCCCTGCGGCAAGGCCGAGGCCTCGTACTGCTGCACGAACTCGCCCGTCGGCGGGATCGGCTTGATGACGTCGATCAGCACGCCGTTGGGGTCGCGGGTGATGAAGTGGCGCTGGCCGAAGGCCTCGTCGCGCAGCGGCAGCAGCACCGGCAGGCCGGCGGCCTGCACGCGGGCATGGAAGGCATCCACGTCCTCGACCTCGAAGTTCAGCAGCAGGCCGGCCGCGACCTGCCCGCGCGCGGCCTCGGGAATGGTGGCGTGGCTGCCGTCGAGCACCGCCAGGTTGACGGCGGCGTCGCCCTCCAGCTGCAGGTGGACGTACCAGTCGCTCGTGAACAGCGGCACGAAGCCGAAATGCGTGTGCCAGAAGTCGGCGGTGCCCGCGACGTCGCGGGTCATGACGACGGGGTAGTAGCTGCTGACCTTGAAGGGGGCGGACATGGCTTCTCCTGGAGAGGTTGAATTAACATACAGGCTGCATGTTTTAATGAAGATTAACGTACAGGCTGTATGTATGTCATTGAATGACCCTGCCCGTCGCAAGTCCATCGCCGCCAAGGTCGACCCGGCGGCGCCGCGCAGCAACCGCGAGCGCACCGAGGCCACGCGCGGGGCGCTGATGGATGCGGCGCGAACGCTCTTCGTCGAGAGGGGCTACGCCGACACCTCCACGCCGGAGGTGGTGGCTGCGGCGGGCACCACGCGCGGCGCGCTGTACCACCACTTCGTCGACAAGCGCGACCTGTTCCGCGCCGTGCTGGCGCGCGAGATGGCGGCCGTGGCCGAGGACATCCGCGCAGCCGCGCGCGAGGGCCTGCCGCCGCTCAAGGCGCTGGTTGCCGGCAGCGACGCCTATCTGCGTGCGATGACGGCGCCGGGCCGCACGCGGCTGCTGCTGGTCGACGGACCGGCCGTGCTCGGCCTGGCGGAGGTGTTGGCCATGGATGGGGCCGCCGCCGCGGCCACGCTGGCGGAGGGGCTGACTGCCGCCGGCGTCGCACCGCGGGGCGTGGCGCTGCCGGTGCTGGCCGACCTGTTGTCCGCCGCCTTCGACCGTGCGGCGCTGGCGGTCGATGCGGGTGGCGACCTCCAGGCGCAGCAGGCCGCGATGGCCTGGCTGCTGCGCAAGTTGGCGGATTGAGCGCCACCAGCAGCGGGGCCACGGCCAGGGCGACGATCTTGGTGCGCGCGCAGGTTCACGGGGGGCGAGCCTACCAGCAGCGGCGGCCGGGGCGGCACGCGGGGGCGTCATGGACAATGGCCGGCGAGATCTCCGAAGGACCGCCCACCCGTGCCCGCGAAACCGCCACAGCCCGCCCGTGCCAAGACCGCCGCTTCGGCGCCGGAACGCCGCGCCGGCGGTCCCACCCGGCGCAAGCTGCAGCGCGACCCGGTCGACCAGATCGAGAACCGCATCCTCGCCGCCGCCATCGAGGAGTTCGCCGAGCACGGCTTCGCCGGTGCGCGCATCGAACGCATCAGCAGCCACGCCGGCACGGTCGACCGCATGCTGTACTACTACTACGGCAACAAGGAGCGGCTCTACCAGGCCGTGCTGGAGCAGCTCTATGCCGACATGATCGGCGCGCAGCGCAACTTCGTGCAGCCCGACGACCCGGTGGCCGCCATGCGCCAGCTGATCGAGCATTCGTGGGACCACTACGCGGCCAGCCCGAAGCTGGTGCGCCTGCTCATGAACGAGAACCTGCTGCGTGGCCGGCACATCGTGCAGTCCGAGCAGATCGGGCCGACCTCCTTCCCGCTCGTCGAAACGGTGACGCGCATCCTCGAGGCAGGCCAGGCGCGCGGCGTCTTCCGCGCCGACGCGACGCCCGAGTACACGCTCATGACGATCATGTCGCTGGGCTTCTTCTACCTGTCGAACCAGTACACGTGCTCGGCCTGGCTGGGTGGCGACCTGATGAAGAAGCCGCGCCGCACGGCCTGGCGCGCGCACATCTGCCAGGTGGTGCTGGATCATCTGGCGACAGGCGTGCAAGGCACTTCAGGTGCAGAGCGCACGAAAGACGCGTCGGAGCCAAAGGGCTCTCCAAAGCGTCGCGCCGCCCCACACCGTTCGGGCTGAGGCTGTCGAAGCCGCGCCAAGGCTCCGACAGGCTCAGCCCGAACGGTGCCGGGCCTGCAGAACGAGCCTTAGGCCGGCGTCGCCGCGATCTCGTCCCAGCTGCGTCGCACGTAGGCTGCAATGGCCGCGTTCTGCCCGATCAGCGAGAAGCGCGCGTTGTGCGCGTAGTCGGGCAGGTTGATCATCTCGGTGGTGATCCAGCGCAGTGGCGAATCGGCATCCTCGTGGTGGTGCTTCAGCACCTTGCGCACCACGGCGCGCGTGCAGTCCAGTGCCGCGTCCTCCCAGGGCGAATGCCATTCGCCTTCGGCCGGCTCGGTGAAGGGGTAGAGGATGCCGCGGCCCGGCTCGCCCGCGCGGTACGGAAAGATCGAGTGCTCGGGCACCGCCGCCACGGCCAGCGTCGGGTCTGCGATCGACCACACATTGCGCGGCCCGTTCGGCGCCACGGCGCGCACCTGCAGCCAGCGCACGATGCCCATGGCCAGCCACTGGTCGACGAAGCTGTCGTGGCGGCGTGGGTCGAGCACCGCGCGGCCGGCGGCCACGTCCTCGGTGAGCCCGCAGATGGCAAGTTCCTGCGCATTGCCGATCTTGAAGATTGCATGGCTGTAATCCAGCGTGAACCAGAAGGGCACGCCGCGCGCATAGAACCAGCTCGCCGTGTGCACGGGCAGGGCATGGCGTGCGATGCAGTCGCGGTAGCGCGCCACCTCGCCCGCGCCGGGCAGCCGGTCGAAGCAGTCGAACACGCCGGCCTCCTTGACCAGGCGGAACTGCTCTTCGAGCGGTGCTTCGGTCAGCGAGACTGGCCGCGCCGGCGACGACTGCTGCGCGCCGCGGCCGTTGCAGCCGACGGGCGGCAGCGTGTTCACGAGGGGCTGCGCAGCTTGCGCACCTGCTCGTCGCTGGGCTGCAGCTTCGCGCCATCGAGGTAGGTGCCGCTGGGCATGACGCCCTTGCCGTCCTTCACTTCGGTGCGGCCCACGAAGATGCCCAGAGTCGACTGGTTGTCCTGCGGGCGGAAGACGGCCCTGCCGAAGGGCGTGCCGAACTCCAGGCCCTTGAACGCGGCGATGAGCTTCTCGGTGTCGGTCGAGCCGGCCTTCTGGATGCCCGCCGCGAGCGCCTTGACGGTTGCGTAGCCCACCACCGAATTCAGGCGCGGGTAGTCGTTGTACTTCTTCTGGTAGGCCGCGATGAAGGCCTTGTGCTCCGGCGTGTCGATGTTCGCGTAGGGGTAGCCGGTGACGATCCAGCCTGCGGGCGCGTCGTCCTTGAGCGGATCGAGGTATTCCGGCTCGCCCGTCAGCAGGCTCACCACCTCGCGGCCGGTGAACAGGCCGCGCGTCTTGCCCTCGCGCGCCAGCTTGGTGAGGTCGCTGCCGAACATCACGTTGAAGATGGCGTCAGGCTTGGCGTCGGCGATGGCCTGCGACACGGCGCCGGCGTCGATCTTGCCCAACGGCGGCGCCTGCTCGGCCACGAACTCCACGTCCGGCTGCACCTTCTTCAGGTTTTCCTTGAAGGCCGCCACGGCCGCCTGGCCGTATTCGTAGTTGGGGTAGATCAGGGCCCAGCGCTTCTTCTTGAGCTTGGCCGCTTCGGCGACGACCGAGGTGGCCAGCGCATAGGTGCCCGAGCGCAGGCGATAGGTGTAGCGGTTGCCGTTCTCCCACACCACCTTGTCCGAAAGCGGGCCCGAGGCCAGGAAGAACATCTTGCGCTGCTTGGCGAAGTCGGTGAGCGCCAGCCCGACGTGCGACAGCGTCACGCCCGAGAGCAGGTCGACGTTCTCGCGCGCCAGCAGTTCCTCGGCCATGCGCACCGCGTCGCCGGGGTTGGCGTTGTCGTCGCGGAACACGGTCTCCAGCTTCTTGCCGAGCACGCCGCCGGCCGCGTTGATTTCCTCCTGCGCCAGCAGCCAGCCCTGCTTGTAGGGCACCAGGTTCTGCGGCAGGGCCTTGTAGCTGTTGATTTCGCCGATCTT
Organism: Xylophilus ampelinus; assembly: GCF_901875635.1. GTDB lineage: Bacteria > Pseudomonadota > Gammaproteobacteria > Burkholderiales > Burkholderiaceae_C > Xenophilus. The sequence continues at coordinate 11,555 of NZ_CABFMN010000093.1, read as the reverse complement.
GATCGTGCCCTGGGCCAGGGCGGGGCCGGCACCGAAGGCCAGGCCGAAGGCGGCCAGCGAGACGAGGGAGGCGCCGAGGCGGCGTGCAGGCTTCATGGTTGAACTCCGGGACGAGGGACGAAGGAAGGTGGACTGCAGGTGCTCAAGGGCCGGCGCGGTCGGCCGCAGCCATCTCCTCGACGATGCTGCGCATCTTCATGGAGGAGGCGTCGAGGGCCAGGCGCACGCGTTTCCATTCGCGCGGCTTGTCCTCATTGCGCTGGATGGCTTCGAGCACGCGCTTGTCCTCGTCGAAGGCCATCCGCAGGTTGGCGCGCAGGCGGTCGTCCACGGCGGGATCAGCCGGCGAGTTCTTCAGCACCAGCCAGTGCTGAACGCAGGTGCGCTCGTCCACCGGCGTGATGAAGTGGCACGCGTACATCTGGATGCAGTCGTCGCGGTTGCCTTCGGGTGCGCCGGTGCCGGTCCTGGCCGATCCGAAGTCGATCACCGCGATGCTGGGTGCGTGGTAGTGGTAGTAGTGCCAGCGGTCGACGTTGCCGCCGAAGTCCTTCAGGCCCTGGAACACGGGGATCAGCGGCCCGTCAAGCACCCAGCGCCAGGTGACGACCTTGTGGCCCTGGCGCTCGTGTTCGACGCGGGTTTCTTCGCGCCCTGTGCTGGCCAGCGTGGTCTGATGCACGAAAACCACATGCGTCGGGTCGCACAGGTTGTCGGCCAGGCTCAGGTAGTTGGCCTGCACCGGCAGGGCATCGCCCTGGACCACGCTGTAGGCCGGGTCGTCGTACTGCGGCAGATGGAAGACCTGCGACCGGTCGGCCTTGGCAACGTCGCCCATCCACACCCACACCATGCCCATGCTTTCGGCCGTGGGGTAGCTGCGCACGCGCGCCGAGGCAGGGGGGCGCGGCATGCCCGGCGCGTGCGTGCAGGTGCCCTCGCAGTCGAAGGTCAGGCCGTGATAGCCGCACTCCACCGCGTCGCCGCGCAGGCGGCCGATGGACAGCGGCGCGAGGCGGTGCGGGCAGGCGTCTTCCAGTGCGGCCACGGTGCCGGCCTCGGTGCGGAAGATGACGATGTCCTCCTCCAGCGCACGGCGGGTGGTGAGGGCGCGCCCGATGTCGCGCGACCAGGCGAGCGGGTACCAGGCATTGAAGGCGTAGCGGGTCATCAGGGCTCCTGTGGAGCAGGCTCGACAGCACGAGCCATGCCAGTGATTTATGGAGTAATTACTCCATCAAAATGGAGAAGGTACTTAAATTTGGTGCGAGGAGGCGCCGGGGTTTGCACGGATGCGTGCGGCACATGGGGGTGCTGCCCGTTCCTGGTGCGGGCTCGCCCTTCAGCCCCGCCTAAGCCGGCGTCCCGAGACTTGCCGGCACACACATCGCCCCGACGGGCAGGAGCCACCCATGACCTCCGACCATTTCGCCACCCCCGTGTTCGACGGCGCACAGATGCGCCGCGTGATCGAACTGCTCGAGCTGATGGACTTCGCGCCGCACGAGGCGCGCCGCCAACTCGATCGACTGACGCGCAGCGCGCGTCCGTCGAGCACCTGTTCACCCGGTCGCTCCACGAAGTGGACCGGCTGCTGCGCGCCGCCTGTGCCGACGACGAGGCACGCGACGCGCTGCGCGAGGAGCGCGTGCACGAGGCGCGGGGCATCTACCTGATGGAAGTGCGGCCCGCACGGGCGACGCGCGGCGCCTCAGTCGGCGCGCGCGCTGCCTAACCCGGCGCCGCCACAGGCTGGACCGCCCACTGCCCAGGCGCCAGCCCCTCGAGCGTGTAAGGCCCGATCGCCACGCGGATCAGCCGCAGTGTCGGAAAACCCACTGCGGCCGTCATGCGCCGCACCTGGCGGTTGCGGCCCTCCTGGATCACGAGTTCGATCCACGCCGTGGGGATGCTCTTGCGCTCGCGGATGGGCGGATCGCGCGGCGGCACGTCCGGCGCGGGGTCGAGCCGGCGCGCCCGTGCCGGCCGCGTCGGGCCGTCGTTGAGCGTGACGCCCGCACGCAGCGCGGCCAGCGCAGCCTCGTCGGGCTCGCCTTCCACCTGCACCCAGTAGGTCTTGGCCATCTTGTGCCGCGGGTCGGCGATGCGCGCCTGCAGCGCGCCGTCGCTGGTGAGCAGCAGCAGCCCCTCGCTGTCGGCATCGAGCCGCCCGGCCACGTACACGCCCGGCAACTCGATGAAGTCCTTCAGCCCGCGCCATCGGCCCTCGGGCGTGAACTGGCTGAGCACGCCATAGGGCTTGTGGAAGCGGATGAGGCGGGGTGGGGCGGGGCGCTCAGTCATCGGCGTCGATTCCGTGCGTCCAGCCCGGCACGCTGATGTAGTAGCGCAGCGCCTTGCCCTGTCCGCGCGTGTGCAGCAGGCCTTGCCGCACCAGGTCGGACAGGTCGCGCGTGGCCGTGGCCTTGGAGGCATCGACCATCTTCAGGTATTTTTCGACGTTGAGCCCGCCCAGAAAGCCGCCGTCGCCGGCCAGAAGCAGCCGCTGCAGCAGCTTGCGTTGCCGCTCGTTGATGGTGCCGCGTTGCGCCTGCGTGGCCCAGAAGCGCGAGCGCGTGAGCGAAGCCTGGATCACCTCGCCCGCAGCATCGCACGCCTGCGCGAACACGTTCGCGAACCATTCGACGAACGCGGTCACGTCGGTCCCGCCGGTCTGGGCCTGCTCCAGCGCGGCGTAGTAGCCAGCGCGCCCGGTGAGCAACTGGCGCGAGAGGCTGTACAGGCGCGTCGCGTTGCCGGTGGCCGATGCGCTGTCCTGTGCCAGCGCCATGTCGGCCACGGCGCGCCCGAGGCGGCCGTTGCCGTCTTCGAACGGGTGAATCGTTTCGAACCAGAGGTGCGCGATCGCGGCCCGCGCGATGCCATCGAGTACCGGGGGGCGGCCTTCGACGGGCGCGGTGGCCGCGAACCAGTCCAGAAAGGCTGCCATTTCGCGCGGCACCTCGGCCGAGGGCGGCGCCGTGTAGTGCACGACCTCGCGGCCGGGCCGGCCGCTGACGATCTGCATCGGATCGGCATGGTCGCGAAAGCGTCCGACGGCAATGCGGCGGATCCCCGCCGTGCCGCCGGGAAAGAGGGCCGACTGCCAGCGGCAGAGCCGGTCCGCATCCAGCGGCTCGGCGTGGTTGAGCGTCGCGTCCTGAATCACCTCGACCAGCCCGTCGACGTGGCGCTCGACCGGCCCGCCGCTCTCGCCGCCCAGGTGCCGCAGCACCGACGAGCGCACGGCCGCAAGGTCCAGCGATTCGCCCTCGATGGCCGCGGTGGACATGGCCTCCTGCATCCACAACTCGTGTGAAACCTCGTCGACCCGATCGAGGCCGATGGCCCGCGCCATGCCCTGGGCGATGCCTTTGCGCTCACGCGCCCGCAGGAGCGCAGGACCGGCGGTAGTGAAGTCGAAGTGCAGGCTCGGCCAGTCGGGCAATTGCCAGATGTAGCGGGGCCGTTGGGTGGACATGCGCCGCATTCTAAAGAATTCGGATCAAAAAATGATTCGAATTGGCAGGATTACGGCTCAGATCATCCGTTTCTCAGCGACAAGCTTCAGGCGAAATCCGCCCGTAGCGCCCGTCCCGCCTACGCCAGCAGCTACGAATTCGATAGCGCGCTCAATCGCTCGTCCATCAGCGCCGGAAAGCGGGCGAACCACACCGCGTTCGCCGGCGAGGGGTGAGGCATCGGCGCCAGCGTGATCGCATGCGTCGCATCTCCCGCGCAGTAGTCGATTCGCAGCGTGCGCCGGTAGCGCGCATCGCCCTGCGCCCAGAAGGCGCCGAGCGCCGCGCCCACCTCGGCCGGCTGCCCGATGCCGAACCAGAAGAAGGCCTCGCGCCCCAGCGCGATCACGGTGCGCTCGCCATCGCGGCCCTGCCATGCGCCGAACAGCAACTCGGCCATGAAGGGCTGGAAGCGCCGCTTCACTGCCATCGACCACGCGCGGTTGCCCACCGGCTTGTAGGGCACGGTGTTGAGCCAGAACACCTCGCGCCCGGCCGCGACCGAGGCGGCGAAGTCCGGCACCACCGCGTCGGCCCCATGCCGATGCCGGTACAGCGCCGCACGCACCAGCTGCCCGCCCTTGCCGACGAAAGGTTGGGCGTGTTCGACCTCCGTTCGCCCCGGGTCGCGGCCGAAGATGCACAGCCCTGCGTCACGCGGGCCCAGGCCGATGATCGGCTCGCGCCAGTCGCGGCCGACGGCCTCGTAGGCCTCGCGGTCGATGCCGGGGGTGTCTTCGGCAAGTTGACGGAAGGCGGCGCGCTGGGCGGAGCGCAGCCGCGCTTCGATGCGTGAGTCGGAGGCTGGCAGTGGGGCGCTTGGCATGGCAACACAGACGAATGGCTGGGCGGTGGATCGTCGCTAGCATCGCATTTCAGGCATCCACGTCCGGAGCCGTCGCCAAGGAGCCGACCCATGCATCGCGTTGCGATTTGTCCTGCTGCCATCGCGCTGTACGGTGCCACAGCCTCGGCACTGTCGGCCGCAGCCCCCCTGGCCACCGCAGCACCCGCCAAGGCCATCACCGCCGTCTACGCTTGCGACGACGGCAGCACGCTGCGGGTGCGCTTTGCCGGCAACATCGCACGCGTCACGCTGCCCGGCCGGCCCCGCATGCAGGTCGACCTGCTGCAACAGCGCTCGGGCTCGGGCTTCATCTACGCCACGCCGCGCTACGAGCTTCGCGGCAAGGGCGACGACGGGACCTGGACGGTGGGCAGCCGTGCACCCCTGCATTGCAGTGTGAAGCGCTGAACACCTCGTCGGCCGCGCCAGCGGACGCCGCAGCGACGTTTTCTAAAGCCAAATTGGCCGCCAGCGCCCACAGCGCCAGCGCAAGCAGCTCTCAAAAAGATAGCAATCGGGCGCTCAAGGCTGCGCGCAGCTGAAACTCGCTGCCCGGTTCACGTCCCCGCTGCCGTTGTAGCGCGGGTAGCCGGGATACGGGCACAGTGGCCGCGTGCGCCCCGGCACGCCCAGTGTGTCGGCCACAGTCTGCGGCGGCGGGGCGATGCCGCGTTCGACCCAGTTTTCCAGCGTGGTGAGCGAATCCCAGGCGGCGTTGAAGGTCGTGCTCACGGCGTGCCCGTAGCCCGGGATCTCGTAGTAGCGCACGAAGGCATCGACGCGGTCGGCGCCCATCGTCTTCTTCAGCCGCTGGAAGTAGTCCTCGCTGGCGCGGGTGCTCACCAGCACGTCGTTGGTGCCGTGCGCCATCAGCAGCTTGCCGCCACGCGACTGGAAGGCGCCCAGGTCGGTTTGGTTGATGTCCTGCAGGGCGGTGAGCTCGCTGATGCGCGCCTGCCAGCGGCCCGGCTGCGTGGGGTCGAGCGTCATCGAATTGAAGGCCGGATCGCGCGTGACGAAGAAGCGCGCCCACTGGTCCCAGAAGGCGGGGCCGAAAGGCGCCTTGGGCGGCATCGGCGATGCGGGCTGCTCGCTGCCCAGGGCCAGCGTCGTCACCGTGGCCTGGGCCGGCAGCGGGCCGTCCATGCCGAGGTCGGAGCCCCAGAGGTTGAAGCCGGGATACCCGGTCTCGCCGCTGGCCACCGGGTAGCCGAAGCGGATGGGCGTGTCGTACACCTTGAGCGCGGCGATCTGCGCGTCGGACAGGCAGCGGTCGCCGCCCTCCACGCCGTTGGCGCAGCGCAGCGGCGCGCCGTCCACCGTCGCCGTGGCCGGGTCGAAGCTGGCTTGGCAGGCGCGCGTCGCGCCGATGACCCCGTCCTTCACGCCGTCCAGTTGGTCGCAGGCCTGCAGCGCCGCGTCGAAGAGCCGCTTGCGCTTGGCCGCGTTGGGGTACGCGCCTGGGCGCGCCAGCGCCTGCGAGATGCGGCCGAACTGCAGGTCGAGGCTTGCGGCCGCGCCGGCCGGGTACAGCGCGATCGCGCCGTTCCAGTCATCGGGCCAGTTCTGAATGACGGCCAACGCCTCGCGCCCGCCCGTCGAGCCGCCCGCGAAGTACGCCCGCTCCGGGCGCGCCACCGCATAGCGCTGGCGCAGCAGGGCGATCGCCACGTCGCGCGTCTTCTTCAGCGCGTCGCGCGAGAAGTTGCGCACCGCCTCGTCGTTGACGCCGAAGGAGCCGTCCAGCGCGCCCATCGGCCCCGCCTGGTGGCCCGAGTCGCTGACCACGGTGGCGTAGCCGCGCCCCAACGGGTACGGCTGGTCGGCCGGCCCGGCCGGCACGTTGCCGTTGGGCGGCAGCCGGATCAGGCCGTTGTAGCCGCCGCCGCCGAACATCAGGAACTTGCGGTTCCACTGCGTCGGCAGGTCCAGCTCGAGCTTGATGGCCGGCGCCGAGGGATCGATGGAAGCAATGTCGGCCAGCACCTTGCAGTACTCGGGCAGCGCCGCGGCGCCCGTGCCGCCGGGGGCGACCACCGTGGCCGACGTGACCTTGGCGCCGCGGGTGGGGAGGCCGATGGCGGAGGCGGGGACGGTGAGCGTGGCCAGGTCGGCGCAGGCGAGCGGGGCGGTGCCGATGGGCGGAGAGCCGGGGGGGACGGCTGGGGGTGGATTGGTGGCGCAGCCGGCGAACAGGGCGGCCGCAGAGGCCATCACAACGCCGATCAAGGTGATAGTGCGGTGGCTCTCGCGACGTTTGGGCGCTTGGGTGGGCATGTGCAGGTGGTGCATTACGTCTCCGTTGATAGTTGTTGCTCTCGGCAACGCACTATAGGAGCTGAAGAACCTTGATCAGCTGTCAATATTGCAGCCGATCGTCTATTGGTCGCCGTCGCCGTAGACCTCGCGCTCGCGCGCGTCGACTAGCCCAAGTTCGAAGCGCAAACTGAGCAAGTCAGCGTGAAATTAGGCGATTTTTTGCTATCGCCAAAAGCACAGCTTGCAAATTGGTTATTAACCAGTTTGTCGGGAAAGCTACGCGCTTGTCAATGCGGATAGACGCAGCAGCATCGGAGTTGCGTATTCTGCGTCGTCTCCTTGCACCCCCCCATTCACGATGGCGTTCGCGCTTTTCTTGAAACGACCAAAATCCTCGGAAGATATCATGCGGACGCCAGAAGCCTTTGTGCCCGCTGGCATTCCACAGGCATTGTTGGCTGCATCGATTATTCGGTCATGCATGAATCGCTCGATGCCGCGAAACGTTGTGTCCAGCAAAGGGTTTGCTTCTTTAGCATCCCACGCTAGGAACTTAAAAGGATCGCTTCCCTTGAAAATGTTCTGGAATGTGGACTCTTTCTTCGCCGCGTCCCAGTCCGCCAAAAGAAAAACGCCTGCTGAAACATTCCGAGATTTTATTATTTCTGCGCGACTTTTGACATACTGGATTAAGCTATCAATTCCACCTTTAGACTGATCCTCTTCAAGTTCCTCAAGGGTAAAAACGCGGTATTTCGGCAGTATTCCTAGAATTTTATTGCATGCGTCTATAAAATCTTTATCATACTTTCCTTCTACCAAGACTACGTGCTCAAGTGGATGGAAGAGGATCGGGTCAACCCATCGGGTGACTCCAAATTTTGCTGCCTTCTTGAGAAGCTCCCGCTGTGGAAGTAAGTCTGCAGTAGTGGAGATCTGATTTTTTGCGGCTAACTTCTTTGAAACTAGATAAGACTTTGTGCTGTATTGAATTTGCAAGTCTGAGTGGGTCGAGGCTATAGCTTGAAGTCGGCCATCGGGTCGTGTGCTGAGGTTCCTTAGAAAGTATGCCACTTGGGCTTCTAACGAAGTGTGCAGCGACGATTCCGGCTCCTCAACGAGCCAGAGTGATGCCTGCTTCCATCCAAACTGCTTGAAATAATCCTGATCGATTAGGCTTAGCGTTCGAAACATCAGCAGGCTTTGAATGCCTGAGCCTTGTTCATGCTCAGAAGTGTATGCGCCGCCCTCTAGCAGTTGGTATCCAAACTTAAATGCAAGATCAGCAAGCCCATCTGCAGTGGATAGAGAAACAGTTTCGAGATCAGGGGAGGCTTGTTGCATCTGCTTGGACAAATCAACAAGCAAGTCTTTGGAGGTTTGCTTGATTGCATCAAATAATTGGGTCGACGGTCCCTGCAGTTTAGATAGGCGTCGTACTAATACATCGCGTAAAGCTTGATGCTCCCGGCTTATCAGTTCAGTTGGCACGACTCTGTTCGGAATGTACCGAACAGATACAAGTCGCAGAAAATTCTCAATCTTTCTACCGTCCTCAAGACTCGCTGGAGTATTTGAGTCATTGAGAAAATACTCGGGCGCGCTATCTTCAGGCCCCCATTCTTTTTTCAAGCTGAAATTTCTGGTTAACAACTGCTCGGTGGACTCCAAGCCTTTTCTGAATTTAAATGAGGGCGGCAGCGCAAATGTGATTTGAACGCTGATACGTTTTCGCTTTTTGGAGGATAAGTCTCGTCGATGAAAATCGGTTGCAAAATTCAACGGAACATTCGGCTCAACTTCGTTGGAGAAAAAGAGATAGAGCGCTCTCAAGATATTGGATTTTCCTGAGTTGTTCAAGCCGGCGAACACCGAGAAATCACCGATTTCAGGAAGATTGAGATTGTCTATAGATCTGAATTTTGCAATCTGAATTGCAGTGATCAATTGCATATGTCTCCTCCTACGTCTAACTAGAGCACGATTTTTAGCGCCCCCAACTATCGCGCATACCGGCAGCCCGATTAAACACCCGCGCGTCGCTCGCATCGGCCTTTGCATCAATCACAAAGTATCCATGTCGCTCGAACTGAAAACCAATGCTGCCCCACGCAGCATCTGCCAATGATGGCTCCACATACGCTGAACGCGTCTCCAGGCTATTGCGGTTCAGCTCATCTAGCAATTCACCGCTCCCCGGCTGCGCTGCCGCAAACAGCCTCTCATATAAGCGCACCTCAGCCGGCACCGCATCCGCCACCGCCACCCAGGTGATGTTCCCCTTCACCTTCACCGCATCCGCACCCGGCGTGCCGCTCTTGGTGTCGGGCACCAGCTTGGCTTGCACTTCCACCAGCTTGCCGTCGGCATCGCGCGTGGCGCCCGTGCACTCGATGATGTGCCCGTACTTCAGCCGCACCTTGCTGGCAGCGATCGCTTGGCCGCTGGCATTGGTGTATGCCGGGAACAAGCGGTTGAAGCCCTTGGGCGGCACGTCTTCGTAGTCGGTGCGTTCGATCCAGACCTCGCGGCCGATCTTGAAATGGCGTTCGCCCATCTCGGGGTGGTGCGGGTGCACAGGCGCCGTGCAGTCGTCCAACACGTCGTCGCCGCCCATCAGTTCGCCCCAGTTGGTGATGACGAGCTTGACCGGGTCCAACACCGCCATCGCCCGCGGCGCGATCGGGTCCAGCGTGTCGCGCAGCGCCGCTTCCAGCGCCGCATATTCGGTCCAGGCGCCGCCGGTCTTGGTCGTGCCGCTGCGCTCGCAGAACAGTTTCAGCGCCTCGGGCGTGTAGCCGCGGCGGCGCAGGCCGGCCAGGGTGGGCATGCGGGGGTCGTCCCAGCCGTCGACGTGGCCTTCCTCCACCAACTGGCGCAGCTTGCGCTTGCTGGTGATGACGTGGGTGACGTTGAGGCGCGCAAACTCGTACTGGTGCGGCGGCGGGGCGACGAGCAAACCGCCTTCGCACAGACGATCCATCAGCCAGTCGTAAAACGGCCGCTGGTCCTCGAACTCCAGCGTGCAGATCGAATGGGTGATCTGCTCCAGCGCGTCCTCGATGGGGTGCGCGAAGGTGTACATGGGGTAGATGCACCACCGGTCGCCGGTGTTGTGGTGCGTGGCGCGGCGGATGCGGTACAGCGTGGGGTCGCGCAGGTTGATGTTGGGGCTCGCCATGTCGATCTTGGCGCGCAGCACGGCGGCGCCGTCGGGCAGTTCGCCGTTCTTCATCTGGCGCAGGCGCGCCAGGTTCTCTTCGGGCGTGCGGCTGCGGTACGGGCTGTCGGTGCCGGGCTTGCCGAAGTCGCCGCGGTTGGCGCGCATTTCCTCGGGCGTCTGCTCGTCGACGTAGGCGTGGCCGGCCGTCACCAGGTACTCGGCCGCGCGGTACATGAAGTCGAAGTAGTTGCTGGCGAAGTACTCGTGCTCGCGCATCGTGCCGCGGTGCACCGGGTCGTCGGCCAGCAGGGTTTCGTAGCCCATCCAGGCGATGGCTTCGCGGATGGCGTCGACGTACTCCTGCTCTTCCTTCTCGGGGTTGGTGTCGTCGAAGCGCAGGTGGCACACGCCGCCGTATTCCTTGGCCAGCTCGAAGTTCAGCCAGATGCTCTTGGCGTGGCCGATGTGCAGATATCCGTTGGGCTCAGGCGGGAAGCGGGTGCGGATCTTGGCAGGGTCGGGCATGCCGGCCTGGTGGTGCGGGCCGTCGCCCGGCGAGCCGCCCCAGCGGCGGGTGGCGTAGGTGCCTTCGGCGATGTCGTGCTCGATGACGTGGCGCAGGAAGTTGCTCGGTGCGGCCGGCGCGGCCGCCTCGGGATGTTCTTTGTTACCGCCGGTTTTGGCGTTGGGGGAGGTCATTGGGGAATTCTATGGGTCGGTGCCTACTCTCACCTGGGGCGCAGGCGGGCTGGCGCAAGTGGTCGGGCCGGCGCAGAATTTCACGAAAGGCTGGGGGTCGGTTCACTTTTGGTAACGATCTTCACCGAGCCGCGTGATCCTGATTTACAACTGACGCGTTCAATACGCACATGGGCAGATCGTCTGGGACAGGTGTCCCACCCCGAGCCGCCTCTGTTCAAGGAGAACCAACATGACACGTTCGACATTCTTCAAGTGGGCCGCAGCCGGTGCCGTTGCGGCCGGTGCCTTGTTTGCCGCCGGTACGGCGAGCGCACAGGTGGGCTGGTCGGTCGGCATCAGCGCACCGGGCGTGGCGGTCGGCGTGGGCAATCCCGGGTACTACGCGCCGGCCCCGGTGTACGTGGCGCCGCCGCCTCCGGTGTACTACCGCCCGGCCCCGGTGTACTACGCGCCGCCGCCGCCGGTGTATTACGGCCCCCGTCCGTACTACGGTCCCCGTCCCTACTACCGGCCGGCGCCTGGCTACTACCGCCATCATCACTGGCGTTAAGGTTGAGCCCGAGCCAGGCGCGCCTCACTCACGAGCAACGAGGGTCGACCACCGACTGGCGCGCCAGGGCGAGGGATTCCAAGGCTCTCGCCGACTTCCGGGCTGAACAGGCCGTCCCCGCGCAAGCGGGGACGGCCTTCTTTTTTGCGGCTCACATCGCCTTGAACAGGTGCGCGTAGAGGCGGCTGACGACGATGTCCTCGCCCGGCCGCCCGCGCAGGCTCAGGTGCAGCTTGCCGGCCTCGTCGCGCTGCACCTGCTCGATGGCGCTGGCGCGCACCACCACCGCGCGGTGCACCTGCCAGAACACCTGCGGGTCGAGCTGCGGCAGCAGCTGCTTGAGCGGTGTGCGGATCAGGTGCTCCTGCGTGGCGGTGAGCACGCGGATGTACTTGTCCGCCGCCTCGAAGTAGAGGACCTCGTCGATCGGCACCATGCGCACGGTGCCCACGGCGTCGCTGGCGGTGATGAACTTCAGCGGCGCGGCAGGCGCGCCGCCCGGCAGCGCAGGCA